>CANPJW010000004.1 GCA_947574505.1 uncultured Bacteroides sp. | reverse complement strand
TTATCGGCTGAAGAACAGCCGATAAAATTGTCGTGGCGGAAAATAGAATGATTACCAAAATGTGAAGCTGAAGTCCGCTATTTAGAAGAGCAACTTCTTTTTCGTCAAAGAATAGGACTGGCTGTCAAAATAGTAGGTGTTTCGTTGGGAATGTCTACTATGGGGACTACTTCTTTATATGGACAAAAGGTGGGAGAAGATAGTTTGAAGAACAATTGTACTATGCTTCCACAAGTAGAGGTTGTAGGACGGAAGACTGTTAAGAAAGTTTCGATTGTTGCTGGAGGAATTGTTCTTGTTTCACAAGATAGACATTCTGTTTCTGTAGAAGGAATAGTAATGGATAAATGCGGTCATCCGATAATAGGAGCAGAAATTGTTGAAAAAGGAACTGCTCATAGGACGCTTTCTGACCTCAATGGGCGATTCATCCTTCAAATATCCGGAAAGAGAGCAGTTTTGAAGGTTAATTACCCCGGTATGAAAACGAAGAGTGTGAGAGTAAGGAAGAGAAAGGTCAAGGATATAAAAGTCGTGTTGCATAAGAGTCGCAGAGTATGGGACGAAATACTATAAAAACAATTAGGATATGAATTTAGTATTATTGAATTTTGTTTGGAGCGGTGTCCTTATAGGAGAAAGCTTTATCCGTTCTTTCCGACTATGCTCATTACTTGGATTCTGATGTTTGCCGGAAGTTTCGGGCTTGAATACTTGACCGTGAGATGGATCTTTAAAGATAAGAGCCGGGCAGTGATGTGGGCGATACTTAGTGGAAATGTTTTGAGCTATTGCTTCATTGTAATTTCTTTGCTTGTTAAATACTGGATTAAATAAAAGTTTGAAAGTTATGGCTGTATTCTATCTTATTTCCGTTTTATCCATATTAATAGTGTTTATTGTGCCTTGCATTATTGGTACTAGATATATGATAAAAAAACAAATAGCATGGCACATTCAGATTCTTTGGTTATTATTGATTGTATTGACTAGTTATGGTGGGCTTGTAGTTTGTATGCTTTATAACAAGGATATCTGATAGTTCTTTCCTCAAAAAGACAATTTTTTATATGTTGAATGATTTTTGTACGGTTTTGACGCATTTTAGGACGTTTCTGTCCTAAAAAGGATGCATCTTTGTTTCTTGAATAATAACCACGAAAAACTGTATAATTAATGAACTTTAGAAAAATTTCTTTTTGGGTATTAAGCTGTGTTTTCAGTATTAGCATGGCAGGATGTAAATCAGGTAAGAGTAACAATCAGAATGAAGCAATTACCGATAGTGTATGGACAAAGTCAAAGGTTATTGAGACTATTAAGAAAGTAAATGACTATTGGCAGGCGGAGAATCCGGAACCGGCATTTGCCTTTTGGCATCCGGCTGCTTATCATACCGGAAATATTGCAGCTTATGAAGTAACCGGTAATGAGACTTACAAGAAGTATTCGGAAGCATGGGCTGAAAAGAACCAATGGAAGGGAGCTACTTCTGATGATAAATCTAAGTGGAAATATAATTATGGTGAAACGATGGAACATGTTCTCTTCGGAGATTGGCAGATCTGTTTCCAGACTTATATTGACTTGTATAACATGGACCGTGAGCCGGCAGAGTATAAAATAGCCCGTGCCAAGGAAGTGATGGAATATGAAATGTCAACTCCCAATAATGACTATTGGTGGTGGGCAGACGGATTGTATATGGTAATGCCGGTGATGACCAAACTTTATAAGGTTACAGGTAATCAGCAATATTTGGATAAACTCTATGAGTACTTTACTTATGCTAAAAATCTCATGTATGATGAGGAGAGTGCCCTGTTTTATCGCGATGGAAAATACATCTACCCGAAACATAAGACAAATCAAGGATTGAAAGACTTTTGGTCTAGGGGTAACGGTTGGGTGTTTGCTGGTTTGGCTAAAGTTTTGCAGGACCTGCCCGAAAATGATGCACATCGTGCTGAATATATTACCATATACCAGGCTATGGCTAAATCATTGGCTACTGCACAACAGGAAGAGGGATACTGGACTCGTAGTTTGTTGGATCCGGTGCAGGCTCCGGGACGTGAAACAAGTGGGACAGCTTTCTTTACCTATGGGTATCTTTGGGGTGTGAATAATGGATTTTTGGATAAATCAACTTATGAACCTGTTATAAAACAAGGTTGGAAATACTTGACTGAAATAGCCTTGCAACCCAATGGAAAGATAGGCTATGTACAACCAATCGGTGAAAGAGCAGACCAACATAAGAATGTAGGACCGGAGACGACTGCGGACTTTGGGGTAGGAGCTTTCCTGTTGGCGGGTTCTGAAATGGTGAAATATCTGAATAATTAAAATTGTTTTTTATATTTGAATGTAATGATGAAAAATAAAAATATCCTGGTCTTTATTTTATTGTGTGTGTTCAGTACAGTAACTTATGCTAAAAAGGGGAAGGTAGAAAAGGAAATCAGTGACCGTGAATATTGGGCACAGATGGCATATAAGATTGCTGCTCCTGTATTGAGTAATATGAGCAAAGGGGAGTTGAAGAAAAATATGCAGGTAGAGATCAGTCCAACATGGGATGGACGCAGTAAGGATGTGACCTACATGGAGTGTTTCGGGCGTCTGATGTCTGGTATTGCTCCCTGGCTTTCTTTGCCGGATGATGATACGGAAGAAGGTAAAACGCGCAAGCAATTGCGTGAATGGGCTTTGAAGAGTTATGCGCATGCTGTTGACCCGGATAGCCCTGATTATCTTTTATGGAGAAATGAAGGGCAACCTTTGGTAGATGCGGCTTATATTGCCAGTAGCTTTCTTCGTGCTAAAAAGCAGCTTTGGGAACCATTGGATGAAGTGACAAAACAACGTTATATTAAAGAATTTCAGTTATTGCGTCGGATTGATCCGCCATACACAAATTGGCTATTGTTTTCAGCTATGATTGAATCTTTTTTGATGGAAGCCGATGCACAATACGATTTGTTCCGTATTCATACAGCTGTTCGAAAAGTAGAAGAGTGGTATGTAGGTGATGGCTGGTATTCGGATGGAGAAACTTTTGCATTCGATTACTATAATAGTTATGTGATTCAACCTATGTTTGTACAAGTAATGCAGACTGTCAACGATCATAAAGTAATATTGCATGACCGTAGTTTGGAGATGCAAAAGAAAACAGAAGATTTGGCTAAGAAACGCATGCAGCGTTTCGGAATGATTTTGGAACGTTTTATATCTCCTGAAGCATCTTTTCCGGTATTCGGTCGTTCGATGACTTATCGTTTGGGAGTTTTTCAGCCATTGTCAATGCTTTGCTGGAAAGAAATGCTGCCCGAAGAACTTCCGGAAGGCCAGGTACGTAATGCTTTAACTTGCGTCATGAAACGTTTGTTTGCTGTTGATGGTAATTTCAATGAGAAAGGATTTTTGCAATTAGGCTTTGCGGGGCATCAGACCGGTTTGGCGGACTGGTATAGTAATAATGGAAGTATGTATATTACATCAGAAGTATTTCTACCATTAGGACTTCCTGCCAATCATTCCTTTTGGACCGCAAAACCTCAAGACTGGACCTCTAAAAAGGCGTGGAGTGGACATGAATTTCCAAAGGATCATGCAATACATTATTAAATGAAGAAATTTTTATTTACTATAGGACTGTTGGTTGTCTCTTTTGCAACTCTGTGGGGACAATTCAAATATGTGAAAGTGGATGCGCCATTTTCAATGAAGCCAATAAAAGAGTTTATATATCCTGATCAAGATTTCTCCATTGTAAATTATGGTGCTGTAAAAGGAGGAGAGGCGGATGTTTCTGATGCAATTGCGGGTGCTATAGCTGCTTGTAATCAGGCAGGAGGCGGGAGAGTAGTTATACCTGAAGGAGAATGGTTGACCGGACCAATCCATCTCAAGAGTAATGTAAACTTGTATTTGGCTGAAGGGGCGGTACTACGTTTACGGATAATCCTTCTCATTATTTGCCAGCCGTAATGACGTCTTGGGAGGGGATGGAATGTTATAACAATTCACCTTTGATTTATGCTCTTGAGTGCAAGAATGTGGCTATTACAGGAACAGGTCTGTTAAGTCCGAAGATGGATTGTTGGAAGAAGTGGTTTGCCCGTCCTAAGGCTCACATGGATGCACTTAGAAAGTTGTATACGATGGCATCCAAAGATGTACCTGTTGAAAAACGACAGATGGCGGTAGGTGAGAACCATCTTCGTCCGCATCTGATACATTTTAATCGTTGCGAGAATGTACTGCTTGATAGTTTTAAGATTCGTGAAAGCCCCTTTTGGACGATTCATATGTATATGTGCAATGGCGGGATAGTACGTAATCTGGATGTTAAAGCGCATGGACACAATAATGACGGTATTGATTTGGAGATGACTCGTAATTTTTTAGTGGAGGATTGTACCTTTGACCAAGGTGATGATGCGGTGGTGATTAAGGCCGGTCGTAATCGTGACGCCTGGAGATTAAACACTCCGACTGAAAATATTGTAATTCGTAATTGTAATATTTTGGAAGGGCATACTTTATTAGGAATTGGCAGTGAAATTTCAGGTGGTATTCGTAATGTGTATATGCATGATTGTAAAGCACCACAATCTGTACGACGACTTTTCTTTGTGAAGACAAATCATAGACGAGGAGCGTTTATTGAAAATATTCACATGGAAAATATAAGAACCGGACATGTACAACGTGTGCTGGAAATAGATACAGATGTGCTCTATCAGTGGAGGGAGCTTGTTCCTACTTATGAAGAACGTATTACTCGTATTGATGGCATTTATTTGAAAAATGTGATTTGTGATTCCGCTGATGCGATATATGAGTTAAAGGGGGACGCAAAATTGCCTGTCAAAAATGTAGTTATTCAAGACGTACATGTGGATAAGGTGAACGATTTTGTGAAAAAAGTCCATAACGTTAAGAACGTAAAGGAGGATAATGTGACATACGGTTTATTACACTAACTAACCTTTATTATATATGTTGGTCCCGTCAATACTGTAAAATGTATTGGCGGGATTTTTTTATAATGAATAAAAAAATCGCTGTTAAAAAGTAAGATTTAAACTATATTGAATGAATATTGTCCTGTTTTGACCGATTTGAAGACCTTTGTATAAAAAGAATATCTCATCTTTGCAATGCATTTAGTTTTCAATAGGTAATAGTTTTAGTTTTTAGGTAACACATTGATTGGTTTGCAAATTCGCTGTCGGTCTGAATGGAAACATTGACCGATGGTGGATTTATTTGGAAATAGTATTGTATCATGAAAACAATAGATTAAAAAATGAAGAAACCTTTATTGTATTTGCTTATTTTATTAGTGACTGTTTTCAGCACTTCCTGTTCCCAATCTTCGAAAGAGACATTTGAAATAGGGGACAAGACATTTTTACTTAACGGAAAACCGTTTGTGGTAAAAGCAGCCGAAATTCATTATCCCCGTATACCAAAAGAGTATTGGGAGCATCGTATCAAAATGTGTAAGGCATTAGGTATGAATACCATTTGTCTTTATGTCTTTTGGAATTTTCATGAGCCGGAGGAGGGAAAATATGACTTTACCGGTCAAAAAGATATTGCGGCTTTCTGTCGGCTGGCGCAGGAAAACGGAATGTACGTGATCGTTCGTCCCGGACCGTATGTTTGTGCAGAGTGGGAGATGGGTGGATTACCTTGGTGGTTGTTGAAGAAGAAGGACATCAAGCTTCGTGAACAAGATCCGTATTATATGGAGCGGGTGAAATTATTCATGAACGAAGTGGGTAAACAGCTTACTGATCTTCAGATTAGTAAAGGTGGTAATATCATTATGGTACAAGTTGAGAATGAATATGGATCATTCGGGATAGACAAGCCATACATTGCTGAAATACGTGATATTGTAAAACAGGCAGGTTTCACAGGAGTTCCTTTATTCCAATGTGACTGGAATTCGAACTTTGAGAATAATGCATTGGATGATTTGCTTTGGACAATCAATTTTGGTACAGGAGCCAATATTGACGATCAATTTAAGCGTTTGCAGGAACTTCGTCCCGATATACCGTTGATGTGTAGTGAGTTTTGGTCCGGATGGTTTGACCATTGGGGAGCGAAGCATGAGACACGCAGTGCGGAGGATTTGGTAAAAGGAATGAAAGAAATGCTTGACCGAAATATTTCATTTAGTTTGTATATGACCCATGGAGGTACTAGTTTCGGGCATTGGGGAGGAGCAAATTTCCCTAATTTCTCTCCGACGTGTACGTCTTATGATTATGATGCACCCATCAATGAATCAGGAAAAGTCACTCCCAAATATTTTGAGGTACGCAATTTGTTAAGTAACTATTTACCCGAAGGTGAGTCATTGCCGGAAGTTCCGGATTCTATTCCGACTATTGCCATTCCTTCATTTAAATTGAATGAAGTGGCGATACTGTTTGATAATCTGCCGGAGCCAAAGATTAGTGAAAACATTCAGTCAATGGAGGCGTTCGATCAGGGATGGGGAAGTATTTTGTACCGGACTACACTGCCGGCATCTAAAGAAGAACAGACGTTGACAATCACAGAGGCTCATGACTGGGCACAGGTTTTCTTGGATGGTAAGAAATTAGCTACATTAAGTCGTTTAAAAGGTGAAGGTACGGTTATTCTTCCTCCAATGAAAGAAGGGGCCCAGCTGGATATTTTGGTAGAAGCAATGGGGCGTATGAATTTTGGTAAAGGCATTTATGATTGGAAGGGTATCACTGAAAAAGTGGAAGTCCAGTCGAATAACGGTGTTATTACTTCATTAAAGAACTGGAAAGTTTATAATATCCCGGTTGATTATGCTTTTGCGCAAAATAAGGAATTTATGAAGCAGGATAATCCCCTAAAATATCCTGCCTACTATCGAGGGACCCTTATGTTGGACAAAACAGGTGATACTTTCCTGGATATGACTAACTGGAGTAAAGGGATGGTCTGGGTGAATGGTTATGCTATTGGACGTTACTGGGAAATAGGACCACAACAAACCTTATATGTGCCGGGATGTTGGTTGAAGAAAGGTGAGAACGAAGTGATTATATTGGATATGGCTGGACCTGTACAACCGGAAACGGCAGGCTTGCAACAACCTATTCTCGATAATTTACGCGTTCATGGTGCTGCCTATGCACATCGTAAAGTAGGTGAGAACTTGGACTTGAGCGGAGAAACGCCCGTTTATAAAGGTGCTTTCAAGGCGGGTAATGGTTGGCAACATGTGAAGTTTGGAAAAGAGGTGGAAACACGTTTCTTCTGTCTGGAAGCATTGAATGCACATGATGGGAAAGATTTTGCAGCCATTGCGGAATTGGAGTTACTGGGAGCTGATGGTAAGCCCTTGTCACGCCAACATTGGAAAGTTGTTTATGCAGATAGTGAGGAAACGGAAGAAGCGAATAATATTGCAACGAATGTGTTCGACTTGCAGGAATCTACCTTTTGGCACACAAGCTATTCTTCGGCTGCCAAACATAAATTCCCGCATCAGATTGTGATTAATCTCGGTGAAGATAAGGTAGTAACCGGATTTTCATATTTGCCGAGAGCAGAAGCCGGTAAGACAGGCATGATTAAAGATTATCGGGTATATCTGAAAATGACACCCTTTAAAATCTAAAGGGAATAATAAGATAATTGTATGTCTATGATGTACACTGAAGACATTTAAGTCATAAGGTTAATTATTAAGTTTGTTCATTAAGTTATAGAGAAGTAAAAGAATAACTTTCACGTGAGTGACGGTTTTTCTTTTACTTCTCTTTTTTGCTTGACCGATATTGTCTGGGTAATTAGAAGTAATATCCTAAATTCACAAAGCAACTTCCTTTGTCCGTCTGGTTGGAATATCCCAATGATATTTCCAACGGTCCGAAGATACTGTCCATTCCATATCCTGCGCTGATACCGAATAATTGTTTGCCTTTCAATATATCGAAGAAATTACTATACGTCAGCCCGTAGTTACCCGTCAGTGTGAGGTAATGAATGGCTCCCATACGTTGCCTGAACTTAACAGACGTGATCATAATGGTGTTATCCATCAATTCCAGGTTGGTAACCCCGGCAAACGGTAATTGCTGTGGAATATAAAAACCGGGTACGTCACCACCAATCGCGTTTTGCAGCGGATAAGGAAAATCTCTTCCAATCAGGATACGTCCGTAAATGGAGGGGATGACTGCGAAACGGCGGGTGATAGGAATGACGCTTGCCCATGAAGCACTTAATGCGGAGAATGGGGCATGGTCGTTGTATTGCGCCATGTTATCCGTATAGAGTGAATAGGCGGCTTTGAAGTCACTACCTTTGGCGGGGAAATACCCCTTGTCATAAGTATTATACTGTACCTGCGCAAAATAACTTAGAAAATGTTCCGATTCTACTTTCAGATCGGAGATTTCAGGTTTCTTGAACAGGAAATCCTTATACTTATAATATTCGAAACGAAGTCCTAGCCCGAAGCGGAAGTTCTTGTACCATACATCAGAGAAACCGAATTCGGCTAAATGATATTTATAAGTAGTGTTATAGGCGCGGTTGCCTTCCTCGTATATGTTGATATCATTGTATTGAAACATGTACGAGAAGTTGAAATTACGCTGTTGTATCGGTTCGAGAGTATAGTCTATACGGGCGGCATATCGTTTCCCCAGTCGTCCGGTGAGGGACAGGCGGGAAGGAATGTGGGTTTTGAGATCTGCCGTTGCGTTGAGTAGCAGAGACGCTATTTCTTCCGAATCGAAACGGATTCCCAGGTTGATTCTTCTCTCATATTTCTCTTGCAGCAGGAAGTTGAGCTGATAACCTTCGGGAGTGTCCGTCAATGTATAACTGGCACTGGAATAAGACTGGCTTCCGCGTAGCTGGAACAAAGCTTGTTCTATCTGTTGGGTGGAGATATTGCTGTTTTCTTTCAGGTTACACTTCTTCATTAGCCATTTCTTGTCATCGGCTTCTACACCAGTGAACGAAATATCCGTCACGTAGATAGTGCGTACATTGGATAAGGAAGAGTAGGGGCCGTGTTGTTTGGGGGTATAATCATCCGGTATTCCTATCTCCTTTTTCAGTGCAAGCAGGGACTTCCATTGTGCCCTTGCAGCTTCTTCGCCTCTTCGCATCAACGTGTCAATGGCAGCGGGAGTGAAACTGGCGGAAGAATAGCCATCTACATTCACACGGATGTAGGTATCTGTGAGATTTACATTCTTTTCATGGTTTGCCTGACAGGTAATATCCACAATCTGTCCTAGAATATCAGGGACACTATTTAGCTTGTCTGCCGGTTTCAAGGCGTTTTGTACATCTATTCCGATAATAATATCGGCTCCCATCGCTTTTGCGACATCTGCCGGGTAATTGTTGACAATACCACCGTCTACCAACACCATGTTATCTTGTCGCACCGGAGTGAATGCGCCGGGAATCGCCATGCTGGCACGCATGGCAGTAGAAAGTATCCCGTTCCGGAATATGATTTGCTTTCCGTTTACGATATCAGCCGCTACACAGGCAAAAGGTATAGGAAGTTTATTGAAGTCAATAGAGTCGTGATACCCCATTGTCAGATCCGAGAATAAGTTGGCAAGGTTCTGTCCTTTCATGAGTCCTCCCGAAGCTGCATCTTTAGGAGTTTTGGTGAAAGGGATGGATATGACGAATTTTTCAGAGCGCTCACGCTCGGTCAGTGACATGGCGCTTCGTTTGACACGGTCACTGAGCAGGAATGTCCAGTTTTGTTTCCGTACCATACTGTCCAGTTGCTCCGGCGTGTAGCCGATGGCGTATAGACCACCTACTATAGCACCCATACTGGTTCCTGCTATATAATCAATGGGGATGCCAGCTTCCTCAATCACTTTCAATGCTTTGATGTGCGCCATTCCTTTGGCGCCGCCACCACTTAAAACCACTCCCACCTTTTTGCGTTGCTCCTGAGAATGCAAAGAAAAAGGAAATAAGATGCAGATTGATAAAACCAATGTTGAAAAGATTTGTTTTTTCATTAGGACACAGTCTAGTGTTATTTATTATAGTACAAATGTAAGGCATAATTTGTTTAGTTGTTGAAATGGAAAGTAGAAAAAATGTTCTAAAAGTCGGAATTGTGGATTATTTCTACACCATACAGTGGATTTCCACACTTTCTGCAAAACGAAAGAATATCTAATGCTTTGATTTTAAGCAAATAATGCAGGTGACGCATTTTTGGTATATGAGTTGTAAATAAGGATATAGAACAAACATAAGTTAAATTAAATAATAAGATTCGATATGAGATTATTCTTTTCGAAAAATGAGTTGAAACTGAGGAGAAAGAGAACCATTGCTGCTATTATGTGTATGGTAATTGTGTTGGGTATGTATTGGATACTGACCCGGCCTCAGAAGGTTGCGCCGGAAATGCCGACAGTCATTGTTGAACCGGTAGTGAAAGACGACGTAGAGATATATGGGGAATATGTGGGGCGTATTCGTGCCCAACAGTTCGTCGAAGTACGTGCCCGTGTGGAAGGTTATCTGGAAAATATGCTTTTTGCCGAAGGTACATATGTCAATAAGAATCAGGTTTTGTTTGTAATCAATCAGGATCAGTATCGTGCCAAAGCAGATAAAGCTAGGGCGCAATTGAAAAAAGACGAGGCACAGGCTTTGAAAGCGGAACGTGATTTAAAGCGTATCCGTCCGTTGTTTGAGCAGAATGCTGCAAGCCAGTTGGACTTGGATAATGCGGAAGCTGCTTATGAAAGTGCCGAGGCAACAGTAGCCATGAGCGAGGCGGATTTGGCACAGGCTGAACTGGAATTGGGGTATACCATTGTTCGTTCGCCCTTATCGGGACACATTAGTGAAAGAAATGTGGACTTGGGTACGTTAGTAGGTCCCGGAGGAAAATCATTGCTTGCTACTATTGTGAAAAGTGATACAGTGTTGGTGGATTTCAGTATGACAGCACTCGATTATCTGAAGAGTAAAGAACGAAACATTAATTTGGGACTACAGGACCCCACTCGTTCCTGGCAGCCGAATATTACCATTACATTGGCAGATAATACCGTTTATCCGTTCAAGGGATATGTGGATTTTGCCGAACCGCAGGTCGATCCTCAAACCGGAACTTTCTCTGTACGTGCAGAAATGCCGAACCCCAAACAAGTATTGTTGCCCGGACAATTTACAAAAGTAAAATTATTGCTGGATGTTCGTGAGGGTGCACTAGTTGTTCCGATGAAAGCCGTTACCATTGAAAAAGGTGGAGCATATATTTATACCATGCGCAAAGATAATACGGTAGAGAAACGTTTTATCGAGTTAGGACCGGAAGTCGGGAATAATGTGGTGGTAGAACGAGGGCTGGCAGAAGGAGAAATGGTGGTTGCAGAAGGCTTCCATAAGTTGACTCCGGGCATGAAAGTACGGGTCAGCGAACCGAAAACCGAAGCTGGAGACAGTATTATTACGACAAAAAATGAAGTGACCGGAGTAAAAGAAAACATTGCCGGAACGAAGGATAACGTGAAAGGAGAATAAACGATGAAAGTTACTTTTTTTATAGATAGGCCGGTCTTCTCGGCTGTAATCTCCATCGTGATTGTGATTGTCGGTGTGATTGGTCTGACAATGCTTCCGGTGGACCAATATCCGCAGATTACACCCCCGGTGGTGAAGATCAGTGCTTCCTATCCGGGTGCCAGCGCACTTACCGTGTCGCAGGCGGTAGCCACTCCAATTGAGCAGGAAATCAATGGTACGCCGGGTATGCTTTATATGGAATCAAACAGTTCTAACTCCGGAGGTTTTTCGGCAACGGTCACTTTTGATGTATCTGCCGATCCGGACTTGGCAGCCGTTGAGATTCAAAACCGTGTGAAACTGGCGGAATCCCGTCTGCCGGCGGAAGTCATTCAGAATGGTATTTCGGTAGAAAAACAGGCTCCCAGTCAGTTGATGACGCTTTGTTTGACTTCTACTGATCCGAAGTTCGACGAAATTTATTTGAGTAACTTTGCTACTATCAATGTGCTTGATGTGATTCGCCGTATTCCGGGGGTTGGACGTGTGTCGAACATCGGTAGCCGTTACTATGCGATGCAGATATGGGCGCAGCCCGATAAACTGGCAAACTTCGGGTTGACTGTGCAGGATTTGCAGAATGCCTTGAAAGACCAGAACCGTGAATCGGCAGCCGGTGTATTGGGACAGCAGCCGGTGCAGGGGTTGGATATAACGATTCCTATTACGACTCAAGGACGTTTGTCTACCGTGGGGCAGTTTGAAGATATCGTAGTGCGTGCCAATGCCAACGGGTCTATCATCCGGTTGAAAGACGTGGCGCGTGTATCGTTAGAGGCCTCTTCTTATAATACGGAGAGTGGTATCAACGGTGAGAATGCTGCTGTGCTTGGCATTTATATGCTGCCGGGAGCAAATGCGATGGAAGTGGCCGAGAGGGTAAAAGAGGCTATGGATGAAATTAGTAAGAATTTCCCGGAAGGATTGAGTTATGAGATTCCGTTCGATATGACGACTTATATTTCCGAATCTATACATGAAGTATATAAGACGTTGTTTGAAGCGTTGGTATTGGTTGTGTTGGTGGTTTATCTATCCTTGCAGAGCTGGCGTGCGACGTTGATTCCGGTAGTAGCAGTACCTATTTCATTGATCGGTACTTTCGGATTCATGTTGATTTTCGGTTTCTCGCTCAATATACTGACATTGCTCGGATTGATTCTTGCCATCGGTATTGTGGTGGATGATGCGATTGTGGTGGTGGAAGGCGTGGAACATATCATGGAAACGGAAAAACTGAGTCCATACGAAGCAACGAAGAAAGCGATGAACGGACTTGCCAGTGCTTTGATTGCTACTTCGTTGGTATTGGCGGCGGTGTTTGTTCCGGTTAGTTTCCTAAGCGGGATTACGGGACAGTTGTACCGCCAGTTTACGGTGACGATTGTAGTGTCCGTACTTATCTCTACGGTAGTGGCTCTGACATTGAGCCCAGTGATGTGTTCATTGATTTTGAAGCCGAATAATGGAAAGAAAAAGAATATCGTTTTCCGGAAAATTAATGAATGGTTGGGCATCGGTAGCAATAAATATGTAGCTGCCGTGGCTCGTACAATCAAACATCCCCGCCGGGTTTTGAGTGCTTTTGGTATGGTTTTGATTGCTATTATGCTGATTCACCGGATTATTCCGACCAGTTTCTTGCCTGTGGAAGATCAGGGATATTTCAAGATTGAATTGGAACTGCCGGAGGGAGCTACTTTGGAACGTACCCGTATCGTAACAGAACGTGCCATTGCTTATTTGGAAAAGAATCCATATATTGAATATATACAGAACGTAACGGGAAGTAGTCCGCGTATCGGAAGTAACCAGGGACGTGCTGAACTGACGGTAATTCTGAAACCTTGGGAAGAGCGGAAGAACACCACTATTGAGAAGATTATGGATACGGTGGAAAAACATTTGAGTGAATATCCCGAATGTAAAGTCTACCTGTCCACTCCTCCGGTTATTCCGGGGCTGGGTAGTTCGGGAGGTTTTGAGATGCAACTGGAAGCCCGTGGAGAAGCCACTTTCGATAATTTGGTAGACGCGGCAGATACATTGATGTACTACGCATCCAAGCGCAAAGAACTGGCTGGGCTGTCATCTTCCTTGCAATCGGAAATACCGCAACTCTATTTCGATGTAGACCGTGACAAAGTAAAGATGCTGGGCGTGCCACTGGCTGATGTGTTCTCCACCATGAAGGCTTATACCGGTTCGGTGTATGTGAACGACTTTAATATGTTCAACCGTATATATAAGGTTTACATTCAGGCGGAAGCTCCTTACCGGGAACATAAGGATAATATCAATCTGTTCTTCGTGAAAGCCTCCAATGGAGCGATGGTACCGTTGACTTCTTTAGGAAATGCCTCCTATACCACAGGACCGGGAAGTATTAAACGTTTCAATATGTTTACTACAGCCGTAATTCGTGGAGCAGCTGCACAGGGATATAGTTCCGGACAAGCGATGGAAATCATGGAGCAGATAGCCCGTGACCATCTTCCCGATAATATCGGTCTTGAATGGAGTGGTCTTTCTTATCAGGAGAAACAGGCGGGAGGTCAGACAGGTATGGTGATGGCATTGGTGTTCCTATTCGTATTCCTCTTCCTTGCTGCGCAATACGAAAGTTGGACAGTACCTATTGCCGTGTTGCTCTCTTTACCTGTTGCCGCTTTGGGAGCTTATCTGGGAGTCTGGGTTTGCGGATTGGAGAACGATGTCTATTTCCAGATTGGTCTGGTAATGTTGGTGGGACTTGCTGCCAAGAATGCGATTTTGATTGTAGAGTTTGCAAAAGTACAGGTAGATAAAGGTGAAGACTTGGTGCAGTCGGCTATCTACGCAGCCAAATTGCGTTTCCGTCCGATTCTGATGACCTCTCTCGCATTCGTACTTGGTATGCTTCCAATGGTATTGGCTAGCGGTCCGGGGTCGGCAAGCCGTCAGGCAATCGGTACAGGTGTATTTTTCGGAATGATATTCGCCATTGTGTTTGGTATCATTCTTGTGCCGTTCTTCTTTGTAATGGTGTATAAAACAAAGTCGAAAATCTTAAAATATAAGAAATCATGAAACGAAAGAAACTATATATTGCCGTTTTATTACTGGCAGGAGTCTTGACTTCCTGCAAGATAGGAAAAAGCTATGTCCGTCCCGACCTTCATTTGCCCGATAGCTTGGCGCAGCATCAGGATTCTGTCAGCTTCGGCGACCAAGATTGGCGGGACATATACACGGATGCAACCTTACAGAACTTGATAGAACGTGCACTGGATCATAATAAGGATATGTTGATTGCCGCTGCCCGTGTACAGGAAATGGCTGCGCAGAAACGAATCTCTACTGCGGCACTGCTACCAGATATTAAAGGGAAGGTGACTGCAGAACGTGAATTGGAGAATCATGGGGGAGATGCCTTTAAAAAGTCGGAAACCTTTGAAGCTCAGTTTTTGGTTTCATGGGAACTCGATCTTTGGGGAAATCTGCGTTGGGCGCGTTCCGCCAGTATTGCCGAATACCTGCAATCCATAGAAGCGCAACGGGCACTTAGGATGACGATTGTAGCCGAGGTGGCACAGGCTTATTATGAATTGGTAGCTTTGGATACGGAACTGGATATTGTAAAACAAACATTAAAAGCCCGTGAAGAAGGAGTCCGCCTGGCACGCATCCGTTTTGAAGGGGGATTGACTTCGGAGACTTCTTACCGTCAGTCACAAGTGGAATTGGCACGTACGGCAACATTGGTGCCGGACTTGGAACGTAAAATCTCTTTGAAAGAAAACGATATTGCTTTTCTTGCAGGGGAGTATCCTAACAAGATAGCCCGTTCCCGCTTGCTTCGGGAGTTCAATTCTCCCCAAACGCTACCGGTAGGTTTACCGTCCACTTTGTTGGAACGTCGTCCCGATATCCGTCAGGCGGAACAGAAATTGATTGCCGCCAATGCGAAAGTAGGAGTGGCTTATACGAATATGTTCCCACGTCTGGCACTGACCGGTGGTTTCGGTACGGAGAGCACTTCTCTGTCCAGCCTTTTGAAATCTCCCTATGCTGTTATGGAAGGAGCTCTGCTGACTCCTATCTTTGGTTGGGGGAAGAACCGTGCGGCACTGAAAGCGAAGAAAGCGGCTTATGAAGCCGAAGTACACAATTATGAGAAATCCGTATTGCAAGCCTTTAAGGAGACACGTAACGCAATTGTTAATTTCAACAAGATAAAAGAAGTGTATGAACTTCGTGCCAACCTTGAACGTTCGGCGAAGAGCTATATGGACCTTGCGCAGCTTCAATACATCAACGGTGTCATCAATTATCTGGATGTGTTGGATGCCCAACGTGGATACTTTGACGCACAGATAGGTCTGAGCAATGCGATTCGTGACGAGTTGATTACTGTCGTACAACTTTATAAAGCGCTTGGCGGTGGTTGGAAACAATAGCTTTTGACTTGTTTTTTTGAGGGAATAATGCAGTGATGTGCTTTTGGGCTATCACTGCATTATATGTTTAGAAAGGGGGAAACGACAGTAGCCTTACGTAGAAACTGTTAACAGTTGAACTTTTGGCTATTAACGAAAAACTTCCTTCCTATTAAGTGTAAACTTCCTTCGGATAGGAAGGAAACTTTTTTTTCATTCGATGAAAACTATAAATGAAGGCTTTGATTATATAATTGCAAGTTGCGTTTTTATAATCAAAGCCTTTGTTTTTATAAACGAAGCTTGCAATTATAGATTATAATTAATGAAAAATATGTTTATATGCTGATAATAATAAGTTTACAATTAATGAAAGAGAACTTTTCTATTAATGGAAGAGAAGTTGGCTGTTAAGACCCTGTTCTTCATCTTTTGCCCGACACTGTTTGGAGATTTGCTTTCGAGTATATTTTCTGTTTATGTGAGGAACATTATAATTTTATCCTATCTTTACCTCGCTTCTTCCGGTGTGCTATTGAGCATCAAGTATAGAAAAAGCAAAAAGTGTTTATCAAGTATTTATCTAAAAGCAAAGACTGTTTCTGAATAATGATGAAAAATGTAAGTTTAATATTGGGGTTAGTTATTGTTTGTGCATGTACTTCTACCGACAGACGTTTTTCGGATGGCATGGAAGTCATTCCGGTGAAGGTGGACCACCCTACCAAAGACCCCGCCTCTTTCCTTGAAAAAATAGAACTTGTACCGTTAGAAACCAACGATTCGTCTTTGACTTCTATCGGTAGAAAAGTGGTGTATGATAAAGAAGACAACCTTTTTGCGATTTTCTCTAAATCCGCTGTATATACCTTTACGGGAGAAGGACGATATATAGGCAATTCAAAGAAACGGATAGGGCAAGGCCCGCAAGAGTATAGCTTTGTGTGGATATGAATTACAATCCTTATCTGAAAGGAATCGACTTCTTGAATCCTTACGGAACGGTCTACACTTACAGCCCTGCATTTGAGTTCATCTCTCAAAGGAAATTTCAACCGGAATCCGTAGTCAATCATTTGATGACTTTGGATGCTGACCATGATATTTTTCTTCCGGGTGAATTTTCGGAAGTGCTGTTTGCCGATAGGAAGACACGGCAGATTACTCCTATACCTTACGAAGGAACGATATCTGGTGGAAACGGGTTGTCGTCTCAAAACAATCTTTTCCATATAGGCGATGACGCTTATTTTGTTCCTTCCGGATTGAACTATTATTTATACCGGATAGATGCGAAAGAGAAAAAGTTGGTTCCTATTATCTATCTTGATTTCGGCAAGTATGAAGTGAAGGAAGAAGACCTGCCCGGTAGTGCGGGGGGAAAGCGGACAGATTCCGATGAAATGAGAAGGAAACTTTCGGAGGATGTACAGGTAAGAAGGAAGTATGTAAAATCCAATTGTGTAGTACCCATGCTGAAACTGTTCAGTGATGAATATGTGTATGTTTATTTCGTAAAGAAGAATATGGGAATGGGTAGTCATTTTATTTATAACAGAAAGAAGCGGAAAGGTGCCTTGTTGGAGGAAGAAGCGCCCTTTTCCATGTATCCGGGTTTTGCCTTGGCGGATAATGTGCTGTTTGCTCTTTGTGAGCCGGATTGGATAGAACGGGTGACTGACCGCAAATTGATGTCGGCAGAGGAAATCCGTAAGATGGAAGCGTTGAAAGAAGACGACAATCCGGTAGTCGTGAAATATTATTTGAAGTAGGGGTCTAAATATGTAAATAGCGTTCACTCGCTCCCTTTTTCTTTTTTCCCGTATTGTGTTCTGTCTTCCGCTGCCATCTGCATCCTCTCCTCGGTAGGTTGTGAGCGGAAAGCTACCGTCTTTGGAACAGGGGCGGGTGGAGCAAGCCGTTTCTTTAACTGTGTGTTGCGCCGGAGCACCTTCATGTTTTGTATGGCGTATGCAAGCGCTTTGGCTTGCCCCACAAGTACACATATCTTCTTGGCTCTGGTGATGCCTGTATATATGAGGTTGCGCTGAAGCATCACATAATGTGTCATCAATACCGGCATGACCACGATGGGGTATTCCGAGCCCTGCGACTTATGGATGGTAGTGGCGTATGCAAGTGTCAGCTCATCCAGTTCCGATGCTTCGTATTCTGTTATCTGTCCGTCGAAGTCGACAGTCAATGTGCGCTCTTCTGTGTCCACAGCAAGCACATACCCCAAGTCACCGTTATATACATCTTTGTCGTAGTTGTTGCGCAGTTGCATCACCCGGTCGCCTTGTTTGTAGGTATATCCGCCCCGGTTCAGGAAGGCGGTGTTGTTGTTTAAAGTCTGTTGCAAGACCATATTCAGGTTGGCGGCACCTACAACACCGCGTTGCATGGGAGTGAGCACCTGTATGTTGGCGGTGTCTTGATGGTAAGCCTTGGGCAGTCGGTCGCGCACTAACGAGACGATGGTCTGCGCCACCAGCTCGGGGTCCTCTTGTTTGATGAAGAAGAAGTCAGTTTGCTGTCCGTTGCTTATGTCCGGAAAACGTCCTTGGTTGATGGCATGTGCGCTCATAACGATACGGCTCGATTGTGCCTGACGGAAGATGCGTGTCAATCTCACTACCGGGATGGCCCCCGAATCAATGATGTCGCGTAACACATTGCCTGCCCCGACACTGGGCAACTGGTCGATGTCTCCCACCAGTACCAGGCGCATGGTGGTGGGCAGTGCCTTTGTGAGGTTATTCATCAGTATGATGTCAATCATCGAACACTCGTCCACTATCAATGCATCGCCTTCCAAAGGATTCTCATCGTTGCGCTTGTAGCCGTCCTGCGGGTTGTACTCCAACAGTCGGTGGATGGTCTTCGCTTGCATTCCCGTGGCTTCGCTCATTCGCTTGGCGGCACGCCCTGTGGGAGCGGCAAGGAGGATGCGCATACCCGCCGATTGCAGGGCGGCTATGATGGCTTTGGTCGTAGTGGTTTTACCTGTACCGGGGCCGCCTGTGAGCACCATCACCTTCGAAGCGATTGCCTGGCGGATGGCTTCCACTTGTACTTCGTCATATTCGATGCCGGTTTCCTTTTGGAGCTTGTCAAGATTGAAACGTGCGCTGAAAAGAGTATTGCCTTCCTCGGCATGGACCAATGCATTCAGACGATTGGCTGTTCCGCACTCGGCATAGTAGAAGGGTGGCAGATAGATAGCCGTGTCGTCAAGCATCAAATCTTCAGTTTCTATGGCTTCGTTCATAGCCGTGCGTATACATTCCTCGTCTGCCTCAAGCATTTGTTTGGCAGTGCCGATGAGTTGTTGCTCTTCCGCATAACAGTGCCCCTCGTCGGCAAGTTGGTTGAGTGCGTAGATGAGTCCGCTGCGCAGCCGCCGTTTGTCATTTATCTCATAACCCATCTTCCGGGCAATGCTGTCGGCAGTTTTGAAGCCGATGCCCCAAATGTCGTCAGCCAGTCGATAAGGGTTGTCTTTCACCTTGCTGATACTTTCCTTGCCATACTGTCGGTAGATTTTTGCCGCGTATGCCGTACTCACTCCAAAGCCTTGCAGAAAGAGCATCACATTCTTGATGTCCTTTTGCTTCTCCCAACTCTCACGTATTTTCTCCACTCTTTTCTTGCCGATGCCGGGCACCTCGAAGAGTCGTTCGATGTCGGTCTCAATCACTTCAATGGTGTCTGTGCCAAACTGGTTTACGATGAGCTTGGCAAACTTCGGACCGATGCCTTTCACCAGTCCACTCCCTAAGTATTTCTCTATGCCATAGGCGGTGGCGGGCATCACCTCCTTCCAAGTCTTGCATTGAAACTGTTGTCCGTAGCGTTTGTCCACCTTCCATTCACCCTCGCACAGCAACACCGAGCCTGCCGGTACTTCCAGCAGGTTGCCAACCAAAGTGACAAGGTCGTTATATCCTTTTACCTTGACTTTCATTACCGAATATCCGTTTTCGGCATTCTGATATGTGATGCGTTCTACCACGCAACGAAGTTTGGTCACTGACCCGTCGTTGATGCCTTGCTTGGTCATACTTTTGTACAGTTTTGGGAAATCAGCTGCAAAGGTATTCTATTTTCCTGAGAAATACTTATGCTTGAGTGAGAAAACAAATGAACCATGTGTCTGAGTATCGGCTTTCAAAAGAATGCGTATTGGGGATTCGGATAAAGAAAAGTTCACTGCCTTCTTTCATAATTCGGAAAAAAGTGCGAAATTTGCAACGCTTTTCAAGTTTGACAAGAAACTTACTAACACCTTTAAATAAAAAATTAAAGAAAATGACTAAAAGTGCATTGCAAATCGCAAGGGCTGCTTACCAGCCCAAACTTCCGAAAGCATTGGCATCAGGAGCTGTTAAGGCTGTAGCAGGTGCTGCTACTCAGTCTGTAGCCGATCAGGAAGCTATCAAAGCATTATTCCCGAACACGTATGGAATGCCGTTGATTACATTCGAAGCTGGTGAAGCTGTTGCTCTTCCTGCTATGAACGTTGGTGTAATTCTTTCCGGTGGTCAGGCTCCGGGCGGACACAACGTAATTTCCGGTTTGTTCGACGGTATCAAGAAATTGAACCCGGAAAACAAATTATATGGTTTTATCCTGGGTCCTGGTGGTCTGGTAGATCACAACTATATGGAACTGACTGCTGATATTATCGACGAATACCGCAACACGGGTGGTTTCGATATCATCGGTTCCGGACGTACGAAGCTGGAAGCAGAAAGCCAATTCGAAAAGGGATATGAAATCATCAAAGAACTTGGCATTAAAGCATTGGTTATCATTGGTGGTGACGACTCTAACACAAACGCTTGTGTATTGGCTGAATACTATGCAGCTAAGAACTACGGTGTACAGGTAATCGGTTGTCCGAAAACAATTGATGGTGACTTGAAGAACGATATGATTGAAACTTCTTTCGGTTTCGATACAGCATGTAAAACTTATGCAGAAGTAATCGGTAACATCCAACGTGACTGTAACTCTGCACGTAAATACTGGCACTTCATCAAATTGATGGGTCGTTCGGCTTCTCACATCGCACTGGAATGTGCTTTGCAGGTACAGCCTAACGTATGTATCGTGTCTGAAGAAGTAGAAGCTAAAGATATGTCTTTGGACGATGTAGTGACTTACATCGCTAAAGTGGTAGCTGATCGTGCTGCACAAGGCAACAACTTCGGTACTGTATTGATTCCGGAAGGATTGGTAGAATTTATTCCTGCCATGAAACGCCTGATTGCTGAATTGAACGATTTCTTGGCTGCTAATGCTGAAGAATTCGGTCAGATTAAGAAATCTCACCAACGTGATTATATCATCCGTAAACTTTCTCCGGAAAACTCTGCTATCTACGCAAGTCTGCCGGAAGGTGTTGCCCGCCAGCTGACATTGGACCGCGACCCGCACGGAAACGTACAGGTATCACTGATTGAAACTGAAAAGCTGTTGTCTGAAATGGTAGCTACTAAGTTGGCTGCATGGAAGGAAGAAGGCAAGTATGTAGGTAAGTTTGCTGCTCAACACCACTTCTTCGGTTACGAAGGACGTTGTGCTGCTCCGTCAAACTTCGACGCTGACTACTGCTACTCTTTGGGTTACACAGCTTCTATGTTGATTGCTAACGGCAAGACTGGTTATATGTCTTCTGTACGCAACACAACTGCTCCTGCTGCCGAATGGATTGCGGGTGGTGTGCCTATCACTATGATGATGAACATGGAACGTCGTCACGGTGAAATGAAACCGGTTATCCAGAAAGCATTGGTGAAACTGGACGGTGCTCCTTTCAAGGCATTTGCTGCACAACGTGACCGCTGGGCTATCGAAACGGATTATGTATATCCGGGTCCGATCCAGTACTTCGGTCCTACAGAGGTGTGCGACCAAGCAACTAAGACTTTGCAACTGGAACAAGCTAAATAAAACATACTTCAAGGAGTTGTGTACAAAGCCGGCTCTCATGAAGGATTTTTTAGACGCGGATGACGCAGATAAACGCGGATTTATTTTATCAAAGAATCCGCGTCATCCGCGTAAATCCGCGTCTAAAGTATACTGCATGGCTACTCATATTATTTATTCAATCATTTGCTCTGCTGATCAATGACGTCACGTAATACTAATCCGATGGCTGCTGTCCAAAAGAAAAGGGCTGTTTCCACTGCTACTAGAAAAAGGGGAACATCTTCTTCCAAATCTCCCCGTGCTCCGAAAAAGAAACAGGAGCAACCTGGACGAGCTATGCCTACTTGGGTTCGTAACATTTTGGCAGTGACGATTGTCGGTTGTTTTTCCATTGCTTTCTATTATTTCTGTATCCGTCCTTATGCTTATCGATGGAAGCCTTGTCATGGCTTAAAGGAATACGGAGTCTGTATCCCTAACGGATATGATATTCATGGTATTGATATCTCTCACTACCAGGGAAAGATTGATTGGAATAGACTGTTGCAGAATAAAGAGACAGCTAGTCCCTTGCATTTCATTTTTATGAAAGCAACAGAAGGGGGAGACCATAACGACACCACCTTTGAGGCGAACTTCGCCAATGCCCGTAATCATGGATTTATTCGTGGTGCTTATCATTTTTATATTCCCAGTACGGATGCTTTGAAACAGGCGGATTTCTTTATTCGTACGGTGAAACTGACTTCTGGTGATTTACCACCTGTACTTGATGTGGAAGTGACCGGCCGGAAGGAAAAAAAGGAATTGCAGCAAGGTATTAAACGTTGGCTGGACCGGGTAGAATCTCATTATGGAGTGAAACCTATTCTTTATACTTCTTATAAATTTAAAACCCGTTATCTGGACGACTCCATCTTCAATGCATACCCTTACTGGATTGCTCATTATTATGTTGACTCTGTAAAGTATCAGGGAAAATGGGACTTCTGGCAACATACTGATGTAGGGAGTGTTCCAGGCATCAAAGAAGACGTCGACCTGAACGTGTTCAATGGCTCGTTAGAGGAACTTAAAAAGCTGACTATTAGGTAACAGGTATTTCTTTTCCCAACACTTATTGGTGGTTCTGCTGGGTACGCAGCTGCCAAACGGGTAGGATAGTGACGCTATCCGATGCAAATAGTGACGGTATATGCTATGGATAGCGTCACTATCCCACGCATATACCGTCACTATTAAAGATAATTTGTTGGCTATTATCCTTTATAAATAAACTTCACCTCTGCCCAGCGATTCTTCTCTTTATAATGAACGAAAGTCAGTCCGTTCTTCTCCGCTTCTTCGCGGATGGCGGCGATGTCGTCTACATAAAAGCCACTCATATAGAGTTCGGAATTCGTGTGCATACAGGCAACATATTGCTTCATGTCATTTAGTAATATGTTCCGGTTGATATTGGCAATAATAACATCGAACGGTCCTTTTCCAATAAGGGACGAAGCATCTCCTTCTGAAACGGCAATATCGTCTACGTGGTTCAATTCGATATTTTCGATGGAGTTTCGTACGCACCATTCATCAATGTCGATGGCCGTACAGGGACGTGCGCCGCGCATACGTGCGAGGATGGCAAGAATCGAAGTTCCGCAGCCCATATCGAGCAGGGATTTGTCTTTCAGTTCACTATCCAACAATTCTTCAATGATGAGGCTGGTAGTCTCGTGATGTCCTGTTCCGAAAGCCATTTGCGGATTGATGACGATGTCATACTCCGCTTTGGGGACATTTTGGTGGAAAGTGCTGTGGATCACACATCGGTTTCCGATAATGATGGGTTGGAAGAAATTCTTTTCCCATTCCTCGTTCCAGTCCTTGTCTTCCGCTTCGGTATATGTATAAGTAATATCCGTATCGGGTAGGGGAAACTCGGCGATGGCAATCTTGATGGCGTTTTCATCACATAATGTCTGTTGGATGTATGCGGTCAGCCCGCTTTCACACTCAACAAAACTTTCAAATCCGACTTCACCCAGTATGGCAGCCAATACGTCGTTGACGGTTTCGGTACAAGGTTGGGTGCGGAATGTGAACTCAAAATACTTCATAGTTGTTTTTAATTCTGGTGAATAATGGGCAAAGATAGTTAGAAATAGGGATTTCCCTATTATCCTTTGGGGAAAATCTTCCCCGGGCGAAAAATCTCTTTCTTATCTTTGTAACGTGAATAAGTTTAAGTAATTACATAAACCGAGATGATATGAAAAAGATTGTTTATTTCTTGCTATTTGCCTTGTGCCTTCCGATAGGTATTTTTGCGCAAAGCGTTGATGACGACCTTTACTTCGTGCCTTCCAAAAACAAACAGGAGAAGAAAGAAACTCCGGTTAAGAAGGAACCGAAGAAACAGGTGACGACTAACATCTATACTTCACCGGGTACTACAGTAGTGGTTCAGGACCGTAAGGGAAGAACACGGGATGTGGATGAATATAACCGCCGTTACGATGCACGTGAAAATGAATTTGTAATGGATAATGATACCTTATATATAAAGGAAAAATCTAATCCGGATTTGGACGGAGAATGGGTGACGGGCGAATTCAATGGTACAAAAGACGACTATGAATACGCTGAACGTATCATCCGTTTCCGCAATCCGCGTTTCGCTATCAGTATCAGCAGTCCGTTGTACTGGGATGTAGTTTACGGTCCGAACTCGTGGGATTGGAACGTATATACCGATGGTATGTATGCTTATGCATTCCCGACGTTCACTAACCCGCTTTGGTGGGATTGGCGTTATGGCTCTTACGGCTGGGGATGGAACTATGGCTGGGGATGGAATCGTCCTTACTATGCTTGGGGATATTACCCCGGTTATTGGGGCGGCGGTTACTGGGGTGGCTGGTATGGCGGTGGATATTGGGGACATCATCACCATTGGCATGGTGGTCCTAGCTGGGGCTGGGGCGGAGGTGGAAGACCTTATTATGCCGGACGTAGTGTGATTAATGGTAATAATCGTTCCTATTATTCTGGTTCGAGAGATTATAATTCTACTTCTTACAGAAGGGGTGTCGGTTCATCAACTACCAGATCGGCTAATTCTTCTGTTGGACAAAGTGTTCGCCGTTCAGGTAGTACAGGTACAAATAGCAGAGTCGTAGGAACTCGCAATTATACTCGTAGTAGCAATAGTTCTGTTCGCTCAGGAAGTTCGTACTCTCGTAGAAATACAGAAACATATACACGCCCAAGCAGTACACGTACTTCTGGTACTAGTACACGCAATTCTGGTTCTTCTTATAATAGAAGTAATAGTTCGACAGGAAGTTCCGGAGCAAATAGTAGCCGTAGTAGCTATTCACGTGGAAGTTCAACTTCTTCATCAAGAAGTTATACCCCTGACAGATCATCATCCCGCTCTTCTAATTCAGGTAGTTATTCAAGGAGTAGTGGCAGTCGCTATTCGTCAGGTAGTAGCGGTAGTTATTCTCGTAGTTCTGGCAGCAGTGGCAGTTCTTCACGTAGTAGCAGTGGTGGCTCTTCACGTAGTTTTGGTGGTAGCTATAGAAGATAGTTTATAATTTCAAAAGAGATTGATTATGAAAAGTAATAGAATATTAGCGATTTGTATTCTTTTGATAAGTGCAGGATTTCTAAATGCCCAAACAACTATCTATGATGCAAATCGATGGATGGGAAGTGATTTGAATGGAACTGCCCGCTTTGTAGGTATGGGTGGTGCTATGGGAGCATTGGGTGGAGATATAACCACTATGGGAACCAATCCTGCCGGTATCGGGATTTATCGCAGTAATGATGTTATGGTGTCATTTGGCTTTGATAATATAGGAATAAAGGCTAATGGAGCGAGTCTTGACAAGTTTCATGGTTCATTTGATAATGCCGGATTTGTATTCTCTACCAAAATAGGAAATACTACAGCGTTGAGATTTGCCAACTTTGGTTTCAATTATCGCAAAATGAAATCATTTAATAGAAGTATGCTGATGAGTGGAGTGTTCAATACCTCTCAAACAGTGCAGATGGCGAATATGGTGAACTTTGATTCATATGGAGGTTTTGCTCCATTCACGGAAGCAGCTTTGAGGAGTGATGATGCTTTTCAGAATCCTGAATTGCCTTGGTTGGGTATTATGGGATATAATAGTTATTTAGTGAATCCTGTTTATGGGAAAGTAGAGCCTGAGAATCCTGATGCAGAACCTCCTTTTGAGGGATATGAACCCTATTTTCAGGCAGGAGACGCTGTGAGCCAGTCTTATCGTTCGAAAGAAAGTGGGGGTATTCATTCTTTTGATTTGAATGGTGCACTGAATTTTTATGATCGTTTTTATGTTGGGGCAACATTAGGACTTTATAGTGTAAACTATGACAGGACTAGTGAATATAATGAAGACTTTACTGATAAGGACGGAAATGGTCATGGAGGATATACATTGGGAAATGACTTTTGGGTAGATGGTAGCGGGGTTGATTTTAAACTAGGTTTTATTCTTCGTCCTTTTGAGTCATCCTCATTCCGTATTGGTGCTGCTGTACATACTCCGACTTTTTTTAGTTTAAAGGAGCGGAATACTGCTTATATTAATTTTGATTTGAATGAAGATACTCGTGGCATTACTAAACCTTATGATGCTCGTGGAAATGATACCGAAGGAGAATATGAATATAAATTAATTACTCCGTGGAAGTTTAATGCAAGTATGGGATATACCATTGGTTCTTCTGTTGCATTGGGAGTTGAGTATGAATATTCAGATCGCACTTCAGCTAAAATGAAAGATCCGGACGGATATGAATTGGGACAGACTGCAGACATTAAAGCAATGATGAAGGCAGTTCATACACTTCGTGTTGGAGCTGAGTTTAAGTTAGCACCGGAATTTGCATTCCGCTTAGGATATAATCATATTACTGCTCCTTTGAAATCAGATGCTTTTAAGTATCTTCCTGTAAATTCTATGCGCACTGATACGGAGTTCTCTAATCTGGGGGCTACTAATAATTATACATTTGGTTGTGGTTATCGTGGTGAAAGTTTCTATGTGGACATGGCATATATGTATAACACTTATAAAGAAACATTCTATGCTTTTGATAGTTTAGATTTACCTGGAACGAAGGTTACAAACAACAACCATAAGGTGGTTCTTACTTTAGGTATGCGCTTCTAATCTAATAAAGAGACAGTTTTCAATTTCAATAATAACTTTTGTGTGTAAAAAATCCCTGGAATGCTGAGTGTCTACAGCAATTCCGGGGATTTTTATTAGTATTGCTTTTTATCTTTCAGTCTTATCAGAATAGTGGAGTTCGTTCGTCAATGATTTCGCGACCTGCGTACATTTATCTGGTAGTAGTCGCTTCGTCGGTCAATATTCTACTTTATCTTCTTTGGCCACCCAGGCTTTGAAGGCGGTAAGGGCTTCATTATGTAGTAAGATTTCGGAAGGCAGTTTTCTGTCTTCAGGTTTCAGTTCCAGTTCATCATAGATAAAAGAGTCGTCAAAACCGATATTTTTGGCATCGGTCTTGTTGTTTCCATAATACATCTTATCCAGTCGTGCCCAATAGATAGCACCCAGGCACATCGGGCAAGGTTCGCAGGAAGTATAGATTTCGTATCCGCTAAGATTAAACGTTCCGAGTTTGGCAGCTGCGGCACGTATGGCGCTTACCTCGGCGTGAGCCGTAGGATCGCATGATGCAGTGACACGGTTAACTCCTGTTGCAACAATTTCTCCGTCTTTCGTGGCAATCACAGCACCGAAAGGACCTCCACCATTTTCAACATTCTCTTTTGAAAGCTCGATAGCTTTCCGCATCAATTCTTCTTTTGTCATAGCGCAAAAAATATATTGTTAGTTTGATTCTAATCTCATGTTCTACAAAGATAGAAAAAACTAACAATATACAAGGGCGTGCTTCTGACAATTACCAGTACCAGCAGATACCGAAAGAGAACGGATAAAGTTCGGGACCTTTGTCCTTTTCAAAAAATCCGTAGGTGGAGTAACGCATATAAACTCCTAAATCGGCATAACCGACTTGTGCCAATACATTGATTCCCAATGGTCGTGCGTTCAGTCCCTTGTCGAAAGTCTTTTTGACGCCGTTTGCTTTTCCTTTCGATTTTACTCCGTGACGAATCTCCGCTTCGGGGCCGACTGCGAAGAACAACGGTCCTCCATTGTTGATTTTCGTCTGCCATTCGATAGAAAGAGGAATGCGGAAATAGAAATAGCGCAAACGGCTTTTGCTATATGTGACCGGTTCTTCAGCCGCTTCAGCAGGATAGATTTGAGTGATACCGTCTATCTTGCGGAAAGCATGGTTGTCTTCCAAGCGGATGCTGCGGTAACCCCATCCCAATCCGATGGTAACTCCCCAGTTGTAGGTTGGGGCAAAGGCATGATAGCCGGTGAACAGATTGCCGCCTATTTCCCAGGAGTGGGCAGTGTTCAGGTTGATGCGGTTGGAAGGACTGAAAGAAGCAAAGCCGTTCGACAGTTGCGTATAGCCCATATAAAGTCCTCCGGCGTGAGGTTCGAAACGGTATTTCTTTTTGTTGTGTTTGGCGAAAGGAAGTGCATCGAGTACCGTGCGGCTTTCCATACTCCGTCCGTTTAGATAGACACCTTCAAAGATTTTTGTGTTGGCGATGGTATCGCCTTCTGAAATGCTTTCGTAGAGTTTCACCTTTATTTGGTCGTTCTGCTCTTTGATAACTATTTTTCTCCCGTTGAGATAGAGAGTCGTGTCTTGGGCGAGATTCTCATTTTGCGCCATAAGGCCCATTGGGGCGATTATGCACAGTAGTAATAATAACTGTTTCATGGATATTTTTTTAATGTGTTCTTATTCTTTTTTCATAAATAGCATGGTAACTAAGTCGTCGGCATCCAACTCTCCTTCGATATAAATAAGGGTGGCAGCACCTTTCTTTCCCGTTTTGAAGAGAATGAACCGGTTGACGTCCTCCTTGAGTTGCGGTAGTTGGTAATAGCCCGACCGGATTTGTCCACTGGAGACAACCTCTTTCACTTTCTTGGCCTTCTTCTTGTCGGTTTCAAGAGAGCGTAGGATAGTAGGCATTGCCTCTTCTGCATCCTTGAATATAAGACTTTTGTAGAGATTCATCCGGTAGGCGTCCAGCACTTCTTTGGACAACTCTACCATAGTCACTCCTTTCTGCTTTCCGTATTTCTGAAAGACGGCAGCAATCTGTAGTCCTTGCTGGGCAGTCGCACGGGCGGTAAAGGTAAGCAGCAGGACAAACAGGACGGTGGTACGAATGGGGTTATTCATCATATTCTTATGTTGTTTTTTTATATTATTACTCAAATAAAGTGACGAACACATCTTCTTCACTGAAACTGACGTTGTGGAAAGCGGCTTTCGCTTGTTCGCGGACTAAAGCGGCATCTGTATATTGTTTGCCGTCGATAACGACATAACTTGACACCGAAGGAGACAGATGACGATAAACGTTTGATACACCGATTGTCAGTAAGAAAGTGGCTGCCACTGCGCCTAAACTGTAAGTCAGATAATACCTGAACGGTTTTCGTCTTTTACCCAAGAAGGCAAACATCGGACAGTACACCTCAAGGTGTTCCGGCACAAGCCCTTTGGCAAAGAAACGGCGCAGTTGGCGCTCTTCCTCGCAAGTGGTTTCACCTTCAAAATATTTGTTCAGCAATTCTTCTATATTGTTCTTCATACATCATTCCTCCTTTTTCGTTCTTGTATGGCGTGCAAATAGATATCTCTCACTTTCTTGCGTGCTCTCGAAAGATTGCTGCGGATAGCTTCCGCATTGCATCCGGTTATCTCCGCAATTTCTTCCGTTTCGTACTCTTCGATGTCTTTCATGCGGATAATCATCCGTTGCAGGGTGGGCAAGGAGTTGATAATCTCTTGCATCAGTTTGCAGGCATCCTTTTCTTCGAGCAGCCGTTCGGGTGTCCCTGTCGTTGCTGTCGTCTGTATCTGTTCGAGCGGTATCGCATCCGGACGCCTCGAGCGCCACATATCCATGCAAAGATGATGTGTCATCGTCATGGCTACAGCTTCCACGCTTCGGTATTCATCGAGTTTGTGGCGCTGGTTCCATAACTTCAGCATGACCTCTTGCACGGCATCTTCGGCATCCGAAGAATCCTCGGTCAATCTTCGGGCATAGTTCAATAGCTTGTCGCGAAGAGGCAGGACGGTTATTTTAAATTGTTTGAGTTCCATTTACACAGATAAGACGGTGGAAAGAAGAAAAACGTGACATCGGGAAGATATTTTTTTCTGTCTGTACGAAAAAAAGTGCCGGCAAATTGCTGTATCATGCAAACTGGCTGGCACTTTCCGTATCTTGATAAAGATTGGAAGGAGACTTTTTCAGAGTTTTCCGAGGATTTTGTCCATTACCCAATTGGTCAGCGTGGCGCTTTCGCCATCGCAAGAGCAAACCGACTTACCCAATAAGTGGTCTACTACTGCTTGGATAAGAGGTTGTTGCACGTGTTCCGGGTTGCCGATACAGATTTCTTCCCGTCCTTTCTCGGTATGCAGTCCGATAGGTTCGTATGTAAAGACAGAGAAGCAAATCATTCCTTTGTCACCGATAATCTCTATGCGGTCTTCGCGGGCAGAATCATGGGCTACGAAGCACCAGGAACCACTACCCACCAATCCGTTGTCAAATTGGAAACAGGCGCTTAATGTATCTTCGGCAGGATAAAGCCCGCCGCGATTACTCTTGTAACCGCTTGCTTCGAGGATGCAACCGAACATATCTTGTAACAAATCAATTTGATGCGGAGCAAGGTCGTAGAAGTAACCGCCTCCGGCAATATCAGCCTGCACACGCCAGGGAAGATTTTCGCGATTGTAATCCAAATCGCGTGGTGGCTGGGCAAAACGAATCTGTACATTGATAACGTTGCCGATCGTCCCGTTCTCTACCAGTTCCTTTACTTTCTGGAAATAGGGAAGATAACGTCGGTAGTATGCTACGAAACAGGGAACTCCCGTTTCATTGGATATGCGGTTGATTCGGGTACATTCTTCATACGTCACAGCCATTGGCTTCTCAATATAGGCCGGTTTGCCTGCTTTCATGGACATAATGGCATACGTAGCGTGTGAAGAAGGAGGAGTGGCGATATAGACAGCGTTTACTTCCGGATCATCTATCAGCTCCTGTGCATCGTCATACCATTTCTTGATACCTCTTTCTTTGGCATAAGCTTTTGCTTTCGCACCGTCACGGCTCATCACTGCCACGACTTCCGAATGTTCTACTTTCTGGAAAGCGGGACCACTTTTCGTTTTGGTTACTTCTCCGCAACCGATGAAGCCCCATTTGATAATCTTTTCACTCATAATGTTATTACCTATTGTGCCTGTTTTATACGAACCCCAAAGATAAAGCTATTTTTTGTTAAGAGCAACTTTATCGGGTATAGTATTTTTTATAAAGCTTTCGGTATTCCTTTTCCTGTTGGAATCTATCCAGCCATGTATTCAGACTATCGAGTAAGATAGGTGATTGTTTGCTGACTGCCCATGAGTAGAACTGCGTAAAGCTGATTGCGGTATTGATGTCTATCTGTGGCAAAGAGTCCGCGACTGCCCGTGCGATACTTTCATCACAAACAGCATAGTCGATATCTCCGTGAGCTACCAATGAAATCAATTGTTCGGGGCCGTATTTCTCTATTTCCTTTATGTAGATAGTGTCACCGATTTCATTTCCCAGATTCCGGATACGCAAAATGGAAGGGGAGCCTTTCACGACATGAAGCGTACGCTGTGCCAGGTCCAGTTGGCTGCGGATATAAAGTGAGTCGCTTTCTTCAGTTTCTTTCCGTTGCACCAACACTTGTTTGTTGAGTACGATAGGCGTGGTGAGAAGCAGGGAGTCTTTGAGTTCACTGGTGGCTAATATGCCGAAAGCGATGACATCGAAACGTCCATCCGCCAGTCCTTTCAACCGTTCTTCAAAACTCATGAAAGGCATTATCTCGGCTTTCAGCCCTTTGTCGCGGGCAAAGGCTTCTATCAGTTCATAATGGAAACCGGAAATAGTGTCGCCGTCTACATAAAAACTGGTGGAATTGTATTCGGTTGCTACACGCAATATCCCTTCTTTGGCAATGGATATATAGTCACGCGGGTGTCCCAACGGCTTTTCCTGTTTTCTATTGCATTGGCGGACAGAAAAGAGAATGGCCAGTACAATAACGACAGGTACTAAATATCTGAACAGTCTCAGTTTGGGGCGTGTCTCCATAAGCCGTAGTTTTTTTGTTAATCATAGAAATTCCATGAAAGACCGAATTTTAGAAAGCGTGGGTTGATAGGGTAGTGGGGCGACAGGAAATAATTCGGTCTGCTCACACCTTGGTTCACATGATACATCATTACATAGAAACGAGTACGCTTTAAGTGCAGGTTCGCGTAAACATTCACAATCGGATAGCCGCCAATCTTTACTTGGTCGTTTGCAGATTGCAGGTGGAAGTTTTGAATGGCAGGCGTATACGCAGGGGCATTGTATTTGGTGAAGTATCGTACGTCGGCACCTAACTGTACGCTAAGTACTTTCTTTGCCAGTTTGAATTGCATGTAGAAGTTGTGATACAGTGAAAGGTCCGGTAAGGGAAGCACCGTCTGATCACTGGATTTCTGCCAAATCATTTTATTGTCAAGATGGAATATTCCGAGCTTGAAGTCCTGATTAAGGCTTGCCGATAGTACTTGCAGGCTTCCGCTTTTTTGTTCAGGCGTTGCCTGTTGGTTGAAGTAAGTATAGTTCTTAATATTTTCAACTCCTGCTTTCAACCGTGTTCTCCAACGGGCAATGCTCAGTTCCCCTTCGATGCGGGTACGGAATTCTTTGTCCATGTCATTATCCCACAAGAAATGTTTGGAATGGTAATGACGCATATAGAAAGGGGCAAGTTTATTGCTGACCTCACCACGGGCTATGAGGCTGACCGTGTCTTTCCACAAAGGGAAGTTAAGGTCAATATCTCCTTTCACGTCGAATTGTCCGATAGCTTTTCCTGCCAGCCCCACTTCACCGATAGCGTGATAATGAAGCACATTCCCTTCGCGTTTGGACAGTTCACCGCCCACGAATATTTCGTTCTCATTATATTTGTCGGGAGACGGGCTGCCATTCATATTCATCAGCGTGTACTTGCTGATTTTATAGGAAGCAAATGCAGTAAGTCCGGCTTTGGCATATTTGTTGAAACCTTCGAGCAGGGCAATACCGACGGTGTTCTTGATTCCTACATAGGTGGTACTGTCGTGGGCAATCGGATTGTCGGGGGCAAGATAAGTATTCTGATAATAGTTTTTCTCCCGCATATCGTCATTTGAGTTGAAGGTGTGCCGTGCCCGCTCTACCTGAATGGTATGTATGAAGCTGGTGACCGGTACGAATTCCTGTTTGGTAGGAGTTGTGTCATTCTCAGCCTGTGGTATATCACGTTTGAACCCCAAATTATAACGTTGGGTAAGGAATACGTAAAAGTCGTGATTACGGTTGGTTGTTTTACTGAGCTTAGTCGGGATATTGATTGACTCGTATTCCCTCTGTCCTTGGGGTATTTCTTCGGGAGCGGTGATATATCGGTCGTCCTCAATACCTCCGTTTTCATTTGTTTTCAAGTAATTATTACTGTAAATGGCTTGCATCTGATACTTATCGCCAATATAGCTGCCGAAAAATGCGGCGTTGAAGTATGCAGTATTCTGATTGTTGTAGTACCCTCGTCCATACAGGTAGTCTATATTAAAACCAAAAGCCAGTTTCTTGTTGACATTGACGGAGAAGTATGATTTGAAATGTTCTTCACCGTTTACTTTATTACCCGCTTTATGATAGGTAAGATTGGTGTAGGGTACGTTACTGTTTGTAAAATTGAATTCTGTAGGACGGATAAAGAAACTGGAGAAAGGCTCCATAAAGATAGTAGGCTCCGGATCACGACGTTCAAAGAAGATGCGTGACATACGGGGAGAACCCATATTGGCAAGGTAGTTGTAATGTCCGGTCAGCCCGTCTGTAAGATTCGTGTTCTGGAAATGGTGGTAGGCAGTATCCGCCGGAATGATAGTCCGGTCGCCCAATTGATTTTTAATACGCCACATATACAATGTAGGCGCTAATCCCTGTATTTCAACGTTTGCACTATCCAACCTGTCTGGAATCATGGCAGGGTCTACCTGATTACCATATTGGTCGTATCCGTTTTCGTCCACTCTTTGTCGACCATTATCGAACTGTGCACGGACAGTTGTCAAACCTATAACGGAAAGTAGTATATATAATAGTAAGATTCGTCTCATAATTGGGGGACAAAGATACTTACTTTAATTGAGAATTGAGAATTGAGAATTGAAAAATATGTTGCATCCTTTACTTACCGAGCAATTATTTCTTAATTCCCAATTCTCGATTTTTAATTTATCAAACCTCACGGATTAACTCCATACCTTTCTTGATGGCTTCCTCATTCATGGGAATCAAGTGGTGGTGGCGTTCCGGCAGGGTTTTCTTCAGTCCTTTGATTACATTTTCCAGCGTGACAATCGGGTGGAGTTTCAATAAACCGCCGAGTACAATCATGTTGAACGCCTTAGCATTGTTCATTTCATTGGCTGCGTCCATTGCGTCAATACGATATACTTTGATGTCCTTGCGGGTAGGCGGGTTGATGATTCCGTAACCGTCGTAAATCAGGATACCGCCGGGTTTCACTTTGCTTTCAAACTTTTCGAGTGAAGGCTGATTCAGAATGATGGCAGCATCGTATTTACTAAGAATCGGTGAGGATATTTTGTCATCGCTTACAATAACTGTAACGTTGGCTGTTCCGCCGCGTTGTTCAGGACCGTAAGCCGGCATCCAGGTCACTTCTTTGCCTTCCATCAAACCGGAATATGCCAGAATCTTACCCATAGACAATACGCCTTGTCCACCGAATCCTGCTATAATTATTTCTTCTTTCATTGTTCTGTTGACTTTTAGCGTTATTCTTTATCTTTTAAATCACCCAGCGGATAGAATGGGAACATGTGTTCTTCCATCCATTTGTTCGCCTTCTCCGGAGTCATCTTCCAGCCTGAACTACAAGTGGAAACAATTTCTACCAAGTTGGAACCTTTTCCGTTCATGGAGTTTTCAAAAGCCTTGCGGATTGCCTTCTTTGCCTTACGGATAGCCGGTACGGATTGTACGGACTGACGGGTTACGTAAGCAGTTCCTTCCAGTTGGGCAGCGATTTCAGTAATCTTCAATGGGTAACCGTGAAGTTCGACATCACGTCCGTAAGGGCAAGTCGAGCTCTTCATGCCTACCAGTGTGGTCGGTGCCATCTGACCACCGGTCATACCGTAGATGGCATTGTTGATAAAGATAATCGTGATATTCTCGCCGCGGTTTAATGCGTGGATTGTTTCGGCTGTACCGATGCAAGCCAAGTCACCATCGCCCTGATAAGTGAAAACAAGACGGTCCGGCCACAGGCGTTTTACAGCAGTTGCCACAGCGGGAGCACGTCCGTGTGCTGCTTCCTGCCAGTCAATGTCCAGATAGTTGTAGGCAAACACTGCGCATCCTACCGGAGAGATGCCCACCGTTTTGTCCTCCATGCCCATTTCCTCTATCACTTCGGCAATGAGCTTGTGTACCACACCGTGACTGCAACCCGGACAGTAGTGCATGGCATTATCGTTCATCAGAGTCGGTTTCTTGTAAACCAGATTCTCGGGTTTGATTATTTCTTCTTTAGTCATAACTTCATCTCCTTATCTGTTGGTGAACCGTATAAAAAACTCCATCAGCTTGACAAAGATTGCCGCGCCGCATACGTAGATAAACATTTTAAAATCTTCTTTTCCTACGACGAAGTAAGTGATAATGGCAGCAAGTGCCAGTATCATAAAGAGGATGTTCAGTACGTTTCTTATTTTATCGGGATTCATCGTTTCGTTATTTGATTATTTTTTCTTCCAAAGCAGTTACAATCTCATCCGGGTCGGGAACAATACCGCCGAGACGTCCGAAATGTTCTACCTTTACTTTACCGTTGACAGCCAAGCGGACATCTTCAATCATCTGTCCTGCATTCAGTTCCGTAACGAGTATGCCTTTCACCTTGTCAGCGTAAGCGGCAATTGCTTTTGTCGGGAACGGCCATAATGTGATAGGGCGAAGGATACCTACTTTGATACCTTTTTCGCGTGCCAGCTCCATTGCTTTCTGACCGATACGTGCCATTGAGCCGAAAGCGATAATCAGGTATTCCGCATCTTCGCAGTTTATCTCCTCGAAGCGTACCTCGTTTTCTTCTATTTCACGATATTTAGCCTGAAAACGGAGGTTGTTGATTTCCATTGCTTCCGGTTTCAATTCAAGGGAAGTGATAATATTAGGTTTGCGGTCTTTCGCTTTTCCGGTAGCAGCCCATGGACATTGTTCAATTACTTCTGCTTCAGTACGGCGTGGCTTTTGTGCAGGAAGAACAACCTTTTCCATCATCTGACCGATCACACCGTCGGCAAGGATGATAGCCGGATTGCGGTATTTAAAAGCCAGTTCGAATCCTAATGCTACGAAATCCGCCATTTCCTGTACGGATGCCGGAGCGAGGGCAATCAGTTTGTAGTCGCCATGACCACCACCTTTTACTGTTTGGAAGTAGTCAGCCTGGCTAGGCTGGATAGTTCCCAATCCGGGACCGCCACGCATTACATTCACAATCAGACAAGGAAGTTCGGCACCGGCCAAATAAGAGATTCCCTCTTGTTTCAAGCTCACACCCGGACTTGAAGAGGAGGTCATTACCTTCTTTCCGCTACCTGCACCTCCATATACCATATTGATAGCTGCCACTTCACTTTCCGCTTGGAGTACTACCATGCCGGTTGTTTCCCACGGTTTCAGTTCGGCAAGCGTTTCCAACACTTCCGATTGGGGAGTAATAGGATAACCGAAGTATCCGTCCGCACCGCAACGGATAGCTGCGTGGGCGATGGCTTCGTTTCCTTTCATTAATACAACTTCTTCTGCCATATTCTTTTCTTTTATTCTACTTTTACTTTATACACTGAGATACATCCGTCCGGACAAACCGTTGCACACGAGCTGCATCCGTTACAGGTATCTTCCTTCACTTGCCAGGCATAGTTATAGCCTTTCATGTTTACCTCTTTATTGAGGGCGATTACATCGAGCGGACACGCCACTACACACAGGTTGCATCCTTTGCAACGCTCCGTGTCGACTACGATTGCTCCTTTGATTTTTGCCATAATCTTTATTTTATTACGTTATCTTTGAGTACGGTTATTGATTATACATCTTTTTTATTGATTGAACATATCCTTGTTGTAGAAGTTGAGGATATCTATTGCCATCTTCCTGGCCTGAGCGGCAGGACTGTCCGGATTGATCTCGATGGCATACTGGTAGTTGTCCAGTGCCTGCTTCCAGTCTCCTTTCTTTCGGTAGGCATTTCCCCGTAAATAGTAAAGAGTATCTTTTTCTTCTTTGGCAGAAGTGTCCTGGAGAAGTTGGTCCAATTGCTTAATCGCTGTGTCCACGTCCCCCTGATTGATTAGCTCTTTTAGGTTGTCTATTTGCTCCATTTCTTTCGTCTTTCGGGATTCTGAAACGCAAAGATAGTTTTTATTTATGTAAACAGGGCAAATGAGGACGGAAATTTGCATCGTTTTGAGTTTATTGCATATTGGGTGAATAAATAGTACTATATGTCTCATTATCACAGGGACTGGCAGGAAGAAACCTATGTGAATATATTGGGATTAGTTTGTAAAATAGTTCGGCTATGTGGATTTGCTTTGCCAAGGAATCAGGCTTTTTACCCCAATCGGCATGCCAGGAAGCATTATTTCTTATGTCAAAAGCAATTCCTTCAAAGGCCCAGTAAAGTCTTGACTTTACATTTTTCGTTGAATACCAATTGACAAAGTCATTAGACATAGGCTCACTCTTTATTTATTGGAGTTATCAGCTAAATATCTTTATGAAGATATACCCTTCACCTCGTTTTTAATATCTTTTATATCACTTTGTTCATCAGTGATAGTGGGTAAGGGATGAGTGAAGGGGCGAAATAATTCTTGATGTTGGCTTGTATTTACTGAAAGATACTGTACTTTTGTGCAGATATTAAAATGTATAGACTATGTTGGATATTGTTTTGATTGTGATAAGTGCCCTTTGTCTGATAGCCGGATTGGCAGGTTGTATTCTTCCGTTTCTTCCGGGACCACCTATTGCTTATTTGGGATTGGTTTTTCTGCATTTGACGGATAAAGTACAATATAGTACGACGCAATTTATCGTATGGTTATTGATTGTAGCTGTATTGCAGGTATTGGATTATTTCACTCCGATGTTGGGAAGTAAATATAGCGGTGGCAGTAAATGGGGAAATTGGGGATGTATCATCGGAACGTTGGTCGGGCTTCTTTTCTTGCCTTGGGGAATTATTGTCGGTCCCTTTCTTGGTGCCGTGATTGGTGAATTATTGGGAAATAAGGAGTCTTCCCAGGCACTAAAATCCGGATTCGGTTCATTGCTCGGATTTATTCTCGGCACTTTGCTGAAATTTGTTATCTGCGGTTATTTCTGTTATCAGTTTATAGTCGGGCTTGTCCGGTGAAGCAGGTATAAAAATAAAGCTGCCCTTCAAAAAGAAGAACAGCTTTATATCTGTTTGATTTATCTTCAGGCTTTATTTTACCGGAATCTTATCAATGCGGTTCTGATGGCGTCCACCTTCAAACTCTGTAGAGAAGAACTCTGTCAGAATCATGTCCGCTTCTTCAGTACTGATAAAACGTCCCGGCATCACCAGAATATTGGCGTCATTGTGCTGACGGGCCAAGTGTGCGATTTCTGCGTTCCAGCAGAGTGCAGCACGAATTCCCTGATGCTTGTTCAACGTCATATTGATTCCGTTTCCGCTGCCACAGATAGCGATACCGGGATAACATCCACCCGATTCCACTGCGAGGGCTAGCGGATGGGCATAGTCCGGATAGTCTACGCTTGCGGTAGAGTTTGTTCCGAAATCTTTGTATGCCCAGCCTTTTGCTTCCAACCAGCCGCGAACATATTCTTTCAGTTCAAAGCCGGCATGGTCGCATGCTAATCCGATTGTTTTCATTAGAGCATTGCTTTTACTTGGTTATATACGTTTTCGGCAGTGAATCCAAGTTTCTCGTCCAACACTTTGTAAGGAGCGGAGAAACCGAAAGATTCCAATCCCCAAACTTTACCGTAGCAACCTACCAGACCTTGAAGAGTGACAGGCAGGCCGGCAGTCATACCGAAGATTTTTGCGTCTGACGGAAGAACAGCTTCCTGATATTCTTTCGGTTGGTTACGGAACAGACCTTCAGACGGAACAGATACAATGCGTACCTTCACGCCATCTTTACGAAGTAACTCTGTGCCAGCTACCAATGTAGATACTTCAGAACCTGAAGCTACCAGGATAACATCCGGATTTTCATCGGAACCTGCTACGATATAAGCACCCTTAGCTGCTTGTTCGTAATCTGTTCCTGCCGGTAAATTGGCAATATTCTGACGAGAGAAGATCAGGCCTGTCGGAGTAGACATATTTTCCATAGCAAGTTTCCATGCAATAGTTGTCTCTTCTGCATCAGCCGGGCGAAGTACCAGCATAGAGTTGTGTCCCTTATGGTTTTTCAGTTTCTCCATCAAGCGGATTTGTGCTTCCTGTTCTACCGGTTCGTGAGTAGGACCGTCTTCACCTACGCGGAATGCGTCGTGTGTCCAGATGAATTTCACCGGTTGTTCCATCAAGGCAGCCATACGTACGGCTGGTTTCATATAGTCGGAGAATACGAAGAATGTACCGCAAGCAGCGATAACACCACCGTGGAGAGACATACCGATACAGATACAAGCCATTGACAATTCGGATACACCAGCCTGGAAGAATGCTCCGCTGAAATCACCTTTCTTGAAAGAATGAGTTTTTTTCAGGAAACCGTCAGTCTTGTCAGAGTTAGAAAGGTCGGCAGAAGCAACGATCATGTTTTCTACCTGTGTAGCAAGTGCGCCCAATACGGTTGCAGATGCAGCACGAGTAGCGCTACCTGCTTTCTGTTCGATAGCAGACCAGTCTACTTTCGGAGCTTTGCCTGAGAAGAAGAGTTCTAGTTTTGCAGCCAGTTCCGGATTGGCTTTTGCCCATGCGGCTTTCACTGCGTATCTTTCAGCTACGATTTTCTTCAGTTCTTCTGTTCTTTTTGCATACAGTTCGGCTACTTCCGGGAAAATTACAAATGGGTTGGTTGGGTCACCGCCCAAGTTGTTGATTGTATTTACATAAGCGTCGCCACCGAGCGGAGCACCGTGAGTAGCACAGTTGGCTTCATAGCTGCTGCCGTCTGCCTTGCGAGCGCCTTTACCCATTACAGTCTTACCGATAATTAGTGTCGGGCGTTCCTTTTCCGCCTGTGCTTCCTTGATTGCCGCACGGATTTCGTCAGGATCGTTACCGTTTATGCTGATTACTTTCCATCCCCATGCTTCATATTTCATGGCTGTGTCTTCAACGGTCACATCTTTTGTTTCAGTAGAAAGCTGAATGTCGTTGGAGTCATAGAACATAATCAGGTTGTCCAGTCCCAAAGCACCAGCAATACGTCCGGAACCTTGAGAAATTTCTTCCTGGATACCACCGTCGGAGATGTAAGCATAGATTGTCTGGTTCATCACCTCGTCGAAACGGGCTTTCAAGAATTTGGCAGCAATAGCAGCACCTACAGCGAAAGTATGTCCCTGTCCCAGCGGACCGGAAGTATTTTCGATGCCACGCATGATGTCCACTTCAGGGTGTCCCGGAGTAGGGCTTCCCCATTGACGGAATTCTTTCAGTTCGTCCAGCGTGAATTTTCCTGTCAATGCCAACGTAGAATAAAGCATTGGAGACATGTGTCCCGGGTCGAGGAAAAAGCGGTCACGTCCTTCCCAACGGGGATTCTCGGGGTCGTATACTAGAAACTCAGAAAAGAGTACATTTACAAAGTCAGCACCACCCATGGCGCCCCCCGGGTGACCGGAATTGGCTTTTTCAACCATTGAAGCAGCAAGAATACGGATATTATCCGCTGCACGATTCATAAGTTTGTTATCGTTCATATCATTAAAATTTAATTGATTTCTGTCAGATTGCTGGCAAAGATAACTCTTTATGTGGATTTAACAATCCAAAAGTGCCATCTTTTTTATTACCATTTTAACACTCTTCTTGTTTGTAATACAATAAGTAACAGCCCTTGAATTACTGTAACTCTAAAGTAACAATAGACTTAGCGGGAAGTTTTACCTTCATTGTACCTTTATTGATTTTTACCTCTTTGAAAGGTGCCGGTTTTACAATATCAGGATTCTCAAAAGAATTGTAATCGGTCAGTTTGGCTGAGGTCAGGATTTCTCCGACAGCTTTTTTCGATTTTGTATCCCCGAGGTTGACGGTTATTTCCTGTGCTTCGTCAGCGTTCACATTCGAGAGGGAAATATGGATAACTCCGTTTTTGTCTTTTGATGCGGTTGCGCTCACCATAGGCACAGTGCGGTTGTCGCGTACGTTCATCTTTTCACAGTTCAGCTCGATTGGGAGATAAGTGGCATCTTGGTGTACTTTGTACATTTTGAAGACGTAATAAGTAGGAGTGAGCACCATCTCTTTGTCTTTTGTCAGAATCATGGATTGGAGTACGTTGACTATCTGTGCGATGTTTGCCATCTTCAGGCGGTCAGTGTATTTGTGGAATACGTCAAGGCTCAGAGAGGCAACGAAAGCGTCACGTAGTGTGTTTTGCTGATAAAGGTGTCCGCGGATAGTTCCCGGTTCTTCATCCCACCAGGTTCCCCATTCGTCAAGCAAGAGGGCGATTTTCTTGTCCTTATCATATTTGTCCATGATGGCGCAATGTTTCTTTAGCACGTCTTCCACCTCAAGGCATTTGCCCATTGTCCAGTAATAATCGTCCTTATTGAACTGGGTTGCGGATGTTTTACTGCCGCTCCATCCCGTTACTGTATAGTAGTGCAGGGAAAGACCTTCCATACGATGTCCTACGCGGTTCATCAATACATCTGTCCAGTTGTAATCATAGTCACTGGCGCCACTGGCGATTTTGAACAGGCGGTTGCCGTCATAGTTACGGCAATAGGTGGAATAACGACGGTATAAATCTGCGTAATATTCCGGACGCATGCTGCCACCGCATCCCCAACTTTCATTACCTACACCGAGGTATTTTACTTTCCATGCCTTGTCACGACCGTTCTTGCGGCGGAGATTTGCCATTGGAGAGTCACCGTCCGATGTCATGTATTCTACCCATTTGGCAAGTTCTTCCACCGTACCGCTACCTACATTTCCGCTTACGTAAGGTTCGCAGCCCAACATTTCGCAGAGATTCAAAAACTCGTGGGTTCCGAAGCTGTTGTCTTCGATTGTTCCGCCCCAGTTATTGTTAACCATCTTCGGACGGTTTTCTTTCGGACCAATGCCGTCCATCCAGTGGTATTCATCGGCAAAGCATCCGCCCGGCCAGCGAAGAACGGGAACGGACAAGTCTTTCAGTGCATTGAATACATCTGTGCGATATCCTTTGATATTAGGAATATCCGAGTTTTCGCCTACCCAAAGACCACCATAGATGCATGAACCTAGGTGTTCGGCAAACTGGCCGTAGATTTCTTTCGGGATGATTTCTTTGCCTTGATCGGCGTGTACGGTGATGGTAGCACTCTTTTGTGCAGAAAGAGATACCGATGCTGCCAGAAAGACCGTGCTGGCTAATAGTTTTGCTTTCATAAATGGTATTTGTTTAAATGATTATATAGATGTTTGATTTACAGTGATGATAAACGTTGATTATTTGAGCAGGCGTACCTCATAAATGGCAGGCGTCCACTCTGTTCCGTCAGGGGTGAAGCGTATCGGGCAACTTCCGGATTTCAGTTTTTGTGGCAGAAGCCAGGAGAGGGTAATAAATCCGTCTTTATCCGCTTCGCTTATGGTAGGATTGACTGCCAGTTTATTATTATTCAATAGAATGGCTACTTTGTTACGGTCATTCTTCTGTATGGTAATTCTAATCCGGCCTGCTTCTTCTTTTACTTTCAGGTTATAGCTGAACCAACCTTTGGCACGGCGGAAATGGCGGTCTTTATTTGTACCGGTTTCTGCTTGTTCGTATTGGATTCCGTGGTCGGATTCCGGTTGCTGTTCACCGGGGAAAATCAGGTCGACGGTTTGGTTTGCTAATTCTGTTGCTTTTCTTTCGGCTGTTGCCATTTCTTTCTGGATGATTTTGAATTGTTCTTCGTTTGCCTGACGGAAGTAAATAGCGTATCGGGCATTGTGCAAACGGAAGAACGGGATAAGTTCCAATGTTTTGTTTTGTGCAGGATATACGTTCCCGTCGAAGGTGAATATTAACTGGTTATCGTCCTTTTTGTGAAGGGAATTACGGATTGATTCGGGATTTCCAATCAACATCGGCACTTCCTGCAAAGGAATTTGTTTGCCATGGGCGATATGTCCGCCACGGCTGTCGTCTGCGTACAAACCGTCGAGATGTCCGGTGCCCGTAGAAGCCGCAAGGACGATAGGACCGTATAAGAAAGCGTAATAGTCTTTCTTGTCAGGTATCTGCTCAAGGCTGACTTTCATTGGAAGATTAAAGGTAATTACATCTCCTTTTTTCCATTTACGGTGGAGAGTCAGATAATTGCTGTTTTCTTCGACGATAGACGCTTCGTTTTTACCATTGATTTTCACATTGTATTCTTTACTGTGTCCAGTCCATTGAGGTTGGCGTATTTTCAAGGTGATCCCTTTCTTCGGTGCTTTATCAATGCGTAATGTCACTTTTCCGTCATCGGGGAAACGGGTTTCTTGTGTCAAAGTAACTCCCTTTTCTTTCCAGGTCAGTTGTGACGGGATGAATAGGTTGACATATAGCGTATCTTTTTGATGCGCATAAATAAATTCACCGTACTTGGTGTGATTTTCCAGTCCTGAACCGACGCAGCACCACATGGATGTCTCCGGTTGTGAGTAAACCCGGTAATGTCCGGGACGCATGGGGGTGAAATAGACAAAACCACCTTTCTCCGGTTCTTGTGACGCTAAAATATGATTATAGAGTGCACGCTCGTAATAGTCGGCGAAATTCGTTTCGGGAGAATCCTGATAAAGCATTTTGGTAAGCCGGAGCATATTGTAGGTATTGCAAGTCTCCGGTCCTTGAACATCGTTCAGCATGGACGTGAAGTTATCCGACGGATGGAAGTGCTCGCGTACACTATTTCCACCGATACAGACAGAACGGTGATTGACTACCGTGTTCCAGAAAAAACGGGCGGCATGATCCCACTCTGCAGCATGATTCCAGTTCTTGTCGTCTTGTGAAAGTTCAGCTATCCGTTTGTACCCGATGACTTTCGGTATTTGTGTGTTGGCGTGCATGCCTGTCAGTTTGTCTTCCTCTTTGATAAGCGGATCTAAGATAAACTTGTGAGAGAAACGGCGTGCTAGTTCCAGATACTTCTTGTCGCCTGTGATTTCGGCCACATCGGCGAAAGTCTCGTTTAATCCGCCATGTTCGCTACGAAGCATATCTTGTATTTGTTCATCGCTCAAGTCGGAAGTAATGTCAATCATCCAGTCGGTAAAATCAACCAGCATTTGTCGAGCGAGGTCGCTTCCTGCATAAAGATAAGCGTCCCGCAGTCCGGCATAAGTCTTGTGTATGTTGTAGAGAGGTACCCATTTGCCGTTAAGGTCGAAACCACCGGCACGGATATTTCCAGCTTTAATATCTTTCCATAGTTGGAGGCTGTTCGGCGTGCCGCCGATAAATCCTGTGCCGACAGCTTGCTGTGCGCGGTGAAGTTCGTTCAACATATAGTTGAGACGGTTGTAGACAGCAGTGTCTCCGGTCGCGGCATACATCATGGAGAGGGCGGATAAATAATGTCCGCCAATGTGCCCATCCAGTCCTGTGTTTTCCCAATTGGTGTAGCTCGGAGCTTTGGGAGTCAATCCTGCTTCACGGAGGAAAGGGGCGAGCAGGCGGTCGGGATTCATTGATAATATATAATGTAAATCAGTCTGTTGGGCTTGCAGAAAAGGACTGTTCAGCAGTTTTACATCTTGTAGGGGAAAGTACGAAACTTGTTGCCGGTTTTGTGCTTTTCCCAATGAAACGGATAGAAGAAGGGCAAGTATGAACGAGGTGGTTTTCATGATGGTAGATTTCCCCTTATCCCTCTCCAAACGGAGAGGGGATAGGGATAGTTTATGTTAATACTTAAAATGATGATTGAGAAAGAAGCGAATAAGCCTCGTGATGTGGCTTATTTGAATTTAGCTGCCGCTTCCTCAATAGGCAATCCAGCCTTGTAGTTTTCAATGTATGCATTAAAACCGGCTACATCTTCGGGTACGGGAGATATTTCGACACCGGCGTCACCTACAAATACATTTTCGTCCAGGAAATCGGCAAGGGATTGTTTTTTTTCATTGTTCACGAGGTAAGAGCCTAACAGGGCAATCCCCCAGGCACCACCTTCACCGGCTGTTTCCATTACGGAAATAGGTGAGTTGATGGCTGCTGCAAGCACTCTCTGGCCTACTCCTTTGGTCTTGAATAATCCGCCGTGTCCTGTAATTCTGTCAACTTTGACTTTCTCTTCGTTGAATAGAATGTCGTTGCCAATCTTGAGCACTCCTACAGAAGCATACAAGTGAGTCCGCATAAAGTTTGCCAGGCTGAACTTATCATTTGCCGAGCGTACGAATAGCGGTCTTCCGTCAGCAATACCCGTTACAGGTTCGCCGGAGATGTAATTGTAGGAGAGAAGACCACCGCAGTCGGCATCACCTGTGAGGGCAATATTGTAGAGCTTGCTGTAAATTTCATCCATATTTACAGGGATGCCCAAAAGTTCCTGGTATTCTTTGAACAGGTTAACCCACGCATTGAGGTCGGACGTACAGTTATTGCAATGTACCATAGCTACAGGACTTCCGTCAGGAGTCGTAACCATGTCAATCATCTCGTATGGCTTCGATAATTCTTTCTCCAATACAATCATAGAGAATGAGGAAGTACCTGCCGATACGTTTCCTGTACGCTGCTTGACGGCATTGGTTGCAACCATGCCAGTTCCTGCGTCTCCTTCCGGCGGACAAACCGGTATTCCTGCCTTCAAATGACCCGATGCATCGAGCATTTTACTTCCTTCCGGAGTGAGGACACCGGCATTTTCACCTGCCGACAATACTTTAGGCAGAATATCTTCCAGCTTCCAGCTATATTCTTTCGGAGCAATCAGATTATCGAACTTAGCCACCATTTCAGCCGAATAGTTATGGGTTGTCGGATCGATAGGGAGCATACCCGATGCGTCACCGATACCCAATACCTTTTCGCCAGTTAGCTGCCAATGCACATAACCTGCAAGGGTTGTCAGGAATTTGATGTCTTTGACATGTGCTTCATTGTCCAGGATAGCCTGATACAAATGTGAAATGCTCCATCTCAGAGGAATGTTGTAGACAAATAGTTCGGACAAGGCTGCCGCTGCTCGACCTGTATTAGTGTTTCTCCAAGTACGGAATGGCACGAGTATTTCTTCTTTTTCATTAAACGGCATATAACCGTGCATCATGGCACTGACACCGATAGCTGCCAGGTTCTCGATTTCCACGTCACCGTATAAGTTCTTAATATTGGAACGAAGGTCGGCATAGCAATCTTGCAAACCTGACCAGATGGCTTCAATGCTATAAGTCCAAAGCCCGTCTACCAACTGGTTCTCCCATGTGTGGCTGCCTTGAGCGATTGGTTTGTTTTCCTGGTCAATCAAAACTGCTTTTATTCGCGTTGAACCGAGTTCTATACCCAGAATGGCTTTGCCTGTCTCGATTGTTGATTTTGCATCTAATTTCATGTTGAAATCAATATTTTAAGGTTTAGCAAAGCGCCTTATTCAGCATGTAATACACCTCGTTCATGCGCAGTTCTTTCTTGAAGCAACTGATAGTAGTATCTTTGTTGATATGTACCATTTCGATGCCTGCAATTTCCGCATAATCTTCCCAGTATTCGGCTGTCAGGTCGTAAGAGAAGCAAGAGTGGTGAGTACCACCTGCCAGAATCCATGCACCTGCACCTACTTCAAGGTTAGGCATCGGAATCCAAAGAGCGGAAGCAACCGGCAACTTAGGCAGCGGTTTCGGCTCAATACATTCTACGTCGTTTACAATCAGACGGAAACGGTTGCCCATATCTACTATCGTAGCGGTGCAGCCTGTACCTACTTTTGAGGTAAATACAAGACGTGCAGTCTGGCTCTTACGAATACCAATACCGAGGAAGTGTACTTCCAGACGAGGTTTGTTGGCAGCGATAAGCGGGCAGATTTCCAACATGTGTGATTGCAGGATAGAACTGTTGGCGCCGTCGAAGTTCAGTGTATAATCTTCAAGGAATGAGCAGCCTTTCGGAAGTCCTTGGTTCATTACCCATACAGTACGGTAAAGAGCGGCTGATTTCCAGTCGCCTTCGGCACCGAATCCGTAGCCTTCCGCCATCAGGCGTTGGGAAGCTAATCCCGGAATCTGGTCAAAACCATTGTGTTCGATGTCGCCCAAATCGTCGAAGTTGGTAGTGAATCCTTTAGCGCCTTTAGCTTTCAGAATGGCACGGATGGCAAGTTCTGCTTTAGCGGCATTCCATACTTTCTGATAAGCTTCGGTCGATTTGTCTTCTAAAGAAGCATCGTGATCGTATTCCTGGAAGTAGGTAGCTACCAATGTATCTACATCTTCATTCTTGATTTCTTTGTGATATTCCATCAGTTCGCTTACCGGACAGTAGTCTACGTGATAACCCATGCGTTGTTCAGCTTCCACTTTGTCACCATCGGTTACGGCTACATTGTTCATCTGGTCACCAAAGCGGATAATCAGCATATCCTGAGAATCTGCCCAACCAGCGCAAACGCGCATCCAAACGGCAATCTTATGCTGTGTTTCTTCTTCTTTCCAGTAACCTACCACTACTTTGCGGCGGATACGCATACGGGTACAGATGTGTCCGAATTCACGGTCGCCGTGGGCAGACTGGTTAAGGTTCATGAAATCCATGTCCATTGTATCCCAGGGGATTTCCTTGTTGAACTGAGTGTGCAGGTGCAGCAACGGTTTCTTCAGTTGTTGCAAGCCATGAATCCACATTTTGGCAGGAGAGAAAGTATGCATCCAAGTGATGACACCGATACATTTATCATCGTTATTTGCAGCTTTGAAAACAGTTTCCACCTCTTTGGAAGAGTTTGCCGTTCCTTTATATACCACTTTTACAGGAAGTTTGCCGGATTCATTCAGTCCGTTTACCATTTCATTAGAGTGTGCGTCTACTGCGATTACTGCGTCACCTCCGTACAAGAGCTGTGCTCCTGTTACGAACCATACTTCATATTGGTCAAATGCGTTCATATCTTTATTCAATTTTAAGTTGTTAATCTTTCATTATTTATTGTCCGTAATAAGCGTTCGGACCATGTTTGCGGCTGAAATGTTTTTCCACCAGCAGCGGGTTCATTGTCAAGTTCGGATTGACGGCATAAGCAATGCTTGCCATCTTGGCTACCTGCTCCATCACTACAGCATTGTGCACTGCATCATGGGCGTCTTTCCCCCAGGAGAAAGGACCGTGGTTCTTCACCAGAACTCCCGGCGTATGTACGGGATTCAATCCTTCGAAACGTTTCACAATCACATTTCCGGTTTCTAGTTCGTAGGCACCCTTCACTTCCGCTTCCGTCATGTCTGCCGTGCAGGGGATGGCGTCATGGAAATAATCAGCATGGGTCGTTCCGATATTCGGAATGTCACAACCGGCCTGTGCCCAAGCTGTCGCATAAGTAGAGTGGGTGTGTACCACTCCGCCGATTTCCGGGAATGCTTTGTAGAGTACTACATGAGTGGGAGTATCTGAGGAAGGCTTCAGCCGTCCTTCGACGACTTTGCCTTCTAAATCCACTACTACCATATCTTCTGCTTTCATATCATCATAACTTACACCACTGGGCTTGATTACTACCAGCCCGCTTTCACGGTCGATGGCAGAAACATTTCCCCAGGTAAAGATGACTAATCCATGCTTTACCAATTCGAGGTTGGCATGAAACACTTTTTCTTTCAGTTCTTCCAGCATATTGATTATAATTTAAATTTCGGGTCTTTGTGGTAAACTTTGCTGTTAAACTTATACAAGGCTGCACCGCGCTTGGACCCCAGTTTATCTATTTTGTCCGTCTTTTCTACATAGTCCATTCCTGCAACACGCTTGCGGAAATTCCGCTTGTCCATTTCCTCACCGTAGATGGCTTCATATAGGCTTTGCAATTGGGACAAAGTGAAGAGCTTCGGCAATAAATTGAAACCGATTGGCTCGGAAGATGCTTTCTGTTTCATTAACTCCCGTGCTTGTGCCACCATTTCGGGATGGTCGAAAATCAGTTGGGGGAGTTCATTGATATTCACCCAGTAAGCATTGTGTTTCTTTACCAGTTTCCGGTCGTATTCATTGATGTTGATGAGCGCATAGTATGCAACGGAGATTACCCGTTCTCCCGGGTCGCGGTCAACTGCCCCGAAGGTTCCCACCTGTTCCATATACACGTTTTCCAATCCTGTAAGCTCCGCTAGTACACGTTTGGCAGCATCGTCCACGCTTTCATTGTTTTGCACGAACCCTCCCATCAATGACCATTCACCCATTGCCGGTTCAAAATTTCTTTTCAACAACAGCAGGTTTAATTCGCCTTCGTTAAAACCGAAGATAATACAGTCGATACCAAGATAGAAGGTAGGATTCGAGCTATAATAGCTATTCATTATTTTGTTAATATGAGTTTCTATTTAATTACCAGAAATACCAGTAGAATGCACCTGTGATAGCCAGGATAATAATTGTATGGATAATATCCCAGTAATTCCAGCTTGCACGTGTAGCCGCTTTTTGTTCTTTGGTAGCCGTACCGAATACCAGTCCTTGGATTTTTTCGGTCGTCGGGGCTTCTGTTGTCAAGCTGACTACAATTACTACGATGATACAGAACAGGAACATCCATCCGCAGAAGAACAACCAGTTCATATCGTAGAACAAATATTTGAATGTAGAGTCTGCTACTTCGCTGGCATTACTGTAATATACTTTAGCCCCCAAACGGGTTAAACCAATCACCATACCCGAAATCAATCCCCACATACCACCTTGGGCGGAAGTACGTTTCCAGCAGATACCCAATAAAAAAGCTGCGGCAATACCCGGAGCCAGTACAGACTGAACATCCTGCAAATATGTGTAAAGTACATCGCCAACGCTACGCATGATGGGAATCCAAAGAATACCCAAAATTACGATAACAACCGTTGCAATCTGACCGATACCTACCAGTTTCTTTTCTGGCGTTTCCGGTCTGAAACGCTTGTAGAAGTCGATTGTAAACAACATGGCAGATGAGTTAAACAAAGAAGCCAAAGAACTCATCAGAGCGGCAAGAATACCACATACTACCAAACCTTTCACACCGGCAGGAAGTAATTTAGCTACTAATGTCGGGAAAGCTGCATCGGCATTTGCATTGCCGTTCGCGAGCATCGGAAGGAAACCTTCACCACCGGCACCGATATATTTCTGATGTAAAGCAAAAGCAATCATACCCGGAATCAGGAACAGAAATACAGGCAACAGTTTCAGGTAAGCGCCGAAGATAGTACCGCGGCGTGCTTCTGTCTCATTCTTTCCGGAAAGTACACGTTGTACGATAAACTGGTCAGTACACCAGTACCAGAAACCGATAATAGCAGAACCGATCAAAGCACCCAGCCAGGGGAAGTTTGCATCATCATTACTGCGAATGAGGTTAGTCATTGTATCACCGTAATCATTTACGGTTACAGCACCACAAACTCTCATCATTTCGTCCCATCCACCGAGTTCTTTGAAACCAAGCACAAGGATGATTAATGAACCTAACAGAAGGATAGGAGTCTGTAACACAGAAGTGTACAATACCGATTTCATACCACCGAAGATTGTATAAAGTGCAGTCAGGAGTACCAGACCGATTGCTGCAATCCAGAAGAAGTCGATTCCCCAAAGTTCTTTGATGCCGAATACCTGTTGGAATACCAGGCCACCGGCATATACGGTAACAGCCACTTTAGTCAATACGTAACTTACTAAAGAAATTACTGACAAGATGGTACGTGACTGAGGATTATAACGGCGTTCCAGGAATTCAGGCATCGTATATACCATGCTTCGTGTATAGAAAGGAACGAATACCCATCCCAAAATCAAAATCATCCATCCTTGGATTTCCCAGTGTGCCATAGCCATACCGCTGGATGCTCCGGCTCCCGCCAGTCCGATTAAATGTTCCGAACCGATGTTTGATGCAAAGATAGAGGCGCCGATTGCGATCCATGTCGCGTCGCGTCCGCCTAAGAAATAATCTGCCGAGTCATTTTGTTTTTGCTTGACTACCCAGACGATAATACCGATTAGAGCCAAAAAGAAGACTCCAATTACTACCCAATCTAATGCTTCCACAATAAATATGATTTATAAGTTAATATTATTTCTCTACTGAGAATTTAAAAATACATTCGCTGTTGTATGTTTGTCCCGGTTCCAAAACCACTGAAGGCCAGTCTGCCTTGTTGGGACTGTCAGGATAGTGCTGTGTTTCCAGACATACCGAAGCACGTTGGTTGTAGACGATACCTTTCTTGCCGGTTACGGTTCCGTCAAGGAAGTTGCCTGTATAAACCTGGATACCCGGTTCGTTGGTATAGATTTCCAGGGTAATGCCGCTTTCAGGAGAAGTCAGTCTGGCTGCTACCTGAGAAATGTCGCCTTTCGTGTTCAGTACCCAGTTATGGTCATATCCGTTTCCGTTCTTCAACTGGACGAAATCGTAGTTGTTGATTTCCTGTCCTACTGCTTTTGGAGTGGTGAAGTCCATAGGAGTGTCTTTTACCGGGGCTATTTCGCCTGTTGTCATAAAGGTACTGTCTACTGGAGTGTAGTAGTCTGCGTTTACATACATGATATTATCAGTTGAAGCTTTTGACGGATTACCTGCCAGGTTGAAGTAAGAGTGGTTGGTCATGTTGATAATCGTCTTTTTATCAGTAGTAGCGCTATATTTAATGTCGATAGCGTTGTCTTCGGTCAGTTGGTAAGTCACTTTAGCTGTAACATTGCCCGGGAAGTTTTCGTCACCATCGGGTGAAATACGGGTCAGTTCCAATGTCATAGGGTCAATAAGGTTGGCCTCATAAACCTGATATTGCCAGCCTTTCGGACCGCCGTGCAGACAGTGGCCGAAATTATTTTGCGGCAACTGGATAGTGTCACCGTCTAAGACAAAACGTCCCTGATTGATACGGTTGGCATAACGTCCGATAGAAGCGCCGAAATCGCTTGGTACATTAATATAATCAGCAATGCTGTCAAAACCTAAAACTACATCCTGCATCTTTCCGTTTTTGTCCGGCACCATGATAGACACGATGCGTCCCCCGAAGTTAGTGATGCATACTTCCATACCTGCCTTATTCTTTAATGTATAAAGATTCGTTTGGGCATTGTTCACTTCTGTTTGAAAATTTACCGGGTCAAGACCGGATAAAGTCAGCTCGGAAGCCGGCTTGTTGTTGCATGCTGACAGCATCAGCGCTACAATTCCTGCAAGTAGAAAATGTTTTTTCATGGCTTTATTTTTTTTATGTAAATGAGATTCTTATCTTAATTTGGGTGTAAAAGTAACACTTTAGTTTGGTGTGTCAAATACACTCTTATATGTTATGCAGCATAAAAGAGAAAAAACTGCTTCCGGTTATCAAAATTCCGGAAGCAGTTTCTTGAAGATTATCAATGAGCGTTTAGTGGATTTTCTTTCCCCAATAAGTCTTTTGTGTACCATGGGCAGCATAAACGATGGTATGTGTCCTGGGAGTTGTTTCCCAGTCTACTTCGCGTTGCAGGTAAAGTACGACTCCGGTGCTTGTGGTTATTGTTTGGGTAGCTTCATCAAATGTCCATGTGGCACTTTTCCAGCTACCGGAAGTTATTTTATGAGTACTGAGGTCATAAGTCATTGTCTCAGAAGTTTTTTGGTTGCCTGTATTGGTTGTTAATGCTAAATGTTCCCAATCTCCTGCTATTTCAGCTTCTGTGATAGGCACTTGTGGCACTGCTCCGTATCTTTCGGGCATAACGAGAGGCCAACCATTGACATCCCAACGGATACTGCGGACATGTCCCATCATGATAGCGTTTGAGTATTCATTGCCACCTACATTCACAGGAAAACGCCCTTGAGAGGCATAATACCAGTTGTCTTCTCCATCATCGAATATACCACAGTGAGAGATACCTACCCAACCGTAGCTATTATTGAACTTGTAAGGGGCAGTCAGTATCGGATATAGTTCACTGTTACCCATGGCAGAGTTTCCGTCTATATCTACATAAGGTCCGTCAATGTTGGCAGAACGGCAAACACGTGTGTTGTATTCTACTGATAATGTGCCATAAGCCAGGAAAAGATAATAATAACCGTTGCGATAAATAATTTCCGGTCCTTCAGATGCTTGCCAGCGGCTGCTACCACGTTTGGCTATGATTTTTCCATAGCCGGAGTTATCATCTCCCGTAATATTCCAAGGTTTGCCTAAAGCATTTAGTGGCTTGCCATCTTCCGGATTTAGTTGCAAAGCAGCGATACCACTATGCCATGAACCATAGATCAACCAATGTTCATTATTGGTAGTTATAATATAGGTAGGGTCGATTGCATTGATTTTAAAATATGCATTCCAATCGCCCGTACTGCTACGTCCGTAATCCGTCATTCCTTTGTCACTGGCTGAACATACTACATAACCTTTATCTTCCCATATATTGCTTGCCGGATCGGAAGTTTCCATTAATCCGATAAAGGCACGTTCTGTCCATGAATTGTCGAAGTTTCCATTGTTTTCAATTTCCGGCTTACCGGTTTTGATATAGTTGGTTATAACGATAGAGTAATACATACGATACTTGCCTGTGGATACTTTTCGTGCCACCGGTGCCCAATATCCGTAAGAAGGATTGTCAATTGGCTCTAAACCCATTTCCTGTCGATATGCGTTTAGTTTTTCTTTAATCCATGCCGGGGGAGTTTCGCTCATGGTTGCTCCGAGGTATTCCCAGTTGACTAGGTCCTTGGAACGACGTGCATGGAAGTGTCCGTTTCCACTGTGTGCATTTCCATAGGAGGCGTCTGTTTGATACATATAATAATATCCGTCATCCGCTTTCATCACTGTGGGGTCATGAACGTTGGCTAGGTTCCATTGATTGCGGTTGCTCCAGGCAGCTATGTCCACGTAGTTGTCCTCATAGGCGGGTGCTACGTAGTTTTGGAGCTGTTCGTCAAGACTTTGGCTTTCTGTGGTTGCAGTGAACGCATCCGAGTAGGTATAACGGCTGTTACCGTAGACATAAGCACGGATATAGTAAGAGGTATTGCCTGTCAAGCCGGAAATCGTGGCACTGAAATTCTCGTCGGCCTCTACTATGTTATCTTTGATGGTTGGATTCTGAGCATTGACGCTGTAGCAAAAGCCTTTCTTGACTATCTGGTCGATATTGCCGGTGGCCGATGCAGTGACAGTCAGCGAGGTACCTGTGGTTGCAGTGACTTGGGCGGTGGCTATGGTTATACCGCTGTTTCTATCGTATTCGATATTGTCCAACCCGTCGGAGCAAGCTGCAAAAGCAAGGACAGTCAGCAGGGACATGAAGAATAATGTTATTTTTTTCATTTGATATGGATGATAAAATGATTTAATTGTGAACCTCTCTTATTCTTATTCATTGAAGACGAGATGACAGCCGTCCACGGTCAGTGCGAAGTGCAGGTCGTCGGGGTTCACTGTATTGATACCTAAATAATATTGAGTGGAAGTTGTACCTGTAGTACCCTCCATCACTGCTTGAACATCGGCGGTGCTATTACCGCAGTTGGTCACGTAGACCGTGACCTTGGCTCCATTCATGCCGGCAAGCCAGGTGTTCAAGTCGCCTTGTGTTCCGCTGTGAACGCAGGCATCATATCCGTTGCCCATTCCCCAGTTGTCAGCGCGAACAAATGCGTATTCGTCAATATAATTGGCCTTACGGAGAACCACAACGAAGTTGTTCCAGAAGTTAGCTAGATTGCTGTAGTTGGTGAAGGTGATAGACTTTGTCTCGCCCATAGGTATGCTGAAATAGTCTGAGAAAGCTGCCCCGAAGCCCGTTGAGTTATCTTCGGCTCCTACCATATTGGCTGTGTTTCTCACTTCAGAAACTGTAGATTCGAAGACGGTAACCTCTACTGTTGCGGTGACTTCTTCTCCAGCGGTAATGGTAACGCTCTGAGAACCGGCCTTCGCGGGAACGGCAGAGAAGCTGAGTCTCGCGTTGTCAACGGTTCTTGTACTTCCATCGGTGTAAGTTGCCGTAACCACCAGACCTGTCGGGTCGAAGACCATTGTCCGGTCCGTCAGGCTCGCGGTAGCTGCCGAAGTATAATAATAGTATCGCGTGTGCGAGGGTGGGGTAGTCACCTCGATGGATGCAATCTTTTCCACGGCTTCAAAGGTAGTACTAGCCATAATCGGCTTATCACAATTCTCACCCTTAAAGGTCTTATTGTAGATGGCCACAAGAGTTTTCACACCCGGTTGTTCCATATCGGGGATGGCAGAGAATGTGAGTTCGGCAGCCGGTACGGTTTTGGTCACTCCCTCTTCAAAGGTAATGATGGCCGAGACATCAGCCATTGCCTCTTCAAGCGGAGTACCTACGTTGACTTGATCGGGTATGTCTTGCAGTACCATCGATACAGGATTCTTGTCTTCGGCAGACGTAAGGCCGCCAATAGGGACGATGTTGGTTTGCAAGAAGTCGATGTAAGAGCCTTCGGTAACCAAGAAGCAGCGGATATTGGCGTTGTTTGCATCGGTGTTAAGATTTTCTTCCTTGTATGGTTGCTTGTAAATTTTAGTCACCTCGCTGTTGGTTATCTTTACAGTGAAAGCATTTTCGCTGGTGCGATCTACGGTAAGTGTCACCTTACCGCCCAGTTTCTGTACATTGGCATCTATGTTGCTTTCGTCGGGACTGAAAATCAACGTGCTCGAGATGTATTGCCTATCGATATAATCGCCCCACTCGGAATTGAGGGCGGCTGCGAAGTCAAAGCGGATAGCTCCGTATTCAGTGTATCCTGTACCTCCACGATCTGCATCGTTGGTGATTACAAGGACAAAGTTCTTGTAATACGTGTTATCGGTCGGGTTGATGTGGAGGTTGAACACCGCATTCCACTTTTCGCCATCGGGTACTACGTAATACTTGGAGAAAGCAGCCCACCAACTGGAGGTGAAATCTGTATTTCCGATGGTGTACACATCTTCTTGCATGCCTTCAAGCACCTCCTCTTCCGGTTGTTTCTTCGAATCTTCAATTTCCTGTATCTTATCGGAAATCCAGTCGGGGGCGTTTACGTCATAAAGTTCGCCATCCGTACAGCTTGTCAATGCCAGTAACCCAAAGGTTAAGGAATAGCAAGCGTATGCTATTTTCTTTACTAATCTCATTGTCTTAATTTTTAATAGGTAATGGGTTGAACCCTCTTCTAAGTTTATTTACTTGTTTAAATTTACAACCGGACGCACTTTACACCCGCTTTCCCGGAAGTAAGTGGAGTTATCTGTACTATAGTTGGCAGAGTTGCCTTTCAGATTCGGATTGTTGTTCATCAACTGCTGCACGATAGGCAGGAACTCGTGTCCAGATATGTAGGTGTCGAAAGTGCTCTTCAGTTCAGGGTCGTTTGCTATATCGCTGTAGTTCACAGGATCCTTTACTCCCACTGTAGAGCGGCGTACCGTGCCGTGTTCCTTGAGTTGCTGCAAACGGTCGCTGTCATAGAAGAAGCCCCAGCGGATAAGGTCGAAGCCTCGGCCAAATTCGCAGCCGAACTCCTTAGGACGTTCCACATTGGCTATCTGTTCAAAGAGTTTGTCAGCCGTGTCGAAGTCTTTGAGTTTTAAGTCTGCCAGACCGACACGTCCACGCACCTCGTTGATCCAGTCGATAGCTTGCTGTGTGGGACCATTGACTTCGTTTTCGCATTCGGCAGCACGTAGCAGCACATCGGAATAGCGCATCAGGCGGAGGTTAATGCCATCGTGCAATCCTGTAATGATAGTGCTGTACAGACCGGTACGGAGATTTGTGAATTTGGCAATCGGCAGACCACCGTAAGTGTTGTTGGTCACGATATTGTCGGTGGATGTAAGTTTTTGATTATAAGCTACATTGCCAAATTCGAAATCCGCCCAATCGTTTTCGTAGGTTCCAATGGTCCAATAGAGTCTAGGATCGAGTCTGCCATTGGTAGTACGTTCACTTTTGAAGAGCTGATAGAGCCAGGGCGAAGCCGAGATGTCGGCCCAACCGCCATAGTTACCGGGACCAAAGTTGCTCTCAATGGCCGATCCTTGTGTGGCGTTGGGGCTTGTATTTACCGGAGTCCACTCGTCGTCGGTGCCTTGCGATCCATAGTCGAGATACTGCACTTCGAAAAGGCTTTCCGCATTGTTCTCGTATGCCGTACCTTCGCGGAAGTTGTCACCATAGTTGTCCATCAGCCGATAGGTGCCGTATTTCTTGTCAATGATGTCTTTCAGCACCGGAAGTGCATCGCTGTATTTTTGGCGCATCATGAGGGCACGGGCATAATAGCCCGCCGCAGCACCGCAGGTGGCGCGTCCGCCAGCCCATTCACCGCCTTCGTCACGGGAAGGAAGCAATGTCATCGCCTCACGGAAATCTTTTTCCACCTGATCGAGTACGTCGTTGTATGTACTGTTGGTGGTATAAAGTCCGTCCAATGATGAATAGGTGGCATAATCTGTGATGAGAGGTGGATTCTGATAATAACCGACCAAGTTGTAGTATGATAGGCCGCGTAGGAAAAGCACTTGTCCTTTGATGCGTTTCATTTTATCAGAAAGTAGGCTGTTATCCTCACCGCAACGCGAAATGGCGAAGTTGCATACGTTGATGGTATAGTACCATTCCCGCCAAGGCCACCATGTGATGTCTGAGGTGACTTCTGCGTTAAGGTCATCGAAAGGGAGATACCACACTTGTGAAGAGTTCCAGGCTTCATCGCCACGACACACGTCGATGGTATAGCCTACACGGGCATAGGAGCCCTCCATACGGATGTGGTTGTAGGCAGCAATCACGCTTTCCTCCAAATCATTGGCATTGAAGCCGAAAGTACTTGAGGTTTGCTGGTTGGGATTCAACAAATCCATTCTGTCACTGCAAGAAAACAGCGTGCTAAATCCCAAAATGAGAGCAAGTGAATATTTATTTAGTTTCATAAGAAATGTTTTTAGTGTTTGGTACTAGATAGTAACGATTAGAATGTAAAGTGAACGCCACACATGAAAGTGCGTGCAGTAGGATAAGAACAGAAGTTGTATCCCGGGGTGAACGTTCCTCCCGCATAGTCTACATTATAACCGTGATAGCCGGTGAATGTGTGAAGATTCTGTGCTGATACGTATAAGCGTACATCAGATACATATTTGCCAAACCACTCGTTGGGGAGGTTGTAGCCCAATTCTACATTGGCAATCTTCCAATAGGCTGCGTTCTGAATCTTGCGTGAGCTGAAGAGGTCGTTCCAACCCAAGCTGGCACTGTTGGTGACATAGGTGCGTGGCACGTTGGAAAGGTAAGTGCTGCCGTCTTCGCTAAAGCGGTTGGCATCGAGCATACCTACCTCTTTGTTTCCCCATCCGTAGCAAGAGTTAAGCGAGTTGTAGATGTCGTCGCTGACGTGATAGTTCAGCGCACCGAAGGTAGCAATGCTCAAGTCGAAACGCTTGTATTCAAAACGGGCATTAAGACCGAAATGAATCTTAGGCATACCGCTGCCCAGCACCACTTGGTCGTTGGCGTCTATTTTGCCGTCAGGTTTACCGTCCGGTCCGCTTACGTCCTTATAGAGGCAGTCACCAATCTGGGCACCCTCTTGAGTGGCGTGGTTGTCCAAGTCTTCCTGTGTGCGGGCAATGCCCTCATAAGCCCAGCCGTAGAACTGGCCTATTTCTTGACCCACATTGGTAATGTATGCTCCGGAGATGTAAGAGTCGGTACCAAAGCCTAGTGAAGTTACGCGGTTGCGCAATGTGCTGAGGTTGGCCGAAATTTCATACTTGAAGTCACGATCACGGTTACGGTAGGTAGCCGAGAACTCAAAACCGGAGTTGTTCATCGAGGCGGCATTCATCGTAACGGTGGTATTGGATACACCAGCCTGTTCGGGAACAGGGACAGCATATAGCAGGTCTTCGCTGGTATTCTTGTACCATTCGGCTGTGAATTCCAAGCGATTGTTAAACAAGGCAAGGTCGACACCCACGTTGTAGGTCTTCTTTTTCTCCCATGCCAAGTTACTGTCCACGAAAGTGGAAACGGCAGAACCGGTCACTACGTTACCGTTGAAATTGTAAGTCATGTTGTTGCGCGACATGACAGCCTGATACATATACTCGCCGATATTCTCGTTACCGAGTTCACCATAACTGGCACGCACCTTGAACAGGTTTACAACATTTTGGTCGAAGGGGAAGAATTTTTCTTTGTCGAAACGCCAACCCACAGAGACGGAAGGGAAAGTTCCCCAACGGATATTTCTGGTCAGGCGGGAACTGCCATCCCGGCGCACTGTTGCTGAGAATAAGTATCTGTCATCGTAATTGTAATTGATACGACCGATGTAAGAAAGGATTGAATGCTTGTATTCGTAGCTGTTAGAATACGTATCGGAAGCATTCTGGAGCTGTAGGAAATAAGGCTCGGTGAAGTTGATCCCCCATCCGGTCAGCAGGTCGGTATCTTCTTCTTCGTAAGTCTGGCCTGCCAATACGTTAATGTGATGCTTGCCTATCGTGCCATCGTAAGTAATCACGTTCTCTATTAAAGCATCCGAATAGTCGCGCGACCCTTTGGTGAGTCGTTCGTTGCTCTTGGCCAAGTACACACGGTTGCTTTGCACCCATGCAGGAATCCAAGTAAAGTCCTTGCAATGGGTTTTGCTGTAAGAGAGGTTGACTTTATAGTTGAGCTTATGATTTTTGTTGTCAACGCCAATCATTTTGAGGACATCCACATCAGCAGACCCGGTTCCCACGAAACGATCCACGCGAGTGTTGCGTTTCAGCAGGTTATTTACCAGCAACGGGTTGGAAGCGGAGATGTCACCATGCACGGTATCGTAGTATACGCCGTAGCCGTAAGCGTCATAATTGAAGTTGTTGGCGATTCCCACCAAGTTGTCAAGTACCCATGTAGAAGAATCGTATGCCTTGATGGTGGGCTGCATCAGTAAAGTGCCACGCAGCACATTGGTAACATCACCATACAAGCCTTGAACGTATTCGGAAGCATTCGACAAGCCCATGTTGTCTTGGTCGGAGTGGGAGTAAACAAGGCTGGTCTGGAATTTTATGAACTTAGTCTCCATGATGTTGTTGACACGTGCCGTATAACGTTCGTAGTTAGGGCCGGCACCTTCGAGAGTCCCTTTCTGGTTGAAATAGTCTAATGCTATATTATAGGTGTTATGAGCGCCACCTCCGGAGAGGTTCACATTGTGGTTTTGACGGATACCCGTTTTGAATACTTCGTCAAACCAGTTAGTATTGGTGTTATCCTGGAAATGGTATTTTCCGGTTTCGCTGTCAAACTTGTATCCTGTTGGCAACGGAGTGTTGGAGTTTGCGGCCGCCTGACCGATGTACTGGCTGTATTGGTCAGCATTCATTACATCATAGACATCCTTAGGGATATTATCCACACCGAAGTATCCATTGTAATCCACTTTCAGCGGTTGGTCTTTTTGTCCGCGTTTGGTAGTGATGATAATCACACCATTGGCAGCGCGCGAACCGTAGATGGCAGCAGCCGAAGCATCCTTCAGTACTTGGATGGTTTCAATATCGTTTGAGGAGAAATCGCGAATGGAAGTTCCCATGGGAACACCGTCGATAACATAAAGAGGAGAGGTGTCACCGAAAGACCCGACACCACGTATGCGAACGGTAGGATCGGCACCAGGCTGTCCGTCGGAGGTGATTTGCACACCGGAAACCTTACCTTCGAGCATGGTGGAGATGTTGGAGTTTGATGTCTGTTTCAAGGCTTCCGCATCTACCACGGCAACAGAACCGGTTAAGTCGGACTTCTTTTGTGTACCGTAACCTACGACAACCACTTGTTCAAGCATCTTATTATCGGCTTGCAACTGGATGCCTTCAATAATAGCACGATTGCGAACAGCTACTTCACGTTCCTTGAAGCCCACATAGCTTATCAAAAGGGTAGAGTTTCCGGGAACCTCCAGTTGGAAGTTTCCGTTTAAGTCGGTGATGGTTCCGCCTTGTCCATTTTTAACCCTGACAGTAGCCCCTGGCATGGGTTCACCTTGTTCGTCGATAACTTGACCACGAACCTTGATAGTCGGAGACTGTGCCACGGTAGCCATTGCAGGTGTAGGATACACCGATATGCCACCAAAGGTGCACAGACTAAGCATTACGGAAAAAAATAAATGTTTCCTCATTTTTAAAAGTATTAAGGTTGTAAATTTGATGGATTAGATTGTTGTGCAATAGGGGAAAGGTTGAATTCAGCCGATGCTATGCACGATGCGACAGCCATTTTCTTGTCATTCTTCATAATATTAATATTAGATAAACTTAAAAAATGCATGGTTCTTTCCCAAAGGATTGAGCACCAATTGCATGGCAAAAATATGGCATTGATTATAAATGAGGGTGGACAAACGTGTTTTAGAGGTGGATAAAAGCATTTTAAGTGTAAAAGGAGACAGCTTATTATGTGAAATTATTGTTTTAGGTAAAACTATTCTTCCTTATTAAGTAGTGAACTTGGTGTCGTATTGAAGTATTTGGTGAAACACCTTGTAAAATATTTCGGATCATTGAAACCGACTTCATAAGATATTTCCGCAATATTCATATTCTTTGTTTCCCGATTCTTCAGAATCAGTTCGCGTGCTATATTCAACCGATAATTTCTGATAAACTGTCCGGCAGATTGTCCGATGAGGCTTTGCAGCTTTTTATTCAGCAGACTTTTGCTCACTCCGACCGCTTCGCTAAAATCACTTACCTCAAAATAAGAATTCTTATAATTCTCCTTGATGACCTCCATTACATGATTCAGAAACTTCTTATCTCCGGATTCCTCTTCTATATTTAGTACATCCACATCCATGTTGAGTGTGAATTTTCGCTGATACCGCTTCCTGTTTTCCAAGATATTCTGAATACGTGTCAAGAGCAAAGTCTCATCAAATGGCTTCAGCAGATACTCATCCACTCCCATACGATAACTTTCCAAGCGTGTTTCTTGCGAGGTCTTGGCAGTCAGCATCAAGAAAGGTATGTGTGAAATGGCAAAAGTATCCTTCACACGGCGGGAGAGCTCAATGCCATCCATTACAGGCATCATCAAGTCACTGATGATAAAATCCACCGGGTTGCTGTAAAGAATATTTATTGCCTCTTCGCCGTTTGATGCCTCTAGCACATTGTACTGTTCACGGAGAATGGAACGGATGTATCCCCGCATATCTACATTGTCTTCTACCACTAGAATCGTTAAAGCTTCTTTCTCTTTGGAGGGCTCAGAAGCCGGGATAGGATTGGATGAAGAACCGTTAGAATCAATGATTATTAACTTATCATTCTTTTCTTCTTCCTGTTGCAAGGGGAGGAGAAGGCGGAAAGAACAGCCCGCAAGACGATTGTTACGCACTTTGATCTCTCCACCGTGCATCTGCACGATTCGTTTGCAGAGATAAAGGCCTATACCTGTTCCCGCCTGTCCGTAAACCGGATACTTCACTTGGTTCTGCGATTGATAGAAACGATTGAAAATCCTGTTCAGGTCTTCTTCCGGAATGCCCGGTCCCGTATCTCCGACACATATATATAAAGATTCTTTTCCACTCTTGCCAGATGGTAGTGAAGATATATACAGTGAGACTGTACCTCCATTCGGTGTAAACTTAATTGCATTACTCAACAGATTAGTCACCACTTTACGCATTGCCTCTTCATCATACAGAATCTCCGGTGTTTCCATCCGATAATATCGTTTCAGCACGACATTCCTTTCCCCTGCGAACACTTCGAAAGGAGTGATTAGCGAATCAATGAATTTCAGAAAATTCCCCCGCGTCTTGACAATTTCCAGTTTGCCGGATTCCACTTTGCGAAAGTCCATCAACTGATTGACCAGAGACAACAGATATTTCGAATTGCGCTCTACGAAATGAAGTTGTTCAATCACCTGTGGATTATAACTCAACTTCAATGCACGTTCAATAGGTCCGATAATCAACGTAATCGGCGTTCGGAACTCATGTGTGATATTCGTAAAGAAAGAAATCTTATCAAGCGTCAGCTCCTGCACTTTGCGCGACATTCGGACCAACTGTGCTTTCTGCTTCGTAATTTTCTCGTTCTGTTGGGTCAGCATCCGGTTCTGCCGTGATAGTTCTTCAGTCTGATTTTCCAACAAATGTTTCTGTTGCTCCAGTTCGTGCGTGCGTTCTTCCACCGTGCGATGCAAATACTCCTTCTGCCGTTTCAGCGTACGAATTCTCCATTGGTAAAATTGCCATATAATCACAAGCACGAGAATGATGATCAATAGAATAAACCATACAGTCTTATAAAAGTAAGGAACAATTGTGATGTTCAACTCTGTTACATTTTCCCCTTCATTTTCCCTGTCAGGGGTATATCTTACCTGCAGTGTATAATTTCCCGGAGGCAAATTTGTATAACTGGCAAAACGGCGATTGCCGGGCACATGCACCCATTTATCGTCAAATCCGAGCAGCCGGTAGCTGTAAACAGCCGTACTGCTCGCTTCAAAATTGAGTGCTGAAAATTCTAAAGAAAACGATTTCTCCTTCTCGTGCAGCCGTAACTCATTAGTGATAGCAATATCTTCCGGCAAATATTCGTTTCCCGGAAAAATCTCTTCATTGCCAATTCTCAAGCGTGTGAAACGAACTTTGGCGGCAGGAAGAGAAATGGCGGGACGATTGCTCTCGATGGCCACCAATCCGCCTACGCTGCCGAAATAAAGTAAATCTTGTCCCGAACGTGCCGAACGGCAAGAGGCGTTCCAGTAAAACTGAGTGTCAATCAACCCATCCTGAGAAGTATAATTGATAAAGCGATTCTCTTCCGGATGATAGCAGGAAAGGCCATTATTTGTCCCAATCCAAAGATGACCTTCGCTGTCCTCCAATATACCGCGTACACTACTGTTGGGTAACCCTTGAGAAGTACTGTAAGATACGAATATTTCCTTACCCTGTTTGTCTATTGTCCGTTTGTAAATACCGTATCCGTTACTTCCCAGCCACAGAGTACCATCTTTGGTTTCAAAGAAACAGGTGATTTTTTCAATCAGACGTGAGTCGGGATCATCCAGTTTAAATTTCAGATGCCTGTGCTGAAACTCCCCTGTGGATGTGCGTGAGTGGAGATCGATGATGTACACACCTTCCATGCATCCTATCCAGAGTTTCCCGTGTTTATCAATGATAGAACCGATGCAGCCGTGAATGTTCTCTGCCACTTTGTTTGCCAGGGGAGCACAGATTTTTCCGGTAGCTATCTCGTAAAAATAAAGTCCTTGATTGGCTCCTATCCATATACCATTATTTATAGGGTCGTATGTCAGCGAACCGATAAAGTCGATTGGAAATCCTCCGTTTGTCTGAGAAGAAATAACTTTCAGCACTTGTCGGGGAGCTTTCAAGTCAAGCAAATTGATACCTCCGCCCCAGGTTCCTATCCATAGATGGTCGTCTTGATCGGCTGTCAATGCACTGACAGAATTATGGCTCAGTCCCTCGCCTTCACGGGTGAAATGAGTAAATTGCTCGTTGTCATGTTCTTTCCGGTTCAGTCCGCCTTCTACGGTGCCTACCCATAATGTGCCGTAAATATCTTCATATACGGCATTCACCGGATTGTAGGACAAACTTGACGGGTTTTCTTTGTCGTGTTTATAGTTACGTATTGATAACCGTCTTGGACTCAGCATATTGATGCCGCCGGTTTCTGTTCCGAACCAGATATGATCCTCTTCAGATAGTATGTCATTGATAAAGTTACTGTTCAGCAGATTGGAACTTCCATTTTGAAGGCCATAGGATGCGATGCGCTCAAAGTCATCGGTCATTGGGTTATAGATGTTCACACCGCACAAAGTGGCAATAATCAATTGTTTATCATTTGTGATAGCCAGGTCGGTCAGATAGTTTTGTGAAAGCGAACGGGGATTAATCGGATCGTGTTCATACCGTTTGACGACGTTCCCGTTTTTATTATATCGGAACAGCCCCCGGTCAGTAGAAACCCATACCTCGTTTTCCTTCATTAGAAAATCGGATATATAGGTCCCGGGCTCGAATTTCAGGCATTCGGCGATGGGGATGGCTGTCAGTTTTCCTTGTGGGTCCCAATCCACTTTAAGTATTTCACCATTGATTCCCGCCCATATTTTACCGTCCTCGTCAATATCCTGAAGAGCGATATTCGGTCCGTTCAAGGCAACGGAAACGAGGGTGGAAACAGATTTTACTTCTCCTTTTTCGTTAAATTCAATACGATTGAGCTTATTGGCGCAGTGTAACCAGATGCAACCTTTAGAATCTTTCATGACGTGTGTAGCTGGCTGGTTCAGAATGTTTTTCAATACCCCTTTGGCATCTCGCGGCAAGGTCGGTCTCAGGTTGGTGAGGTCAATGATGTCCGTTCCTCCTTCCGACACCATCCAAAGTCTTTGAAATGAATCTTCGCATACATTAATAATAAAGTTGCTTTTCAGCTTGCAATGAGGGGTATTGGGATTGTAATTCACAAACTCATAGCCATCGTAGCGCGAAACTCCGCCTCCGGCAGTTGAAATCCATAGAAATCCACGGCTGTCCTTATATAAGTCATCTATGAAATTGTGGGGCAATCCGTTGTTCATTGTCACGTATGTGATGTTGTAGCGGTCGGCGAACCGTTCTTGTGCATGTACGTTCTTCCGGCCGGCAAAAAACAGAATATTATAGATTATAAGGAGTACGAATAGGTGTTTTTTCATGCGAGTACGTATTAATAAGAGCAAAGTTAAAAGATAATCTCAAATTGCAAAAGCGAAACGGGCTTCTTTTCGGCAGAATACAGGATTGTCCACCAATCGTGTTCGTATGTCCACCTTCAATAGGTGAAACAGGCCGTATTTTTGTAACATAATTGATGAACGAAAACACTGATGTTATGAAAAACTTGTTCTTGCCCGTCTTTTTAATTGCAGGCAGCTTGTTCGCAAGTTGCACTTCTGCTGTGTTTAAACCGATTCCTTCTGCGAATCCTTGGGATGACAATTATTTATCCGTAGCTAAAATGGAAAATTACCGCCAGTGGGGAACATATAATGTGCACGACCCGTCCTGCCGCAAGCTGGGCGACTATTATTATATGTATTCTACTGACGCTATTTTCGGTGAAAACCAGAAGGAAGCCAAAGAAAAAGAAGTTCCCTTGGGATATATCCAGATGCGCCGTTCCAAAGATCTGGTACATTGGGAATTTCTGGGATGGGCTTTTCCCGAGATACCCGAAGAAGCTGTCCGGTGGGTACAGGCTCACGCGGGCGGACATGGAGCTACAAATATCTGGGCTCCCTATATCATCCCCTACAAGGACAAATATCGTCTGTACTATTGCGTATCCGCATTCGGGCGTAAGACTTCCTATATTGGGCTTGCTGAATCCGTTTCTCCCGAAGGGCCGTGGACGCAAGTGGGTTGTACCGTAAAGACAGATGATTCCACTGCTATGAATGCCATCGACCCAAGTGTCATAGTAGACGAGGTCACCGGAAAATGGTGGATGCATTATGGCTCTTTCTTCGGCGGATTATACTGTGTAGAATTGAACCCTGAAACTGGATTGCCTCTGAAAAACGGAGACTTGGGGCATCTTGTAGCACGTCGTGCCAATTACAGGAAAGACAACCTCGAAGCACCGGAAATAATTTACAACCCTGATTTGAAACAATACTATCTGTTCACTTCTTATGACCCGTTGATGACAACCTATAATGTACGTGTCAGCCGTTCGGACGCCGCTGAGGGGCCGTTTGTCGATTATTCGGGAAAGGCGGTGAAAGATACGACCAATAATTTCCCGATATTGACCGCTCCCTATCGTTTTGAGAATCATCAAGGATGGGCGGGTACAGCGCATTGCGGAGTTTTCTCCGATGGTGAAGGAAACTATTTCATGGCTCACCAAGGGCGTCTTTCTCCGCAAAACCAGTTGATGGTATTGCATATTCGCCAGTTGTTCTTTACACCGGACGGATGGCCGGTCGTTTCTCCCGAAAGATATGCAGGGACAGTTCCCCGTAAATTCACCGAAGCGGACTTGGCAGGAGAGTGGGAGATCATCCGTGTGCAGGAACCAAAGTACGAACGCCAGTTGGAAGCCGGACAAATCCTTTGGGGCGAAGGTGAATTGAAAAACGGTGAGTGGAATCTCTCAACCCGTATCAGTTTATTAAAGGATGGAACCTGCAAAGGGGAGATGACGGATGATGAATGGAAAATTGTGCAAATGAATGGAAACTGGTCCTTTTTGACCGAAAAACACCTGTTAATGGTAAAATTTGGCAAAGAGGAAATTAATAATCTGATTATCTTTGCAGGACATGATTGGGAGAATGAAACAGAAACCATTCTCTTTACCGGGCTCGATAGTCAGGGACGTTCTGTCTGGGGAAAAAGAATCAAATAAACCATATATAATTTTTTATTGAAAACCATGAGAAGATACACAGAAATCTTGGCTGCATTAGCCATCTCTGCCGGAATGGCACTTCATGCGCAAACCAATGAAATGGTGATACAAACCAAGAAGTTGGGAGCTGAAATTCAACCTACCATGTACGGACTCTTTTTTGAGGACATCAACTATGCTGCCGACGGGGGGCTTTATGCTGAATTGGTCAAGAACCGTTCATTCGAGTTTCCCCAACACTTGATGGGCTGGAATACCTATGGAAAAGTGTCATTGATGGACGACGGTCCTTTCGAACGCAATCCTCATTATGTACGCCTTTCCGACCCGGGACACGCGCATAAGCATACCGGACTTGATAACGAAGGCTTTTTCGGTATCGGTGTTAAGAAAGGAGAGGAGTATCGTTTTTCCGTTTGGGCACGCCTGCCACAGGGAAGTGCGAAAGAAACATTGCGGATTGAACTCGTAGATACCCAATCAATGGGCGAACGTCAGGCTTTTGCCACACAGAATCTTACCATTGATTCAAAAGAATGGAAAAAATATCAGGTTATCCTGAAACCGGGAGTAACCAATCCTAAATCTACGCTTCGCATTTTTCTTACTTCCAAAGGAACTGTAGATTTGGAACACATTTCTCTTTTCCCGGTAGATACTTGGAAAGGACATGAAAACGGACTCCGTAAAGACCTTGCACAGGCTTTGGCGGATATTCATCCGGGAGTCTTCCGTTTTCCTGGCGGCTGTATTGTAGAAGGTACGGACCTGGAAACCCGCTATGACTGGAAGAAGTCAGTGGGTCCCGTGGAAAACCGTCCTTTGAACGAAAACCGTTGGCAATATACTTTTACCCACCGTTTCTTTCCGGATTATTATCAAAGCTACGGGCTTGGATTCTATGAATACTTTCTTTTGTCGGAAGAAATGGGTGCAGAACCTCTTCCAATTCTGAACTGCGGTTTGTCTTGCCAATATCAGAATGACGATCTGAAAGCTCACGTAGCAGTCTGCGATTTGGACAGCTATATTCAGGATGCACTTGACCTGATTGAATTTGCCAATGGCGACGTTAATACGACTTGGGGAAAAGTGCGTGCAGATATGGGGCATCCGGCTCCTTTCAATCTGAAATTTATCGGTATCGGTAACGAACAATGGGGCAAAGAATATCCCGAACGTCTCGAGCCGTTTATCAAAGCTATCCGTAAGGTATATCCCGATGTGAAGATTGTAGGCAGCTCCGGCCCTAATTCCGAAGGTAAGGAATTCGATTACCTGTGGCCCGAAATGAAACGCCTGAAAGCCGATTTGGTGGACGAACACTTCTATCGTCCCGAAAGCTGGTTCTTAGCCCAAGGTGCACGTTATGACAACTACGACCGTAAAGGTCCGAAAGTCTTTGCCGGTGAATATGCCTGCCACGGAAAAGGAAAGAAATGGAACCATTTCAATGCCGCTTTGCTCGAAGCTGCTTTCATGACCGGACTGGAACGTAACGCTGACATTGTCCATATGGCTACCTATGCTCCGCTTTTCGCCCATGTGGAAGGTTGGCAGTGGCGTCCGGACATGATTTGGTTTGATAACCTGAATTCCGTACGTACCGTAAGCTACTATGTGCAGCAACTGTATGCACAGAACAAAGGGACGAATGTACTTCCGCTTACCATGGACAAGAAAAGCGTGACAGGTGCCGAAGGACAGAACGGGCTCTTTGCCAGTGCCGTATATGATAAGGATAAGAATGAACTGATTGTAAAGGTTGCCAACACTTCGAATACTGCCCAACCTATTTCGTTGAACTTCGCAGGATTGAAGAAACAAGACGTATTATCGAATGGCCGTTGTATCAAGCTTCGCTCACTTGATTTGGACAAAGATAATACGCTTGAACAACCTTTTGCCATTACTCCGCAAGAGACTCCGGTATCTATTGAAGGGCATATGTTTACAGCCGAGTTGGAACCGAATACATTTACTGTTTATAAATTCACGAAGAAATGATAAATAAGAGTAGATTCATAGTTCTCTCATTCGCACTGACAGCCTTTTCCGGACTGTCAGCGCAGAATGATACTACTTTTATTGCCAATGGCAATCCCGTCATTCAATATAAATATACGGCGGATCCGGGAGCCATGGTACATGATGGGAAAGTATATATCTACGCCGGACACGATGAATGTCCGCCCCCCAAAGAACATTATTTGATGAATGAATGGTGTGTCTTTTCCTCTCCCGACATGAAAACATGGACGGAACATCCCGTTCCTTTAAAAGCCAAGGATTTCAGTTGGGCAAAAGGTGAGGCGTGGGCAAGCCAGGTGATTGAGCGTGACGGCAAGTTTTATTGGTATGTAACGGTAGAACACAATACGATTCCCGGTAAATCTATCGGTGTAGCCGTTTCTGATTCTCCGACAGGTCCTTTTGCAGATGCCCGCGGTTCGGCATTGGTCACCAATGACATGACCACCGAATATACCAAAATTCGGTGGGATGATATTGATCCGACAGTTTTTATTGACGATGACGGTCAGGCGTATCTTTATTGGGGAAACACCCAATGCTACTATGCCAGACTGAAGAAGAACATGATCGAATTGGACGGTCCGATTATCCCGGTTAGTCTTCCTCGTTTTACGGAAGCTCCTTGGATTCATAAACGTGGAGACTGGTATTATCTCTCGTATGCATCCGGATTTCCAGAAAAGATTTGCTATGCAATGAGCCGTAGCATTACAGGACCTTGGGAATATAAAGGTATCCTGAATGAAATTGCGGGTAACTCCAATACTAACCACCAGGCCATCATCGAATTTAAGGGAGACTGGTATTTCATTTATCACAATGGCGGCATTAATACGGCCGGTGGCAGTTTCCGTCGCTCCGTTTGCATCGACCGTTTGTATTACAATGAAGACGGCACAATGAAGAGAATACAGATGACGACAGAAGGCGTACAGTAAAAGAATAATAAGATTGGAGTTAGTTAAATCAGTAGATAATAGGTTTTAGGTTTTGTTAATTGAGAAGAAGGGCGGCTACCGTGATGGGAAGCCGCCCTTCTTAGTTATTTAATCTTGAATAATTTCTTATTCCAATCTACGAGAACCGTCGCCGATTACTACATCATATACTTTCGGGCTTCTGCCGAATTTAGCTTTGAAAGCAGCTTTTGTCTTTTCAACGAAGTTATCGTACAATTCGTCTTTAACAAGGTTGATAGTACAACCACCGAAGCCACCACCCATTACACGTGAACCGGTTACACCGTATTCTTTAGCGCAGTCATTCAGGAAGTCGAGTTCTTCGCAGCTTACTTCGTACAGCTTGCTCATGCCGTGATGAGTTTCGTACATCTTCTGACCGACAGTTTCGTAATCATCCTTTTCCAATGCCTCGCAAACATCGAGTACACGTTGGATTTCTTCGATTACATATTCTGCACGCATATAGTCTTCAGCGCTGATATCAGCTTTCGCTTCTTCCAGCATAGCCATCGTACAGTCGCGCAGGAATTCTACGTGCGGATGTTTTTTCTGGATAGCGGCAACAGCAGCTTCACAGCTTTGGCGACGCTTGTTGTAAGCGGAAGAAGCCAATTCGTGTTTCACAACAGAATCCATCAGCACCAAGCGATAGCCTTCCGGATGGAATGGGAAATACTGATACTCCAGTGAACGGCAATCCAAACGGATCAAGCTGCCTGCTTTACCGAACACAGAAGCAAACTGGTCCATGATACCGCAGTTCACGCCGCAGTAGTTGTGTTCTGTTGCCTGGCCCACTTTAGCCAATTCGAATTTATCTATTTTGTTTTCACCGAACAGTTCGTTCAATGCGAAAGCATACGTACTTTCCAAAGCAGCAGAAGAAGACATACCTGCACCCAGAGGTACATCACCTGCAAAAGCAGTATTGAATCCCTTCACGTCAACGCCACGTTTAATCATTTCACGGCATACACCAAAAATATATCTTGCCCAGCTGGCACGTGGAGCATCCTCTTCGTTCAGGCCAAATTCTACATAGTCTTTCAAGTCGATAGAGTAAGCTCTCACTTTGTCAGTTCCGTTCGGTTTGATTTCAGCAATCATGCCTTTGTCCACTGCTCCCGGAAATACGAATCCACCGTTGTAGTCAGTGTGTTCGCCGATCAGGTTGATACGACCCGGAGAAGCATATAAAAATCCGGTAGTTCCGTCAAAGTGTTTAATGAATCGACTTCTTACGTATTCTGTATCCATGATATTAATAGTTTAAAGGTGAATAAATTATATATGATTATTCCACAGGAATATCTTTGTTGACATTTCTGCAACCGATTTTGCTATAATATAAAATATAGACCAACATAGCGATAATCAGCCAGTAGCTTGTGATCGGGTTGGTTGCTTTTGCTATGAAGTCTTGAATCAATGGCATGATACCACCACCGACTACCATCATCATGAATAAGCCGGACGCAGCAGCCGTATACTTGCCCAGTCCTTCTACGGCAAGGTTGAAGATACCGCCCCACATAACAGAAGTGGAAAGTCCGCATACTGCAATAAGGAAACATTTCATTGGAATTTCATTTCCTTTGAATTCTACAGTGACTGTTTCAGGCATCAGGATAGCAATCAGCAACATGATAATGGCAAACAAGGAAACGGCAGTCATTTGTGCAGTAGTTGAAATTTTTCCGCTGATGATACTGCTGGAAGCACGTCCGATAAGCATCAGGAACCAATAACTGGCAGCCAATGTACCACCTATGGCTGCTGAGCCTTCGAATCCTAGGTTCGTGATATAGAAGTTTAGCTGTGCCGGTATACCGATTTCTACGCCCACATAGAAGAAAATAGCAATAACGCCCAGCAGACAGTGACGGAAAGCCAATGGACTGTGTTCGAACTTCTTGTTTCCTGTGTTAGCTTGCGGTTCGGGGATGGCAACAAATGAAATGATGACGAATGACAGAATGAATATACCGATACCGATAAACAAAAGAGGAGCTACATTGCTCATGCTTGTTTCAGCGGTAACTTGCCCAATCAATACACCTACCAATAGCGGCGTCAATGTTCCGGTCAGTGAGTTCAAGGTACCCCCGATTTGAATCAACTGGTTTCCTTTGTTTCCACCGCCGCCTAAGAGGTTCAACATCGGGTTTACTACGGTGTTCAACATACATACACAGAAACCGCAGATGAATGCCCCCAACAGATAGATAATAAGGTTCAGAGCAACAATTTGACCATCATAAGTGAAAGTTTCGATGTCTGCGCCGAAAATACTGGAAAGATATTGTACAATCAATCCGATAGCACCTACTGCCAAGGCGCTCAAAGCAGTCTTCTTATACCCGTATTTAACGAGCATTTTACCTGCGGGAATACCCATAAACAGGTAAGCCGCAAAGTTCATCATGTTTCCCATCATGGCAGCCCAACTATATTGGAATCCCCAGATATTACCGAATGGAGCGGCCATGTTAGTAACAAAGGAAATCATCGCAAAAATAAAGCACATTGTGATAATAGCGATGAGATTACCACTCTTTTTTTCTTGTGTCATGGTTCAAAAAAAATGTTAGTTTATAAAATTAGGTTAGTTGTTTTTCAAATCTTATTCTTCCACAGTAAACTTGTAAACAGTGATCTGTTGGTATTCATCACCCGGCAGCAAAGTAGCCGATGGGAAATGCGGTTTGTTTGGGGTATCCGGGAAGCACTGTGCTTCAAAGCAGATAGCACTTCTTGCAGGGAATGTAGCTCCGTGTGCGCCTTCAAATCCATTCAGCCAGTTTCCGGTATAAAGTTGTACACCGGCTTCGGTGGTGTACACTTCCATGATACGTCCGCTTTCCGGGTCTTTGCAGGTAGCAGCAAGGTCGAGCGAACCGTTTTCTATCTTGTTCAGTACATAGCAGTGGTCGTAGCCGGCACCGAAAATCAGTTGCTGGAATTTGTCATTGATACGTTCGCCTACGGTATGCGGAGTGCGGAAATCCATCGGAGTGCCTTCTACTTTGGCAATTTCTCCAGTCGGGATGGAAACTTCGTCGATGGGCGTATAGAAATCAGCGTTGATAGTGACAATGTGGTTGTTGACGGTAGGAGTAGGGTTGGCGATGCCGGCGAGGTTAAAGAAACCATGGTTAGTCAGATTAACCACTGTGGCTTTGTCTGTTGTAGCACGGTATTCGATAGTCAGTGCGTTTACTTCGTTTTCCAGACGGTAAGTCATTTCTACTTCCAGGTTGCCGGGGAATCCTTCTTCGCCATCGGCAGAAACATAGTTGAATTGCACTGTGCTCTCGTCAAGTTGTATAGCGTCCCATACACGAGCGTGGAAACCGGTAGGTCCTCCATGCAAGGAATTAGGACCGTTGTTGATGGTGAGTTCATGTTCTTCGCCGAACAATGTGAATTTTCCTTTGGCGATACGGTTGCCATAGCGTCCGATGGTCGTGCTCAGGAAAGGTTCCGGACTGTTGATGACGTGGTCGATACTGTCGTGACCGAGGATTACATTGGCATACTTACCGTTTTTGTCCGGTACCATGATAGAAAGAATGGCGCATCCGTAATTGGTTACAGCTACTTCCATTCCCTTTGTGTTTTTGAGGATAAATAAATCGGTTTTCTTATCATTTATATCCTTTTGGAAATCTTTCCGGCTGAGCCCTGATAGATTCCCTTCTGTTGGGAATGTGTTATTCATGTTTGGTATTATTAAAAATTTCCTGCAAATAAAGGGAAATTCTTTCTTTCTCACAAATTATTCCGACTAAATATAACAGGTGCTTTAGGAAAGTTTAGCTTTATTACTTCATCTTCTTTCGGATACAAAAGCAAAAGATTATTTCTTAAATGAATTTTCATCCTCCTTTTCTTTAAAACTAAACTATTTTTTGTATGTTTGCTCCCGGATTGTAACAATCCGAGCGAATTTAATCTAAGTTTATAACAAGAAAAACTAAAATGTATCCATTAAAATTCGAACCTATTCTGAAGCAGACGCTTTGGGGGGGCGACAAAATTATTCCATTCAAGCATTTGAACTCAGACTTGAAAGGAGTAGGAGAAAGCTGGGAGATTTCCGGTGTTGAGGACAATGAATCCGTAGTGGCTAATGGCCCGGATAAAGGTTTAACCTTAGCCGATATGGTAAGAAAGTATCGTGAGGAACTGGTTGGTGAAGCGAATTATGCCCGTTTCGGCAACAAATTTCCGTTGCTCATTAAGTTCATCGATGCCAAACAGGATTTGTCAATCCAGGTACACCCAACAGATGAGTTGGCGAAGAAACGCCATAATTCGATGGGAAAAACCGAGATGTGGTATGTGGTAGATGCCGATAAAGGAGCTAAATTGCGTTCAGGATTCTCTGAACAGATTACCCCGAAAGAATATAAAGAACGCGTGTTGAACAATACGATTACCGACGTATTGCAAGAGTATGAAATCCATCCGGGTGATGTGTTTTTCCTTCCTGCCGGGCGTGTGCACAGTATCGGAGCCGGGGCGTTCATTGCCGAGATTCAACAGACTTCTGATATAACGTACCGTATCTACGACTTCAACCGCAAGGACGCGAACGGCAAAACTCGTGAACTTCACACTGATTTAGCTCGTGAGGCTATCAATTACGAAGTATTGGATGACTACCGCACTAAATACGATGCAGTGAAGGATGAACCGGTAGAATTGGTGGCCTGTCCTTACTTTACGACTTCTCTGTATGACATGACCGAAGAAATCAGTTGCGATTACTCGGAACTTGACTCGTTTGTGATTTTTATCTGCATGGAAGGTGCATGCAAAATGAGAGATAACGAAGGACATGAATTGACTGTTAGTGCCGGAGAATCTATTTTGTTGCCTGCAACTACGCAAGACATCATAATCACTCCTGAAGGAGGAAATGTGAAATTGTTGGAGGCATACGTGTAAAATTTAATATGCGTATAGTTAAGGTCATCCGACTTTGTTCCGTTATAAATGGCGGGCAAAGCCGGATGACTTTTTGTTGTATGTAATGGAATGATTAATGATGTATTATAGAGCTTTAGGGAAACGAAAGAGTAAAGCATCGCTTTATGTCTGCTAAAGCTATGCTTTGCGAGTTCTAAAGCAGTGCTTTAGAACTCGCAAAGCACTATGTTATTAACGGGTACAGTAGGTACACTTTTTTCGGGGCTTTCTACACACACATGCGTATGTGTATGCGCTCGCGTATTTATAAGGTACACGCGAAAAAAAACTTATATATGAGTTTTTGGGGTACTTCTATTTGTTTGTGTTTCGAATAATATCGCATTACATAATGTACATGTAGCAGGTAGTATGAATTATGATAAATAATAGAATTTTTAATTAGCTTTTTGATATTCTATACCTTATTATCACGCGCACGTGTGTGTGGAAAATGAGTGGGGTGTACCTGCTGTACCTATTGTACCTCTCCGGTTGTTTAATACCTCACGAATAAGTACGAAAAATGGGTCATCTTATTTCAGTTTCCTGAAATACGCACGCACCTTCCGCATAATCTTAATTCCCATCATCACTCCATCAAAGACAGCCATACCTGTATTGAACGAGCGCATGATGGCGTCCGCCTTATTGGCTGTCGGAGCAACAGGAGCAAATATTTCGCGGGTAGTGGTAATTATTGTTTTTTTCTGGACCTGAATCTCATGTTGTAATTGCTTTTTACGTTCGGCAATTTCTTCTAAAGTATATTTATGTACTGTCTGCGAACTCATAACTTATTTATTTGAATCGGTTAGAAATAAATTAGCGAGGAAATTGACTAAGGGTGAGATGATAAGTCGCTTCCGGAAAATGACAATGATAGCAATGATGGCAAGATTGATACCTGCAATGATGGCAAAACTTGCCATGAGTCCTCCTACGAATGGTTCCAAAATATAAGCCAGTGTGAAAAATAGATAAAACAGGGCTACCATGCCAAGAATAATTAGTATTAAAACCATGATTAACGTTGAGAAAAGTATGGTTAACTTTTCTGTTAATTCTAATTTGGCATATTCTTTTTGAAATTCCAAATACTTCTTGAACTCGAAAAATAATTGTTGAAAATTCTCAATACTTTTATCATTCCCAAACATAGTTGCTCTGTTTTTAGTCTTTTGTTACTCACTTACTCTGCTATTTCTCCTTTCATCTCGGCAGCAATCTCGTCTACGAGATTTTCCATTTCACTGCGGTTGAGTTTGATTCCTTTCTTACGTAGAATCTCGGCGATCTTATGACGGGTATCTTCTCCCTTTTCAGGAGCAAACAAAATACCAAGGGCTGCGCCTACGGCTGCACCACCTAAAAAAGCTGCTAATACATTCAATCCTTTCATAATTTGTAATATTTAAAATGATTACGATACAATAAATATAACATTTTTGTCGAAAGGTTGTTCATGAAAACGAAGAAAAAGTGCTTGGTTTTATAATTCTTTTTTTCTTTTATGGTTTAATCTTATTTAACGGGCCTTCGAGACTAACCAATATGACTAAAGGCGTACTTTTGCTACCGAATATTATAAACCAAAACATAATGGATAATAAAATTGTTTTAATTACTGGCGCAACTAGCGGAATTGGTAAAGCTTGTGCCCGTAAATTTGCGAAAGAAGGATGGAACCTGATTTTGAATGCTCGTAATGCTTCAAAATTGGAGACGTTGATATATGAGTTGAAGGTGGAATATCCCAAAGTGGTGACGTGGGCGTTTCTTTGTGACGTAAGTAGTCGTAAAAAGATTGAGGCAGCACTGGAAGAGTTGCCACGAGAATGGGCTGAAATCGATTTGCTGATAAACAATGCCGGACTGGTGATCGGGGTGGACAAGGAGTTCGAAGGCAGCCTGGATGAATGGGATATCATGATTGATACGAATATAAAAGGATTATTGACAATGACACGTCTTGTGGTTCCCGGTATGGTGGAACGCGGACGGGGGCATGTTATCAATATCGGTTCCATTGCCGGTGACGCTGCTTATCCGGGCGGAAGTGTGTATTGTGCCACTAAGGCTGCCGTGAAAGCGCTTTCGGACGGCTTGCGTATTGATTTAGTAGATACTCCGTTAAGGGTTACGAACATTAAACCGGGTATGGTGGAGACGAATTTTTCAGTGGTGCGTTATCGGGGCGACAAGGAAGCTGCTGATAATTTCTACAAGGGAATACGTCCGTTGACAGGAGATGATATCGCCGAAACGGTTTATTTTGCAGCATCGGCTCCGGAGCATATTCAGATTGCGGAAGTGCTTTTGATGCCTACCAACCAGGCAACGGGGACGATTTCTTACAAGAAAAAGCAGGAATAGACGTTTTTTTGACGGATTTCTTTGCCGGATGATAAAATTTCTATTATTTTGTTGCCCGAAACTAAATATAGATAGACGGGAACGTTGAATTATTAATTAAAATAGAGTATAGGATTATGAAAAAATTAGTCGTATTAGGAATGGGAATATGCTTGGTACTGGCATTTGCTTCTTGTAAATCCAGTGAAAGTGCCTATAAGAAAGCTTATGAGAAAGCGAAACAGCAGGAACTGGCAGAGCCGCAAGTGGAAGCTCCGGTAGAGGTGACTCCGGTAGTTGCAGCTCCTGTGACAACGCCTAAAGTGGCAGATACATCCGGTGTTCGTCAGGAAAAGGTGACAGTGGTTTCCGGTAATGGAGGATTGAAAGATTATAGCGTTGTGGTTGGTAGCTTCGGTGTGAAAGCAAATGCAGAAGGTCTGAAAGACTGGTTAGACGCACAAGGTTATCACTCTACTATCGCATTTAATGCAGACAAGGCAATGTATCGTGTTATTGTAAGTTCATTTGCTGATAAAGCTGCTGCTGCCGAAGCTCGCGACGCATTCAAGGCTAAGTATCCGAACCGTTCGGATTTCCAGGGAGCTTGGTTGCTGTATCGCGTATATTGATTTCTTTTTGGTAATATATATTGGAGAGGACAAGCGCTCTTTCCAAATAAGAAGGCGGTAACTGGGAAGTTACTGCTTTTTTATTGAGAGAGAAGAAGGATTATTCCGTTTAGATATTTTTATCTTTCTACTAAAAGAAGTTATAAATGATAGTGGGGAAACTTTTATAGCAAAGAAAGTTTTTACTTTTGTCAACTCTTAATTTGGATGATTCACAGCCTTAATGAAAATAAGGTATTAATGAAGGGATTGAATGGAACAAAAATATGTAATGGCTGCCATTGATGCGGCATTAAAAGCTGGTAAAGAAATACTTTCTATTTATGAAGATCCGGCATCGGACTTCGAAATAGAACGAAAAGCTGATAACTCTCCGCTGACAATAGCAGACAGGAAGGCGCATGAGGCGATTGTCGCTATTTTAGACGGGACTCCTTTTCCTGTTCTTAGTGAAGAAGGGAAGCATCTGGATTATGAAACCCGTCGTACATGGGATACTTTATGGGTTGTAGATCCGCTGGACGGGACGAAAGAGTTTATCAAGCGCAACGGTGAATTTACTGTAAATATAGCTCTGGTGCAGAATTCCGTACCTGTGATGGGGGTTATTTATGTACCGGTAAGAAAAGAACTTTATTTTGCGGTTGAAGGTGTAGGAGCTTACAAATGTTCCGGTATTATCGGCTTGGAAGATGACGGAGTATCATTGGAGCAGTTGATAAAGGAGTCGGACCGGATACCGTTGGAAGATGTCCGAGAGCGTTTTATTGTAGTGGCTTCCCGCTCGCATCTTTCGCCGGAAACGGAAGAATATTTCGCAGATTTGAAGAGGAAATATGGCAGCGTTGAGTTGATATCCAGCGGAAGTTCTATCAAAATCTGTCTGGTAGCAGAAGGAAAGGCTGATGTGTATCCGCGTTTCGCTCCAACAATGGAATGGGACACGGCTGCCGGACATGCGATAGCTCGTGTCGCCGGGATGGAAGTGTATCAGGCTGGAAAAGACGAACCTTTACGATATAACAAGAAAGATTTATTGAATCCTTGGTTTATCGTTGAGCCCAAAAGAGAACACTAATTAATGTTTATATGACATTTGAGATTGTATTTGTACTATTATCCCTATTAGGAATGGTAGCTGCTTTGGTTGCGGACAAAATGCGACCGGGTATGGTACTTTTTTCAGTAGTGGTTTTATTTTTGTGTGTCGGTATCCTGACTCCTAAAGAGATGCTTGAAGGGTTCAGCAATAAGGGGATGATTACCGTTGCTTTGCTGTTTCTGGTGAGTGAAGGTATTCGTCAGTCGGGTACATTGGGGCAAGTGATTAAGAAATTGCTACCTCAGGGTAAGACAACTGTGTTTAAGGCGCAGTTGCGTATCTTGCCTTCGGTTGCGTTTATTTCCGCTTTCCTGAATAATACTCCTGTTGTGGTCATTTTTGCTCCGATTATCAAGCACTGGGCAAGGTCGGTCAAGCTCCCTGCTACAAAGTTTTTGATTCCTCTTTCATATGTGACTATTCTGGGGGGTATTTGTACGCTAATCGGCACTTCTACGAATTTGGTAGTGCACGGAATGATATTGGAAGCCGGCTTTGAAGGCTTTTCGATGTTTGAACTCGGAAAGGTGGGAATCTTTATCGCAATAGCCGGGATTATTTATCTTTTTGTTTTCTCGAAACGCTTGTTGCCCGATGCGCGTCCGGATACGGCTGTACCTGATGAGGATGTGGAAGAAGGAGAAAAGCTACATAGAGTGGAAGCTGTTTTGGGTGCCCGTTTTCCCGGTATCAATAAAAAGTTGAAGGATTTTAATTTCCAGCGTCATTATGGTGTCGAAGTGAAGGAAATCAAGACACGTAGCGGACAACGATTTGTGGATAATCTGAATGATGTGGTACTTCACGAAGGTGATACGCTGGTGGTGATGGCGGATGATACATTTATCCCGACATGGGGCGAATCTTCGGTATTCGTGCTGTTGACTAATGGAAATGAGCCGGATACTACGGGAAAAAAGAAACGTTGGTTTGCTTTGCTGTTATTGGTATTGATGATTGTCGGCGCAACAGTGGGGGAACTTCCGGTAACGAAGGAATTATTTCCGGACATTAAGCTGGATATGTTTTTCTTTGTTTCTATTACTACTATTATCATGGCATGGACGAATCTGTTCCCTGCCCGTAAATATACTAAATATATCTCATGGGATATTCTCATTACTATTGCCTGTGCATTTGCTATCAGCAAGGCGATGGTGAACTCGGGGGTGGCCGATTGCGTCGCGAAGTTCATTATCGGGCTGAGTGACGACTACGGACCGCACGTGCTGCTTGTAATGTTGTTTATCATCACGAATCTGTTTACGGAGCTGATTACAAACAATGCGGCTGCGGCTTTGGCATTCCCGTTGGCGTTGTCCATTGCTGCCCAGTTGGGGGTAAGCCCGACGCCCTTCTTTGTTGTGATCTGTATGGCTGCGTCTGCCAGCTTCTCTACACCTATCGGTTATCAGACTAATTTGATTATACAGGGTATCGGTAACTATAAGTTTACGGATTTTGTTCGTATCGGTTTGCCGCTTAATATCATTACTTTCTTAATCTCTGTTATTCTGATTCCGATGATTTGGAACTTTTAATAAAACTAATTTATAAATGGAAGAAAAGAATCATATATATCCTATTTTCGACCGCATGATGACACGCCGGGACAAAGAAGAACTTCTAGGGCAACATAGCGTAATGATCTGGTTTACCGGATTGAGCGGGTCGGGGAAAAGTACAATTGCTATTGCGTTGGAACGTGAACTCCACAAGCGCGGATTGCTTTGCCGTATCTTGGATGGGGATAATATCCGTAGTGGAATTAATAATAACCTGGGATTCTCTGAAACGGACCGGGTGGAAAATATTCGTCGTATAGCTGAAGTGTCTAAGCTGTTCCTAGATAGCGGTATCATTACGATTGCCGCATTTATCAGCCCTAATAATGATATTCGCGAAATGGCTGCAAATATCATTGGTAAGGATGACTTTCTGGAAATTTTCGTGAGCACTCCACTAGAAGAGTGTGAGAAACGTGATGTGAAAGGGTTATATGCGAAGGCACGGAAGGGAGAGATTCCGAATTTTACAGGAATTTCCGCACCATTTGAGGTGCCGGAACATCCGGCTTTGTCACTGGATACTTCTCAATTGACTTTGGAAGAATCGGTGAACCGTTTGTTGGAACTTGTTTTGCCAAAAGTGAAGAATATAAAATGAAGAATGAGGAATTAGGGATGAAGAATTAGTGTGCGGTTATCAGCAAATTCATAATTCGTAATTCATAATTCATAATTTTAAAAATAATGGAAGAATATAAATTAAGCCACTTGAAGGAACTTGAAGCAGAGTCTATTCATATCATCCGCGAGGTGGCGGCGGAATTTGAGAATCCGGTGATGCTTTACAGTATCGGTAAGGATTCTTCGGTGATGGTACGTTTGGCTGAAAAAGCGTTTGCTCCGGGTAAGGTGCCATTCCCGTTGATGCACATCGATTCGAAATGGAAATTCAAGGAGATGATTCAGTTCCGTGATGAATATGCGAAGAAGTACGGATGGAATCTGATTGTGGAAAGTAATATGGAGGCTTTTCAGGCAGGGGTAGGACCTTTCACGCATGGAAGTAAGGTGCATACGGATCTGATGAAGACGCAGGCGTTGCTTCAAGCGCTGGATAAATATAAGTTTGACGCTGCATTCGGTGGAGCCCGCCGTGATGAGGAAAAGTCACGCGCGAAGGAACGTATTTTCTCTTTCCGGGATAAATTCCATCAATGGGATCCGAAAAATCAACGTCCTGAATTGTGGGATATTTATAATGCCCGTGTGCACAAGGGGGAGAGTATCCGTGTATTTCCGATTAGTAACTGGACAGAGTTGGACATCTGGCAGTATATTCGTTTAGAGAATATTCCGATTGTTCCGCTTTATTATGCTAAGGAACGTCCGGTGATTAATTTGGATGGTAATATCATTATGGCGGATGATGAGCGTCTGCCCGAAAAGTACCGGGATCAGATTGAAATGAAGATGGTTCGTTTCCGTACGTTGGGCTGCTGGCCGCTGACCGGTGCGGTGGAAAGTGGGGCGGCTACCATCGAAGAGATTGTGGAAGAAATGATGACTACCACCAAGAGTGAACGTACTACTCGTGTGATAGACTTTGACCAGGAAGGTAGTATGGAACAAAAGAAACGTGAAGGATACTTTTAATTGTAACTAGTAATGGCAGATAATAAATTAGATATAAAAGCTTTTCTGGACAAGGATGAACAGAAAGATTTATTGAGACTGTTGACGGCAGGTTCGGTGGATGACGGAAAATCAACATTGATCGGACGCTTGTTATTTGACAGCAAGAAATTGTATGAGGACCAGTTGGATGCACTGGAACGCGATAGTAAGCGTGTAGGAAATGCAGGTGAGCATATCGACTATGCGTTATTGCTGGATGGTTTGAAAGCAGAACGTGAACAAGGAATTACGATTGATGTGGCTTATCGCTATTTTTCTACGAATGGACGTAAGTTTATCATTGCGGATACTCCGGGACACGAACAGTACACCCGTAACATGATTACCGGCGGATCTACGGCGAACCTAGCTATCATTTTGGTGGATGCCCGCACGGGAGTGATTACCCAGACTCGTCGTCACACTTTTCTGGTGTCTTTGCTGGGAATTAAACATGTGGTGTTGGCTGTCAATAAAATGGACTTAGTGGATTTCTCGGAAGAGCGTTTTAATGAAATTGTAGCTGACTATAAGAAGTTTGTTACTCCATTGGGGATTCCGGACGTAAACTGCATTCCGCTTTCTGCATTGGATGGGGATAACGTGGTGGATAAGTCAGAACGTACTCCGTGGTATAAGGGAATTTCTTTACTTGATTTCCTTGAAACGGTTCATATTGACAATGACCATAACTTTGCAGATTTCCGTTTCCCGGTTCAGTATGTGCTTCGTCCGAATCTGGATTTCAGAGGATTTTGCGGTAAAGTGGCATCGGGGATTGTTCGCAAAGGCGATACAGTGATGGCACTTCCTTCCGGAAAAACATCTAAGGTGAAGAGCATTGTGACTTATGACGGGGAGTTGGATTATGCCTTCCCACCGCAGTCTGTGACTTTGACGCTGGAAGATGAAATCGATGTGTCACGTGGTGAAATGTTGGTGCATCCTGACAATCTGCCGACTGTGGATCGTAACTTCGAAGCTATGATGGTTTGGATGGATGAAGAACCGATGGATATTAATAAATCGTTCTTTATTAAGCAGACTACCAATTTGAGCCGTACGCGCATCGATACGATAAAGTATAAGGTGGATGTGAATACAATGGAACATCTGTCTTTGGAGAATGGTCAGTTGACCAAAGAGACTTTGCCTTTGCAATTGAATCAGATTGCCCGCGTGGTATTGACTACGGCTAAAGAGCTGTTCTTTGATCCTTATAAGAAAAATAAATCGTGCGGTTCTTTTATCTTGATTGATCCGATCACCAATAATACTTCAGCGGTAGGTATGATTATCGACCGGGTGGAAATGAAAGATATGAGTGATACGGAAGATGTTCCGGTATTGGATATGACGAAGCTGGGAATTGTTCCGGAGCATTATGAAGCGGTAGAAAAAGCTGTGAAGGAGTTGGAACGTCAGGGCTTTGCCGTACGACTAATAAAATAGATTGTTAAACAATAATTTGGAAGTTGGAAATGATGGTTTTACTGTCATTTCTAATTTTCAGTTTTAAATTTTAATTCATAAAGTGGGATTACTCGAATTTAATAAACTTCCGATTAATACATTGGTAGGTGCCGACTGGAAGACATTCAAGGCTATTACTGCCGGTCGTGAAATTGATGCAGCCTACAAGGGGAAATATCGATTGACCAAGGCTGTGTGCCGCTTGCTTTCTCCATTGGCGTCATTACAAGACAAACGTTACGAGAAACTGCTCGCTAATCAGCCGTTGGAGCATGATCCGGTATTCATTCTGGGACACTGGCGAAGCGGAACTACGTTTGTACATAATGTGTTCTCTTGTGACAAGCATTTTGGGTATAACACTACTTATCAGACTGTATTTCCTCATCTGATGATGTGGGGACAACCATTCTTCAAAAAGAATATGAGTTGGCTGATGCCGGATAAGCGTCCGACAGATAATATGGAACTGGCTGTGGATCTTCCTCAGGAAGAGGAATTCGCATTGTCGAATATGATGCCTTATACTTATTATAATTTTTGGTTCTTGCCGAAATATCAACAGGAGTATGCTGATAAGTATCTGCTGTTTGATGATATAACGGATGCCGAATTGAAGGTGTTTGAAGAAGTGTTCACGAAGTTGATTAAGATTTCCTTGTGGAATACTCACGGTACTCAATTCCTTAGCAAGAATCCTCCGCACACCGGCAGAGTGAAGGAATTGGTGAAGATGTTCCCGAATGCTAAGTTTATCTACCTGGTGCGCAACCCGTATACAGTATTCGAATCTACACGCAGTTTCTTTACCAATACGATTCAGCCGTTGAAGTTGCAGGATGTCAGCAATGAACAATTAGAGGAAAATATCCTTTCGATCTATGCAAAGCTTTATCATAAGTATGAATCGGATAAGAAATTTATTCCGGAAGGTAACCTGATAGAAGTGAAATTTGAAGATTTCGAAGCGGATGCGATGGGCATGACGGAAGCTATTTATAAGTCTCTTTCTATCCCGGGATTTGCCGAAGCACGTAGTGATATAGAAAAATATGTGGGCGGAAAGAAAGGATATAAGAAGAATAAATATAAGTATGATGACCGTACGATTCAATTGGTAGAAAAGAACTGGGATTTTGCTTTGAAACAATGGGATTATAAATTATAAGAAGAAAAAGAAAGGAAAAGTATTGATGATTCAGAAAAGTATTCATCGCCTGTTGATGACAGGTTTCGTTGCATTTATTTCTTCCTTGTCTTTGATGGCGCAACATAAAGTTGAAATGGTTCCTTTTGGGGACATGGATCAATGGATAGACCGTCAGATAAAGGAGTCGAGCATTATTGGCGGAAATACTAAGAATGTATATGAGATAGGACCGATATCGGTGATTAAGGGAGATCAGGTTTATAAGAATATGGGCGGATCGCCTTGGGCTACTTCAAATGTGATGGCGAAAGTGGCCGGTATCACGAAAACCAATACTTCGGTTTTTCCGGAAAAGCGGGGAGATGGCTACTGTGCACGTTTGGATACGCGCATGGAAAGTGTGAAAGTGCTGGGATTGGTTAATATTACAGTGCTGGCGGCAGGCTCTATCTTTACCGGTTCGGTACATGAACCGATTAAAGGTACTAAAAATCCGCAGAAAATGTTGCAGACGGGTATTCCGTTTACAAAAAAACCGGTTGCTCTTCAGTTTGATTACAAGGTGAAGATGTCTGACCGGAAGAATCGTATTCGTGCTACCGGTTTCAGTAAGATTACGGATGTACCCGGAAAAGATTATCCGGCAGCTATTCTGTTTTTGCAGAAGCGTTGGGAAGATGCAGAGGGAAATGTATATGCCAAGCGTATTGGTACGATGGTGACCTATTACTATCATTCAACGGATTGGAAGAATAATGTTTCTTATGAGATTATGTATGGTGACATAACAGGTCGTCCTGAATATAAAGCCCACATGATGCGTTTGCAGGTTACTGAAAGTTATACGGTCAACAGTAAAGGTGAAAGTGTGCCTATTCATGAAGTGGCTTGGGGGAATGAGGAAGATGTCCCGACTCACATGTGTCTTCAGTTTACATCCAGTCATGGGGGGGCTTATGTCGGTTCGCCGGGAAATTCACTATGGATTGATAATGTAAAATTGGTATATTAATAAAGGTATAATTCCAATATAAGAAATAGCCGGTGATATGATCTTATTGCCGGCTATTTCTTTTTTTGATTCTTTTCTGATAAATGCCCTCAGAAGGCTCCTGGAGTTATATGACACTTTTATCATTCCATAAAAATCTATGTATGAATGAAAATTTACGTGATTTTTTGTTTGTGTTATATTAAATATCTATATTTGCATTAATTTTTAGAGAAAAGAATGAACTATGTTGTCTCTTTGTCAGGAGTAGGTGTTCAGTTTGATTGCCATCCTGTAAGACAATTGAAATATATTATTTACTAAAATAAATTGAGATGAAAAAGGGTTTATTGTTTATTTTATTAGCAGCAGCTTCAGTATGTCTGCCTGCTCAGGAAAAAGAAAAAGCTGCAAAGAGCTATAGAGTAGAGACAAATCTCTTTGGCGCTAATTGGTTTATTAGCGGTGGCGTCGGTGCACAAATGTACTTTGGTGACAACGACAGTAAGGCTGGTTTTGGAAAACGTCTTGCTCCGGCACTTGATATTGCCGTAGGTAAGTGGTTTACGCCGGGATTGGGATTGCGCGTTGCATATAATGGTCTTCAGGCCAAAGGTGCATCTCCAGAAGCAGGTGATCTCTATGTAAAAGGCGGCACTTATTCTAATGGGTATTACAAACAAAAATGGAATGTTGCTAATTTCCATGGTGATGTGATGTTCAACCTTTCTAATATGTTCTGTGGGTATAACGAGGAACGCGTTTACTCATTTATTCCTTATGTAGGTGTTGGATTGGTACATTCATGGACAAAACCGACAGAGAACAACCTCGGTTTGAATGCAGGTTTGATTAACCGTTTCCGCCTTTCTCCGGCATGGGATCTTAATGTAGAATTACGTGGATTGCTGATGAAGAATTCTTTCGGTGGTGCAGGCAAGGAAGGCATGGCCGGTTTAACTGTAGGTGTTACTTATAAATTCAAGAAACGCGGTTGGGATGCTGTTCCTACTGTTCCTATGGTTCCGGAGAGTCAGTTGAACGATATGAGAGACAGAGTGAATGCCTTGAAGGGTGAAAACGAATCTTTGAAACGCGACTTGGTTGAAGCACGTAATAAGAAACCGGAAGTAATCGTTAAGAAGGAAGTCGTATCTGCTATCCCACGTTTGGTTGTTGTATTCAATATCGGTAAGAGTAATATCGCCAAGAGAGAATATATGAACATTGAGACTATGGCTAAAGCTATCAAAGAAAATTCAGGTAAAGTATATACTGTAACCGGATATGCTGATAAGGGTACTGGCTCTGCTGAATACAACATGAAGTTGAGTAAGAAGAGAGCTGAAGCTGTTCGTGATTTGATGGTTAACGAATTTGGTGTGCCGGCTTCTCAATTGAAGGTTGATTACAAGGGTGGTGTAAGCAATATGTTCTATGATAGCGCTAAACTAAGCCGTGTAGCCATTGTTGAAGAATAATATACATTTGAAATATTATAATAAAAGAGACGTTTCCTTTCATAGGAAACGTCTTTTTTTGTATTTTTGTGCCCCATGAGCAGAATTGTAGCAATAGATTATGGAAGAAAGCGTACGGGGATAGCTGTTAGTGATACAATGCAACTGATTGCAAATGGCTTGACAACAGTGCCTACGCATGAACTTCTGAACTTTATCGGTGATTATGTAGCGCAAGAACCGGTAGAGCGAATTATTATCGGATTGCCTAAGCAAATGAATAATGAGGTTTCGGAGAATATGAAAAATATAGAACCTTTTGTTCGTTCGCTGAAGAGACGTTTTCCGGAGATTCCTGTTGAGTATGTGGACGAGCGTTTTACGTCTGTTTTAGCGCATCGTACAATGTTGGAAGCGGGGCTGAAAAAGAAAGACCGCCAGAACAAGGCGCTGGTAGATGAGATAAGCGCTACGATTATTTTACAAACATATTTGGAGAGTAAACGTTTTATTTAGTAGATAACAATAGAATAATTTAATTTATCAGTAGAATATAGAAGATATGATTTTACCTATTTATGTATATGGACAGCCTGTTCTGAGAAAGGTGGCTGAGGATATAACACCGGATTATCCGAATTTAAAAGAGTTGATAGCGAATATGTTTGAAACGATGGTGAACGCGGACGGTGTAGGACTAGCTGCTCCACAGATTGGCTTGCCTATCCGTGTTGTCACAATCACTCTGGATCCGCTTTCGGAAGATTATCCTGAATTTAAAGATTTTAATAAGGCTTATATTAATCCTCATATCCTGGAAATAGGCGGTGAGGAAGTGGGCATGGAAGAGGGTTGTCTGAGTCTTCCCGGTATTCATGAAACTGTGAAGAGAGGAGATAAAATTCGTGTGAAATATGTGGACGAGAATTTTGTAGAGCATGAAGAGGAAGTAGAAGGCTACTTGGCTCGTGTCATGCAGCATGAATTTGACCATTTGGACGGTAAAATGTTCATTGACCATATTTCTCCACTTCGTAAGCAGATGATCAGAGGGAAGCTGAATACGATGTTGAAAGGAAAAGCGCGCAGCTCTTATAAGATGAAACAGGTGAAATAAAGATAAAAAACGTTTATATCCCTGTTAAGTAAACGAAAAGCATTATTTTTGCTTCGTTTACAAGCATAAAATGTCGATGATAAAAAGAATATTAACAGTATTATTGCTGTTTCCCACACTGGTATGCGCTCAGATAAATACGGATCGGGTGATGACTATCGCCCGAAATGCTCTTTATTTTGAAGATTATGTACTTTCTATTCAGTACTTTAATCAGGTGATTAATGCTAAGCCTTATCTGTATGAGCCTTATTTTTTCAGGGCGTTGGCTAAATTGAACCTGGAAGATTTTCAAGGTGCTGAGATGGACTGTGACGCGGCTATTCAACGGAATCCGTTCGTGGTAGGTGCCTATCAGGTACGTGGTTTGGCAAGAATCCGCCAAAGTAAATTTGACGGTGCTATTGAAGATTATCAGAAGGCTTTGCATTATGACCCGGAGAATATTACTTTGTGGCATAATCTGGCATTATCTCATATTCAGAAAAAGGATTATAGCTCGGCGAAAGAGGATTTGGAGAGCTTGCTTACAGTAGCCCCGCGTTATACCCGTGCTTATCTGATGAGGGGGGAAGTTTCATTGCAGCAGAAAGATACGATTGCTGCCTTGACTGACTTTAATAAAGCGCTTGATTTGGATAAGTATGATCCGGATGCATGGGCTGCAAGAGCGGTTGTGAGTTTGCAGCAGTCTAAATATGCGGAAGCTGAGTCGGACTTTGACCGTGCAATCCATTTAAGTGCCAAAAATGCAGGTAATTATATTAATCGGGCATTAGCACGGTTTCATCAGAATAATTTGAGAGGGGCTATGAGTGATTATGATTTGGCATTGGATATAGACCCCAATAATTTTATCGGGCATTATAACCGTGGTTTGCTTCGTGCCCGGGTAGGGGATGACAACCGTGCAATCGAAGATTTTGATTTTGTAATCAAAATGGAACCGGACAATATGATGGCGGTATTTAACCGTGGTTTGCTTCGCGCACAAACGGGTGATTACCGCGGAGCAATAAAGGATTACACAACTGTTATCGACCAGTACCCTAACTTTTTGGCAGGATATTATCAGCGGTCGGAAGCCCGCCGGAAGATTGGTGATAAGAAAGGAGCGGAACAGGATGAGTTTAAAGTCATGAAGGCTCAGATTGATAAACAGAATGGTGTGGCGAATAAAGATGTAGCCCAAAATCAGCATAAAGGCAAGGAAGGTGAAAGCGAGGAGGGAGAAAAAACCCGTAAAAAGTCGGATAAGAATATGAATAACTATCGTAAGATAGTCATTGCGGACGACTCTGAAGCTGAACAACGCTACACGAGTGATTATCGTGGACGTGTGCAGGATAAGAATGTAACTATAAAACAGGAACCGATGTTCGCTTTAACTTATTATGAGAAGATGAGTGATGTAAAGCGTTCGGTGAATTTCCACAAATATATTGAGGATCTGAATAGCTCGGGGGTGCTTTCGAAGCGGCTTCGTATAACGAATATGGAGGCTCCGTTGACGGAAGAACAGGTGAAATTCCACTTTGCTTTGATTGATACACATACGTCGGCTATTGTGGCAGATGAAAAGAGTGCTTCAAAACGTTTTGCCCGTGCAATTGATTTTTATCTGGTGCAAGATTTCTCAAGCGCGGTTTCCGATTTGACGCAAACGATTCTGCTGGACGGGGATTTCTTCCCGGCATACTTTATGCGTGCTCTTATTCGTTGTAAACAATTGGAATACCAAAAAGCGGAACAAGCTGCCGAAACGGAGACTTTAGGTGATAAACGCAAAGAGATTACTGCGGTAGATTATGAAGTGGTAAGAAAAGATTTGGATAAGGTAATCACTTTAGCACCGGATTTTGTTTATGCGTATTATAATCGGGCAAATGTATCTGCTATGCTGAAAGATTATCGCGCTGCTGTGGCTGATTATGACAAAGCTGTTGAACTGAATCCGGATTTTGCGGATGCTTATTTTAACAGAGGGCTTACTCATATTTTCTTAGGTAATAATAAATTGGGTATTTCTGATTTAAGTAAGGCAGGTGAGTTAGGTATTGTTTCCGCTTATAATGTAATCAAGCGTTTTACAGATCAAACGGAATAACATTTTTTTGATAAAAAATGGATAACTCAAAAGATTTAGTTACTTTTGCGTTCAAATTGTGAAAATATAACATCATCATATTATGATAAAGATAACATTTCCCGATGGCTCCGTTCGTGAGTATAACGAAGGAGTGAACGGTTTACAGATTGCTGAAAGTATCAGTTCGCGTCTGGCACAGGAAGTGCTGGCATGTGGAGTGAACGGTGAGACTTATGATTTAGGACGTCCTATTAATGAAGATGCTAATTTTGTTCTTTATAAATGGGATGATGAAGCAGGTAAACATGCGTTTTGGCATACAAGTGCACACTTGCTGGCGGAAGCTTTGCAGGAACTTTATCCGGGTATCCAGTTTGGTATCGGGCCGGCTATCGAGAACGGATTCTACTATGATGTGGATCCGGGTGAAGCTGTGATTAAAGAAAGCGACCTTCCTGCCATTGAAGCTAAAATGTTGGAACTGGCTGCAAAGAAAGAAAACGTAGTCAGAAAAAGCATTGCAAAGACAGATGCTTTGAAGATGTTTGGCGATCGTGGCGAAACATACAAATGTGAGTTGATCTCTGAGTTGGAAGACGGACATATTACGACTTATACCCAGGGTGCATTTACAGACCTTTGTCGTGGACCTCACTTGATGACGACTGCTCCGATCAAGGCTATCAAGTTGACTTCAGTGGCTGGTGCTTACTGGCGTGGTCATGAAGATCGTAAGATGCTGACCCGTATTTATGGTATCACGTTCCCGAAGAAGAAAATGCTGGATGAATATCTGGTGTTGCTGGAAGAAGCGAAGAAGCGTGACCACCGTAAAATCGGTAAGGAGATGCAGTTGTTTATGTTCTCTGAAACTGTAGGTAAAGGACTGCCTATGTGGTTGCCGAAAGGTACTGCATTGCGTCTGCGTCTGCAAGAGTTCTTGCGTCGTATTCAGACGCGTTACGATTATCAGGAAGTAATCACTCCGCCAATCGGTAATAAATTTCTGTATGTCACTTCAGGTCACTATGCAAAATACGGTAAGGATGCATTCCAGCCTATTCATACTCCGGAAGAGGGTGAAGAGTATTTCTTGAAACCGATGAACTGTCCTCACCACTGTGAGATTTACAAGAACTTCCCACGCTCGTATAAGGATCTTCCATTGCGTATTGCAGAATTTGGTACGGTTTGTCGTTATGAACAAAGTGGTGAGTTACACGGCTTAACTCGTGTTCGTAGCTTTACACAGGATGATGCGCATATCTTCTGCCGTCCGGAACAAGTGAAAGATGAATTCCTTCGTGTGATGGATATCATATCTATCGTGTTCAGTTCTATGGATTTCCAGAATTTTGAGGCACAGATATCCTTGCGTGATAAAGTGAACCGTGAAAAGTATATCGGTAGCGATGATAATTGGGAAAAGGCTGAACAGGCTATTATCGAGGCATGTGCGGAAAAAGGTTTGCCTGCTAAGATTGAGTATGGAGAAGCTGCTTTTTATGGCCCTAAACTTGACTTTATGGTGAAAGACGCTATCGGTCGTCGTTGGCAGCTGGGTACTATCCAAGTTGACTATAACTTGCCGGAACGTTTTGAACTTGAATATATGGGTTCTGATAATCAGAAGCATCGTCCGGTAATGATTCACCGTGCTCCGTTTGGATCAATGGAACGTTTTGTTGCCGTACTGATTGAACACACTGCCGGTAAGTTCCCGTTGTGGCTGACACCGGAACAGGTAGTTATTCTGCCAATCAGTGAGAAGTTCAATGAATATGCAGAGCAGGTGAAGATGTATCTGAAGATACACGAAATCCGTGCGATTGTAGATGATCGTAACGAGAAGATTGGCCGTAAGATTCGTGATAATGAGATGAGACGTATTCCTTATATGCTGATTGTCGGTGAAAAAGAAGCTGAAAATGGAGAAGTTTCTGTTCGTAGACAAGGCGAAGGGGATAAAGGAACCATGAAATTTGAAGAATTTGCTAAAATTTTGAACGAAGAAGTTCAGAATATGATAAATAAATGGTAACTTTGCAGCCGTTTCAGAATAAAATATTTAGTATAACAATAAAAAGATCAAACTAGGAAGTAAACGTTTTTAATGAAGAATGACACTCTAAAAGGGCAATACAGAATCAATGAACAGATTCGTGCCAAGGAAGTTCGCATAGTGAGCGATGATATTGAACCGAAAGTATATCCAATCTTTCAGGCTCTCAAAATGGCTGAAGAGAGAGAATTGGATTTAGTGGAAATTTCTCCTAATGCTCAACCCCCTGTTTGTCGTATTATTGATTATTCTAAATTTCTTTATCAATTAAAGAAACGCCAGAAGGAACAGAAAGCGAAGCAGGTGAAGGTTAATGTGAAGGAAATCCGTTTCGGCCCCCAAACAGACGACCATGATTACAACTTTAAGTTGAAGCATGCCAAGGGATTTTTGGCAGACGGCGATAAAGTGAAGGCTTATGTATTCTTTAAAGGTCGCTCCATCCTTTTCAAGGAGCAAGGTGAAGTGTTACTGCTCCGTTTTGCGAATGATCTTGAAGACTATGCGAAAGTAGACCAAATGCCGGTACTTGAAGGAAAGCGTATGACTATCCAACTTTCTCCGAAGAAGAAAGAGGCCTCTAAGAAACCTGCAGCTCCGAAGCCGGCTCCTGTACCGAAAGCAGAAAAGCCGGAAACGAATGAAGAATAAGAAAAGATGCGTAACGCGCAGGTATAGTGCGTTGCCATTATATATTTAATAATTTAAAAACAAGTAAGATGCCAAAGATGAAGACTAACTCCGGTTCTAAAAAAAGGTTTACCCTTACCGGAACAGGTAAAATCAAAAGAAAGCACGCTTTTCATAGTCACATTTTGACTAAGAAATCCAAAAAGAGAAAAAGAAACTTGTGCTACTCTACAACTGTTGATGCAACAAATGTAAGCCAGGTTAAGGAACTCTTAGCAATGAAGTAATCAAAAGCGTAAAAGTATTATTAAAGTATTAACCGAATGCATTAGCCTGAAGTTCGCTACGTGAAGTAGCGGCGCTAACATTCAAAAAAAGTAAAACTATGCCAAGATCAGTAAATCATGTTGCTTCAAAAGCAAGAAGAAAGAAAATTTTGAAATTAACCAGAGGTTACTTTGGTGCAAGAAAGAATGTATGGACCGTAGCTAAAAACACTTGGGAAAAGGGTTTGACTTACGCGTTCCGTGACCGTAGAAATAAGAAAAGAAACTTCCGCGCTCTTTGGATACAACGTATCAATGCTGCTGCACGTCTTGAAGGAATGTCTTATTCTAAATTGATGGGCGGTCTGCACAAAGCCGGTATTGAAATAAACCGTAAGGTTTTAGCTGATTTAGCTATGAATCACCCGGAAGCTTTCAAAGCTGTAGTTGCAAAAGCAAAAGCTGCTTAAGTTTCAATAGTTTATGATTTACAAAGTGTCAGTTGCTAACTTGGTGACTGACACTTTTATTTTGTTAGGCAGATGAAAAGGAATAAAAAAAATGTTAGTAGGCAAACAAAAAACTTTTTTTTCTTGCTAATTTCAGAGATTCTTATTACATTTGTGATACAAAAATATTAGCCGTATCGATTGGATCGGGAAACTCTTCAAATTAATCTGATGCACCGAGAAAGCTTCGTTCTTCAATGGCGGGCCACATCCTTCGGGACAGCTTTAAGCCGGTGGATTACAAAGAGGACGAGCGCTCAAATCTTGTTCTATCAGAGTTTCATCACATCATCGGTACGGCTTTTTTATATACTTTTCTATGATATTTTATTTCTCTGGTACAGGTAATTCTAAGTGGATTGCTAATCAGCTATCCAAGGTACAAAAAGAAGATTTAGTGTTTATTCCTGATGCGTTAAGGGATGGAACGTCGGAGTTTTGTCTACGGGAAGATGAAAAGGTGGGATTTGTGTTTCCAATTTATTCATGGGCACCACCTGCGATTGTTTTACGCTTTATTCAGAAACTTTCTCTGAAAGGATATAATGGGCAATATCTGTTTTTTGTCTGTTCATGTGGAGATGATACCGGGCTTACTCAGAAGGTCTTGACGAAAGCATTAAAATATAAAGGGTGGGAGTGTCATGCCGGTTTTTCTGTGACTATGCCCAATAATTATGTATTGCTTCCGGGCTTTGATGTGGATAATAAAGAACTGGAAAGAAAAAAACTGGCGGAGAGTATTCCGAATCTTAAAAGGATAAATACGTTGATAAGTAGGAAAGAATGTGTGTTCTCTTGTTATGAAGGGAGTATTCCTTTTATCAAGACAAGAATAATCAATCCTTTATTTAACTGTTTTCAGATGTCGCCTGAAAATTTCTATGCTACAAATGCCTGTGTTGGATGCAAATGTTGCGAGAAGAGTTGTCCGGTGAAGAATATAACTATTGTGGAAGGGAAGCCTGTGTGGGGAAAAGATTGTACCTCATGCCTGGCATGTTATCATGTATGTCCTCGGCAAGCAGTGCAATATGGGAAAAGAACAAAAGGAAAGGGGCAATATTTCAACCCCGATTGATTTCGTCAGAATAGGATCCATTTGATGATTGATAAAACTATCTACTTTTAGGATACCCCCTTCGTAGCATTTTCCGTCTTGCAGAATTCTTTTTTAAAGTAATTGCATGCTGTATGATATTAATACATGGATAATTTTAATATTGCTGTCCGGTAAAAAACGACAAAATCATATATTCTCTACAAATATAATAAGTTACACCTGTTTTACGAAAAAGGGCTTGTCATTTGAGGCGATGTGAAATTGGTAGCATTAAGCATCAAAAAGCGTAACCATTCTATTTTCCGCCTTGACACGCATCGCAACCCAGCATATCTTTGCGG
>CANPJW010000003.1 GCA_947574505.1 uncultured Bacteroides sp. | reverse complement strand
AACTTCTTATTATCAGTATGTAAACTTATTTTTCATTAACCGTAATCTATAAACGAAAGCTTCGTTTATAAAAACAAAGGCTTTGATTATAAAAACGAAGCTTGCAATTATATAATCAAAGCTTGCGTTTATAGTTTGCATCGAATGAAAAGAAAGTTTCCTTCCTGTCCGAAGGAACTTTAGACTTAATGGGCGGGAAGTTTTCTATTAACAGCCAAGAGCGCAACTGTTAATACCCCTTCCGCCAACTACAGACGGACGCGACAAGAAAAGCTGGGGTAAGAGCTATAATATTATGACTGAAGAGAATTTAAACAGGCTCTAAATGCAAGTTCCGTTTTTATAAATGCAAGCTTCGTTTATAGATTACAATTAACACAAAACAACTTTACTTCCTAATAACCGGAACTTTCTTATTAATGGAAAGCAACTTTTCTCTTAATGTTCTGTACATGATTTGCAGTAGATTTGAAAAGCTACAATATAGGAATAGAAGAATTACTAACTTCGTGTTAGCCATTAAGTCTGCAAACCGGACAAGTAGAATCTGCAAATCAAAAACAAAGCCTGCAAACTAAGCAAATAAAGGCTCTGAATTAAGTAAATAGAGCCTCTGAATTAAGTAAATAGAGGCTCTGATTTGAGTAAACAGAACTTCTAAAAAAACATTTCTGCCGAAACTGCATCGGATTTTACCGGAAAGTGTTATCTTTACGGCCAAGTTAAACTATATACTTACTACAATGAGAATTTCCAAGTAAGACAACACTTCCAAGTAAACATCACTTTTCATTTATGCTTTTGACTTATCGTTAAGCATCACGAAATCCGTGTTGTTTAGCCAGTATTGTGTTTGTCGCCCCCTTCCCCCGTGATTATCTTTCACTATTTCTTTCACTTCAAATCCAATAGACAACCATGCCTATAAGTATTCAACAAATCAGCTATATCCATCCGGATAAAGAGGTATTATTCAGTGACCTCAACTTTGCCATCAGTAAAGGGCAAAAGCTGGGACTGGTCGGCAATAACGGCTGCGGCAAATCTACCCTGCTGCAAATTATCGCCGGGCAACTATCACCGTCTTCCGGTGTTATCGTCCGCCCGGACGACCTTTATTACATTCCGCAACATTTCGGACAATATGATTCATTAACTATCGCCCAAGCCTTGCAGATAGACAGCAAGCGACAAGCCTTGCACGCTATTTTGGCGGGAGATGCCTCAACGGAAAATTTCACGCTACTGGATGATGACTGGAATATCGAGGAACGCTCCGTCGCCGCCCTCGATTCGTGGGGGATAGGGCATCCCCTATCCTACCCGCTGCATCTGCTCAGTGGTGGAGAAAAGACCCGTATCTTTTTAGCGGGTATGAATATTCACACCCCATCTGTCATCCTCATGGATGAACCTACGAATCATCTCGATTCTTCGGGCAGGCAACGTTTGTATGATTGGGTAGAGAAATGGCGCTCAACATTGCTGGCAGTGAGCCATGACCGTACCTTACTCAATCTTCTTCCCGAAATTTGCGAACTGGAGAAACATCAAATCACGTATTACGGTGGGAATTACGAGTTCTACAAAGAGCAGAAAGCTCTGATGCAGGAAGCCTTGCAGCAACGTATCGATGAAAAAGAAAAAGCGCTGCGGGCAGCCCGCAAGGTAGCCCGTGAAACGGCAGAGCGAAGGGATAAACAAAATGTGCGTGGCGAAAAAGCCAATATTAAAAAAGGCATTCCACGCATCGTACTAAATGCGTTGCAGGGAAAATCAGAGAAAAGCACCAGCAAACTAAACGGCGTCCATCAGGAGAAAGCCGAAAAGCTGACTGATGAGCGCAACCAACTTCGAGGTTCACTCTCTCCAACGGCTGCGCTAAAGACTGATTTCAACAGTTCTTCCCTGCACAACGGGAAAACGTTAGTTACAGCGAAAAACATTAATTTCGGTTATTATCCTAACCAGAACGACAATGATAGTCAGAACGAGAATGATAATCCAAGTGAAAATAATACCTTCGACAGCAGCAACAGCAGCAAACTGCCAGCGCAACTGCTTTGGCAAGCTCCCATCAGTTTTCAACTAAAGAGCGGCGACCGTCTCCGCATAGAAGGAACCAACGGCAGCGGAAAAACCACTCTTCTGAAAATCATCACCGGACAACTCGAGCCACAGGAAGGAACGCTCACACGGGCAGATTTCTCATACGTCTATCTGAATCAGGAATACTCTATCATCGACGACCAGAATAGTATCCTCGAACAGGCTTACACATTCAATACCCGCAACCTGCCGGAACATGAAATCAAGATTATCCTGAACCGTTATCTTTTCCCGGCTTCCGAATGGGACAAGTCTTGCCGGAAACTTAGCGGCGGAGAGAAAATGCGTCTCGCTTTCTGTTGCCTGATGATTAGTAACAATACCCCGGATATGTTTATCCTGGACGAACCGACCAATAACCTGGATATACAAAGTATTGAAATCATCACCAATACAATCAAAAAATATACAGGTACTGTCATCGCTATTTCTCACGACAATTATTTCATCCGTGAGATTGGTGTCAACCAGCGTATTGCATTAAGTTAATCTATTGTTATTTTATCCGATAAAGTCTCAAATATCAATACGGTTTTTTATAACTTCGCAGCGCGAAGAAAAAGAATAAAAATAAAATGAGTCAAACAACGCAATCATGGTGGTTTGTCTTTTATAAAGACCAACTACTTCTTGAAAAGAAAGGGAACGGCACATTTGCCCTTCCTTGCGGAGAAATTCCGCCTATCGTTATCAAAGAAAAAACTACGGTACATACTATCACAACATTGGAGGGAAAGAATTGCAAATCTTTCTCTCTGCCCGCATCTATCGAGGAATCAGAGCAATATGTAATGATCGGACTTCGTGCTTCTTATGAGTATCTCCCGTTGACTCATTACCAGACAGCAGGAAAAGCGCACGAGATTCTGCATTGGGACAGAAACAGCCAGTTCTGCTCTGCCTGCGGCACTCCTATGGAGCAGAAAGAGAACATCATGAAACGTTGCCCGAAGTGCGGAAGGGAAGTATATCCGTCCATTTCAACCGCAGTCCTCGTCTTGGTGAGAAAAGAAGATTCACTACTCCTGGTCCATGCCCGCAACTTCAAAGGAACATTCAACAGTCTCGTTGCCGGATTTTTGGAAATCGGAGAGACACTGGAAGAATGTGTAGCGCGTGAAGTGAAAGAGGAAACCGGACTGGACGTGAAGAATATCACTTATTTCGGCAATCAGCCTTGGCCGTATCCCAGCGGGTTGATGGTCGGTTTTATTGCAGATTATGCCGGAGGGGAAATAAAACTCCAGGATGAAGAATTAAGTTCGGGCGACTTCTACACAAGAGATAATTTGCCGGAACTTCCCCGAAAACTGAGCCTTGCACGGAAGATGATTGACTGGTGGATAGAGCATCCAAATGACTAATATGAATAACATGGTATAAATGGACTTGGATAGAAACTAAAAAATAACAGAAAAACTCTTATAAAATAAAGAAAGCAGGCCACGAAATACACTCAAACCACAAACGAACAATTTATGAATATGAAACTGAACGTATCACTCTAAAGCATCAACAAAACATGTGTATCCGCAGCCCGCGGGTTGAAATTGAGATGATGCCAATACAACAAGATTTCCCCAAGAATGATTAGAAAGTCGGCTTAAAGAATGCAAAGGAATCGAAAGAACTGTGCTAAACCGGGCTAAATGCCCAAAAACAGGGAAAATCAAAACGATACACAGATAAAAAGAAGCGCCCCTATACTCTTCAAAAAGACTATAGAGGCGCTATTTTATGATTGTCCTATTCTGAAACTATCAGCAGAAACTGAATCAGATGCCCAATGACTTCTTCACTGCTTCAATCTTTTCCATTGCGGCAGATTCGGCAGAAGCATAACAATTGCGGCAACCCATTGCGCCCTGAACTTCCATATAGAACTTAATCTTAGGTTCTGTACCAGAAGGACGGACAGAAACTTTGCTGCCGTCTTCTGTGAAATACTGAAGAACGTTAGATGATTCCGGCATATCGATTGCAATTACATTTCCTTTGTCATCTGTCTGCTTCAAAGTCTTGTAGTCTTTGCTCAGGATTACTTTAGAACCACCCAATTCTTTCGGAGGATTGGCACGGAAGTTCTCCATCATAGCTTTGATTTCTTCAGCGCCGCTCTTACCCGGTTTCACAACGTTTACAGTAAACTCTTTAGAGAATCCGTATTCTACGTAGATGTCCAGCAACAATTGATACAGCGACTTGCCGTTATCTTTTGCCCATGCAGCAACTTCGGCAATCAAGCAGCAAGCTGATACGGCATCTTTATCGCGCACAAAGTCTTCGGCAAGGAACCCGTAGCTTTCTTCACCACCGCCGATATATTTCTGTTTGCCTTCACGCAGACGGATTTCACGGGCAATCCATTTGAAGCCGGTGTAGCAGTCGAGCATTTCGATATTGTTCTTATCTGCGATTTTCTTGATAAGTTCGGTAGTTACGATGGTCTTCACACAGAACTCGCCACCTTTAATCTTACCCAGTTGCTTGTACTGAGTCAAGATATAATAAAGGTACATCATACAAGTCTGGTTACCGTTGATAAGCACCCATTCGCCTTTATCATCCTTGCAAGCGATACCCACACGGTCAGCATCCGGGTCGGAAGCCATTACGAGGTCAGCATCAATTTCTTTAGCCAGATTCACTGCCATAGAAAGAGCCTCCGCATTTTCCGGGTTCGGAGATACGACAGTCGGGAAGTTACCGTCCTTAATCATCTGTTCGGGCACAGTAAATACGTTTTCGAATCCCCACATCTTCAATGCACGCGGAATCAGCATCATACCTGTACCATGGATCGGAGTATAAACGATTTTCATATCCTTGTGGCGGGCAATAGCTTCCGGGTCGATAGAAACGGTTTTCACCATATCCAGATAAACCTTGTCGATATCTTCACCGATAATCTGAATCAAATCCGGATTACCCTGGAATTTGATGTCGGCAGCAGAAGCAATAGCGTTTACTTCGTCGATAATGCCTTTATCGTGCGGAGCCAATACTTGAGCTCCGTCATCCCAATATGCCTTGTAACCGTTGTATTCCTTCGGGTTGTGAGAAGCAGTCAGGATAATACCGCTCTGACAACCGAGGTGACGGATAGCGAAAGACATTTCCGGGGTGGGACGCATATCATCGAACAGATATACTTTGATACCATTGGCAGAGAAGATATTAGCGGAAGTTTCTGCAAACAAGCGGCTGTTGTTACGGCAGTCGTGACCAACCACTACAGAAATCTGCGACAGGTCTTTGAAGTTCTTTTTCAGATAGTTGGAAAGTCCCTGAGTAGCGGCACCTACCGTATAGATATTCATACGATTGCTACCTACTCCCATGATACCACGCAGACCGCCTGTACCAAATTCCAGGTCTTTGTAGAATGCTTCAATTAGTTCGGTCTTATCGTCATTTTCCAACATACGTTTCACTTCAGCCTGAGTTTCGGCATCATAAGCCGGGGTCAGCCATTTTTCGGCTTTCTCAGTGACCTGTTCAATAAGTTCCTGATTTTCCATTTCGATTGTTATTTATATGGTTAATGAATTATTTACTGTTATATTCTTGAGCACACAAATGTAAAATAATAAGTTTATAAATCCTATTCTTTTAATTGAAATTTGAGAATTTAGAATTAAAAAACAGCACACTCAATACCTGATATCCGATACTCAATATCTATTCTTGAGGCACTTTATATCTGTCTCCGGTCTGTTTGACATATTCCTGCAAGAATTCCTTCGGATAACCGGGACGAAGCACTCCGGCAGGTTGTCCGATTGAATTACGTTCGAATTGCCCGTCCTTCACACGTTTCACTACTCCATCGTTATACTTCACAATCAGGAAAGTACCCAGTTGCTTCCATGTATCGAAAGTACTCTGCGCAGTCATGTTGGTATAGTTTGTCAAGAAATCAATTGCAGCGTTCTTATCCTTATCCAACAGTTTAGCCGCCATCTCTTCAATACCTTGCTGTGCGTTGTTAAAAGTAGTTTCCATCTCCTTCTGCGCTTCCCGTACATCACCAATCATCAAATCATAACGCGGATAAACCATATTTGCCACCCAATTGAAAATCCAGAAAGCAGAATTCCAGGAGAAAGTAATATAATCGGCTCCATCCACACGCGTATAGCAAACCGGCACTTTCGTAGCACAACAATAGACAGGAGTAAATACCGCCATATTCGCATCGTCCACGCCAAACCAAAGTACGCCGCCTATCGGGTCGGGCATATTAGCACGCATTTGTGCAACAAATACAAAGCCGCTTTGTTGAGTAGAAATAGGTCGTTCGTTGAAATACTCCTGGTCGCCTACCTTAAAGTTCAGAGGAGAGAGACGGTATGGAGTTTTGTAAGGCCCTGCCCCGAAATCATTAGAGATGTCGAGCGGAGTTCCTTCGTAATGGTCGCGCATCATATCTTTCACATCTTGCACGGATAACTTCTGTTTCGGTTTTACGAAAAGAGGCATCGGTGTATCTGTTTTTCCTTCGATATAAGGAAGGTAATCTTTACCGTTATCAGTGTACTTATTGAAATAACTCCATACACGGGCTTCGCAGAAACGACGTGCACCGAAATCAAGGGGAGCATACGCAAGCGAAAAACTAAAATCTTTATTCACTCCATTAAAGTATCCCTTTTCACGCGCGAAAGAGATAACGTCCGGAGAGTACATACAGTTTTCCTTGTCGTTCATGTCAAACTGATGGATGCGCGACTGGTTGGCATGAGCCGAAATACAATCGTCCGGCACACGAACAGCTACCCAAACAGCTCCACGGATGCCGGGACCTTTGCCAATCATCTCCATAATCCATATTTCGTTCGGGTCGGCAATGGTGAAAGATTCCCCACTGCTGTAATAGCCGTATTGCTGTACCAAGTCAGTCATTATCCTGATAGCTTCGCGGGCAGTACGCGAACGTTGCAGTCCGATATAAATAAGGCTTCCATAGTCAATAATACCAGTAGAATCCGCCAATTCGGGACGTCCGCCGAAAGTCGTTTCACCAATCGTAACCTGATATTCGTTCATATTGCCGGTCACGTTGTAAGTCTGCCGTGCCTGTTCGATTTCTCCCAGGTATTTACCGGTATCCCATTCATACACTTTCAGCATGGTTCCTTTCGGATAAGTGGCTGCCGGATAATGATACAGTTCTCCAAACAGCCCATACGAATCGGCAGAATAGGAAACGATGGTCGAACCATCGGTAGAAGCGTTCTTACCGACTATCAGATTGGTACAGGCGAAAGTATTCGCCACAGCCGCCATCAGTAGGGCGGCACACAAAATCACTCTTTTCTTCATAATGTGTATATGATTCATTTTTAATAATTACCAAACAAAAGTCTCACGGGACACAGTCTCATTTCCGCAATTATCGGTCACCGTAAATTCAACGGTATGCTTGCCGCCTTTTTTCATGTGTTTTGAGTCAAGCTTGCATTCCCAATATGACTTCACAATATTAGGCCGCCCGAAAAGTGCGTACTTTCCGTCAATCATGCCCCGATAGGAAGCAATGCCGGCACCTTCGTCTTTCAGCCGATAGACAATCTTTCCGTTTCTTCCCCACTGGTTCTTATTGACAGGGATGATTTCGGGCGGTATCGTATCAACGGCAACGGTGTAAGTCCCCAATTCACGGACAGAGGTTTTCATGTAACCATCCTCATACTTCCCGCCTACACTATATTTCCTGCCTTTCGGAGTCACACGGGCTACATAATACTTTGTAGTGTCGGCTACCGGCCTTCTGCGCAGACCGATACGAATCTCGCACCCCGCATGAAGCGAAACAGGTTTGTCATTTATCTGATAAGTAAATGCGACTGCCCCGCTATCGGCTTTCACCTGATAGTTGAGAGGAACATCGTCATACAACATTCCTTTCGGAACGACCAGGCTCAATCCAGGTTCTTGCAGATAATTTGTCTTATCCCAGGCAAAGAAGTATTTCTCCCGATGACTCAAAGGTTCAACCGGCTGCTTCCGTCCACGTACGGTAAAACCATATTTAGAAGTATTCCCGAAAGCATCTTTTAAGGTATATAGAAACTGATAATCCCGTTCCTCGTCAATCGTCACCAAGCCACGGTTACCATTCGATGCCTTCAACAGACGCAAAGTATTCCCCGGCTCAATAAAAGATTTCATGTATTGCCCGCACGTCCATGAGTTTATCATTCTGTTTTCTTCCTGAGAAAAGCGGTCTACCGTACTACGGAAAACCTCATTTCCATCTACCGTAAGAACAACCGAATACACTCCATAATGATTGCTGGCCCCATCCATGTAATCATATGCCTTGATGCCTGTACCAATCACTCCCCATGCTTCCACCGGACTTTCCGCGTTCGGGAGAATTGTTTGGGTCTGCTGTTTTCCATCTACCACACCTTTACCCGGCTGCGGAAAAAACATAATACCATCAGCTTTGGGGGCACGCGTATCTTTTATCTTCGATTTGAAGAAAGGCATCGGGTCGATATAATCCCCCGATTCAGTTTCGAACACATCCAAATGCAGATGCGGACCGAATGAATAACCAGTATTCCCGCTCCATGCTATCTGCTGACCGCCTTTCACTGGATATTCATCCGGTTCGGGAATAATCTCCACTTCCCAATTTTCATTTTCATATTGAAGTTTCTCCACCCTTTCGGCAATGGGAGAAATAAAACCACTCAAGTGTCGGTTGACAGTAGAATAACCGTTATGATAACAGACATCAAGTACATATCCCGAACCATTGGTAACACGGATACGTGAAATATACCCGTCGGCAAGGGCACGGACAGGTTTGCCGATAACTCCGCCTGTTTTAAAATCCAATCCGCCATGAAAGTGGTTAGAGCGGATTTCTCCGAAGTTTCCGCTCAATGTAAGAGGAAAGTCAAAAGGTGGCACAAAGGTGACTTGCTTCTTTTCTTGTCCACAAACTCCGACGCAACAAGCCAGCATCAAAGCAGCGATATATTGTTTTATCATTCCATTCACTTTTTACTCCCCGCAAATGTACACTATTCCAACTAAATTACGAAATATCCGGGCAGAATGATAGCCGGAGATACTAGTTAATAATTCTTTTTATTATTATATTCATTGCAAACCTGCATCCATCATGTTATTTATATTAGTACTTTTGCACCCGTTTTTAATTTTAATAAAATATAAAGAACTCAATGAGAATGTATGTAAAAGTAATGGCAGCGGTCATTGCATGTATACTGCTGAGTGGTGAAGCGTACCCGGCATTTGCAACTACCCCCGCTACAGAAAATCTGAGTTGGTTTAAAAAGAAAAAGAAGAAACCAGAAGAAAAAGAGGAGAAGAGTAAAAACGACTACGAAAAATTAGTGGAAGGCAGCAAAACAACCAAAGGGATGTTTGCTGTACATCAAAAGAAGAACGATTATTATTTTGAAGTTCCCACATCACTTTTAGGACGTGACTTATTAGTTGTCAATAAACTGCAAAGAGTTCCTGCCGAACTGAATGAAGCAGGTGTAAACCGTGGAGTAAATTATGAAAATCAGATGGTTTGCATGGAATGGGATAAAGCCAGCGGAAAACTGATGTTCCGCCAACAACGTCCATTACCTCTGGCTCCTCAGAAAGATGCCATATTCCGTTCGGTAAAAGACAACTTTATCTCCCCGCTGATTGCCGCATTCAAAATCGAAGCAATCAACGCGGATTCTACTGCATTGGTAATCAAAGTAAATGACATTTATGACGGTACGGAAACCAGTATCAATAATGTATTTACCAATATCAACCTGGGTACTTCGGCTATCAAAAACTTGTCACGTATCCTCTCTATCAAGTCTTTCTCAAACAACGTCGTGGCAACTTCCGAGTTAACCACCCGGGTGACAGAAGGCACTACAACTGTATACGTGACAGTGGAAGTAAGCTCTTCTATCCTTCTGCTGCCTGAAACACCGATGATGGGACGTTTCGACAATCAGAAAGTCGGATACTTCACCAACCCGCTATTAAGTTTCAGCGATGTACAACAAAGAACGGACAAAACGCAGTATATCACACGTTGGCGCATGGAACCCAAACCGGAAGACCGGGAAACTTACCTGAAAGGTCAACTAGTGGAACCTGCCAAACCCATCGTATTCTACATCGACAATTCGACTCCTTACCAATGGCGTTCGTATATTAAGAAAGGTATTGAAGACTGGCAGATTGCTTTTGAAAAGGCAGGTTTCAAGAATGCGATTATTGCCAAAGAAATCACGGACAGCATGCATGTAGACATGGACGATGTCAACTATTCCGTACTGACTTACGCCGCTTCGGAAAAGAAAAATGCAATGGGACCTTCCCTATTGGACCCACGTTCGGGAGAAATCCTGGAGGCTGACATTATGTGGTGGCATAATGTGCTTTCCATGGTACGCGAATGGATTACAGTGCAGACCGGAACCGTTTGCCCGGAAGCCCGCAGCGTGCAGTTGCCTGATGCCTTGATGGGCGACGCCATCCGTTTTGTAGCTTGCCATGAAGTAGGACATTCTTTGGGATTGCGCCATAACATGATGGGCTCATGGGCTTTCCCGACAGATTCACTACGTTCGGAAGCCTTCACTTCTAGAATGAACTCTACCGCTTCATCCATTATGGACTATGCACGTTTCAACTACGTCGCACAGCCGGGAGACGGTGTGAAAGTTCTTTCTCCGCATATCGGTCCTTATGATATGTTCGCTATCGAATATGGCTATCGTTGGTATGGAAAGAGTACTCCGGAAGAAGAGAAAGACCTCTTGTTTGATTTCCTGAGCAAACATACAGACCGTCTTTACAAATACAGCGAAGCACAGGATGTACGCGATGCCGTAGACCCGCGTGCACAGAACGAGGACTTAGGTGACGACCCTGTTCGTTCTTCTTTACTTGGCATTGAGAATCTGAAACGTATCGTCCCGCAAATTCTTCAATGGACTACTACCGGTGAGAAGGGACAGACTTACGAAGAAGCATCCCGTCTCTACTACGCTGTAATCAACCAATGGAACAACTATTTATATCATGTCCTTGCCAATATTGGTGGTATCTACATTGAAAATACAACCGTAGGAGACGGTGTTAAGACTTATACATTCGTAGAAAAAGAGAAACAACAAGCTTCGCTGAAATTCATCATGGACGAAGTTTTGACATACCCTAAATGGCTGTTTGACACGGAAGTGGGAGAATATACTTACCTGCTCCGCAATACTCCAATCGGTCAACAGGAGAACGCTCCTACCCAGATATTGAAGAATGCCCAAGCCTATATTCTCTGGGATTTGCTTGGCAACACCCGTCTGATGCGTATGATAGAGAATGAATCCGTCAACGGAAAGAAAGCCTTTACAGTAGTGGAACTGATGGACGGACTCCACAAGAACATTTTCGGTATTACCGAACGTGGTGGCATCCCCGACGTGATGGAACGCTCTTTGCAGAAGAACTTCCTGGATGCTTTACTTACTGCCGCTGCAGAACCGGAAGCCGTGAAAATCAACAAGAAGATTGCAAACGAGCATTTCTTGCTTGACCACGCTACTCCTTTCTGTAGCTGTTACGCAGCCGAACAACGTGCACTCCGCCAGGAAGACCGGATGGGTGCTCCGCGTGTACTCAACTTCTACGGCAGCCAACTCAACCGCATCTCAGATGCCATCTCTGTGAAACGCGGTGAGTTATTACGCATCAAGAAGTTGTTGCAGAATCGTCTCGGAACTTCCGACACTGCTACACGCTACCATTATGAAGATATGATTTTACGTATTAATACCGCTTTGGGAATCAAGTAAACTATTAATTAAACTATCTTACAATTAATGAGAATCAAATTTTTGTGCATTATTATATGCTTATTTGTGAATGTACTGGCTTCCGCCAGTGCTGCTAATCGTACAATCACCGGAGTAGTAATCTCCGGTGAAGATAATGAACCTCTGGTTGGTGCTTCCGTTTATGTCCATGCGGACGATTTGAAAAAGGCCGGAGCATCACAGACTTCTCTAGGTACTATCACTGATATGGATGGTAAATTCTCCATTTCCATTCCGGAAAAGGTAACTCGTATTCATTGCAGTTATATCGGCTTTGAAGAACAGGTAATTGCATTGCAAGGAGACAAGAGAAGCTATCGCATCGTACTTCAACCCTCGGCTCATGCTTTGGCAGATGTGGTAGTAACGGGTTATCAGACATTGGAACGCAGAAAGCTGACTGCTGCCATTTCAAAAGTTGAATTATCGGATGCGATGGTAGGTGCTACCAAAAGTATCGACCAGGCATTGACCGGACAAATTGCGGGTGTGGCAGTAACAAATACGTCCGGTGCTCCGGGAGCTCCGGCTAAAATTCGTATTCGTGGTACTGCTTCATTAAATGGAACACAAGATCCGTTGTGGGTATTGGATGGCATTCCTTTGGAAGGAACAGATATTCCAAAAATGGATTCAAATTCTTCCGACAATGACATTGTGAATATCGGGCAGTCATCCATTGCGGGAATAAGTCCTAATGATATTGAAAGCATAACAATCCTAAAAGACGCTGCCGCAACAGCTATTTATGGTGCTCGTGCCGCAAACGGCGTAATCGTTGTGACTACCAAACGTGGAAGAACAGGAAAGCCGGTTGTCAACTTCAACACGAAATTAACCTATTCTCCTAATTTGGATACATCACAACTCAACTTATTAAATTCAGAAGAGAAAGTTAATCTGGAACTTCAAATGATGAAAGAGCAGCCATTTGATTATGGAGGATGGGGATTCATGTTCTATCCTGTATATCCGGAAAAGGGTGGAGTAGTAAATATTTTAAGGAAATACGAACTTCTGGATACTTATAGACAAAATGGTTGGGATGGACTCACCCCTGAAGCTCAAAATGCAATCAATAGATTGAAAAGTATTAATACAGACTGGAACGATATATTATTCAGAGATGCATTTACTCAAGAATATAACTTAAGTATTTCCGGAGGTAGCGAAAAAGTTACTTACTACAATTCTCTCGGCTATACCAAAGAGAATAGCAATGTACCTGGCGTGAGTCTGAGCCGTTTTAATTTAACAAGCAAAACCAACTATCAACTTAACAAACTGCTAAAAATAGGTATTTCTATTTTTGCCAACAGACGTAAGAACAGAACTTTCATGACAGACTCTTACGGATTGACCAATCCTGTGTATTACTCACGCATAGCCAATCCCTATTTCGAACCTTTCGACAACGAGCACAACTACTTGTATGATTATGATGTAACAGGCAGTGTAACAGATGAAAAGAGAGGATTCAATATATTCGAAGAACGTGACAATACCAGTAAAGAATCAATTACTACTGCTATCAATTCCATCTTTGATACTGAACTGCGTTTCAATGACCAATGGAAACTGACCTCGCAAATCGGTGTACAATGGGAACAATTATCCCAGGAAGAATATGTAGGTCTGAACAGTTTCAATATGCGCAATATGCGTGAAGACAATACTTATTATAAAGATGGGGTACGCACATATATTATACCAGAAGGTGGAATGCTCAAGACAACCGGCGCCACTACTTCTCAAATCACGTGGAAGATACAAGGAGAGTATAAGAATACATTTAGCGATATCCATGATATACAAATAATGGCCGGATCGGAAATTCGAAAGAATTGGTATGAGAACCATGTATCTACAGGATATGGTTACGACCCTAAAACACTCAACTTCAGGAATCTGAATTTCAAAGATGAAACACAAGCCAATGAGAGCAAGTGGAAACTTAAAAATGAAATAAGTCGAGAAAATGCTTATGCCTCTTTCTTTGCAAACGGCTCATATTCATTGATGAACCGTTACACTTTGGGAGGAAGTATCCGTATGGATGGTTCCGATCTTTTCGGAGTAGACAAAAAATATCGTTTCCTGCCAATATATTCGGTCAGTGGTTTATGGCGTTTATCCAATGAACCATTTATTAATCAAAAGTGGATTGATAATTTAGCTCTTCGCCTATCATATGGTATACAAGGCAATATTGACAAGAATACTTCACCATTTCTAGTAGGAAGTTATAAGAATACAAGTATTCTGCCAGGAGGCACGTATGAAGATTATATTACTATCGACAGTGCGCCAAACAGCAAGCTGCGCTGGGAAAAAACCACGTCCTACAATATCGGATTAGATTTTGCCGTCTTGAACCAGGCTATCAATCTCAGTGTGGATTACTATTACAGAAAAGGGACAGACCTTATCGGTTACAAATTGTTACCATTGGAAAATGGTTTCGAAAGTATGGCTATCAACTGGGCCAGTATGTCCAACAAAGGTATAGAGATTAATCTGCAGACTCGCAATATCACAACCAAAAATTTCTCCTGGTATACGTCATTCAACTTTGCTTACAATCAGAACAAGGTACTTAAAGTCATGACTCAAAAGAGCCAAGTGACACCCAGTTTGGAAGGATACCCGGTAGGTGCAATCTTTGTTTTAAAAACCAAAGGAATAAATCCGGAAACAGGACAAGTCATGGTTGAAAACAAGAATGGCGAAGCCGTAACAATAGAAGAACTCTTCAAGATGGCACCTAGCGGAAATAATGACGGTCAATATAGTATAGGCGCAGATACTGAAGAAATACGAGGATTCTACAGTTATGCCGGAACCGCTGATGCACCCTATACCGGTGGTCTTATGAATACATTCAGTTATCGTAACTGGGAGTTAAACCTAAATTTATCTTATAATATAGGAGCACATGTGCAGACCACTCCTTCCTATTATATAGCCGACTTAGATCCGGGAATAAATATGAATAGAGATATTCTGGACAGATGGACACCCGAAAATGTGAACGGAACTTTCCCGGCATTAGCAACTTATCACACAAATCCTGCTGACTATTATTTATTCAGCAGTCGGAGAGATCTCTACAAATCCTTAGATATTTGGACGAAAAAATTAAGCTATGTACGTCTGCAAAACATACGTCTTGCCTATCGTCTACCTTCGGAATGGCTGCAAAAAGTAAGGATTAGCGGAGCAACTGTCGGCCTAGAAGCCCGCAACTTATTTGTCTTTGGTTCAAGTTACAAAAACTATATGGATCCGGAATCTATGAGTAATCTCTACTCTACCCCTGTTCCAAAATCAGTAACTTTCAATCTTAGTCTTAACTTCTAAAATAAGAAATGAATATGATGAGAAAAATATATTTTGCTTTTACTTTACTAGGAAGTATATTGTTAACTTCCTGTGATAACTATCTGGATATTCAGCCTGTCGGTAAAGTAATACCCAATACTTTAGCAGAGTATAGGGCATTACTCACTACCGTCTATAATACAAGACTCAATGACAAGGCTGTCACTGAATTACGCACTGATATCGTACAAGTTACAGATATCAGTAGTTCGCAAAACACATACGGAGATATCCAAATCTGGAATGACCTCACTCCAAAAGCCGGAACAAGAGATTTCGTATGGGACAAATATTATACTAATATTTATTACGCTAATGCCATAATTGACAAGAAAGATGCTATCACAGAAGGAAGCCAAGAGGGAATAAACCAACTGGTAGGAGAAGCATATTTATTAAGAGCATACATGCACTTTATACTTGTGAACCTCTATGGACAACCATATACCAAAGAAGGGGCGCTAGATACGAAAGCAGTACCTATAAAATTGGATCTTGACCTGGAAGGAGTCCCCACCCGGAATACAGTAAAAGAAGTATATGCAGCCATCCTATCTGATATTGAGTCTGCACGAAAGCTTATCAATCAGAAAGAATGGGAAAGCCAATACTCCTATCGTTTCTCCACTCTTTCGATTGATGCAATGGAAAGCCGTGTATATCTTTATATGGGAGATTGGCAAAAAGCATACGAAGCTGCAGAACGGGTATTGGCTACTAAATCTTCATTGGAAGATCTAAATGCTCCGGATGCCAAATTACCTAATGATTACCAATCGGCAGAAATGATCACTGCATATGAATTTTACAGTGATGACGTAACTACCGCTTTCATTATTACCCCCTCATTCATACAAAATTATAAGGCAAATAAAGATTTACGTTTGAATAAATATTATAGCCTGAATAAAGATAATAAGTATATATCCATCAAAAGTGGGAAATCACAATATAATTGTACCTTCCGTAATGGAGAAATGTATTTAACTGCCGCCGAATCTGCCGCTCATTTAAATAAACTGCCGGAGGCACGCAACCGATTGCTGCAATTAATGGAAAAACGCTATACACAAGCAGGCTATATAGAAAAGAAAATCGCAGTAGAAGCTATGGAGCAAACCGAACTGATAAAAGAAATTTTAAACGAAAGAGCTCTCGAACTTGCTATCGAAGGACACCGTTGGTTTGATTTACGTCGCACAACTCGCCCTAGCATTCAAAAAGTCATAGATGGTCAACCTTATACATTGGAAGAAAATGACGCACGCTACACATTACGGATTCCACAAGCGGCAATCGATGCAAATCCTGGATTATTAAACTAAAAGTTTATTTATCCTTTTCAATTATAAATCTGATAAAACTCCTTTTGCAACCTCATTTGCAAAAGGAGTTTTTACTATTCTCCCCACCACGTATCCAACATATAGCTCGAGTGGGTCTCTATAGATTATGTTCATCAAAATACCCAAAGAAATATTTCTTCTCCGCCGCTTGCCGGTAAGATTCAATTAATTCACTCATAACTTCCGCCACCGACTGCCGACGGGATATAATTGCCGACACCTGCCCTATTTCCAGCTCACCTTCCTCCAAATCGCCTTCAAACATTCCTTTCTTTGCACGTCCTCTTCCCAGCAAGTTTCGTAATTCTTCTGCAGAGGCACCACTGTCTTCCGCTTTCTCCACTGCATATCGGAAATCATTCTTTACCAAACGCGTCGGAGCCAGTTTCTTTAATAATAACTTAGTATCTCCCTCACCAAGGCTCAGGCAATAATCCTTAAACACCGGACTTGCAGAGCTCTCTTCAGTCAAGGCGAAACGAGTACCGATCTGCACTCCCTCAGCCCCCAATGCCATAGCAGCCAATATACCTTCTCCCGTACCAATGCCTCCAGCAGCTATCAAAGGCAATGTTGTAGCCTCACGCACAGCAGGAATCAGACAGAAAGTTGTTGTTTCCTCACGACCGTTATGTCCACCGGCTTCAAAACCTTCAGCCACCACAGCATCCACACCCGCTTCCTCACACTTCATTGCAAAACGGGAGGAAGAAACTACATGGACAACCGTTATCCCCCGTTCTTTCAACCATCCGGTCCACGTTTTCGGATTTCCGGCAGAAGTAAAAACAACCTTCACTCCTTCTTCCACCACAATATTCATTATCTCTTCTATCTGAGGATACATCAAGGGAATATTCACACCAAAAGGAAATTCCGTAGCTGCACGGCATTTACAAATATGCTCGCGCAAAGTTTCGGGATGCATAGAACCTGCACCAATCAGACCTAAGCCCCCCGCATTACTCACTGCGGAAGCCAGCCGCCAACCGCTACACCATACCATTCCACCTTGAATTATAGGATATTGTATCCCTAGAAGAGAAGTTATTCTATTCATAATTAATAATTTATCAATGCACTAATAATTTCGTCCCCCATAAGAAACCGGATTACTTACTAATGTGCCAATACAACAATATACAAATATATAAATCATTCAATTACAAACACTCTCCAGTCAGTATATTGTCATATCGCAACATTAGTACATATATACAACGCCCTTAACGGGCAATCTGTTCAATTGGCTTATTTATCAACACAGTCGTCGAATCTCCATAAGCTCGCAGGACTTCCAACGTACGGGCACGATTATCCCTCCCCTTCTTGTTCCAAAAATCTTTTGTAAAGACTGCCATCAAGTCAATCCCTCCGATAGTTCCGCCATTGATATACACCCCACTCCCTCCAAATAAAGGAATAGGACTGTCCATCACTACCGAATTTACAAACATCCCATTGGCACGCTCACTCAACTGGCGGAAACGTACCCCGCTCGCCTGTATCTCATCCAAAGACTTACGCATTCCCTTTGCCATCGGATTACGCGCCCAGTTGGAGTATGATCTCTGATGGCGCAGTTCGTAGAAAGGATCTCCCCGCCAGGTATTCTTATCTACCCTTATCTTTTTCTGATAGACGGGATCCCAATTGAAACGGGTATTTGTCTTATAAGGCATCAGGCTCAACACCACTTTCGGTTTAGGCAATGCTTCGGGCAACGATTCGTCAGGCAGCATCCAATTCTTCTCCTCCGACATCCGGGGGCTTCCTACTGCACCGCCAAAATCAATCGACTTTACAGCATCCATATTTAAGTGCAACTCCTGGTCACTATCCAGCAACTTCTTCAGATGCAATGAATCTTGCGCCGTCCATACTTGCGAATATGCAAGCAAAGTCATCAGACACAAAGCCATAGTTGTCCAGAAACGTTTCATCAATCTATTCATCCTCTTTATTCTTTCATTACCTAATACCTTTCAAACGCTTCATACATACCTGCCTCAACCCGATTCTAATGTAGTCCATTGAGCGTAGCAAGCCCCTGTCAGCAGTAAAAAGACTACTGATACAAACAAACGTTCCTACATGAATGTTTTCTATTTCTTATTCCGAACGCAACTCTTTATTGAGCGTCACCACCAACGATAGCCCGATCCGCAAAGCGGTTCGTCATAACACGGGTCAATCGTCCACCGGGTCTTCGGATACTGCCGTTCTTCCCACCAGCTACGATAGCAGGCAACTGCATCGAGCACTTCCTCGTCGGTCAGAAAATAGATTGCTTCATAATTCTCGGCATTCGCCAATACCATTTTGCAACCCATTGACGGCGGTGTACCCTGACGGATATATTCAATCACCCAAAGCATACATTCACCCAAGCGAATCTTACCGTTGTTCGTATTATAAACCGACGGAAAAGAAGGGATAATAGTCAGATCTTCTGCATATTTCAAAAGTTCGGGAATATCCTCTTCCATGAAATGAGGAACTTCCACCACTCCTTTGTCATTCTTCATCTTATACGTGCCCGACTTCAATTGCTTCACAAAAAGGCCAACATCCGGATTGTTGTAATCCATTTCTTCGCTGCTGCATCCACTGAAAGATACAATCAGGCAAAATGCCATCCACAGCATTACAAGTGTTTTTTTCATTTTCATAAGGATTAATACGTCATGCGAAGTCCGCAAAGTAAATTAAAATTAGTCGGCCGTTTCGTGCGTACCGTAGCCAGTTTCGAATCCGTGCTGAAATGGTGCGAAATACCTGGTTCGGCAAAAAGCGCAAGTCGGTCGTTAATCTTATAATTGATTCCAATGCCGGCAGTCACTGCCAGTTGGACAGGTTCTTCCTTGAAACTATTGTCCGGCGCGCCGACGATGCATTTATCCGCTATTCCGCCTACAGTAGCGTAAAGGTCAACTTTCTTTGTATCCATCAACGTCACATTCACCCGGACAGGGATACCCAAATAGTGTAAATATTGTCCTTCCGAACGAAGATTTGAATAAAGCAATCCGGTTTCTATTCCCAGATAATCATTCAGTTTCCGTTCTACTGTCACACCTGCGGAGAGTGGCATCTTATAAGTACCGTCATCCGCCGGAAGTGCCGTACCTAACTGCGCTTTTATCGCCCAGCGATGTCTCTTCACAACTTTTTCGGGAGTAACAGCCGGTCTTGCAGTTTCTTCCTGCACGGCGAATGATCCTGTATTTCCATTTGCAGCCTGCCAATAACCATTATAACCTTGATTACCGTAACGATTGCCACTTCCCGTAGCAGTCGACGAAAAAGAGAACGACATGGAGAAGGTAATAGAAAGCGAATCCTCCTCTTCCACACGTTGCGACAACATACCGAAAGACTTGGGAGTCGGTTTCGGCAAAACAGGTTCCACCGGCAACGGCAATTGATTGACACGTATTCCGTCTCCGTCCATTTGTCCTCCATTCGTCACAGCTATCTTCGTAAACGCCTCTTCCATCTCTTCCTTGGGAGAGAAATACAGGAAAGTAGCTGATGAAGCCGCCAGAACGAGCAACACTGATGCCGCAGCCGCCACACGGAAGAGCAGAATCCGACGGTGATGTTGGCAAGCCACAGGAATATCCTGCGAGAGTTCTTCCCAAAAGCCATCCCGGACACTTATCCCCGCATCGGCGAGACGTGTGCGAAACAGTTCGGTTATTTCATCATTTTCTTTCTTCATTGTTCCTATACTCTTTAATTCTTTTTGCTAACAGATATTTGGCGCGACGCAACTGCGAAGTAGACGAATGCTCTTTGATATGAAGCATCTTAGCTATCTCCTTGTGCGACTTTTCTTCAAACACATAAAGATTGAAAACGGTTCGGCAACCATCCGGCAATTCGGCTATAAAAGCCATCAACCGCTCCTCGGAGATTCCATCCCCTCCTCCCGAATCCGATATATCGGGTATATCGGGAAGCTGCTCTTCATGCACTACCAACTGACTGACCCGTTTCTCCCGTCTCAGATAATCGATCGATTGAGTGACCATCACCCGGGTTATCCATGTGCAGAGCGACGATTCGCCCCGGAAGGAGAAGTTGGTGAAAATTTTGATGAAACCGTCATGCAGTACATCATGCGCTGCATCCATATCGCCCGTATAGCGGAAACATACCGCCAGCATCTGTTTGGAATAGAGGGTGTAAAGTTCCTTTCGGGCTGAATCCTTTCCTGCCCGACAGCCCTTTACCAGTTCTATCTCGTTTTCCAAGTCAATTACCTTTTTTTTTAAAACCGAACGTATGTTTGCGTCGTTTTATCCATTAGACGCAAGAGTTTGGGGAATGCTGCAACAGGAAATGTTAAAGAATACAAATACAAAAGTTTTTTTTCTGAAGCATATGCAAAAACAGAGAAGACAGAAACAGTCTTCAGATACAAATAACGCGGATAACGCGGATTCTTTTTATCAAAGTCTTACCATCCGTGTCATCCGCGTTACGCGCGTCTTAAGAAATCTTCATGACAATCTTCTCTTTTTCATTTAGCACGCCTTGAAGCTCATATCCAGTCCTTTCACTGAATGAGTCAGCGCACCTACAGAGATAAAGTCTACACCACATTCGGCATAGTCACGAAGAGTATCAAAGGTGATGCCACCCGAAGATTCGGTTTCGTATTTACCGCCCACCATCTCTACGGCTTTTTTCGTCATTTCGGGAGTGAAGTTATCAAACATGATACGGTCCACCCCACCAAGCTCGAGCACTTGTTGCAGTTCGTCGAAGCTGCGGACTTCTATTTCTATCTTCAAGTCTTTCCCTTTTTCTTTGCAATATTCTTTGGCACGGGTGATAGCTTTATCAATACCTCCGGCAAAGTCAACGTGATTGTCTTTCAGAAGAATCATATCGAACAAACCGATACGATGGTTTACGCCGCCACCGATCTTCACAGCCATCTTCTCAAGGATACGCATGCCCGGAGTTGTCTTACGGGTATCCAGTACGCGGGTATTTGTACCTTCCAGCCTCTTTGCGTATTTGCGGGTCATTGTCGCAATACCACTCATGCGTTGCATCACGTTCAGCATCAGACGCTCGGTCTGGAGCAATGACTGTACTTTTCCCTCCACTACCATTGCTACATCGCCCGGCTTCACTTCCGTTCCGTCGTTGATAAACACTTCGACTTTCATAGTCGGATCGAAACGGTTGAAGATTTCTTTAGCCACTTCAATACCTGCCAGCACACCGGCTTCCTTGATAAGCAATTTTGATTTTCCCATTGCCGTAGCAGGGATACACGAAAGGGTGGTATGGTCGCCATCACCTATATCTTCTGCAAAAGCAAGATCGATCAGTTTGTCGATCAGTTCTTTTTCCTTATTCATTGATTTTGTCAATTCTTATTTGGTGTATTAAACATTTATCCTGTACTTTCTTCAAGAAGCAATTCACACGGAAACTTCCCTTCGTAGTAGCCAACGTGCCGATAACGAAACTCGATTCGTCCCGTTTTCCCTGATGGTTTACATTAAATCCGCTGACTTTATTCTCCGTAAAGAATTCTTGCATCGCAACTGTTGCTTTCTGTTTGTCAACGTTTGTCGAGCGACCTCGGAGCACCAGGTTTACCTTGTCCCCCATATACTTACTTAGCTCTTGCGAGCTTCCTCTTTTAAATGCCGTAATCACTCCTGCCGGTATCTCTTGCGCCATAAGCAACGAGAGGGAAAGAAGCAAAGCGGCCATTCCTACGAGCACTCGTTTTTTCATAATTACAAGCTTTTAAGTTGAAGTTTAAAGTCTTAAACTTTCAACTAATGATAGGCAAAGGTAAGCATTAATTGCAGAATAACATAAAAAATGCCTATTTTTGTGCATTAATCAGAATTATAGAGACATGAAAACAACCCTGCTCGTCGTTGGACGAACCGTAGAACAACACTATATTACAGCTATCAACGACTATATACAGCGCACCAAACGCTATATCACTTTTGATATGGAAGTTATCCCCGAACTGAAAAACACGAAGAGCCTTTCGGTGGAAGTCCAGAAAGAAAAAGAAGGTGAATTAATTCTGAAAGCTCTCCAACCGGGAGATGTGGTGGTACTGCTCGATGAACACGGAAAAGAGATGCGCTCCCTTGAATTTGCCGATTACATGAAGCGGAAAATGAATACAGTCAACAAACGGCTGGTCTTCATCATCGGAGGACCTTACGGATTCTCCGAGAAAGTGTATCAAGCGTCCCATGAAAAGATTTCAATGTCGAAAATGACTTTCTCGCATCAGATGATCCGGCTGATATTCGTGGAGCAGATTTATCGGGCGATGACGATATTGAACGGGGGGCCGTATCATCACGAGTAATACTTCCCGGACAAATCAAGAAAGAATGGAGCATTACACATCTCCATTTTTTTCATTTGTATAAAGTTCATCAAATACTCGTTGAAGCTCTTCTTCATCCATAATCAACTTCCGAAGTTCTGCCAAACGTTCGGCATTATCCGACTGAGGTATCCATAACTTCAAATATCCCCCTTCCGCATACTTATCATTAAGATGTTTACGAAAGCGAGCATATTGCTGTTCTTTATCCATCTCCGGATAATGAGACAATCCATATTGAACAGTACGGCGCAACGTTACTTCGGGAGCTATAATACGGTCGGCTTCGGCAACTATTTTTCCATAGATGCTTCTCGGAGCCTGTTTATTGGAAGCCCGATGATCTTCTATCGCTTCTTTCATTGGCAACAGTTGTTCATCCGTAAACCAATGTCGCAAGGTTTCATCCGCCAGCAATATTCATATATTACTCCCGATTCATTAAACGATGCTCCGCCATCTGTTCGAATTTTGTTCCCGGACGACCGTAATTGGCATACGGATAGATGGAGATACCGCCACGGGGAGTAAAGATGCCTGTCACTTCAATGTATTTGGGATTCATCAGTTTAATAAGGTCTTTCATAATGATATTTACGCAGTCCTCATGAAAAGCGCCATGATTGCGGAAGCTGAAAAGATATAGTTTCAAACTCTTGCTTTCTACCATTTTAATATCAGGAATGTAGCTGATACGTATTTCGGCAAAATCCGGCTGCCCGGTGATGGGGCACAAACTTGTAAATTCAGGGCAGTTGAAACGCACCCAATAGTCATTCTCAGGATGCTTGTTATCAAAGGCTTCCAATACTTCAGGAGCATAATCTTGTTTATACTCGGTCTTTCTTCCTAATAAAGAAAGTTGGTCTTTTAATTCTGTCATTGTACTCGTTAACTACAATCCCTACCCTAGATAAAGAACACATTCCCTCTTTCACCTATCACCTACTAGTCCTAAATACCTTATTCATAGGTATTTCAGTAGTGAATGATCCATTTTACAACCTATCACCGTATCTGTCACCTATCACCGTCAGTTCTTTAACCCACGGGGGATTTATCCGCATCCTATTTGTTACGGTATGTTTTGTGCCTTGAAACACGTTGTTTCAAGCCTTGGAACTACTAGTTTCAAGTAATAGAAACTTTAGTTTCTTACTGTTGAAACTCTAGTTTCTTACCGTTGAAACTCCAGTTTCTTACCGTTGAAACTAAATTAAACCGATACATTCCCCCGAACAGAAGCTACTATCCTATTTATTAGAGCTTACCGGTGATAACGGATGTGACGGCAAAATGTCGAATTTGGTTGCTGTCACCAATTGCCGTCACAAACCATTCGTTTCATACTCAAACGATTAGCTACAGCAATGTGACAGATGACAGCAGAAAATGCATTTTTAATCTCTATGTAGAGATATTATTGATTCTTACTTTTTAAATACTTTTCCAGTCCTTCCCGACGCAGCGTACAAGCCGGACAATGCCCGCAACCATCTCCCTGAACACCATTATAGCATGTCAAAGTCTCGGTGCGAACCAGTTCCAATACTCCCAATTCGTCTGCCAAAGCCCATGTTTCCGCTTTATCAATCCACATCAGAGGGGTATGAATCACAAATTGTTCATCCATAGCCAGGTTCAATGTCACATTAAGGGACTTGATAAATGCATCCCGACAATCGGGATAACCGCTGAAATCTGTTTGGGAAACTCCTGTAACCAAGTGATTGATGCCATGTTCGCGGGCATATACGGCTGCGATGCTTAGAAAGAACAGGTTACGCCCCGGAACAAATGTATTGGGAGCACTATCTGCCGGTTTCTCCTGGTCCATCACCATTGTATCGTCAGTCAGGGAGTTACGTCCCAGTTTCCCGATGAAGGACACATCCATCACATCAAATTCCACTTCCGCCTTACGGGCTATTTCCCGTGCAAGTTCCACCTCCTTCTGATGTTTCTGACCATACAGGAAACTCAAGGCATATACTTTTTTAAAGTTACGTTTCGCCCAATACAGGCAAGTGGTGGAATCCTGTCCACCACTGAACACAACCAATGCTGCTTCTCTATTCATTGTTTATCTTAAATATCTTTTATGTTCAGTATATTGTATGAAATATCGGTATCGTAAACATCGCTACCGTCTATTTTCTTGATGGCTTTTACCACACGGATAGTCACCGGAAGGATAATCACTTCGTACATGGATTTCAGTACGATTTGGATTCCCATCATAATGAGCAGTTCTTTCCAGGCAATAATTCCGCCAAAAGCAACCGGAAAGAAAATCAATGAATCCGCCGTCTCGCCCACGACAGTCGACCAAATGGCTCGGGCGGAAAAGTTACGTCCCCGGCTGGCTACTTTCATCTTACTCATCACATATGCATTAAGGAACGAACCGACCAAGAATGCCATCAGACTGGCAGCCACAATGCGGGGAGCCATACCGAATACGAAATCAAAATGTTCTTCGCCTTCCCAAAAAGGAGCAGCCGGAATGGCAACTGCTATCAGTCCGAGGGCTACAACAAAGAAGTTCATCGCAAAACCGCTCCAAATGATAAGGCGTGCTTTCTTAAATCCCCAAACTTCGGCGATACAATCATTGATTATATAAGAAATAGGAAAAACCAATAATCCGGCGGTCACGGTCAGGCTACCGATTTGGATTACTTTCGTTTCAAGAAGATTGGCTGCAATGAGGCAAACATTAAAGAGAATACCCAGCAGCATAAAGGGTACAGATACTTTTTCTTTCATAATTCCTGTTTTTTACGTGGTGTTCTAGAATACACGACCGCTATTCACGGTATCATACTTTCTTTTTCTTTCGGGTTGCAAAGATAGAGGAAAAACTATGAAAAAGCAAAAGATATTTGATGATTGACCGGTTGCAACCTATAAATATCCTCGAAAAAGAGGAAGAATGCTACCGATACAAATATTTGGATGAATGAAAAAGAATGAAAATTTCCTAAAAGGCGAATCCTTTTCAGACGACCATGTGTTTAAAATCCATGTTTAACTAAAAGACCAGATCATGGAACATCAATTTAAAAAAGACGTAAAAGAAACAGCAATGCAGGCAAAAGAAAATGCCCGGCTTGCTGAAGAGAGAGCTGAAGAAGCTAAAGAGAGAGGTGCCGAAGCGAGTTCACATTCGGGCGAAAGCTTGAAAGAGAAAGTACAGCATGCTGCACATGTTGTCCAGGAAAAGGCAACAGAAGCAACGAACACTGTGAAAGAAAAAGCCACGGAAGCAGCCCATACCGCACAAGAGGCTGCTCAAAAAGCTAAACACAGAGTACAGGAAATGCTGGATTGACAGTAAAGAATGAGCCTTCCCGCCAGTTGTCGTCTATGGCAGGAAGGCTCATCTATCCATCTTAAAGAACATATCGCTTAATCAAAAATCATATCAGGAAAATTCTTTCAGTTCTTCTTTCAACCGCTTACGGATGAAGAACAAACGGCTCTTCACCGTTCCCATCGGCAATCCTAATTTTTCGGCAATCTCCCTATACTTAAATCCGGCGACAAACATCTGAAAAGGTACTTTCATATCGTCAGGAATAGAATGTAATACACGATACAGTTGCTTCATATCATAAGCCAATTCAAACTTGTCACCATCTTCATCTTCAATCATGTGCTGCTGATGGATAGAATAGGTATCATCTATGATATTCATTTCACGAATCGTACGACGATAATTATTCACAAAAATATTGCGCATAAGTGTGTACATCCATCCTTTGAGGTTCTTACTATATGCAAACTTCTCATGATTATCCAATGCCTGTAATACACAATCCTGAACCAAATCTTTGGCAGAATCACGATCTGCCGTCAATTTATACGCAAAGCGTTGTAAATCTGATTGTATATCTAATATTCCTTGTGTAAATTCCACTTTTCCCATCGTCGTATTTCTTTTATCTGATTAGTACGGTACAAAGATCCGCTTTTTTAGAATGGTTATAAATAGCAATTCTTCCGATTAGTTTGGCAATTTTTCCTTTGGGCTTCTCAACCATTTCTTTTTTAGTTGTTCATTGGGCATTCATCTGAAACTTAACTTATAATGAAAACAAGCTTTAAAATGGCAGCCATGCTACCGGGGATGGGAATTTTTCCTCTGTGCCCAAGCACAATTCTTCACCCCCGTCATGCCAATCGGTCGAATATGTTGGTACAGTATTCTTTCTAATCAAGTCAGTATAAAAGTTTGAAGCCGCCTCAAAACAGTTGTTTGAGACGGCTTCTGCTATAAAATTGTAACGGATTATGCGCAATTAGAATTTGTAGTCAAGGCTCACACCAAACACTTTATTAGTGCGGCTATATACATTAGTACCGGACAATCCCGTACCATTATAATTCTTTGAAGTTTTAGTATAATCTTCATAGGTAGTCCACATATAACCAACATTCAGGTTAGCTCTTTCACTCAATGCCACTTTCGCTCCAACTCCTAATGTATAGGAGTCGCAAGAGAAACTGGTATCGCTCTGAAAATTGTCAGACAATCCGTAATCAGTAATCTGTCCACCACAACTCAAGGTCAATCGTTTGATTACATCCCATTCGACTCCCATCAGATATTCGTTTGTTCCCTTTGTCAGATATTTCTGTTTTCCATCAGCCATTCCCGCTTTCCTGTCATCATAGAAATGGTATTCTACAGATGCACGCAGTACAGGTAGAAATTCATAAGCAGCCGCAACAGAAAGCATGGAAGGTATATCATTAGGAGTGTTCACACCATGTTTGAAAGGTGCCAGTGCATCCGTTTCTACAGAAGCTTCAATTTTTTTTGTATTGTTTTCTATATTAAGATTAGTCTTGAATTCATACTTAGCACCAATATTCAATTTACCCAACTTAGCATCCACACCAATAACGGGAGTGAATCCCCAACCTGTCTGATCACAGTCTAAAGCCAAATGCATCAAGTCGGCTCCTCCTAAGTCTGCTTTCATTTTAGCATCCAAAAAGCCCACATAACCACCAGTAAAATAATTCATGCGTCCTCCCGCAAAAGCAGAAAGCCAATCATTTATTTTATAAGATAACCCTAATTGCAATGCATAAATATATTGCTTGCCATCCATAGCAGTGCTAATGTCATACATACCAGGAATAACGATAGGGCTTTTTCCACCAGAAGTTAAATGTTTCTTTAAACTTTCCTGAAAGATACCTGCCATAGCCACCGACTCAAACATTGGCAAACCGTCATCAAATGAAGCTTTACCACCTCCACCGGTAATTGCAAAGAAACCGGAAATAGTCCAATCACCTTTTTTATAAGCTGCAAATACACTCGGAATAATAGGAGCAGCAGCCTTTCCTTCATAATATTTAGAATATGGTTTTTCTGAATGAGTAAGAATTGGTTGATGGGTAGTAGGATCAATGCCACTAAAACCATTATACGTCAAAAAGCTGGCATCAATATTTCTTGTTTGAAAAGCACTCTGAATACTCAAACCCATATAGAAACCATCATTCGGCAAAAAAGCCAAACCGGCAGGATTAGACAAGGCACCATCTATTTCGATAGTAGCACCACGAGATAACATACGAAGAAAAGCAGCGTGTTGATTAGTATTTGTCAGAAGACCTCCGGCAAAAGTTGGAATTGAAACGATTAGCATCACAAATCCAATCAAGGAAATTTTTCTCATCTAAATCTTTTTTAAATTATTTCGGGCGCAAAGATACAACATTATTGCACACAGAATATATGTTTGTGCATTTATTTTCATTCACCCGCCCATTTTAATTGAAAAAACAAACTGTTTCTAATGAAACAATCTACATTTATCATCAATCGAAAAGCAAACAAACCCACCTGTTTTTACATTTTTATAGTATAATAAATTAACATGAATTCGAAATATAATCAGAAAATAGACAGTTGTCCGTCATTGACAAAATTCACGTCAATAGCGGGCTTCTTCTCAAAAAAGCAGTATGCTGCGATAGCCGAAAGAGTTGGCTATGAAGTTATTGAATGAACGATGTCTGGAGTGTTCTATCTGTGTCATATTCTTCAGTTCGCCATCGACCGTTTCAATCAAAGCTCTTTTTCTGAGCAGCAAAAAGCACCCTAACCACCCTAGGAAGCACTCCCTATAAAATAACAACATTTTTGAATGAGCAACGAAATCCTAAATGAAAGAGCCGTGCCCCTGCAACCGGACGGCGAATGGGAAATCAGTCATCTTGCTCCCTGATTTCGTCGTTTTTTCTTGGCAACTCCAACTAGAATATGTAATATTGCAACTATAAAACATTCAGCTTATGACACTGGATTATATTTATCACAGCGGTTTCGCCATCGAAGCGGAAGGCATGACCGTTATCATTGATTACTACAAAGATTCTTCCGAATCCGAACATAACCGGGGAATCGTACATGACTATCTCCTGCAAAGGCCGGGTAAACTGTACGTCTTGGCTACCCATTTCCATCCCGATCACTTCAACCGTGAGATATTGGCGTGGAAAGAACAACGTCCCGACATTCAATATATCTTCTCCAAAGACATCCTGAAATCACACCGCGCCAAAACCGAAGATGCTTTCTATATTAAGAAAGGAGAAACCTACGAGGATGACACCATCCGCATTGACGCGTTCGGCTCGACGGATGTAGGCAGTTCGTTCCTGATTCATCTGCAAGGTTGGAGTATTTTCCATGCCGGCGACCTGAACAACTGGCACTGGAGTGAAGAATCTACCGAAACTGAGATACGAAAAGCCAACGGTGATTTCCTTGCAGAAGTTAAATATTTAAAAGAAAAAGCGCCAAACATTGATTTAGCACTGTTTCCGGTAGACCGGAGAATGGGAAAAGATTACATGAAAGGGGCAAAACAGTTCATCGAACAAATAAAAACTACTATATTTGTGCCCATGCACTTCAGTGAAGATTACGAAGGCGGCAACGCGCTTCAAAGTTTTGCCGAAAATGCAGGATGCCGTTTTATCAGCATCACCCATCGGGGTGAAAGTTTTGAAATTACCAAATAAACACATTATAATTATGAATAAATTTACGATTCTGTTTCTTACCTTGTTCCTCGCATTGCCGATGGCAATGAAGGCAAATTCTGTAAAAGACCAAAAAGACGATACCAGATATCTTGTAGGGGCTGTTCCCGAAGTGGATGGTAAAGTAGTATTCTCCAAGGAATTCCAGATTCCCGGAATGAGCCGGACACAAATCTACAATACAGTAATGAAGTGGATGGACGAACGCCTGAAAGAAAATAAGAACATCGACAGCCGCATCGTCTTTTCCGACGAAGACAAAGGCACTATTGCCGGTGTGGGAGAAGAATGGATTGTATTCAGTTCCAGTGCATTGTCTTTAGACCGTACTCTTATCAATTACCAGATTACAGTGACTTGCAAACCCGGAAACTGCCTGGTAGAACTGGAAAAGATACGTTTTACCTACCGCGATACTGAAAAATATAAAGCGGAAGAATGGATTACCGACAAATATGCGCTTAACAAAACGAAGACCAAACTGGTGCGCGGATTGGCTAAATGGCGTAGAAAAACGGTAGATTTCGCGGATGATATATTCATGGATGTAGCCGTAGCTTTCGGAGCACCGGATACTCGTCCGAGAGCAGAGAAAAAGAAGAAGGAAGAAGAGCAGAAGACTCCGTCAATCGTTGCAGCCGCAGGGCCTATTGTCATTGGTGGCACAAATGCGAAGACTGATATTAAAGTGACGACTACCGAACCTGCCCAGAAGACTGTTCCCGCCGCAACTCTTACTCCTGCTACTCCTGCAGGCAAGGTTTCTGCAGATATGCCGGGTTATACAGAGGTTAATTTGAAGCAGATTCCGGGCGAAGTATATGCTTTAATGGGAAGCGGAAAATTGGTTATCAGTATCGGAAAGGATGAGTTCAACATGACAAATATGACTGCAAATGCCGGTGGTGCGCTGGGTTATCAGTCGGGCAAGGCCGTGGCTTACTGCACGCTTTCTCCCGAACAGTCTTATGATGCCATCGAAAAAGCGGACAGTTATACACTGAAACTCTATGCTCCGAACCAAACAACTCCGTCGGCTGTTATTGAATGTAAAAAACTGCCTTCACAAACCGCTCCGCAAGCTGGACAACCCCGTACATATGTCGGTGAGATTGTGAAGCTCTTAATGAAAAGATAAAAAAGATTGCAACAATGGAAATAAAAAGTAAATTTGACCATTTCAATATCAATGTAACAAATCTGGAACGTAGCATTGCTTTCTACGAGAAAGCGCTCGGCTTGAAAGAACATCACCGGAAAGAAGCTTCCGACGGTTCGTTCACGTTAGTTTATCTGACAGATAACGAGACGGGCTTTCTTCTGGAATTGACTTGGCTGAAAAATCATACCGCTCCGTATGAACTGGGCGAAAATGAAAGCCATCTCTGTTTTCGTGTGGCCGGTGATTATGATGCAGTCAGGGCTTATCACAAAGAAATGAATTGTGTATGTTTTGAAAATACTGCCATGGGGCTTTATTTCATCAACGACCCGGACGACTATTGGATTGAGATACTTCCACAGAAGTAATTGAAAGTGCGTTAAAATATCCCAATAATAAGATTACCCCTGCTACAGCTATCTGTGACAGGGGTAATTTATTTTCAGGAGAGAGTGCTTTACTCCATTATCAGTCATTTAATAAATACATAACAGATGCCTAAGACACTTGCTACCACATAGAAACATCCCGGAGCAAACAGTTTACCAAATAATCTTGTAAGAGGCATAGTGGAAAATGCCAAGATTTCATCCGGAGTCTTCGGATTGCATATAACCGTTACCTTATCTCCTACGTGAGGTGTCTTTTGAGAATATAACTTATGAGAACAATGAGCCGTTTCCACGATAAAATCATAGGTGGCTATTCGACGATGCATTTCTTTCTCTTCATCCGATTTATACTCCACTATGGGACAATTCGCAGTAATATCACCATCATCGCTACTATAAGTCTTAGTCTGTACCTCCACAACCCTTCCATACATCTTTATTCTGCTATTCTTCATTATACCAACAAACATCATCCAGACCATCACCGTTCTTAATATCAAGGAAATTCCCTTAAATAGTAGTATAATTGCCGCTACGCAAATAGTAATATTGATTATCACGATATTTATTTCTTATGTCGATTTGCTCTTTTCTTACGAATTTCCGCTTTCATCTTCGCTGCTCCCGAACCGTGTTGTCCACGAATATAGGTCGCTTTCTTCGCTTTCGTTTTCACTTTTTCCTCTTCTTTGGGCTTATCTTTCTTGCCTTTAAAGACGATTCCACCCATTATTGCTTCTTCTATACTCATATAATATACATTATTAATATTCACATTTCCAACGGCAAAGATAATCCTTTTCTACGGATTTATTTATCTTTGCCGACTAAAACAATACATAACCCTCAATGACAACAACAATTCTTTCCATAGAAAAGGACCCGATGGGAGCCGCTATTTCTGATTATTTCAATCATCGCAGAGCCGACCGCTTACGAGTATTTTCTTCTCAATTCGAGGAAGATGAAATCCCTGTCAAGAAACTGTTCCGCAATATCCAATCCATGCCTGTACTGGAACGTACCGCTCTCCAAATGGCCACAGGACGGATATTAGATGTAGGTGCGGGAAGCGGCTGCCATGCGCTGGCACTTCAGGAAATGGGAAAAGACGTATGCGCCATTGATATTTCTCCGCTATCTGTCGAGGTTATGAAACAACGGGGAGTCAATGACACACGTCTTATCAATCTCTTTGATGAAACATTTACCGAAACGTTCGATTCTATCCTGATGCTGATGAATGGTTCGGGAATTATCGGAAAGTTAAGCAATATGCCCGGCTTCTTTCAACGGATGAAACGCATCCTTCGCCCCGGGGGATGCATATTGATGGACTCCAGTGACCTTCGTTATCTTTTCGAGGAAGAAGATGGCAGCATAGTCATTGATTTAGCCGGAGATTATTACGGAGAAGTTGATTTCCAGATGCAGTATAAGGATGTGAAAGGAGATACGTTCGATTGGTTATACATAGATTTCCAGACACTTAGCTTATATGCATCCGAATATGGGTTCAAAGCCGAACTGGTAAAAAAAGGCAAACACTACGATTATTTGGCAAAACTCAGTCTCGCCTGAATAATTCAAGATAAATATAGTGACGCCATGCGGTAAGGATAGTGACGCTATGTAACAGAAATAGTGACGCCATCCCGATGTGATAGCGTCACTATATTTATGTGGTATAAATCACTAAAGAATAGCCATATATCACTTCAGCATTTCATCAATCATCCGCACAAGGGAAGCAAACTCTTCCTCATTATACAAACGAGTCAATTTTACGATTTTCCCTTCTTTATCTATCAGCACATTTCTTGTTATACCGGATTCACGCAAGGCATATTTTGCGAAAATATCAGCTCCCGGATCTAATCCCAACGGATAAGTGACTCCTGTAGATTTGGCAAAAGCAAGCACTTTATCAAGCGGTTCGTCACGGTCAATACCAATCAATGCAAAACCAGCATTGTCTTTATGTTTCAGCCAAATATCCTTTTCTATAAATGGCATTTCTTTCCTACATACACCACACCAACTCGCTGTAAACTGCAACATCACCACTTTCCCCCGAAGAGAAGACAAGCTTACCTGTTTGCCATCGGTCAAAGTAATCGTGAAATCGGGAGCCGTCTCTCCTACCCGAACGATATATCCTGTACTATCCGCTTCGGCAATCACCGCTTCCGGAGTCACTTCCACGCTATCCGATGCTGTTTCAGCGCTCGCCGTTCCCCTCTTCTGACCGGAACATGCCAATATACTTATGGCAAAAAATGCCATTCCACACACATTCATAATTCTCTTTTTCATCTTCTTATAATCATTAGTGAGACTGCAAATATAAAAAAAGTGCGCGATGTATTTGCATTTTTAGAATAAATTCATACCTTTGCACCCGCAAAAGAAAATAACGCCTCTTTAGCTCAGTTGGCCAGAGCACGTGATTTGTAATCTCGGGGTCGTTGGTTCGAATCCGACAAGAGGCTCACTAATGAAAAAGCTGTTTATCGATATGGTAAACAGCTTTTTCATTTAATACTTATGCTCAAGACTTCTGCCTACGGAATACGACTACGCTGACAGCTATCAAAATCAAAAGAATCCCAATCGCGCTATTCGCTGTAAAAAGCTCTTTGAAAACTAAAATTCCTATTACAACTGCTGTCAATGGTTCCATAGCTCCCAAAATTGAGGTTAATGTAGGTCCTGCATATTTGATTGCCTGCACCAAGGTTATATTAGAAATAGCAGTTGCCGGCAAAGCAAGCCCTAAAATTATCAGCCAAGTATATCCATCTGACACTAACTGGAGTCCGGAAGTACAAAAAGCTCCTATAAGGTAAAAAACAGTTCCAAAGCCCATGATGCAACAAGTCAGTGCCGTAGAATTTATTTGCACAGCCCGCGTTGTCCGTACTCCAATTATATATCCTGCGTATGAAAAAACAGAGATACAGGCGGCAACCAGACCGGCTATTGTATTCCCGTCCTTCGCTTCCAACTCTCCCAATGAAAGTAAAGTCGCCCCCAACAAAGACATCAAGACGGCAAGCATCACTAAAAGAGACTTCTTTTCCCTAAAGAAAAACATCATCGCCAGAGCAACAGCCAAGGGATACATAAAATGTATCGTAGAAGCCACTCCGCTAGCAATATTCTGATAAGCAATAATCAAACTAAAGGAAGTGATTGCCCGCAACAAACTTAGCAGAAATACAACTCCGAAATCTTTTCTAGCCAACCGGAAATTGCATCCGGACAGCATACCGAATATAATCAGCACAACCGACGCCACTCCCCAACGATAAGAAAGCACTTCAAATGCTGAAAAGCCTGCTAACAGCAGAGTGATAGAAAAAAACGGAGCAAGCCCAAAAGTGGAAGAGGATACTGCCGCATAAAGTATGCCTTTTATACGATTCATGGATATATTCAACTAAATTCCAATATATTTCGATGCAAAGATAGCGAAATGTCCAGACATGAGGAATTGTAAATCCAATTGTTTAATAGTTTTCAACAACCGTTTGAAAATGAATCCCTCCATGAAACAGTTAGCCATATAAGGGAAAAAAAAAGTTAATAAAGAAAAATCTTGAATTATTTCAATGCTTTTCTTTTTTCATTTGCCTAATATTGCAATTTCATTTATAAAACAATCTAAAAGAATATGAACCAAAATATGAAAATAGACTTTGCGATCAGAGTAGCGCAGCAATCAGATGTTATTGAGCTGAGAGATTTATATAAGAATACAGTACTTGAAATAAACAGGCGTGATTACTCACAGGAGGAAGTAGAAGACTGGGCATCCTGTGGAGATGACCTCGCTAAAATAAAGGGGATGATAGAGACACACTATTTTATTGTGGCTGTTGATCAACAATCGCAGGTCGTCGGCTTTTCGTCCATTACACCACAAGGTTATTTACACTCCATGTTCATTCACAAAGATTTTCAAGGTAAAGGTATTGCCACTATGCTTTTGAAAGAAATAGAGCGGTATGCAATTGCAGAGGGTATTAAGCAAATCACATCAGAAGTAAGTATAACAGCCCGTCCTTTCTTTGAAAAAAACGGCTACGCTGTAAAAATGGAACAAAAGCGCAGAGCTAATCAGTGTTGTCTAACTAACTTTTGGATGGCAAAAGACTTGGATAAATTAAATAAGGAGTTATAACATGAATATCAAGAAAATAAATAATGAAGAATACAACAAAGCGATACAATTATCACTTGCTGTATTTACTAAATGCGGAACAACAGACTTCAATGCCAACGGATTAAAAACATTTAAAAAGTTCGTTTATAACAAGGAATTAATAAATGAGCTCACTATTTGGGGGGCTTTTGACAACAATGAGCTTGTCGGTATAATTGGTACTAAACTCAACGGCACACATATCTCTCTATTTTTCATAAATCCAGACTATCACCGCAAAGGCATAGGTAGAGAATTATTTAATTGCGCTTATGCAAATCAAATAGTAAATAAAATAACAGTGAATTCTTCATCCTATGCCATAAGGTTCTATGAAAGTTTAGGCTTTTCTAAAATAGCCGAAGAACAGGAAACTGACGGGCTTAGATACACTCCCATGATTAAGATACAGAACAAACTATGACATCGGACTATTTGTGAAGCCCATCTTATGGAAGTATACAGAATGCACCAAAATGCAAAAGAATTATAAAAGTAGTACCATCTTTGCCTATTTCAAAAAAAAAGACCCTCTCAGAAATCATCTGAAAGGGCTTTGTGAGGTTCCTAACGAACCTCTCTTTCTTTATTTTCCTTATTTATTAGATAAAACATTGTTTTCATAAACTATTGAAAAACAATAAATTATTTATCACACAAAGAAAATAGAATAAAATAAGATAAAAGTTTGTAGTACCAATGTAGTACCAAATCAAAAAGAATCTCTATCTTTGTAGTACCAACTTATAAAAGTAAAAATATGGGTGCAACATTCATTTTAAGAACTGACAAAAGCGAAGGATATGCAACCTTATACGCTCGCATACAAAACAGGGTTCCAAAGATTAACATTCGAGTATCTACCGGATTAGAGGTTGATATAAAAGAGTGGAACAAATCTTTAACAGGAGCCAAAGCCCTAACAGCTTTCAGGACAGGCAAAGGAAAAGAACTTTACCTTAAACTAGACGCTATTTCATCAACGATTGACGCACTAATAAAAAATGGTGTAGCCATAACTTCCGACATAGCTAAAGAGCGTATACATGAGATAGTATATGCCGAACAAATAGCAGCCGAGAAAGAACGTGCCGAGGCCGAAGCTAAAGCCCTAGAAGAAGAACAGGCCACCAACTTCAACGGCTTCATAGCACAATTCATTCACGAATGCGAAACCGGAAAACGGAAAAAGAAAGGAGGAACCACAAATATATCTCCTGGAACAATCAAGAGCTACAAAGGCTTTCAGTCCCAGTTTAAAGCGTATCAGGAAACAAGATTAAAGGTTATTGATTTTGATGACCTGACAATAGAGTTTTATAATGACTTCCGCTCATTCCTCACAGATAAGGAATATTCCCCCAACACTATCGCCCGCATGGTGAAGATATGCAAAACGATATGTTACGCAGCCGAGCAGCTTAAACTTATGGATGCGGCAAACGTCCGGTTTGGTTTTGATGTGATCTATAAAGATGTTGATAATGTCTACTTGACTGAAGAACGAATACAGGAACTTTATGAGTACGATTTATCCAATCGTCCGGCATGGGAAAAGATAAAAGATGTGTTTGTAGTCGGCTGTCTGACCGGGCAACGAGTAAGTGATTATAAGCGCATCAATTCAAAAATGATAGTTACCCTTACCGATGGCAATAAGTACATCAAACTTAAACAGGAAAAGACCGGAAATATCGTTTATATTCCTCTTGATTATCGTGTTGCGGCTATCCTTGACAAATATAACGGTGCACTTCCCAAAGTCTACGACCAAAAGATAAACGACCATATCAAAGAGATTGGCGAGGCTTTAGGATGGACGGAAATAGTAGAGTTAGACGAACAACGGGGAGCAATGGAGTATACAGCAAAGAAACGTTTCTGCGACCTTCTTAAAACTCATACCTGCCGAAGAAGCTTAGCAACCAATATGTATAAAGCCGGGGCTTCATTAAGTTCTATAATGGCTATCACCGGACACAGTAGCGAGCAACAGCTAAAGACATATCTCAAACTAGATGAATCAGAAAAGAGTATGATAGCAGCTAAAGAGAATTATTTCACGAAATTACGAATAGCAAAGTAAAATTCTTCAAACATGAAAGAACTTTTAAAAATGCTACAAGATATATCTGATTTATATACAGCATTTGGAAATAGTAAAATTCTTCTAAAAATCAGGGAAGATGCTATTTTAAAAATTAAATACGTAGATGAATATGTAGAACCTGTATGGGGTGATGATATTCAAAGAATGTTTATACGTTGGGCTGAAAAAAGCAGATTTAGAACAGAGCAATTGCTTTCTGATGAAGAATTAGAAAAAGCAGTGAATAAATATGGAGCAAATTTAACAGAAGACTTTGATAAAGATTTAATACTCAATATTGAAAGTGTAATGTTTGCGTTGGATAAAGAAGACCGAAATATTTTCGCCAAACGGTTGTTAAAGAAAATGGCCCCACTCATACGTAATGAATTTAACTTATTATTTTTGGGTAATATAGGATTATACATTCACAAACTATACAACACTCAAGAAGGATATATAATCCATGAACGTGTAAGAAAAGCCCAAAGAATAGCCGCCTTTGTAAAGTCCTTTACCAAATCATTAATAGACTTATTTAATGATTTTAACATCGACATTCACTATATTACTTCTGAACTCGAAATAACAGATGCAGATTTTTGCCTTCTAAAAAAAGACCTTTTATCTTCTTTAGAGAGAATTACAAAAGACTTGTCGTTGCTTTATTCACCACTAATAGACAAGATTTATAAAGAATGTAACGATACCCAATGGGATGGCATTGCTAAAAACGATTTTATAAAAATACTAAATGGCAGTGGTACAAATCTTCAGTTAACTATAAAAAAGGGGGAAGTAAATAGAACTAAAGTAATCTTCCGAATGATAGGAAACAATATAAGCGATAAAAACCATAGACAAGAATGGATCGAAAGAATTAGAACTCATATATTTGGCGGAGTAGATTTCATGAAAGCAACATTACGAACGGACACATTAAGCGGAGGTTACAGCGAAAAAGACGCCCAATTTCAACAATTTATAGACAATTTATAGCCCTTCCCTAATTTCCCCAATAATTATTTTAATAACGCATTGATATTCAATAATATTGATGCGTTATTTTCTTATTGGGGCATAATTCCCCAATAATTCCCCAATCTATCTTTGCACTTGAAGATAAGGACGTGCACGCCTTCCTTCATAACAATTAAAATGTATAAGTTATGAAAGAATTAAATTCAGCTCAACAGGCGCTTATATTAAGTTTCTTCTCTCCATTTGTCGATATAATTGCTGAAAAAGTGTCTGAGAGAATATTGTATGCGACCGAAAAAAAAGAGCCAAAATTCTACACCCGAAAGGAAACAGCTAAAATCCTTCATGTCACCCTGCCAACATTGGCGAGAATAACAAAAGACGGACTTCTTATCTCCAAACGTGTAGGTAGTAGAATCCTGTATGAAGCGGATGCTATTGATGAGGCAGTAAAAAAGCAGGTCGTATTCAAATATCGGAGGGCGTGACTATGGAAGAAAAGAAAAAGGCAGTCTCAACGACCGCCAATCTCCTCAACAACAGGAGCAAAGATAGCAAATCATCTCGAATCAAACAACAGATTCGCAAACTATTCTTAGATGGTGGCAAGTACACTAGTAAAGATTTAAACACCCTTACTGGCGGAAATGATAGCCGGAAAGTCATATCCGACCTTAGAAAAGAAGGTTGGAACATTAAAGACGTTCGTCAAGACGATAATAGAAAACTGTATTGGTTAGAGCCGGACAAGCGGCAAATGTCTATTAACTGGGAAGGAGGTATCAATGAGTAGAAAATCATTTGTACTTTATACAGAATGGGAAGATACCTTCGACGGACAGCCCAACGACATTGCGGGCGAACTCATTAAAGCAATATTCGACTATGTTAGAACAGAAGAAATGCCGCAAACAGACAATACTGTAGTCAATGCAATGTTTTCCATCTTTAAACCAGCTATTGACCGTAATATAGGCAAATATGATGCTGCTATCAAACAACGGAAAGAAGCCGCTCTCAAAAGTGCAGAAAGCAGAAAACATCAAGCGAACGACCGTAAACGAACGTCAACTGTAAGTGTAAGTGATAGTGTAAGTGTAAGTGATACTCTCTCTCTTAATGGAGAGAGTGTGAGAGAGGGAACGAATAAAGTTTTCGATCTTCAATCAATCAAAGAGCAACTACTATCAGATGAAATCTGGAAAGAATCCGTTTGTATGCAATCTACTTTAGGTGTGTCTTTCATTTCTATGCTTCCCGACCAGTTAGATAAGTTCATTGCTTATATCGTTTCAATTGGAGAGGAACAGAGTATATCGAATATATCGGATGCAAAGAGAAGGTTTACTTATTGGTGGCAGAATCACGGAAGAAAGGAGGTACAGGATGAAAACAAACAAGTATACACCGTCCCCAATTAAGGGAATGCCGAACGCACCTGAAGCAGAACAAGCCGTTATCGGTTCACTTCTTAACTTTGGCGGTGACAAAGTATTCGATGCCATATCTCCCGAACTGAATAAAGATATGTTTTATGATAACCGGTACGCTGTATTGTATGATGCTATCCAGTCGCTTTATGCAAGCAATAAACCATGTGACATCGTATCGGTATCAAACGAAGTCCGCTCAATGGGGAAGATTGAAGAAGCGCCTCCGCACTTCATAGCGGAAACCCTCAATTACGGGTTTGATTCGTTTCATGCCGTCGAACATGCTTTGATGGTAAAACAGAAATATCTACAACGGAAAGCCATTGAATTATCCCATATACTCCAACAGCAAGCCTATGATGATACAGAAGATATCAGAGACGTCCTTTTCAATGCGGGGAAAGCACTGGAGCAAATGCAGCAGGATTTAATCGGGCAAAGTGAATCCCAGTCATTTAAAGACATTGCACAGTCCGCATTAAAAAACATAGAGAGGAAGATGGGATTGTATAGTAGCGGGAAACAGACAGGAATAACAACCGGACTACAAGACCTTAACGATATAAATTCCGGTTGGCACGGTGGCGAGTTGATAGTATTGGCAGCACGCCCAGCCATGGGAAAAACTGCTGTATCTCTACATTTTGGAAAGTCAGCAGCTAGACAAGGTATTCCGGTAGTCATTTTCTCTTTAGAAATGGATTCTGTCAGCCTGTATGAACGTTTCATTGCTTCAGAATCCAATGTACATCCCAGCAAATTAAGGTCCGGCAATATAAGCCAAGATGAGCTACTGCAAATAGATAAGGCAATAGGGGGAATTTTATACAGCTTACCGATAACAATAAACGATAACGCAGCTATAGGAATGAGTTACATCCGTGCAACGTGCCGTTTATACCATCGACAAAACAAATGTGGAATGGTGATAATAGACTATTTACAGTTGGTAACCGAAAGCTCAAATGGAACAAGAAACAGAGAACAGGAAATAGCCCGGATGTCCCGGGAAGCAAAGATTATCGCTAAAGAATTGAATGTACCTGTTATCCTTCTGTCACAACTCAACCGGGAAGTAGACAAGCGACAGGATAAAAAACCTATTCTTGCAGACCTTCGGGAATCGGGAGCCATTGAGCAGGATGCAGACATGGTTATATTCGTTCATCGTCCGGAATATTACGGAATCAGTGTCAAGGATTCATCCGGGCATGAGATTTACAACTATGGTGAATTGATTATAGCCAAACATCGAAACGGTTCTGTCGGAACTGTCAAATTCAAACATGACGGTTCCCTTACAAAGATATTCGACTACGATACGAAAGGTTATACAGAAAACAATCCTTTCTAATGAACATTGGTTTTATTGTCTAAGTATTTAGTAGATTGAGAAAGATGAAAACAATAATAGATCATAATCCGCACATTGCACTATCAGACCTAAAAGAGCTGTTCAGGCTTTCTGAAGGATCGGCAAGTTTTACTGCTAATGGAGTACAATACACTATCGTTTTTTCGCTAGAGGAACAAATATGCGTCTTTCTATGGGAGTATAATGGGAAGAAAAAACAGGAGAAGATAGAGTTAAGAAAAGAGCCCAGTAATTTAGGACAGGGCTATGTGTGGTATTTTGTTTGTCCATGCACAAGGCGCAAATGTCGAAAACTATTTTTAGACGGGAATATTATAGCAAGCCGGTACGCATTTAATCACGTCTATAGCATCCAAATGGAAAATAAGCCAAATATATTCTTCCGCAAGTTAGGCAAGTTGGATGATCCTCGCAAGAAGTACGGGAAACCATTATACCGGGGGAAAATAACACTCTACGGTAAAAAAATACAGAAGTACAGGAAAAGACAGCAAATCATCAATGAAAACATAGGGAAGTATATTCCTTCATTCATGTTCAAAACAAAGAAAAATATATGAAACTAAGAGAATATCAAAATAACATAGCTATCCAAGCGGCCAATAAACTAACAGCTTTCGGATGCTGTTACCTATCGATGGAATGCCGGACAGGGAAAACGCTCACGGCTTTATATGCCGCTGATAAATTCAACGCAAAAAGTGTTTTATTCATCACCAAGCTAAAAGCCATCCCCAGCGTAAAAAACGACTATATCGCATTACAACCATCTTTTAAGCTGGAAGTTGTCAATTTTGAAAGCAGCCACAAGGTGACAGGAAAGTACGACCTTGTGATAATTGATGAGGCCCATTCACTGGGAGCATATCCCAAGCCAAGTAAGCGTACACAGGAGATAAGGACCATTTGCGAAGGTTTGCCCGTGCTTTATTTGTCCGGCACACCTTCACCCGAAAGCTACTCACAGCTGTATCACCAATTCTGGGTATGCAGCAAATCACCGTGGAAAAGCTATAAAAGTTTCTATAAATGGGCGAAAGAGTACGTATACACACGGCAGAAGAGAGTAAACGGGTATCTCATAAACGACTACTCATGCGCCAACAAACCAAAGATAGACAATGATACTAGAAACCTGTTTATCTCTTACTCCCAGGAACAGGCGGGATTTGAGGTGAATATCAACGAGCACATATTGCAGGTACAGATGGAAGACAGGACCGGAGAATATATCAGGAGATTACAAAACGATTTGGTTGTAGACATCAACGGCTATACTGTTCTAGGAGATTCACCGGCAAAGCTTTTGACTAAATTACATCAACTATCTTCCGGGAGTGTAATTTCCGAGAATGGCGAGCATTTGATATTTGACAGCAGTAAGGCGGATTTTGTGAAGGGCTATTTTAAAGACCGAAAAATTGCATTGTTTTACGTGTACCAGTCCGAAGCGGAGTTATTACAGTCTGTTTTCCCGAACTGGACGGACAGCCCGGAAGAGTTTCAAGCCTCATCAAATAAAGTCTTTATATCGCAAGTTCGCCGAGCACGTGAAGGTGTGAGACTTGATACAGCGGATGCTTTGATTTTCTTTAATCTCGAATTTAGTTATCTATCATACGAGCAAGGCAAGAACCGCCTAGTTTCAAAAGAGCGCACCAGCCCGGCAGATGTTTACTTTCTTTGCTCTGACTGCGGGATTGAAAACAAGATATTGGAAGCGGTACACGGAAAGCAAGACTTTACACTTTCGTACTATGGCAGAACTAGAAAGTAAAATACAGGCTCGCATCATCAAACGGTTAGAGGCAGAAGGTTATTATGTGGTTAAATTGATTCTGACGAATAAACCGGGTATTCCTGACCTGTTATGCCTAAAGAACGGGAAAGCATCGTTTATCGAAGTGAAAAGGCCGGAAGAAAAGCCCAGACCTTTACAAGAATACCGGATGAATGAATTAAGAAACCTAGGTTTTGAATGTAAAGTAAGAAGAGAGTGAACTACCGAAATTTGACAGATAAAATATATTCAGTCCAAATGAAGCGATTTAAGCCTTTTTCTTTTGCGGAATAATAAGATGAAAGTCGCTTAAACGCAAACAGAATACCAAATAAAGGCAATTAATAGAGCATTGCTCAGCTAAATAAATTATTAACCAATTTAATTTTTAAAATCATGAAACAGAATGTATTTTTTGGAGTAAGAAAAGACAGTGAAAAACATCTTTATGTGAGAAGAGGTGATAACAACGAGGTCCTTATCACTAAAACAGTAAACGGGGAATCCATAACAGAAGAGAACACCGTACACCTAAATGCGGAAGAAGCCCGTAAACTGGGGATTCAGTTGCTAAAGTTAGGTAGTGAAGAACTGCCAAAATCAGGAATAGACCTTAAAGCCGAATCTTTCGTAGACAAAATCACGGTATACAGAGGAATAAACCCGGACGAAACACCGGCCAACCTCGCAGTTATCACCATTGATGAAAGCGATGAGGCCAGACAAGTAAGGGAAGATAGCGGAGAGGAACCCGGCTTTTCCATTGAAGGGGAAGAACTGGAAAAACTCATTTCCGCACTGGCAAAGATTGTATGATTACTAACAAAATCAGGACCAGGCAATGAACATTAAAAATTACAGAGTAGAAGATGTAGGTATAGGATTAGGGCTTTGTACCGATAAAGATTTTATTCCTGTTTCATACGCTGAAGGGGAAGAGCTAGCAAAACACCTACGTCGTACTATCCCGCTAAAGACTAAGACAATTATGTATGAACACCCGGATGCGGGATTGATTGAGATTCTTCGGGAAGATGCTATAAAAATGCTGAAAACATTAGATAGCATCTCCTGACACTAAGATTGTATAACCAATACCGGGCAGGGATGCTCTATTGATTCTCTGCCCAGCTTTACTAAAGTAGTAAACAATAGTAAAACAGACGTTTTAAAGCAAATCATTTGCTACTGTCGGGTATAATGTATAATTTTGAACGTATCTAAATAAAGAGCGTATGAAGCTATACGCAACCGTTGCCAGTCGTTCGGGGTTTCTACTTTGGGAACCCCTTTTTTATGCCTTCTACAGGCTTTTTTCATTGGCAATACAGACAAGGTTTAGACAAGGGTAAATCCCTCAAAAAGGGGCAAGATTAGGGCAAGGGTAAAACAAAAAAAATAACAAGGAAGTAGATATAAAAACGCCCGCACAGGTCAATCATATACGGGCGTTCTCTTTTATCAAATCCTTATAGGTCCCTATTCAGGCTCATAACCTTCGTAATAGTACGATTGTGTAATACCCTTGAATATAACTTCTCTATCATCTACTCGGTTGGTTAATCTTTGATGTAACAAAGTTCGCAGTTCCAGATCATTAATCGGGCTTCTTTCCATAGCTTGCAAATAGAGAACCTTATCCACATTCTGCCAATCAATCACCATGCCAAGACGTTTTTTCAGAATCATATCAAGCCAAATGCGCATAGTACGACCGTTACCTTCCATAAACGGATGAGCGATATTCATCTCCACATATTTAGCAACGATTTCCTCAAATGTCGTTTCCGGCATCTTTTCTATTACCGGGAGCATCACATCAAGATACATGCAGTTGGCAAAACGAAAGTTCCCCTTTGCTATATTCAAAGTACGTATCTTTCCGGCAAAGCTATACAATCCCTCAAACAGATAGCGGTGTATGTCACACAATCCTTTTACGGTTCCTACCTCGATACGGTCTATATCTCCAGTCTCAAACAAAGCATGAGCTTTTGCAAGGCTCAACTTATCTATTTCATTTGTATTCATACCCTATTGCATTATAGATAAATATCTTTGTAAAGAGGCTATTTCGGCCTCAACAACAAGCTTTTGAAAGGCTTCCGGCTTATTCTCTGTGTGAGATCCTTCCAGTGCTTTATAATAGCTTATTTTATCCTCATTGCTGCCTTTTAAAGTAACCAATGTATACCCATTCCGTAAAAGATAAAGATTCATCAATAAACGTGACGTTCGCCCGTTTCCATCAATAAACGGATGAATACGCACAAGTTCATCATGGAGATATGCGGCTATAAGTACCGGATGTACTTTTTCTTCTTCCAACTGCCGGAACTTTATCATAAAATCCTCCATTTGCTTTTCTATCAAATAAGGCTGAGGCGGCATGTGGGTACTACCGGAAATCATAACGGGAACGGTACGGTATTTCCCGGCATTTTCACGATCTATTCCGTGCAAGATAAGAGCGTGTATTTCTTTGATAGTACGTTCACTTATCTCTATATCCTTCTTCGCTATATCTTTGATATAATCAATAGCCTCGCTATGATTGATAGCCTCCAGATGTTCACGCATAGACTTGCCGGATATGGTAACTCCTTCATTTACTACTAATGCGGTTTCCTGTAATGTAAGGGTATTACCTTCGATCCGGTTACTTTCGTAAGTATATTCTATATCCAAGGCATCCTGTATCTTTTGCAGCGCATCTTCCGGTAATGGACGTAAAGCGGATAACTCCCCTTTGAGTGTGTCAGCTTTATCTAACAACAGTTTTAAATCTTCATTCATGACTATTCTACTTTGATGGTTTCTTTTTATGAGCGATTTTCTTTATATCCTCATCTAATTCTTTAATGCTATTCAAATGCTCTAATCTTTTTTGGGCTTCCTTGTATTGGGCATACTCTTGACCTACTTTTTTAACCGCCAGTTCATGGGATATGGTACCTGCACATTCTAAGATTGTTTTTTCGTTCATAGTTAATACCATTCTTAATTTATCTATCCAATCTTTCATATACATTGGCTTGTGTTGTAAAGCTTGTGTTTCCGCATAAGCTAGATATTGTTCTACTATCAACTTCAACACGCCTATTTCTTCTTCATTCAAATAGTTTTTGCCAATAAGTACATCAGCCTTCGTTACTTTTCCCGGTTTTGAAGTGGAAGTAAGCCCCATCATGGGTAGCGTAGCATTAGAACGATAGTATATGAGTTCTGCGGCCGTTTTCCCGCTTACAGCCCAAAGAAGTTTATTTTGTACTTCCTTATAAAATGTCAATGTCATCTCATCGGACGGATCATAATCTATACTTGTAGCGTAAATATCCTTCACCTGTTGATAGAAAACCCGCTCTGATAGCCTTATCTGTCTGATTCTATCTAAAAGCTCTTTAAAATAGTTCATGGAAGAACCGGAAGTAAATCGCTCATCGTTTAATGTAAATCCTTTAATGATATATTCCCGTAGTCGTTGCGTTGCCCAAATACGGAACTGTGTACCTTGATGGGATTTAACACGATAACCAACAGATATAATTACATCAAGGTTGTAATAGTTGGTATCATATTCTTTTCCATCAGATGCAGTTGTTCGGAAATTCCGAACTACTGAATCAATATTCAATTCTCCTTCCTCAAAAATATTTTTAATATGCTCACTAATGGTTGATTTAGATTTTCCAAACAACTCGCATATTTGCGCTTGGGTTAACCAAACCGTTTCTCCTTCAAACAAAACATCAACCTTAATATGTCCGTCTTCCGATTTGTATATTACTATTTCTCCGTTTTTCATATTTATTCTACTTTGATATTATAAAACGATTTCTCCGCTTTCTATTCTATCCAGCAACCGGGACAAGTCCGATACGCTATTTATATTGTAATTGGTATCTCTTATGCGGATTACTCCAATAATACCACCGGAAGAAGATGAGGTAAACAACTCTGGAACGTCAACACCTAAAGCAGATGCAATCTTTTCCAATGTTTCAAGTGTTGGATTTCCATTGATAGCCCGACTTAAACTTTCTCTTTTCATTTCCATTTTATCGGCAAGGTCTTGAATTGTAAGCCCTTTTTCTTTACATACCTCTTTTACTGATAGTTTCATAATTATGTGATATTAAATGTTACAGTTGCAAATATACTCACATGAAACGCATATTATCACGTTTATTCGGTTAAGTAACGTTAAATATCAAATTTTACACGATCCATATTTTGCAAATGTGATAACAAGAGTTACATTTGCATTATCAAAGTAACATTAATAATCACGAAATATGAAAAGATACGATTTAAGCAAAATAATGAAGAAAGCTTGGGCACTATTTACGAACGCCCGTGCAAAGTACCCAACATTCGCCGATGCACTCCGTAAATCTTGGAGCATGGCAAAATTTGAGGTTAAAGTAGCCGAAGAACGCCAGACAATCGAAGCGGAGACAAAAGCACGTGAAGCAAAGGTACGTGAAGAGAACGAGCAAGCCGCAATTAGTTCGGTTCTTCTTCGTGCACAAATCGAAGCCGACCGGATCAGAAGAGAAGCGGAAGCCAAAGCGGAACGCATGAAAGGCGAGATAGCAGCACGCAAAGAGGGTATCTCTTACAATGAGTATCAAAACCGTATTAGCCGTGCAATGGGCTATGGGTGTGGCTCGTATTGTGGTGATTGATTATTAACCCGGTGGGGTCAGTGAAATAACGACCCCATCATAAAATATACACTATGACAGAAACAAAGGTTTACAAGCTCCACGAGAGCAAGCAAGTAGAAGATATTGCTACCTTGCTAAAGATAGAAGGAATAAAGCATAAGGTATTCGAATACGAAGAGTACATAGCAATAGAAGTGACTGGCACACCATTAGAGCTAATAAGAGCCTCAACGATATACCAACAGGTTACAACCATTGAATTATAACGAGATGGAGATAATGATAGTATTTGGGTGCCTGTATCTAGGCTACCGGCTTTTCAAGAAGCCCGGCGAACACTTTTTTGATATTTAATCAATAATGAACGCTACACTAATTATTTGTATCATCCTTCTTGCTTTCTGTATCTGGGATGAAATGTTTAACGATAAGAACAGGAATCAATCAATATAAAATAATAACGCTATGGAATTTTCAGAAATTGGAGAAAAGTTTGAAGGTCTGACGGCAGACCAAGTTTACAACCTTGCAAAGTTCGGCAAGGAGATTTTAGAAATAAACGGCTCTGTAACATTGGCAAGATGTTTACTTGAAGTTATTCCTACGCTCATGGATGATAACAACTACAGAGAAGCCGGATGCATTGTCTTAGCAATAGCGAAAGCAGCCATAGAACTAGATCACCAATGTTGGGGTGAGCACAAAACACTTTTAGGACTTACCGGAGTGAATATAGATGATTACTGTTACGGGTTAAAGGGTGCACAAGAAATTATAGTGTATGGAAATGAAGATTGAACCCGCCAGCAAAGAGCGGACAGAGCAAGGAGAGCAGTTTATAGAAAGACTGCTGAAGATTCTACAGAACAACGATAAAGTAACGGTTAACATTATGTACTGCCAAACTTGCGTTATTGATAGCTTAGCTAGTATAGAATCCGGCACTAGTTATAATGTTAATCTAGGCAAAGACGGTTACACCGTGCTAAATGAAATGGTTTACAACTCACATCAATAAAAAGGAATCATGGACTTATACGAGATATTATTGCAAAGGCTTGTATTACTGACAGATGAATACTTACAGTTAAGGGAGAGAGTAAAGGAGCTTGAAGATGAATTGAAATCGAAGAAATCAACGGCTCCGAGAATTATAAAGATGAAAATAGAAAAAGCAAAATAATAAGGTTATGACAGATATACGTTTAATCAAGACACTTATAGAATCAAATAAAATACTTCGTGGCAAATTGGAAGAAGCGCAAAAGCGCATTGATGAGTTAGAGGGGAGAATGCCCCCTGTAATGAGGTGCAACGTAATAAGCCACGATTTCACAAAAGGGATTCCAAAAGAAGCGAAAGCAAAATAGATTTGTCAGGGGTCTTCGGACCGGCACTAAAGTTGACGCCAATCGACAAAGCCACCCCGGTAACAATACGGTTGCCGGGTTTACATTTAAACGAATATGATTATGAATATACATCAAACATTGCCCCGTACTGATTGCACCCACTTCGCCAAATGCGGCGAACGGTCTATAGCCTATTGCCGGAGATATGGCGCACGTGAATGCCTTTCGTGCCGGCTGGTTAAACGGAAGCCAAAGAACCGGGTTACAGTGGACGGAATAGAGCGGAAGAGGTGCACGCATTGCGGAAAGGTTCTTCCCCTTCATCGCTTCTATGACCGGACGGTAGTACGGAACGGCAAAAGCTATCATTTAAAGACTTCGTGGTGCCGGATATGTATGTCCAGTTCTCAATGCAAAAGGAATAAAAGAAAGTTAACCGGGGAAAATCTTCCCTCGTTGAATACAAAACAATAGCTTTTAAATATAATCGATTATGAAAACAAGAATCATTAATGCAAGCACTGAACTCAACAAAGTTAATCCTTCGTTGGGATGAACTAGAGAAAGAAGACAGGGCAAAGGAAAGTAACGCCCTACCTGGTCCGACAGATTACGGAGTAGGTCATACGGTACATGAACTTATTGAGTGGGTAGGCGCTTTGCAAAGGTTGGGTGGAGCTGACAAAGCCTCAACGCTGGAACTGATGAAGAAGATAGCGGAAGAACGAGGTTTGCCAATGGTTGATATACCCGTTTCTACAGAGAACACACCGGCAGAAAAACGCCCAGGTATAGAAAAGCTTACCCCATCCCCTGCAAAAGAGAAAGATAAATGTAAGATAGTACGCAAAGCATACACTTTGACGGACCTATTAAAGATACAAAAAGTACACGGCAGCACAATTCAACCAGTTGTTAATAGAAAAAGGCTTCATGGAGATTCTATACAGAAACGGGGAACCATACAAAGCAATATCCTTAAAAGGGTTGAAGTACGGAGTGAATAGTACACGCATTGATTATCCGGACACATTGTTACCTGTTTGGTATAGCGATACTTTCCCGAGGCTTGTGGAATTGATAGAAGAGCCAGATCCGTATTGATAAAAATTTGTATCTTTGTAGTTGGAATCATGAACTATTCTTTTAAGTTGGTTGCAACTAAGTTGATTCATTCATTTATATTTTGTGTTTGTGTGTTTGTATGCTTATGCTGTTTCGTCGTGAGATGAGGCAGCATTTCTTATTTACCCGTATTCCTTTCAGGATTTGCGATTTTAGAGCTTTCTCTGTATGTCCGCCCAATAAAAGGAAAACGCTCAGACGCAAACCAAAAGGTGAGAAAACGAGCGTTAAACAAGCGTTATTCAAGTAAAACGGCATAGGATAACGTAGGAAAATCTCACATTATAGTACAAACATACTATTGCTTTCGAAGTAAGAAAACGGTTTGAAAACGGTTATAAATTACTCAAATATGCACTGTTTTTCAACTTATAGACATTTATCTATATTTACATTATTTACTTAAGATTCCAATAGGTGATTATTCCCGTCTTATAACTAGAGAAAACGGCGGAAAACGAGCAAAAAACGAGCAAAACACCCTAAGATTACCCTAAGGATAAACTAAAGAATTAGGGCAAAATTACGGCAAGGGTAAAATGTGTATTTTGACAAATCTCATGATCTATAACTCCAAATAACCGTTATTTGGAACTGATACACTACAAAGATTTTTCCATAGTCATTACACGTGTGAGAAGAAGGTGCCCACTTCTCCTACTCTATTTTTGTAGTACCAATGTAGTACCATTATTCTCAATACAGCTTTAAAAGGTGGGAACAAAGTGGGAACATTTTCAGCTAAGAGCAAAGAAAAACCCTCTCAGAAATCATCTGAAAGGGTTTTGCGAGGTTCCTGGCGGATTCGAACCGCCGTACACGGTTTTGCAGACCGCTGACTAAGCCACTCATCCAAGGAACCGTAATTTCTCGTTTGCGGTTGCAAAGGTAGTACAAATTTTGAAACTACCAACTATCCGCAGCAATTTTTCTTTGTACTTTTTTTCTTTACACTACATTCATGTCTCTTCTTCTCCATCATATCCTTTAATTCACAGCCACTTACACAGCTATCGCAAGGATTAGCACTTTCGCGCGTGCGACGAAAAAAAATATAAATCCCATATATGACTCGGACAATACAGAGTACAATCAGTACTCCGACCACCCATTCCTGCCAATTATTCATACAAATAGTCCTCCAATCTGATAAACCGCGAATGAAATAAGCCAAGCTAATACTGTTGTGTAACCAGCAGCAAAGAGTGTCCACTTCCAACTACCGGACTCCTGCTTGATAGCTGCCAATGCCGCAATACATGGAAAATAAATCAGCACAAACAACATATAACAGAAAGCAACCAGTGGAGTTATCGGTATCCGCTCCGCCAAACTAGCCTCATCAGCTTCCGGATCGTCTACATATAAAACTCCCAAAGTGCTAACAACCAATTCTTTCGCTCCTACTCCCGAAATCAAACCGATACCCAGCTTCCAGTCAAACCCCATAGGTGTAATCACTGGCTCTATCGCACGGCCAAGCTGACCTATATAAGAATTTTCCTGCTGTTCGGCTACCGTCTCATATGCGTCATGATTCGGATAATACCCTAAGAACCAAATGATAATAGAAGCAATCATAATAATCCCTCCCATTTTCTTCAAATACTGGGCTCCTTTCTCCCATGTATGACGGAAGATTGATTTAGCTGTCGGCATCCTGTATGGCGGAAGTTCCATCACGAACGGAGTATCGTCACCCTTCACCAAAAACTTGCTGAACAAACGCGCCAACAACACAGCCAGAAATATTCCGATCGCATAAATACCTAACAACACCAGACTGGCATTGTTCGGGAAGAAAGCTCCCACCAGCAGCAAATAGATAGGCAGACGCGCGCTGCAAGACATCAACGGATTCACCAGCATCGTAATAAGACGGCTTTTCCGGTTCTCAATCGTACGCGAAGCCATAATAGCAGGCACATTACATCCGAATCCCATAATCAACGGAATAAATGACTTCCCATGCAATCCCATCTTATGCATAATCTTATCCATAATAAACGCAGCACGTGCCATATATCCTGAATCCTCCATCAACGAAATGCAGAAATACAGAATAAGGATATTCGGTAAGAAGACAATGACTCCCCCTACTCCGCCGACAATACCGTCAACCAGCATATCCTTCAACGGCCCTTCGGACATATTATTGCGAATCAAATCACCAATCTGTCCCACCAGCCATTCAATCCCCATCATCGGATATTCGCCAAGCACAAACGTGCCCTCAAACATCAGATACATAAAAAGGAAAAAGATGGGATAGCCCCAAATACGATGAGTAACGATGGCATCCAGCACTTTTGTAGTCTGTGCCTGTTCCAAGTGGTTATCAGTAAACGTTTCTTTCAATGCACCACTGATAAAACCATATTTTGCATCCGTAATAGCGGACTCACAATCCTCATTCATCGTACTCTGAACACGCTTAGCCATTTTATCACGAATACTGAGAATAGCTTCCGCATTCGGCAAAGTACGCACAAAACTCTCTATGTCCAAGTCGTTCTCCAACAGCTTGATAGACAGGAAGCGAGTGGAATATTTATGGCGGATAAATTCGTTCTTGGAAACTTCATCTTTTACAGCATCAATCGCTTTTTCCAAATCGGGACCATGATTAATGTGAATATGCCGGAATACACGTCCGGTTTTCTTATGTTCACGCACATAGTCTTCCAAGTGTTCCTCTTCATGGTGTTTCCGGTCTTCCAAAGAATCATGCCATTCGGTCAGGTCTCTGAGCACTTCCGGATTCATATTTCCCTGTTTATCAAAAAAGTCGACTCCTTCATAGAGGTTAATAACCACATGAAACAGAGTGTCCAGTCCGCGATTTTTCTTACTTACCGTAGGCAGCATCGGGACACCGAACAATTTGCTCAATAAATGATAGTCCAATGTATTCCCACTGGCTTCCAATTCATCGTAAATATTCAGAGCCACGACCATACGGACATTCATATCAATGAGTTGAGTAGTCAGATATAAATTCCGCTCAAGGTTCGAAGAGTCAACTACATTAATAATAACATCCGGGGTTTCGTCGATAATATGACGGCGAACATAAATCTCTTCCGGCGTATATGCCGACAAAGAATAAGTTCCCGGCAAATCGACAATACGGAAGTGATAACCTTCAAAGTCGAAATAACCTTCTTTGGCATCCACAGTCACACCGCTATAATTTCCTACATGCTCATGAGCACCGGAAGCCAGATTAAACAAAGAAGTCTTGCCACTGTTCGGATTTCCGACCAAGGCAACATTGATGGTGCGGCGTTTGCCTAACGCAAACCGTTTCATCTCTTCTTCTTTTACAGATATATCTTCAGGCAACCCTTCATGGTAAATAGTCTCTTCAGCCAGTTTTATAGCTTCCTCTTCACTGACCACTTCGATCATCTCAGCCTCCTGACGACGAAGAGAAATTTCATAACCCAGAACTTTATATTTAATGGGGTCCTTTAGTGGAGCGTTCAACAGTACTTCAACCGTCTTACCTTTAATAAAACCCATCTCCACAATACGTTTACGAAAACCACCGTGCCCCAATACCTTAACGATGACACCTTTTTCGCCTGTTTTCAATTCGGACAAACGCATAACTCTCAAAATTTTCGGCAAAGATAATTCATAACTTCGGAGCACGCAAATTATTTAGATTGTTTTTAAATAACAGGCGCTTTCATATTCTAATCCCCCAGCCTGCAACTAAAAACAACGCTCATTCACTTGAGATACTTTAATAAACTATTATCTTTGCAGCATATGATACAACAACGGATTATACAATATATAGAAAAAGAAGATTTATTTTCTTCCGACAGCAACATTCTGGTAGCATTGAGCGGCGGCGCCGACTCGGTGGCATTGTTATGCATCCTTCATGCAGCAGGTTATCATTGCGAAGCCGCACACTGCAATTTCCATTTGCGCGGTGAAGAATCGAATCGCGACGAACAATTCGTCCGCCAATTATGCAAGAAATACGAAATCCGCCTGCACACAGTTGATTTTGACACGACCCGATATGCAACCGAGAATCATATTTCCATCGAAATGGCCGCCCGCGAATTACGTTATAATTGGTTCGAAGAAGTAAGAAACAAATGCCAGGCTGATGTCATTGCAGTTGCCCACCATCAAGATGACAGCGTAGAGACGATATTGCTCAACCTGATTCGCGGAACAGGAATTACCGGACTATTAGGAATCCGTCCCCGCAATGGAGCAATCATACGTCCTTTACTTTGTATCAACCGGGAAGAAATCCTACATTACCTGCAAAGCATCGGGCAAACTTATGTGACAGACAGCACCAATCTGGTAGACGAGTATACCCGTAATAAAATCCGTCTCAACGTTCTTCCTCTCATGCAGACTATCAATCCATCGGTAAAAAACAGCCTGATAGAAACCAGTAATTATCTGAATGACATATCTGCCATATACAATAGATATATAGAGGAAGCCAAAACAAAAATAACCACATCAGAAGGCATCCGAATCCGCGAATTATTAAAAGAGCCGGCACCCGAAGCTCTTTTATTTGAAATTCTGCACCCTTTGGGCTTCAACTCCGCACAAATCAAAGATATTACCAATTCGCTTCACGGACAACCGGGAAAACAATTCAGCAGTAAAGAATGGAGAGTGATTAAAGACAGGGAACTCCTTTTATTAGAAAACACCCAATCAGGAAACAAAGAGGAACTTCCTTTTCAGATTATCAAAGAAGAAAAAGAATATACGCCGGACTTTCCGATTCCGAGAGAAAAGGGAATAGCCTGTTTTGACGCAGACAAGCTAAACGGAGAAATCTCTTATCGGAAGTGGCAGACAGGAGACACCTTTGTTCCCTTCGGAATGAAAGGAAAGAAAAAGATAAGCGATTATCTGACCGACCGCAAATTCTCTATCAGACAAAAAGAGCGCCAGTGGGTGCTCTGCTGTGGTGAACGCATTGCGTGGCTGATAGGCGAACGGACAGACAACCGCTTCCGTATTGATGAAACGACCCAACGTATCGTTATTTACAAGATAGTCTGAGGCTGTTTCTGCTTCTTAAAGCAATCAGACAGTAAAGTCGCAAAAGGCGTATCATATACCCGCGCCTTTTTAGTGCAGGCTTTTACACAGGCACAACATTTGATACATTTAGCCTCATCCGTATGCAACTCATCACCTTTGGTTATAGCTCCTGCCGGACAACGAACCACGCATAATCCGCAATGAGTACATACACTTTCATTTTCCACCCAAGGAGCACGGGGAAGCGGCGTACCACTTTTGCGTAACTTGATGACCTTTCTCAAAAAACGAAACAAGGGAATGAAAGGTTGGCTCGGACGTTTGATAGCACGCACATCTACCGGATAAAGAGTATCCATAGCATCGGCTGTCTCTATTTTCTTCCGGATTTTTTTCCCGAACTCCGCAGCCAGAGCCAAATCAGAGTCATCAGGACGCCCGACGGCAATGGGGTGTTCATCGGTGCTATACGAGTGTTCTCCGATAAAAGTTGCCCCGGCAATCACCTTCATTCCATGAGGTATGGCAAAAGCATCCAACTCCATCAAAGCTTTTTCATAAGCACGGTTTCCATAAACCACAACTAAAACGGTGGGCGTATCCAAGCCGCGAATCCCCTGCAAACGCTCCATTGCCAAAGGAGCCACATGCCCCCCATACACGGGAACCACAATAATAGCTAATGCAGACGCAGGAATTACAATTTCTCCGGCAGCCTGTTGAGTGACATTTATGGGAAGAATATTTTTTATGCCCGTTCCGTGAACAATCGCCTCCGCTATTTGTTTTGATGTATGTGTAGGCGAAAAATAAATTAAATAAGCTTCATTTACTGTCATACTATTTTCTTTTATATAGCAAAGATACACTTTTACGTGGAAAAAAATGTTTGATTGTTCATGAAACCAAAAAAAATTATTATCTTTGCCCCGTTGAAACATTCTACGATTCAACACATACATCCCTAATTCATAACAAAAAACCAAACGTATACTTGCATATCTATAGCTATAAGCTGTAGTAATGCTGTCCGTAATTCAGCTAAAAAAATATTAATAACTTACCATACTATATGTATAACATTATCCAATTAAACGACAAAGAACTGTCGGAACTTCAAATTATTGCCAAAGATTTAGGCATTAAAAAAGCAGACTCATTCAAAAAAGAAGACCTTGTTTATAAGATACTCGATGAACAAGCAATCGTAGGAGCTACTAAGAAGGTTGCCGCAGATAAGCTCAAAGAAGAACGCAAAGAAGACAAGAAAAAGCGTTCGCCACGTGTAACTCCTGCCAAGAAAGAAGACAAGGCAGTTTCCGCAGCCAAGGGCGGAGAAGTTGCAAAGACCAAAGAAGCTACTCCTGTAAAGACGCAACAACCTTCCAAAGAGGAAAATACAAACAAAGAAAAAGAGACTCCCGCCATTGATGCCAAAAACGAGAACGCTGCTCCGAAGCGTAAAGTAGGTCGTCCACGCAAGAATTCTGAGACAACAGAAAAAAAAGAGGTAGAGAATGCCAAGCCGGTAGTGACCAAGGCTATGGAAGCAAAACCTGTTGCAGCAGAAAAGCCTACTGAAGCTACACAGAAAGCAGCTCCGGTGTCGCAACCTGCTGAAAAGAAGGAAAAACCCAACAAGCCTGTGGTAGAAACCAACAGTTCTACTGCCGAAACTAATAAGTCTGCCGTTGAAGCCAACAAGCCCTCTGAAAAGAAGGCAATAGCAAAACCACAAAAGAAAGCTGCACCCGCTATCGATGAAGAAAGCAATATCTTGTCCAATGCCGACGATGATGATTTTATCCCAATCGAGGACCTGCCTTCAGAAAAAATAGAGCTTCCGACTGAGTTGTTCGGTAAGTTCGAGGCAACGAAAGCAGAACCGGCACAAATGCTGACCGAGCAAGCCCCCCACTCTCAGCAACAACAGCCTCAGCAACACCCGTCCCAACAACAGCAACAAGCCCAGCAGCAACGTCCGCGTATTGTTCGCCCACGTGACAATAATGCTAACAACAATAATAATTTCCAGCGCAACAATAACCAAAACCAAGCTCAGAACCAGCAGCGCCTGCCTATGCAACGTTCCAACCAACAGAACAATGCCAGTGAGAACTTCCCGGCACAGCAACCACAGGAGCGCAAAATTATCGAGCGTGAAAAGCCATACGAATTTGACGATATCCTCAATGGCGTAGGCGTTTTGGAAATCATGCAGGATGGATACGGATTCCTCCGTTCATCCGATTACAACTATCTTTCTTCTCCGGACGACATTTACGTATCACAGTCACAAATCAAGCTATTCGGCTTGAAGACCGGTGACGTAGTAGAAGGAGTTATCCGTCCGCCGAAAGAAGGAGAAAAATATTTCCCGTTGGTCAAAGTATCGAAAATCAACGGACGTGACGCAGCTTTCGTCCGCGACCGTGTTCCTTTCGAACATTTGACTCCCCTCTTCCCGGATGAAAAGTTCAAGCTTTGTAAAGGCGGTTATTCAGACTCCATGTCCGCTCGTGTTGTAGACCTTTTCGCTCCGATTGGTAAAGGACAACGTGCACTCATCGTAGCCCAGCCGAAGACCGGTAAGACTATCCTGATGAAAGACATCGCCAATGCGATAGCAGCCAACCACCCGGAAGTATATATGATTATGCTGCTGATTGACGAACGCCCTGAAGAAGTAACCGACATGGCACGCAGCGTTAACGCGGAAGTCATCGCTTCCACTTTCGACGAACCGGCAGAACGCCACGTGAAAATCGCAGGTATCGTATTGGAAAAAGCAAAACGCCTGGTAGAATGTGGTCACGACGTAGTTATCTTCCTTGACTCCATCACCCGTCTGGCACGCGCATACAATACAGTTTCCCCGGCATCCGGCAAAGTGCTTTCCGGTGGTGTCGATGCCAACGCATTGCACAAACCCAAACGTTTCTTCGGTGCGGCACGTAACATCGAAAACGGCGGTTCACTGACCATCATCGCTACTGCCTTAATTGATACCGGTTCCAAGATGGACGAAGTTATCTTCGAAGAATTCAAGGGTACAGGTAACATGGAGCTGCAACTCGACCGCAACCTGTCCAACAAACGTATCTTCCCTGCTGTCAACATCACTGCCTCCAGCACTCGCCGCGACGACCTGCTGCTTGACAAGACAACGCTCGACCGCATGTGGATATTACGCAAATACCTTGCCGACATGAATCCGATTGAAGCAATGGATTTCGTCAAAGACCGTCTGGAGAAAACCAAAGATAACGACGAATTCCTGATGAGCATGAACAGCTAATCGACGGAAAACGATAAATAACGAATGGTGGTCAAACTGCAATTATTCCGCAGGTTGGCCACCATTCTCTTTTTCAGGATTCCACTTTTGTACAAAATCCTTTCATTTACGTCCAAAACCGCTCTCCTACCCTTTTTTACATCCCCTTTTTTCCTACTTTTGTTGCAAAATCAATATTACCTAATTCTAACCAAGAATGAAAACGATTTATCCTTTCATGGGTTTAGCCCTATGCGGCATAGCGGCCCAGGCACAAGAAAAGCCGAATTTCCTGATTATCCAATGCGACCATTTGACGCAACGTGTCGTAGGCGCTTACGGGCATACACAAGGATGCACCCTTCCTATGGACGAAGTAGCTTCGAGAGGGGTTATCTTCTCCAATGCTTATGTAGGCTGTCCTCTCAGCCAACCTTCACGCGCAGCCTTATGGAGCGGCATGATGCCTCATCAAACCAACGTACGTTCCAATTCCAGCGAACCCGTCAACACACACATACCGGAAAGCATACCGACACTAGGAAGCCTTTTCTCCGAAAACGGTTACGAAGCCGTGCACTTCGGAAAGACTCACGACATGGGTTCGCTAAGAGGATTCAAGCATAAGGAACCGGTAGCAAAACCATTTACCGACCCCGAATTTCCCGTCAACAACGACAGTTTCCTTGATGTGGGAACCTGTGAAGACGCAGTAGCCTATCTGAGCAACCCGCCACAGGAACCTTTCATTTGCATCGCCGACTTTCAAAACCCTCACAATATCTGCGGATTCGTAGGAGCGAACGAAGGCGTACACACAGACCGCCATGTCAGCGGCACTCTTCCCGAACTGCCTGCCAACTTCGATGTCGAAGACTGGAACAACATCCCTACTCCCGTACAGTATATTTGTTGCAGCCACCGCCGCATGACACAGGCTTCCCACTGGAGCGAGGAGAACTACCGCCACTACATCGCAGCCTTCCAGCACTATACGAAGATGGTATCCAAACAAGTGGACAGCGTACTGAAAGCACTCTATTCCACACCAGCCGGAAAGAACACCATCATAGTCATCCTAGCCGACCACGGCGACGGAATGGCTTCACACCGCATGGTGACCAAGCATATCAGCTTCTACGACGAAATGACAAACGTTCCGTTCATATTTGCAGGCCCCGGCATCAAACAACAAAAAAAACCGGTAGACCATCTGCTCACACAGCCCACACTCGACCTTCTGCCCACCCTTTGCGACCTGGCAGGAATTTCCATTCCGGCGGAAAAAGCGGGAATCAGCCTTGCCCCCACCCTAAAAGGAGAGAAACAGAAGAAAACCCACCCGTATGTCGTCTCCGAATGGCATAGCGAATATGAATACGTGACGACTCCCGGACGTATGGTACGTGGACCAAGATACAAATACACCCACTACCTTGAAGGGAACGGAGAAGAACTGTACGACATGAAGAAAGACCCGGGAGAACGCAAGAATCTAGCCAAAGACCCTAAATACACAAAAGTTCTTGCAGAACACCGTACAATGCTCGATGACTACATCACCCGGACAAAAGACGACTACCGCAGCCTGAAAGTTGATGCCGACCCACGGTGCAGAAATCACACCCCGGGCTATCCAAATCACGAAGGTCCCGGAGCACGTGAAATTCTCAACAAAAAATAAAACAGTAAAAAGAGCGGAGATTTCTTTGTAATCTTCGCTCTTTTTATTGCTTTTGCATATCATCTAACAAACAGCTAAATATCAAGCGAGTAAACACAGAATCCATCGACAACAATTCCAGATACAGGACAATGACATCATCGTTCTATGTAAAGAAGCGTGCTATATGGCAGATATAAAGTACGAAAAGACAGGAAGACACAGTGCGGCTGGGAAATTGTTTTCATCTACCCCGTTACCCCCGAATCGAAATAAAGCACTATCTTTGCAAAGTGTAAACTTAAACACTTAATTATGTATACCAACAAACAGATTTGGAGTGTCAGTTACCCGATACTACTGAGCTTGCTGGCACAAAATGTCATCAACGTCACCGACACGGCATTCCTCGGACACGTGAGTGAGGTAGCCCTCGGAGCATCTGCCATGGGCGGGTTATTCTATATATGTGTATTCACCATAGCATTCGGATTCAGTACCGGCTCTCAGATAGTCATCGCCAGACGCAATGGCGAGGGACGCTATACGGATGTAGGTCCGGTCATGATCCAAGGCGTCATGTTCCTGTTTAGCATGGCACTGATACTGTTCGGCTTTACCAAAGCGTTCGGCGGAAACATCATGCGGCTGCTTGTATCTTCAGAGTCCATCTACGAAGGGACGATGGAGTTTCTCGACTGGCGCATCTACGGATTTTTCTTCTCTTTCGTCAATGTCATGTTTCGGGCATTATATATCGGTATCACACGTACCAAAGTGCTTACCATCAACGCAGTAGTCATGGCATTGACCAATGTCGTGCTGGACTACGCATTAATTTTCGGTAAATTCGGACTGCCGGAAATGGGCATCAAGGGAGCCGCCATTGCATCCGTACTGGCAGAAGTCTCTTCGATTCTCTTTTTCCTTATCTACACATACGTCACTATCGACTTAAAAAAATACGGATTGAACCGCCTGCGTTCGTTCGATCCTGCGTTATTGATGCGGATTCTCAGCATCTCCTGTTTCACCATGCTCCAATACTTCCTGTCGATGGGCACCTGGTTCATCTTCTTCGTAGCCGTAGAACGGCTGGGACAGCGGGAGCTTGCCATCGCCAACATCGTCCGGAGTATCTACGTTGTATTGTTGATTCCCGTCAACTCACTGGCGACCACCACAAACAGCCTTGTCAGCAACGCCATCGGTGCCGGCGGCATCAAGCATGTAATGCCGCTCATCAACAAAATTGCAAGATTCTCGTTCTTCATTATGTTGGGGCTCGTAGCGGTCACAGCACTATTTCCACAGTTTCTTCTGTCTGTCTATACCAGCGAAGCCGCGCTTATCACAGAGTCCGTCCCATCAGTCCACGTGATTTGCATCGCCATGCTCATCGCGTCGGTAGCCAATGTTGCGTTCAACGGCATTTCCGGCACGGGAAATACGCAGGCCGCCCTATTGCTCGAAACAATAACAATCTTCATCTACGGTTCATACATCATATTCATCGGAATGTGGCTGAAAGCACCGATCGAAATCTGCTTTACAATTGAGATAGTGTACTATACCTTGCTATTGATAACAAGCTATATTTATCTCAAAAAAGCAAAATGGCAGAATAAAAAGATATAAATCCGAGAGATTTTTGTACATTTGCAGGCTCAAATAATTAATTAGTAATTAAATAACTATGTTCGATAATTTAAGTGAAAGACTGGAACGGTCATTCAAGATTCTGAAAGGTGAAGGCAAAATCACCGAAATCAACGTAGCGGAGACGCTGAAAGACGTACGCAAGGCACTTCTTGACGCCGACGTAAACTACAAGGTAGCAAAGAATTTCACGGATACGGTGAAAGAAAAAGCTCTTGGCCAGAACGTGCTTACGGCTGTGAAGCCAAGCCAGTTGATGGTGAAGATCGTACATGACGAGCTTACGCAGTTGATGGGTGGAGAGACAGCCGAAATCAATATCAACGCCCGTCCGGCAGTTATCCTGATGTCAGGTTTGCAAGGTTCGGGTAAGACCACCTTCTCCGGTAAGTTGGCACGGATGCTGAAAACCAAGAAAAACCGTAAACCATTACTGGTGGCTTGTGACGTTTACCGTCCGGCAGCTATCGAACAGTTGCGCGTATTGGCAGAACAAATCGAAGTACCGATGTACTGCGAACTAGATAGCAAGAATCCGGTTGAAATCGCACAACACGCCATCCAGGAAGCAAAATCCAAAGGATATGACCTCGTCATCGTCGATACCGCCGGACGTCTGGCAGTAGACGAACAGATGATGAACGAAATCGCTGCTATCAAAGAAGCCATCAACCCGAACGAAATCCTGTTCGTAGTAGACTCCATGACTGGTCAGGATGCTGTAAACACAGCCAGGGAATTTAACGAACGCTTGGACTTCAACGGTGTGGTACTTACCAAACTCGACGGTGACACCCGTGGTGGTGCGGCTCTTTCTATCCGTTCGGTAGTCAACAAGCCAATCAAGTTCGTAGGTACTGGAGAAAAGCTGGAAGCAATCGACCAGTTTCACCCTGCCCGTATGGCAGACCGCATTCTCGGCATGGGTGACATCGTTTCACTGGTAGAACGTGCACAGGAGCAATATGACGAAGAAGAAGCCAAACGCTTGCAGAAAAAGATTGCCAAGAACCAGTTCGACTTCAACGACTTCCTCAGCCAGATTGCCCAAATCAAGAAGATGGGTAATCTGAAAGATCTTGCTTCCATGATTCCGGGAGTAGGCAAAGCAATCAAGGACATTGAGATTGACGACAACGCTTTCAAGAGCATCGAAGCCATTATCTACTCAATGACCCCAGCAGAACGTTCCAACCCGGAAATTCTGAACGGCTCACGCCGCACACGCATCGCCAAAGGTAGCGGAACAACGATTCAGGAAGTAAACCGCTTGCTGAAACAATTTGACCAGACCCGTAAAATGATGAAAATGGTAACTGGCAGCAAAATGGGCAAGATGATGCCGAAAATGAAGAGATAAAAGAAAGAATCATTTCTAAATTCCGAATAGAAAGAGGGAGCCACGGCTTCCTCTTTTTTTGTAAGAGGGTATTGCTTTTCTCTTATTATTTTGGTATCTTTATAGATTTCCAAACCATTCTCTTGTAGTTATCCCATTGCATAGTGACCGATGTCATGTCATATTCCACACCCCAACCATACTGATAGCAGCTACCCAACAGACATAACGCTTCCGCCAAGTCCATACCCGACAGATGTTTGCCGTTCACCACCTTTTTCAACCATTTGGTCGGATTTCTCCTTCTCTCTTTTTTCAAGAACATAATCGCCCTCGAAACACAATGTTCGCAGTTTCATATTTTAAAATCTCTGAACTTCTTATTGTTGAGCGCGTTTTCAGCATCAAGATTGCCTTTCTTCACAGCAAATTTGAAATAATGATGAGCTTTCTTCAAATCAATACCTACTCCTAAACCATTCATATACATATTGCCAATTTCATATAATGCTGTCCCTATACTGTCAACGTATCTTTCCCAGTAACGACCGGTACGTTCTGCCATATGCAGGTATTCCTCCATCGCTTTTGAATAATCAGCCTTGCAGCCTATCCCCCGCTTATAGCAGTCCGCCAATTTCAATATCGCCGAGATGTTAGAAGCTGCTTTGAGATAATTATATGCTCTCCATACAAAAAGAAGATGCCGCAGAGGCATCTTCTTTTTTATACTCCAATCTTTTTGGACAGTTCAGTTATTTATTTTACTTTTGCCCATCACCAATAAATACTTTGAAAATATGACTCTGATAGATGGCAAAGCCATTTCCGAACAAGTGAAACAAGAGATTGCAGCCGAAGTGGCCGAAATTGTGGCTCGTGGCGGCAAACGCCCTCATTTAGCAGCAATCCTTGTGGGACATGACGGTGGCAGCGAAACGTATGTAGCCGCCAAAGTAAAAGCCTGCGAAGTTTGCGGATTCAAATCCTCACTCATCCGTTACGAAAGTGACGTGACCGAGGAAGAACTGCTAGCCAAAGTACGCGAACTTAACGAAGACAGCGATGTGGACGGCTTCATCGTGCAACTCCCGTTACCAAAACATATCTCCGAACAGAAAGTAATTGAAACCATTGATTACCGTAAAGACGTAGACGGCTTCCACCCGATAAACGTAGGCCGCATGTCCATCGGGCTTCCCTGCTATGTGTCTGCTACTCCCAACGGTATCCTCGAACTGCTGAAACGCTACGAAATAGAAACTTCGGGCAAGAAATGTGTCGTGCTCGGACGCAGCAACATCGTTGGCAAACCGATGGCTGCACTAATGATGCAAAAGGCTTATCCGGGTGACGCCACCGTAACCGTATGCCACAGCCGCAGCAAAGACCTGATGAAAGAATGCCAGGAAGCTGATATTATTATCGCCGCTTTGGGACAGCCCAACTTCGTGAAAGCCGAAATGGTAAAAGAAGGCGCAGTAGTTATCGACGTAGGTACTACCCGCGTGCCGGACGCTACAAAGAAATCCGGATTCAAACTGACCGGCGACGTGAAGTTTGATGAAGTGGCTCCGAAGTGTTCATTCATCACTCCCGTACCGGGTGGCGTCGGGCCGATGACGATTGTATCGTTAATGAAAAACACACTCTTAGCCGGTAAGAAAGCCATTTATCAATGAGGCACACACTGTTTCTGATAATCATGCTTCTCTCCCTGTCCTGCACCTCACGGTCGCAGGCAAGGAGAGATTCTATTAATACTACCTCAGCGGACAGCTTTTCCGCCATTGACAGTATTATACCTGCCGATACGCTCCGGCTCCTTTTCGTAGGAGACTTAATGCAACATCAAGGACAAATCAATGCCGCACGGACTGCAAAAGGCTATGATTATTCCACTTGTTTTGAATATGTCAAGGAAGAGATAAGTAGAGCCGACCTTGCCATCGCCAACCTGGAAGTCACGTTAGGCGGAAAACCTTATAAAGGGTATCCGGCCTTCAGTGCACCGGACGAGTTTCTGACTGCCATCCACGATGCCGGATTCAATGTCCTCGTGACTGCCAACAACCACAGCCTCGACCGCGGCAGACCCGGATTGGAACGTACCATCCAACTAATCGACACATTGAAGATTCCTCATGCTGGAACGTATATCAACTCCGAAGCACGCGAAAAAGAATACCCTCTCCTATTAGAGAAAAACGGATTCCGTATCGCTCTGCTCAATTACACGTATGGCACAAACGGAATCCCCGTCACCCCGCCCAATATCGTGAACTATATCGACACGACGATTATCGCAAAAGATATAGAAGCCGGAAAAGCCTTGAATCCGGACGCAATCATCGCCTGCATGCATTGGGGGATAGAATATCAATCCTTGCCGGACAAAGAGCAGAAGTTCCTCGCCGATTGGCTGCTCCGAAAAGGTGTCGACCACGTAATCGGTTCGCATCCGCACGTCGTACAACCCATCGAAGTCCGTACGGACAGCCTGACAAACGACAAGCATCTCATCGTTTATTCACTAGGGAATTTTATCTCCAATATGTCTGCTCGTCGCACGGATGGCGGACTTATGGTAAGGATGGAATTAGTAAAAGATAGTACCACACGTCTCAATAATTGCGAATACAGTTTGGTATGGACAGCCCGCCCGATGCAATCGGGGAAAAAAAATCATCAATTACTCCCCGTCAACCTATCGGCTGATTCAATTCCTTTACAAGCACGTAACTCTCTGAAAATCTTCACGAATGACGCGCGAACCTTTTTCAGCAAGCACAATCAGGGAATAAAAGAATATACTTTTTACAAAAAAAAGTAGTGGATTTTTTTGGAGATTAAAAGATAATATCTATCTTTGCACCGCGTTAGAGAAACGCAGACATGGTGGCTGTAGTTCAGTTGGTTAGAGCGTCAGATTGTGGTTCTGAATGTCGTGGGTTCGAGTCCCATCTGCCACCCATGAAGAAACCCTTGTAAGTTAAGTACTTATGAGGGTTTTCTATTTATGGGTAGTAGGTATTTAGAGACTGAAATCATGCTAAATATTGCTTTTCTGGGGGGGGCAGTCCGCTATCGCCTTCCAGCAAGGCGTTTGCGAATAAAGCTGAAACGGCTGAAACCGGATTATAGCATAAAGAATCAGTAAGAGAGTTTTTAGCCGGTTTGAATAGACCGGGGAAGTACTTATCCAACAGAGTGAAATCTACAAGATGATAGATACGTTCCGTCACAGTAGTTTCACGAATCTCGTCCCCTAGTATGAACGGCAGACTGCATTAAAAATAAAAGCTTTACCCGATTTTTGTCGAATGACAGCCAATCGGGCAAAGCTCATTTTATATGATTTCTTCACAAAAGACTAATATAATTCAAGTCCGAATTCCTCTTTCAGTTGCATCAAAGCCTGGTTCTTCTGCGCCATCATCTGAAACTTCTCTACACGTCCCACCGGGCGTATCGTCTCTGCTGCTTCACTGACCCTCACTTTCATCACTACCTGGCTATTCCTCAACTGGCTACGAAGGTATTCCTGCAATTCAGGAATCAAGGCGGTAAAGTCTTTCGCCGCCATTTCATTATCCACTACAACTTCAAAAGTCGTCGAGTTTTTGAATAATGCCGGGCGCAGCATCTGCATACGCTTCATTAACGCATCCTGCTCTTTCGGCAACTGTGCTGCATATTCCTGCCAATAATAATTCAAGTCACGGTCGTTGAACATCAAATCCTCTTCCGGTTGCATCTGCACCTTAGGAGCAGCAGTTGCAGCCGTATTCTGAATTTCCTGCCCACGCTGCGGATTCTTGATAGACACGCCCAGACTGGACATTTTCATTACCGGAACTTTCCGCTGTTCTTCCCTTACGGGTACTCTTGCTCCTTGTGACGGAGTTGACGAAACCGCCACATTCGTTGAAGAAGGCGATGCGGGCTGTGTCGCCGCAGGCATCTGCGGTTGACGGGCAACAGTAGTGTAACCAGCACCCTGTGTTGGAGTTGAAGACGGAGACGAATGAACAGGATTCTGCTGGGCAGAGGTTGCAGAAGCGACCTGCGACTGCTGAACTGCGGCAGGCTGAGTGAATACAGGTTTTATAGTTTTCTTAGGGCTACGCCCACCACTACCGTCATCCTCCCCGGTGGTAAGCTGTGCAACCTGTATCAAAGTCAATTCTACCAGCAAACGCTTGTTCTTGCTGATGCGGTAATTCAAATCACATTCATTACAAAGCTTCATTGCCTGATACAGGAAAGGCAACGGGCATTTCTGAGCCTGCTCCTGATAGCGTTGGCGTATGCTCGCCCCCACTTCCAGCAAAGGCAATGTCACCGCGTCTTTGGCCACCAGCAAGTCACGGAAATGAGAAGACAAGCCGGTTATAAAGTGGCTTCCATCGAAGCCTTTATTCAATATGTCATTAAATAGCAGCAGGGCGTCGCTTACCTTGTTTTCAAGGAAGCAATCCGTCAGACGGAAATAATATTCGTAATCAAGTACATTCAGATTATCAATCACACTCTTGTACGTGATGTTGCCACCCGTAAAACTCACCACTTGGTCGAAAATAGACAATGCGTCACGCATACCACCGTCCGCTTTCATCGCTATCACGTTCAATGCTTCCGGTTCCGCAGTGATTGCCTCTTTCGAAGCTACATACGACAAGTGATTCACTGTATCTTCCACACTAATCCGGTTGAAATCATAAATCTGGCAACGGGAAAGGATGGTCGGAAGAATCTTATGTTTCTCCGTTGTAGCCAAAATAAAGATGGCATGACGGGGCGGTTCTTCCAGCGTTTTCAGAAACGCATTGAAAGCAGATGCGGAAAGCATATGTACCTCATCGATGATATATACTTTATACTTGCCGATTTGTGGCGGAATACGCACCTGTTCCACCAACTGGCGGATGTCGTCTACCGAGTTGTTGGATGCGGCATCAAGCTCGTGGATATTGTACGACCGCTGTTCGTTAAATGCCACACAGGATTCGCATTGGTTGCAAGCCTCGCCGTCGGCAGTGGGCGTCATACAGTTTATCGTTTTGGCAAAGATACGTGCGCAAGTAGTCTTCCCCACTCCACGCGGCCCGCAAAACAAATAGGCATGAGCCAGTTTCTGGGTGGCAATCGCATTTTTCAGCGTAGTGGTCAGCGCCCGCTGACCTACCACTGACTCGAACGTGGACGGACGGTACTTACGGGCTGATACAATATAGTTTTCCATATCCGGGATTCTCTCTGTTTTTTTGAGTTCAGTGCAAATGTACATAAAAAAGTGATAAGTAATAAAGGATAAGGATAGAAGTTTTGAAACCGAAGCGATAAGTTTTTAAGTTATTAGTTTTATCTTTGCGGGGATTAAAAGGAGAAGTCATGGGTAAACTAATCAGTATTTGGAATTTCATATGCAGACGTAAGTATCTCATTACAGTCGTTGCATTTGCCGTTATCATAGGTTTTCTGGACGAGAACAGCTTGGTGCGTCGTCTCGGATATAAACGTGAAATCAGCCTATTGAAAGAAGAGATAGAAAAGTACCGGATGGATTATGAAGAGAACACGAAGCGTCTCAATGAAATAAGCACCAATCCTGACGCTATCGAACAGATTGCCCGCGAAAAGTATCTGATGAAGAAACCCAACGAAGATATTTACGTTTTTGAAGATTAAACAATGAAACAATTAGTACCCGCTTTTTTCGCCGTCGGCGCTATAATGGCTCTTACCGGAGCTACCGTATTTATTACCGGATGGATTTACGCCCCCTATATATATACTATCGGAGCCGGATTCATCGCGTTGGCGCAAGTGAACACGCCCGTCAAAGGAAAAAGCAAAACTTTGAAACGCCTGCGCATTCAGCAGATATTCGGGGCATTGGCACTCATACTGACCGGAACTTTCATGTTCGCCACACGCGGCAATGAATGGATAGCTTGTCTTACTATTGCCGCTATACTCGAACTTTATACCGCCTTCCGTATTCCACAGGAAGAAGAAAAAGAAAGGGCATAAAAAAGCCCGTTCATAGCTTCACAGTCTTGAACAGGCACCAACACAAACAAAATTTTAGAATTCATGTTCCGTCCTTTTTCACAAAGCACGGAACATATTAATTATCATTATTTATAAATCTTATTTCTTTACTGGAGAATATCTTGCATTCAGTCCATCCACAATTTCTTTTGTGATATTGAATGCACTGTCAGCATAAAGCAGGTTATCGAAACCTGTGTTGCTGAAGATTAAGCTATATCCATGAGTCTTGTTATACTCTTTCAGGAAAGCATTGATAGAATCGCGGAACTGCAAGCTATTCTTGTTATTTTCTTCCATCAGACCATTCTGAAGTTTGTTGCTCAATTCCTGCAGATCTTGTTCCAACTTCACCAGGCGGTTGTATTCCTGTTGAGCTCTGTCTTGTGACAGAAATGCATTATTCTCAACTTTCTTCTGGAACTCTTGTTTTTCCTTATTTAGAGCATTCGCTTTTTGGTTCAATGTCAAACGGACATTTTCGCTCTTCTTTACCATCGCCTCATTCAGATCGATACAGAAGTTATATTGTGCTAATAACGAATCGATTTCAACATACGCAATTTTCATTCCTGACAATTCAGCGTTAGCCTGAGAAGGAGCAGCAGTAATTTGATTGTCAGCTTTGCCAGCACATTGTGAAAATAAAACGATAAACGCAAGAGCAGCCAAACCGTTCATGAGGAAGTTCATTCTATTCATAATTTATAAGTATTGTTTTTTAAAAATTTAATTCATACTATCGTTCAAGGCTTTTTCCAACTCATCAATAGAAAAACGTGGCTTCTTTTGTGCTTCACGATCCTGAGACTGTACACATCCGATTCCTTTTTTACGCAACGCTTTATTTCCGCTCACGTGGCCATTAGGGAACTTACCCCCCTTAGTAAAGAATACTTTCACCCCTAATAATGCTAGGGAAATAGCAACTATTAACAAAGTTATCAGTATAGTCTCAACCATTTCTATTAATTTTGTGAGTGCAAAGATAGGCTTTAATGAGATATGAGTTCAGATAAGTCAATCAAATTAACCATATTTAGCAATAGAAGAAGCGAAAACAGCCCTTCTATTCCTATTATAAAATAAAAACAGCATGGAAAAAAAAGACTTAAAGCCGACTGGCGTATTCAAGTATTTCGAAGAAATCTGCCAAGTGCCACGCCCTTCGAAGAAGGAAGAGAAAATGATTGCCTACCTGAAGGCATTCGGAGCAAAACATAATCTGGAAACCAAGGTGGACGAAGCCGGCAACGTATTGATTAAAAAACCCGCTACTCCGGGAAAGGAAAATCTTCAAACCGTCGTATTGCAATCACATATCGACATGGTGTGCGAAAAGAACAATGATGTTCAACATGACTTCCTCACCGACCCCATCGAAACGGAAATTGACGGTGAATGGCTGAAAGCCAAAGGCACCACTCTTGGAGCCGACAACGGTATCGGTGTAGCCACCGAATTGGCCATTCTGGCTGACGACAGCATTGAACATGGTCCGTTGGAATGTTTGTTTACCGTAGACGAAGAAACGGGGCTTACCGGAGCTTTCGCCCTGCAAGAGGGTTTTATGAGCGGTGATATTCTTCTCAACCTTGACTCTGAGGACGAAGGAGAAATCTTTATCGGATGTGCCGGCGGCATTGACTCCGTAGCCGAATTTACATATAAGGATATAGAAGTTCCTGCCGGATATTTTTTCTTCAAGGTGGAAGTGAAAGGGCTGAAAGGCGGTCATTCCGGTGGCGACATTCATTTGGGAAGAGGAAATGCGAACAAGATTTTGAATCGTTTCCTCACCCGCATAGCCAATAAGCACGATTTGTATCTTTGCGAAATCAACGGTGGCAATCTGCGCAATGCCATTCCCCGCGAAGCGTATGCTATCTGTGCTGTGCCCGAAGATGCGAAACATGATGTTCGTACCGAATTGAATATCTTCGCCAGCGAAATAGAAGATGAATTGTCCGTTGTAGAACCGGACTTGAAACTGGTTCTCGAATCGGAAGCTCCCCGCAAGACTGCTATTGACCAAAGCACAACCGACCGTTTGATGAAGGCCTTATATGCCGCCCCTCATGGTGTATATGCCATGAGCCAAGACATCCCGGGACTGGTGGAAACGTCTACAAACCTTGCTTCCGTGAAAATGAAACCTAATAATGTCATCCGTATCGAAACCAGCCAGCGCAGTTCCATCTTGTCTGCCCGCAATGATATAGCGAATACTGTACGCACCGTATTCCTGTTGGCGGGAGCAAACGTTACCTTCGGTGAAGGTTATCCGGGATGGAAGCCGAATCCACATTCGGCCATCCTCGAAGTGGCTGCCGAATCTTATAAACGTTTATTTGGTGTAGACGCCAAAGTGAAAGCTATCCATGCAGGATTGGAATGTGGCTTGTTCCTTGACAAATACCCGGCATTGGATATGATTTCTTTCGGACCGACTCTTACCGGTGTTCACTCTCCCGATGAACGGATGCTTATTCCTACTGTAGATAAGTTCTGGAAACACCTGCTAGATATTCTGGTACATGTTCCTGCCAAGAAATAACAGGCGGACCAGTCAACAAACCAAGGGTCATGGTGACAGCGAAAAACGAGTAGCTGTTACCATACTCTTTTTTGTTATGGGATTATCGGGCATCAGCTTTCTTACCCCTTCTTTTATTACGGCACAAAAGACACATTACAGGCCAGACTTCCCCTTTCAAGAAAAAGTCCCTTTCCGCGTCGTAAGCTGGAACATAGAAAACCTGTTTGACACTCATCACGACAGCCTGAAGAATGACCGTGAATTTCTTCCCGACGCGACACGTCACTGGAATTACAGTAAATACAAAAAGAAATTGGCTGATATTGCACGTACCATCACAGCGATTGGCGAATGGAATCCGCCCGCCCTCATAGGTCTTTGTGAAGTGGAAAATGATACGGTACTGCGTGACCTCACCCGACGTTCGCCTTTAAAAGAACTCGACTACCGTTATGTCATGACGGATTCTCCCGATTTAAGAGGTATTGACGTAGCTCTGCTTTATCAACGGGATTTATTCAAATTATTATCTTCCCGCCCTGTCTCCATTCCTCCTTTCGGCCAACATCGTCCGACAAGGGATTTATTGCACGTCAGCGGTTTATTACTGACAGGAGACACGCTGGATGTATTTGTCTGCCATCTCCCAAGCCGTTCGGGCGGAGTGAGAGAGTCCGAACCTTACCGGCTTCATGCAGCCCAAATTCTACGAACGGAAGCGGATAGTATCTTGCACAAACGGCTTCACCCTCAAGTTATCATCATGGGAGATTTTAATGACTATCCGACCAATAAGTCTATCCGTGAAGTACTGGAAGCGGAGGTTCCATCCTCCACCCTATCTCCATTGAAACTCTATCATCTACTCGCTCGAAAAGCCAAATCCAAAGATTTCGGTTCTTACAAATATCGGGGCGAATGGGAATTGCTCGACCACTTGATTGTATCCGGCACTTTGTTGAACCGCTCCGGCGAGTTCTTCACCAGTGAGGAAAAAGCAAACGTCTGCCTGCTCCCCTTCTTACTAATTGAGGATAAGAAATACGGTGATAAAGAACCTTTCCGCACTTATAAGGGGATGAAGTATCAAGGCGGTGTCAGCGACCATTTGCCTATTTATACAGACTTCGAGCTGATTTTATATTAATATACCAACTATCTGTAACAAATTGTTTTGTGTCACCGTATTAGAACAGTCGTAACATCAGAATGGCACAAATCATTTAATCGGAATACTATAAACCTTCAAGTCAAACTTGGGAACCATTGCCAGCAAATGGTCAAAGATGTCCGACTGGATACGTTCATATTCTTTCCAAACTTTGTTTCGGGAGAAAAAGTAAACTTGAATACCAACATCAGGATAGCAGCCGAAGCACCTAATCCCGAAAAGACAGGCATCCGATTCACTAGAAATCAGGACTGCCAGTCTTCACTGCTACTCTCTATACATATCTTTCAGCGATAACAATCCCGTCAGGGAGTAGTTATCACTCCTATTTCATTCATTCCTACTTTCGCGGTTGTTGCGGTAGGCGTAGTAGCCTCCAACTTAATATAACGTGCTTGTACTTTCTGACCGAAAGTAACCGTCTGCGGCAGCGGGTTGTGCATGATATTACTGAACTCACCGTTGGCAGGAACTTCCTTCCAGTTCTTTCCATCCATGCTCACAAAGAATTTATAACGGAAAGCCATTGTCGGTTTCGCTTCCGCTTTCAAAGGAGCATAAGTAAAACTGGCTAATGTCACCGATTTGCCCAAGTCAATCGTCAACGGAGAATCAGCGAGTTGTTTCCAGCCAGCACGAGGCAGATTATTCCAATCTTCACCCTGAACCACTTCCTGCAAAGGAGCTGCATAATAAGCGGCTACTTGGTTTATATGAGCTGTCAGACGACATTCGTCAATCTTCACCCGTAGCTGACTGGCTTTCACTGTCGGGAAACGCAGCATACGTTTATATCCGATTGTCGTACCCTTGCCTACTTCTTTCCAACCGTTATCAGTCAAAGCCTCTACAACGAAAGCCTCCACTCTCTGACCTTTCGTGATATCTTCCTGAAGCATCACTAAATTAATTTCCGAGCCCGGTTTCAAAGAATAAACGGCTTCACTACCCGAAGTGGCATTCCAGTAGTTTCTTCCTTTCTTCACCCGGTTGTCGGCAAATATCTGTTGACGGTAAGCTGCAAATTCTTTCAGACGGTTCACGTCCGCTTCATTAATCAAGCCTTTGCGGTCGGGCGGTATATTCAATAGAAGCACGGAGTTATATCCTACCGACTGGAAATAAATATCCGACAGATGTTTCAAAGACTTCACTTTCGCATCCTCTTCCGCATGATAGAACCATCCCGGACGAATGGACACATCCACTTCCGAAGGATACCAAAACAGTTCGGTAGCTTTCTCCAACATTTTGCGGCTTCCTAAATCTTCCGCTTTGCTAAAGACACCCAGGCGTTTGTTGTTTTCTGCCGAGCGGGCATAAATTCCCGGAGTCAGCACGGTGGCATTCCATTCCGTTTCGCGTCCCAGTCCTTTTTCATTTCCTACCCAACGAACATCGTCTCCCATAATCGCCATTACTGCTTTCGGTTGCAGGCGTTGGATGGTTTGATAGAAAGCGTCCCAGTCATAGACTTGTTTCTTTCCGTTCGGGCCTTCCCCATTCGCTCCGTCGAACCATACTTCGTGCACTTCACCGTAATTGGTAAGCAGTTCCGTCAATTGGTGGATAAAGAATTCATTGTAACGGGGAGAGTCTCCATAACATTCCGCATTGCGGTCCCACGGAGAAAGGTAGATGCCGAACTTCATATCATATTTGTCGCAGGCTTTCCGAAGTTCTTTTACGACATCCCCCTGCCCGTTCTTCCAGAGAGAAGAGGCTACGGAATGTTTGGTGGTAGCTGTTGGCCAAAGGCAGAAACCGTCGTGATGCTTTGCGGTCAGAAGTACCATTTTGAATCCGGCATCTTTGAGGATGCTTACCCATTGCTCGGCATCCAGCTCGGTCGGGTTAAAAATAGCGGGGTTTTCTTTTCCATCTCCCCATTCACGTCCGGTAAAGGTGTTGATACCAAAATGAAGGAAAGCTGTCAATTCCATTTGTTGCCAAGCATATTGTTGAGGGGTGGGCACGAGACGTGCAGCCATATCCACTTTCTGTTCGAGGGTGGCATTTTGAGGAAATTCAACGTGCTTGACGTAATATCCTTCTGACTTTTGTGCCTGAACGCTTAATGTGATGGCAGAGGATAATAATAAGGTGACCAGTAGTTTGTTCATGATATAAAATTTAATTAATGCTGATAGCACAAAGATAATATAAAGGTGTGAATTTAATTACTCTAACAGAATATTTCCAACAATATTCAAAGAAAATGTGAAATCCACACCTCATTTATATAATCTAATAGCCTATCGTTTTTAAACTCATTTTATCGGATAAAGGATGAATTCAAAGCTCTGTTTCTTCAATGGAATCAGATATTGCGGCAACACACCGGGACCACAAGTGGCCGTCCCCACACCTGCCTGCTCTGCATCCAGGTGTACTGTGTACATTCCGTCACGCTCCAGGTCATTGATATGCCGTGCTTTTTCCAATAATACATCCGAGAAAGGAATCATACTAAACTGGAAAGTACGGTTTGATTCAACAAAGATACCTTCACCGGAGTGATTCGTGAACTTCGCCCAACGTACATCAGTACGGTTGCCCGTAGACTGGGGAGTGACGTAATAGTGGAACATACGTTCGGGAGTTGTCCGGTACAGTCCGATTCTGCCGGATTGGTCACGGTCGGCATAGGTTTCATTGTCGCCACGTCCCAAATAGGAAACTTTGTCGTAAGTGTCAGCTACACGGAAGGTTAATCCCAGGCGAGCTATTGATTTCACAATTGAAGTATCCGGTTCAAAAGTAGTGTTCACTTTCAATGCACCGTTCTTGTTTAGTGCGTAGATAAAGTCAGCCGTACCAACCTTCTGCCCTTTCGCATTGAGAACTTCCACACGGGCAGTTGTCGAATTCTTGCCTTCTTTCAGTGAAACGACTTTTTGAGTTATATTGTCCAATCCTGCTTTACGCCACAGACGTGCGCCATTCTTATCGCGATTGTCATTATCAGTAGCCGGACGGAAAAGGCTCAATGCCACAGGGGTAGAAAGCAATTCTTTGCCATTCAGACTTAAAGAAGTCAAAGTTCCCGTTTCTTTATCAACGGTGAAAGTAGTCTCACCTGCTTTTTGCGGACGATGAGCCGTGGAGTTCTTATTACCGGAAAGAACAAACTGGTCATAGGCCACTTCCCAACCTTTGGCTACCATCGGAGAATCTTCCTTACGTGTCCAGCTAATATTGAGATAAGCCTCCCGATTTTTTTTCGATAACGCCACATTTCCCAATTGTATATCTATTGTAGTATGCGGCTTACAATCCAGTACTTTTGTGCCTTCTGCCAGTATTTCTCCGCTATCAGCCATAATATTCCAATGGAATATATATTCATTCAGATTGGAAAAATCGTACCAGTTCTTGATACGAAGTTTCATATTTTTCCGGTCAAGCAACGTAGTCTTGATGTTCTGATAAACTTTCTTCACTTCAAGCAGATGGGGATGCGGCTCGCGGTCGGTATTCACCAGACCATTACAGCAGAAGTTACCAAAACTCGGTATCCCTTCCGGTCCGTAGTCACCACCGTACGTCCAATACCATTTTCCGTTCTTGTCTATTTCGCGGAATGACTGATCTACCCAGTCCCACACGCTACCACCTTGCGCCATCGGTTCGTTTTCGAAGACGTCCCAATACTCTTTCAGTCCGCCGCAACTGTTGCCCATTGCATGCAGGTATTCACAAAGGATGAAAGGACGGTAAATGCCTTTCTTCGCCACATACGCTTTTATTTCGTCTACACTGCGATACATGCGGCAGTAAATGTCCGTATTGTAATTCAGTTCAGCACGTTCGTACTGCACAGGGCGGGTCTTTTCTACAGATTTTAACCTGTCGTAGGTACGTTCAAAGTTGATACCGTTTCCGGCTTCGTTTCCAAGCGACCAGATGACAATCGCCGGATGATTCTTGGAACGCTCGTACATACGTTGCGTACGATCCATGTGGGCTGTCAGCCAAGTGCTGTCTTTGGCAAGGGAAGCAGGGCCGTAACCCATGCCGTGAGATTCGATGTTTGCTTCGTCAATCATGTACAGTCCGTAACGGTCGCAAAGCTGATACCAATAAGGATGAGTGGGATAATGCGAGTTCCGGACAAGGTTGATGTTATGCTGTTTCATCAGTTTGATGTCCAGTTCCATAAGTTCCTTGCTTACCGTACGTCCGAGTTGCGAGTGCTCATGGCGGTTAGTTCCCTTCACCAGAATCGGAACACCATTGATACAGAAACGACCGTCCTTGATTTCCGAAGTGCGGAAACCAACTTCGCATCCGGTCAGTTCGGAGACTTTGCCCTGAGCGTCTTTCAGTTCAAGTACCAATGTATAAAGATTAGGATGTTCCGCATTCCAGGCTTTTACGTTCGAAATCTTCTTTTCATCAAATGCAATGAAATTGCTCAATCCACGGGATTTAATCTGAACAGCATCCTGCAAGACAGCCTTACCCGAATCGTCTTTCAATGTGTACGCAATGGAACTGGCGGTAGCGGAAGGACCTTCCACGATTACTTCCAGTCCGAAGATACCATCCTTGTATTTTTCCTTATCTAAAGAAGCGTTCAGTTTATAGTCGGCAATGTACTGTTTGGGAGTACTATATAAGTAGACATCCCGTTCGATGCCGCTCAAGCGCCACATATCCTGACATTCCAGATACGCGCCCGCACTCCAACGATACACTTCCAAGGCCACTACATTTTCTCCGTCATTCAGGACATCCGTAATATCCCATTCGGCATTTGTTTTCGATCCTTGGTTGTATCCGAGCAGTTTCCCGTTCACCCATACATAATAGAAAGAAATCACACCTTCGCAGCACAATACCACACGACGACCTTTCCAGTCGGCAGGCACTTTGAACGTGCGGCGGTATGAGCCGACTTCATTCTTCGCATGAGGAACGAGCGGCGGGTTCTTTTTAAAGTTGAACATTTTGTCGTCAAACTCATACGTTTCGTTGACGTAGATAGCTGTGCCATAACCCTGGCGTTCCCAGTTGCCGGGGACATTGATATCCGCCCAGCCCCCGGTATAATAGGAAGGCTGATAAAAGTCTTTCGGACGATTATCGGGATTCTTCACCCAATGGAATTTCCATTTTCCATTCAGGCTCATATAAAATGGGGATTGCTCGTATCCGCCCGGCTTTTCAATATCAGAAGCATCAGCGTAAGGCCATACGTAGGTATGAGGGGCAAGTTTGTTCAGTCCTACCGCATACTGGCTTTGCCATTCAGGTAGTGGTTTCTTCTGCGCAGAGACAGCGGCAAACGTTATCAGAAATAGGAAAAGCATTCCGGTTCTCACAAACAGAGAAGATCTAAAGGCAGTTTTTATTAGTACTTTCGTATTCATTATTGAGTTTAATTTACAATTATAGTTTATATTATACTCCAGTTATCTCAGAAGTAATTCTATTCCAGTATCACCTCATCAAAATAGACTCTCGCTTCCTGACCGGGACGAACATGATTGTCGGGACATATCCCTGCTCCTTTCGCCGTCACTCGGACATAACGGGCAGATACTCCGCCCATATCTATCGAATAGTCATTTTTGTAAGTGCCTTCCTTATAGATCTCTTCCGGAGAAAAATTCAGTTCCCCTATGGTGCGATATACCCTGTTATCATCAGAAACTTCTACACGGATCATCTTCGGTTTGTGCGCTCCCATTCCATAATTGGTAATGCAACCAATGGCAAATTTATTCAATTTCTCCTTGCCCAGCAAATCTATCGTGAAAGATATAGAATCATTCCGGTTCCAGTTACACCATTCAAAATCAGTATATTTCAGGCTACCCCTCAATCCGTTGACTAGCAACTTCTCATTTTGCTTATTGCCGAGCAAAGGTTTTGCCATAGCTTTGTTACATGTAAGTTGCAGTTCTAAGGTTTCTCCCATTTGCTTGCCGTTCATAAAGGTAGCGGCTTTTACCATCTGCGTTTGCGTCACACGGATAGGACCGTCGTAACGATGCGAGGACATAGCCGGATCACTGCCATTCAGTGTATAGCGAATTTCCACATCCGGACGGAAACATTCCAAATTCACTTCCAAATGTCCGTCTATCGGTGTCACTGTCTGCTGTATGTTATACATTGAACGGGCATAGATAATTCCTTTTTCTGCAATATGCGCGTTGTATGCGTCCATCCGTTTCAAGAATCCGGACCAGTCTTTCGTACCTGCGGGTGTCCATGCCACTTCCGCTAAAGCAGCCAAACGGGGAAACAAAAGATAATCCACATCTTCCGGCTTATTACAGAACTCTGTCCACATACAAGCCTGTATGCCCATCAACAACGATTCATATTCAGGTTTCCAATCCTTTTGTACAGGTTCGTAATCAAAGACATCTTTCAGAGTGTTGTTACCGAAATACGTCACCGGTTCAAACCATTGCGGCCCCTGATAACGGATCAAGTACATGATACGCGCCGGAGTCATGATAAAACGATGTCCTTTTTCGGCAGCCTTCAAGGCAGCCGTTCCCATTCCCTGCCAACCGAGGATAATAGACTCTTCGGGAAGAAAAGAACTGTTTGTCAATTCATCCCAACCAATCACTTCACGACCTTTCTTACGCAGATAATCACTGAGTCGTTTCATGAAGTATCCCTGCAAATCCTCTTCATTTGCCAAACGCTGCTTTTTCATCCGTTTTTGGCAAAGCGGGCATTTCTCCCAATTCGTCTTTCGGGCTTCATCTCCACCTACGTGAATATAGCGGGAAGGAAAAAGTGTCAGAATTTCGTCGAAAATATCTTGCAGAAAGGTAAATACGCTATCGTTTCCTGCACAATAGATAATCTCGGAATTTTTTCCTCCCAGTCCGGGAAGTACACCGATAAAGTCTTTCACAACCGGACAGGCAAACTGGGGATAAGCAGCTAAGGCAGCGTTACTATGTGCCGGTACATCTATTTCCGGAATCACTTCAATCTGCCTATCAGCGGCATAAGCCACAATTTCCCGAATCTCTTCCTGCGTGTAGAAGCCGCCTATCGGAGTGGGTTCTCCCCGTTCCGGATTACGGCGTGAATGGAAAGGTACATCCGTACGGTCTACTCTCCACGCTCCCACTTCCGTCAAACGAGGATATTTCTTTATTTCAATCCGCCAACCGTTATCGTCCGTCAAATGAAAATGCAGTTTGTTTATTTTCAGCATCGCCATACAGTCAATGATGCGCAGTACGTTCTCTTTGGGGATAAAACAGCGTACAGGATCAAGCAATAATCCCCGGAAGCCAAAACGAGGTTCATCCTGAATAGTCACTGCAGGAATGCTCCAAATAATATTCCGCACCGGTTGTTCCGATTCTATGGCGGCAGGGAGAAGTTGGCGGATAGATTGCAGGGCATAGAAAAAGCCTTTGGTATCCGAAGCTTTAACACGTATCTGTTCCGGAGTAATCTCCAGCAAATATGCTTCACTTTTTAAAGAAGAATCCGTTGTGAAACAAACTTGTCCTTTTCCTTCTCTAATATTCAATGCGGGAGTTATGCCGGCGGCACGGGTGAACAAATCGATAAAATTACAGACAATCGCAGCCTGTTCCTCGTTTTCTACTACAAATAACGTTTTAGCCGAAAAAATAAAGTTACCACTGCCCGGTACAATCTGTACCGGACGTGGAACTATCGAATTCAAAGGGGATGTTAAGTTATCAGCCTGCACAAACACCGTCAATGGCGAGAACAGTATGAGAATGATTAAGATATATTTTTTCATGATATGTGCACTTATATTACTCCTTATCGTTCTTCGGTGAGAAGCGGACAGGATCGTTATATTGCTCTTGAAGTTGCAGCATTTCTTCTTTCAACTCTTTTACTACCGATTCATATTCGGGCTGTCCGTAAAGATTATGCATTTCTGACGGATCTGCCTGCAAATCGTAAAGTTCCCACCAATTTATATCATTATAGAAATGAATCAATTTATAACGTTCTGTACGTACACCGTAATGACGTTTCACCATATGTTCGGCAGGATATTCATAAAAATGATAATAGAGAGCCTTACGCCAATCTTTCGGCTGTTCGCCTTTCAACAAAGGAACAAGAGATTTCCCTTGAATATCGGAAGGAATTTCTACGCCTGCCAATTCGAGGAATGTAGGTGCATAATCAATATTTTGTACCATATCAGTGATGTCACCTCTACGTTCTAATCCTTTCGGCAAGCGCATGACAAGTGGTGTACGCATAGATTCTTCATACATGAAACGTTTGTCAAACCAACCGTGTTCACCCATGTAGAATCCCTGGTCGGATGTATAAACAACGAGTGTATTATCCAACAATCCTTTCTCTTTCAGATAATCGAGCACCCGGCCTACATTGTCATCCAATGATTTCACGGTCTTCATATAGTCGCGCATATAACGCTGGAATTTCCAATTGGCAAGTTCCTCACCTTGCAGATTCTGTTTATAAAAATCGTCTATTATCGGAGTATAGAATTTATCCCATGCAGCACGTTGTGCTTCATCCATACGTCCGAGAAATCTTTCATAAAGTGATTTCAGACGCGATTTTTCATTTGGACGGAGCATCTTCAGGTCGTAAATCATATCCATGTCTTTCACGATGCTCATCTCCTGAGCAGCTGCTGCCGGACGTTCCTCATAATCATCAAAGAAATTATCAGGCAACGGGAACGTTTTATCTTCATAAAGAGCAAGGTTACAAGTATCTGCCATCCAGTTACGGTGAATCGCCTTATGATGAATCAACAGGCAGAATGGTTTCTCCGGATCACGCTTATTTTCCATCCAGTCAATGGCATCATCTGTAATTAAGTTCGTGATATACCCATGTTTTTGGATTGTATCATTATCTTGTGTAATAAAAGCAGGATTGTAATAATCTCCCTGTCCGGGTACTATCTGCCAATAATTAAATCCGGATGGCAAACTTTCCAAATGCCATTTACCGACTAAGGCAGTCTGATAACCTACCTTTTGCAGCAGCTTCGGGAATGTCTGTTGAGAACTGTCGAATACGCAAGTCGTATTATCGTAGAATTTATTGGCACAGCTATGCTTACCCGTAATCATACAGGCACGGCTGGGACCGCTTAATGAATTGGCTACAAAACTTTGAGTAAAACGTACGCCATCGGCAGCAATGCGGTCGAGATTGGGTGTTTCCATGTAGCGTGTGTCGTAACAGCTCATCATTTGAGCCGTGTGATCGTCTGTCATAATATAGACGATATTCAAAGGTTTCTGCTCCGCAGGCTTTTGCTTGTTTGAACAGGAAGCAAGGGAAGCTACGGCAGCTACTCCTGCCAAAGAATAGAACAAGTTTGATTGCAGGTTTTCCATAATGATTAATTTATTTAGATTACATGGCAAAGATAGGGAAGATATGTAAAAAGTATGTCTACAAATAGCTAATGTATTTACAATATTCTCTATTTCCACCCGAATTAGCAGTAAATGCCGGAAGTAAATCGCTGTTGCACGATGGCCTTCCGGCATTGAACTTATTTCATACTATTGAAAACGGTTCGTCAATATGACAGATTAATAGAACTGGTAGAACTTACCAGGAATTGAGACTTTATAGTCTCTATTCACAAGTTCATTCGCTTCCCGTTTATAGTTATCATTTACATAGAAACGAATCCAGTCTATTATCATTCTTGGTCCTTCTGTTGCATAATTTGCAGGATTAATTGACTTCAGTTCAGTATCCCAACCTGCCGGAAGTTCAGAAGAAACACTATTACCTTCTCCGAACAAGTCCATTCGCATTACTAAATAAAGACCTTTCGCTCCAACTGATGTTCCTGTAGAAGCTTTGGTAAAAGGCCATGAATCCAACATATCCCTTGTGACTTCCAAGGTTGTAGAACCATTAATACCTAACTTTATTGTATTTTCATCGACTAGTTCGACCCAATAAATATTATAATCTTCTACTTTAGGAATAGCAGATACTACGCTCTTCGCATCACTGACAACCTCTCCCCTCACCGATTGGGTGATTGCAGAGCCGGAAACATTCTTAAGTATACAGATTGATCGCTTAGCTTCTTTACATGTAGTAGCAGTTGCTGGATTCTTCACCTCTATCATCGGTACAAATCCTGTTCTATTACCTCCTAAACGAACTTTCATTTCAATACGCATACCCGGATATATACGTGTAACATTTTGTGCCCACATCTGCCCTAAAGACTTACAGCAATGTATTCCTGCTGTTCCATAATTAGTACCTTCTACACCTACACAAATATTCAATTCACCTTCATCAGTAACTTTTGCGTATTTGGTCCAATCAATCTTTAAAACATTTCCTCTATTGGCATCCGTTGCATTACCTAATTTTTGATAATCTCCCGATGTTGAATTTTTATGGAACTCAATAGCATAATCAAACTTCCACTGACTGCCCAATTCGGCATTCGGATGTGCTGTTCCTTCGTCCATCTTAGCTGTTTCTTTACCCGTAAACCAGTCATCATCATAAGAAATAAACATGATGTTCGGATTCTCATATACAGTAGTCATATCATACAAATTAGGATCAGCCATTGATTCCAGGTCTGTCATAGTAATAGTCAATGCAGGAGCAGTCATCGGATTGGAAGAAGAATTACTTTTCAGATTCAATACCAACTGCAAGTCGCCTGTCATTTCATAGTCCTGTTTGATAGTCACAGCAGCACTTTTGACCGAAGTTCTTCCTGCAGGAATAGTTAAAGTAGAAGGTAGATTGTCATACCTGCCCTCTTCCCCTTCCTTCGGAGTAATAGTGACTTCGAGTGGCACAGAACTCGGTTTGTCTACTTTGGCAACCAATACAAACTTACCGCCTTCTGTCACCACATTTTCTGTATTATTTTCCAGAGACATGGATATCCGATAATAATCAGATACCTTGATTCCCTGACTGGAATTAGCCATCTTATAACCACGTGCGAAAGCAACAAACTCCATCGTAGTAGTACCAACTAATCCGGAAGTCTTAACCGGAAAATCCACCTGAATCTGCTTCTCTCCTTTCGGGAAAGTAACAATACTACTAAATGGTTCGAACACATTCGCTACATCTTCCGTTCCGGCTTTTGCCGTAAAGTAAATATCGAAATCTTCGTTAGCTACCACCTCATTACCATCAGCATCTGGTTCCACTTTAATATCTACTTTCAAGTGTTCTCCCATCACAAACGCCTTTTCATTGATGCTCATTGTCAAAGGTACAGCTTCCGGCAGAGGACGATACTTGGTCTCATCCTCACATCCTGTCAAACCGATGGTCAACAAACATACCGGAAGTATTTTATATAATATGTTCTTCATATCTTTATCTATCTAATTATCATAAATGAATCTTGTTCCATTCTCCTATTTCCGTTGCCAGCCCGGATTCTGTTTCAACTCATGATTCAACGATATCTCACTCGGAGGTACCGGCAACAGGTAATCGCGGTTAGCATCAAACTGATAGCCTCTCGGAAGAAGTTCCTTCTGTGGGTCGAGCCAGCCGTCTGTAGTCAGAATCGTTTTCAAGTCCGCTGCGTTTTTAGGATCGAATGCTTTGTACAATACACCGTCTGTACCAAAATAAGCACCGGTTCCACGTTTTCCCTGAATCAGTTTATGAGCTCTCCAACGCATCAAATCATCAAGACGAAAACCTTGCAAAGCCAGTTCTGCACGTCTTTCCCGACGGATTTCCTGCAAATTGGCAGAAATGGTATAACCAAAATCGGTGAAATTAGGATCGATTTCAGACGGGTCTTTGTACGTCACCCCAGCGCGCTCGCGCAATGGTTTTAAAGTTTTTTCCAAAACAGCAGAAGTACATTTTCCCAATTCTTCCGCAGCTTCCGCATAAGCCAGCAGAGCTTCCGCATAACGGATCACCGGAAGAGACGTCTCGCCCTGACCGCTTACATATGTAGTATCGATACTCATACGGATGTGATAACCGGTAGCATTACGCGCAGGACCGCCTTCAGTCAGATAAGGGGGACGAACTATCTGTTTGTTCTCTTCCGAATATTCCTCTACCAGCATCGCTTTCGATTTTGATTCCGGTGAGGTTGACTTAAACTTACAATTTGAATGCATAACCGTCGCCAGCAAACGTCCGTCACGGCCTTTAAAAGTCAAATTGAAATCTTTAAAAATGCCGTCAGCAGGATTGATAGGTGTTCCGTCAGCATTCAAGTAATTATCAACCAACGACTGAGATAAACCTGCCGGTCCGCTGTTATCTACATAACCCGCTCCCAGATTACTGCTCAGATTATGAATCACACCATCTGCTATCGAATATTTCTTCCAAAATACAACCTCTGTCATATCCGACAGGTCTTTCGAGTTGAATATATGCGCATAAGCATCTTCTATATTCACTGCATTCTTATCGGTAGCTTTTGTGTTCAAAGCAAGTCCCATACCAAACAGTTCATCGCCCAGTGTCAGCACCTGTCCCAGTAAGTCTGCCGATTTATCTTCAGCAGCGGCAAAGTCTGTTCCTTTGTGATATTTCTCCCAGGTACCTTCATAAAGGGCCACTCTCATAGCCATAATAATAGCGGCCTCCTTACACACTCTCAAACCTTTATACTGGCTACGCGAGTGAAGTAATCCCTTAGCTGTATTCAGATCGTCAAGAATAAACTGCGCCACTGCGGAACGGTCACGTGGAGGAATCTGCAAACCGCCGACAGTTGCATTGCCGTCCCAGAATCTATCCATCACAGGAATACTTCCAAATCTGGTCAGCAAATAAAAATGCCAGTATGCACGGAAAAAATAAGCCTCACCTTTCATTGAAAGTACATCTTTCGTCTCTTCTGTTTCCGGCACTTTATAGTATTCAAAGAAATAATTCACATTACGCAGGTTCTGATATCCTTTCTGCCATTCCGTAGTACCTCCTCCGTTTTCCTGCAATTCTCCGTTCAGACGTTTGTCATAAACCTCCGCAACGATATTATCACTGTTCTTTTCTTCTCCACGAACTCCCATATCGTAAGTCCCGAAAGAAGGAAGTGCTATATACAAACCGTTGATATAGTTGTTCACGGCACTTGCATTGGAAAGGAATGTCTCACTATTGGGTGTTGTCAAAGGCTCTCTGTCCAGGAAGTCCGAACATGCCGACATCATGAAACTTGCCCCAACCACTAATAATATATATATTTTTTTCATCGTCATTCTCTAATTAAAAGGTGAAATCAAGTCCGAATACGAAGTTACGGTTCATCGGGTATACCATACCGTTACCATTCTGCTTCATAGGAGAAGTCAGACCCGGAGCCCTATTTTGAGCATCACCGCCAGCCGACATATTCACCTGATTCAGTGTTTCCGGATCAAATTGTTTCGGCAGTTTCGTTACGGTGAATAAGTTATCGCAAGTCACATATACTTTCAGATTGCTGATACCAATATGTTTCAGTTGTTTTTTGTTGAAGGTATAAGCAACCGTCAGATTCTTCATACGCATGTAAGCAGCATTCAACAGATAACGTGTGGTGTTATATCCGGTATTCACCAAAAAGTCTTTGTCATCCTTCCAGCCGGTCAGACGCGGCAAGTATCCATTCGGATTCTCTGTGCTGAAATAATCGAGATGTTCTTTGAAATTGTAGTTGTTTCCACCAAACATATAGTTACTTCCGGAAATCGGAAAATCTCTCTTAGCCACACCTTGCAACAATGTAGATACTTCAAAACCTTTATATCCCAGATTCAAGTTGATACCGAACGAATATTTGGGAGTCGTATTACCAATAATCTGCAAATCTCCGTGATCAGCCAAAGTACCTTTACCACCGTCTACTCTACCATCCCCATTGGAATCGATATATTTTAAGTCACCGCGACGCCAAAGGTCATTCGACTTGAACGCTGTCAGATTTACATTTCTCAGGTAATCATCAATTTCACGGTTCGACAGGAAAAGATCGTCTGCGCGATATCCCCATATTTCACCAATATCCATACCTTCATAATAACCTTTATTGGCAGCCAGACCTGTATGATTATTGTAAATGATACCTTCAGGATTATTATACTTGGTCACGACAGCCTTGTAGTTAAATACATTGAAACCGACTCCATAGCTAAAACCACATTTCAGTTTATCATTCCAACTTACAGAAAGTTCCCAACCACGGTTACGCAAAGTGGCATTGTTCACTTTAGCACGGTCATCCGAAGCAATGCCACTGATGCTTGGGATAGACTCTGCCGGACCAATCATGTCACGTGTCGTACGTTGGTAGAAGTCGGCAGTTAGTGACAAGCGGTTTTTTAATAACATTAAGTCAAAACCTAAGTTGGCATTATCCACTTTCTCCCAGGTGATGTATGGGCTGATCATTTTCGGAGTCTTGGCAATTGTTCCTTTGGACGCCGTGGAAGACGAAATTCCAGGCAGCAGCCAAGCGTTGGTCCCTTGTGCATCCAACGGCATTTGAGCAATGTAATCATATAGACCTGCACCATTCTGATTTCCCAGACGACCATAAGATACACGTACTTTCAACTGAGACACAGGAAGTGCCAATTGCTGGAAATAAGGAGTGCGTGCAATATCATAACCGGCAGAGAATGACGGGAAGAATCCCCAACGGTGGCCTGGAGCAAAACGGGAAGAACCATCATAACGTCCGCTGAACTCCAGAAAATAAATATTATTGTAGTTCCAGTTCAGACGAGTATAGAATCCCATCGTAGCCCAGTGTGAACGGGCTTCACCTGCTATCACATTTCCGCTGGCATTATCAAATGAATAAATATCGTTACTCAACATACCGTCTTTATACATATATTCTTCCGAATACTCCTGCAATTCCATCTGGTAACCCGCCATTGCCTTAAAGAAATGATCTCCCCACTGGTGAGTATAAGAACTTGACAGATTAGGCGACAGATAATAATTAAACATGCTACCACGTGTGTAAGAGCCGAAATACATGTTTTTCCAGCTAATGCCCGGATAAGCAAATCCTTGTCTCTGATTAGTGGCATCGCCCGGTTTGAAAGTGCCTGCAGGAGTTTCGTACTTCTGGTCATCTTTCATTTTCAGGTTATTATTTTCAACATCAAAACGTATTTTCATTTCTCCGGTGATATCCCAACCTTCCAAAGGAGTTACGGTAGCCGAAAACGACAAGGCATCCGAAATACGGTTTCTCTGATAATTGGAATTTTTCAGATACAACATTTCATTCCAGCTAGGTATATTATATTCTGATTCAACTGGCAGTTCAGTCACCTGAGTCGGACGGTGGCTACCGATCTTATTATACAGAATCATCTGATTAGCCATTGGGCGTTTGATCATCTGCAAAGTAATATTGTTATTCAGGTTGAAGCGCAGCCAGTCACTTGTCTTAAACTGTAACTTGGTATTCAGGTTATATTTACTCAGATCATCCTGTACCTTATCCAGCAAACCTTCCTGATAGGTATATCCCATACCAATATAATAGTTTACTTTATCAGAACCTCCCTGCACGCTCAAATTGTGAGAATGGCGGACAGATTTGTCTTTGAAATAATATTCAAACCAGTCTGTATTACCGTATTGATTATAATAAGCACCTGCCCAGTCATCACCGGTGGTATTCGCTTCAATCCCTGGGAACTCAGCCGAATAAGGATTCTGCATAAATCCCTTAATCTTCTCAATTGTCTTATCCGAAATCTTTTGCAAACCGGATGAAGCTCCTCCATTATCATACTGTTGGTTATTATACGCAGCGTATTCCAACGCATTCATCATTTTAGGCATATTGATAGGTGCACTGAAACCTACCGTGCCACGATAAGTAACACTGGCTCTTTCTTTTTTACCGCTCTTCGTTGTTACTAGAACCACACCATAAGCAGCACGCGCACCATATACAGCAGAAGCAGAAGCATCTTTCAGTACACTGATACTGGCAATATCGGCCGGGTTCACATTCTGCATGCTCTGCTCCACTCCATCCACCAATACATAAGGCTCGCCACCGTTAATAGAACCGATACCGCGAATACTGAATTTAATATCGGCACCGATTTCACCACCGACACCACCGCCTACTGCATCCGAAGCAAAGTTCAAACCGGCTATATTACCTTGCAAAGCACTGGTAACATCCGTCACAGGACGATTCACAATCGCGTCATCTTTCAATGTAGCGACAGCTGCCGTAATGGTATTTCTTTTTTGTGTATCCATACCTACCACCACAACTTCATCCAGCACCTTAGCATCTTCCTTCATCACCAGTCTGTTACCTTCCTGTTTAGTGACTTTTACCTGCAATGGGGCATATCCCACATATGTAACAAAAAGAGTGCTTCCTACTTTTCCTTGAATAGAGAAATTACCGTCAATATCTGTAATCGTTCCTCCGGTTACACCTTTTACTATGACTGTAGCACCGATAATAGGTTCTCCCATTTCGTCTACCACCTGTCCCTTTATCAATTTTTGTTGTGCCAACGCACCCAGAGGAAATAATAACAGAAGCATCAGAAACAGAACAAAGCGTTCTTGTTTTCTCACGAACTTCTTTTTTTCCATAATATTATATTTACTAATTAAGATTCTATTTTATTCTACAGTAGGATTGGCATAGTAATCAAGCTCTTCTTTCACTGCTTTCAACAAAGACATCTCATGCGTCACGTCTACGTCTGTAGCCAAGTCCCAGCTCATGATTCCTCCAAAACCATTCTCGCACACATATTGTGTCTTCTGGCGAATCGTATTCTGGCTGTTGAGCGTATAGTTCTTTCCTTCATAACTCCATGTGTCTGCAGAAGTATTAGTCAGGTTACCCTTACCGACAAGATCAAAATAAGCAGCCTGCTCGCCGGCAGTACCCGTAGTCCCGTAGAAAGGTACTCCCATGACCAGTTTATCCTGAGGTATTCCATAATCGACTGCAGCTTTACCATCCGATTTGAAACGTTCCATAGAGAAAAGTTTTACTGAAGGTCCATAGCATTGCAACGAGATAAAATCGACTGCTGCAATAGCTTCCGCACTTATTTTGTAAGAAACAGGATGTAGGGATACGGTCAAAAATACATCTTTCCCCAATACTTCACGCAATTGCACGATGGCTTTACTGTAATTGGCTAAATCAGTACCTGAATAAGCCCATTCAAAGTCGAGGTCCGCACCATCCAGATTATATTGCTCGATCACCTTCTTTACGTTATTGGCAAAGTTAGTACGGGCAGTTGCGTTGCCGACCATTTTCAACCATTCGCCGCCAGCAATACCCAAACGTATCTTCCGGTCACCTGCCTGTCCATTCAAGGCAGTACGAATCTGCTCCAGACGAATAGCCCATGTATGCGAGTCCTTACCAGGTTTTGCAGCGTCATCATATTTCCAGTAAGCAAGTGTTTTCGTGTTATTCCAATTATCAAAAGAGATGGGATTTCTTCCTAATGTACCCATCAGCAGACTGTTCACAAATGTTTCATCCAGATAACCTTTTAGGTTCTCTCCCATCACAAAGTCAGCACGGGTATTAGGAACCGAAGCAGGCAGAGAGCCTGTAAAGTCAGTGGCAGTATTGTTCGTATCTATATATAACTTGGCAGCGCCACCATCATAAGTCACCGCTACATAATGCCATGCTCCTGATTTCAATGCGCTATTCGTCACTGTGGCCGTAGCACTTCCGACAGTCAGTTTCAAATTACCTTCCGTTGCTCCCAACTGGAAAGCGATGACAACAGAACCGCCGTCTACCTTTTTAAACAAGCAAGCTCCGTCCACCCACTCGCTGACATATATATAAGTACCGAATGTGAATTTCTTGAATGCTCCGTCTGGTGAATGCAACAGACCGTCGCCGGCGTTCATCTTGCCGGTACCATCCAATTTGAGTACTCCGTTGCGTCCATTATAAGAAGCAGCATACGTTGATGCCCCTGTAAGTGTTGCATCATTCACGGGTAAGTCAAAAGTCAAATCACCGTCAGCATAAGGACGTGCCGTCAGATAAATCAAATCGTTGCAAGCACCCATACTTGCTCCCGAAATTCGATTCGTTTCAAAAAAATCACCACGGATATAAGAACAGTTGATAAATGTTTTATCTGTAGGATCAGGATCATCGGGTTCTTCAGTTTCGCCCGGTTTTCCCGTAACTGAACCTTCGGGAGGAGTACCGGTAGGAACATCTACCCATTTTGTGTTTTTGCAAGCTGTCAACATTCCAAAAAGGAAGAGACAAAGAAATAGGAATTTGCTTCTCATAAGTTTATTAATTAAGATTACCTTTTATATAAGTAGCGAAGTCTTTCCTGACATTCACTGCCACAAATTTAGGTTATATCTAAGATTTAAGATGTTCGATTTTGGCTATGATTCTTCCAAAAATGTCTAAAATAGTCCATTTTATCGCATTTTTCGAGGTCAACAGACATTATCAGACAACTTTCGAGACAAAAAAAGAAAGGCGGCAATATCCGTTTCCGAATATCTCCGCCTTTCATTAACTCTAATTACCCGAATATACTCATGATACTATATTCTCTCTTAAAAACTCTTCCGCCCGTGCCAACGTCTCCGGCTTGCCGATATCAATCAGTTCCAACTTTTCCATAAGATAACCGCAATAATCCGTTTGCCCGCAGGTAGCCAGATAAAAGTCCATAATAGAGAACTTGCCTTCCCAGCACGGCACTTCCATCAACTGGAAGACAGCAGGCGAAAAAACATGGATACCGCTAAAGGCATACTCTCTATACAGCGACTCATCATATAGGAAACCTTCGGGCCTCACCTGTCCCGTATCTTTGTTGATCCATCCGCGCAATCTTCGTTCCACATCAAAAAGCAGATAACGGGAAGTTTTACGGCGACTGGCGAGCAAGGTAGCTACACTTCCGTTCCGCAAATGAAAGTCATACAGTTCTTTCAGATTCATATCCGAAAGAATATCCACATTATGCACAAGGAAGGGTTCATCGGAATTTTCAAAGAATCGACGGGCTTTTCTGATTCCTCCCCCCGTATCGAGCAGCAGGTCCCGTTCGTCGGAAATATGCAACGTCAGTCCGAAATCATTGTTAGCTTTCAGAAAATCAATAATCTGCTCACCGAAATGATGGATATTAATCACTATTTCGGTAAAACCGGAAGCTTTCAGTTTCAAAATCACATGCTCCAGCATCGGACGTCCGGCCACGGGAACAAGAGCTTTGGGCATCGTATCGGTCAGTGGTTTCAGCCGGCTACCCAACCCGGCTGCAAATATCATTGCTTTCATTACACAGTTGCCTCAAAAGTACGTTCTATATTCTGTTCGCGGTGCACCAGCTCCACTTTCACGCCAAATTTGCGGTTCAGGTGCTCTGCCAGATGCTGCGCCGAATAAACCGAACGATGCTGTCCTCCGGTACAGCCGAAGCAAACGGACAAATTACTGAAGCCACGTTCCATATATCGCTTCACCGAAGCATCTACCAACGCATAGACAGAGTCGAGGAAACGGAGAATTTCACCATCTTCTTCGAGAAAACTGATCACCGGTTCGTCCAGTCCCGTGAAAGGTTTGTAGCGTTCGTACTTACCGGGATTGTTCACGGCACGGCAGTCAAAGACATAACCGCCGCCATTACCGGTAGGATCATCGGGAATCCCTTTCTTATAAGCAAAACTCATCACTTTGACGGTAAGCTGCCGTTTCTTGAGATCGTCGGTGAATTGCTTGAGTTCGGTAAGTTCGCGTAGCACATTGCAAAGATACGGGTATTCAGGGTACGCCTCTTTGAGCAAGTCACGCAGGTTCTGGATAGCAAAAGGAACACTCTGGATAAAATGAGGTTTCTTCTCAAAATACCCCCTGAAACCGTAAGCTCCGAGCACTTGCAACGTGCGGAAAAGAACAAAATGACGAAGCTGACTATAGAAATAGGGCTCGTCGATAGGCTGATATTTGCGCAGGGCATCGATATACACCTTCAGCAATTCCTGACGGAGACTATCGGGATACTTCGCCTTTGCCTGCCACAAGAAAGAAGCGACATCATAATAGAACGGCCCTTTTCGTCCGCCCTGAAAGTCGATAAACCACGGCTCACCGTCTTTGATCATCACATTGCGGCTCTGAAAATCGCGGTACATAAAAGTAGCGGAAGAACTGCGCAGCAGCACATCACTCATCTTCTGAAAGTCGTCCTCCAGTTTATCTTCCTGAAATTCCATGCCGGTAGCCTTAAGGAAACAATATTTGAAGTAATTCAAATCCCAAAGGATAGAACGCTGATTGAACTCCGGCTGCGGATAGCAACGGGAAAAGTCGAAGCCGTCGGATCCGGCAAACTGTATGGCAGGAAGCAAACGGACCGTCTTGCGGAGCAACTCTTTTTCCTCTTCGGAAAATACGCTGGTAGCACGTCCTTTCTCGATTGCATGAAACAAAAGGGTATCTCCCAAATCCTCCTGAAGATAGTAACTCTTATTTTCGGAAACGATATGAACTTCGGGTACAGGCAGGCCGGACTTGCGGAAATGGGCTGCCATATAAAGGAAAGCATCATTCTCCTCGACAGACGTGCCACATACGCCGATCAGGGTTTTCGCACCTGTCAGCCGGAAGTAGCGGCGGTTGGAACCGGAAGATGGTAATTCTGTTATATTCTCTGCGGGAACTCCCGTATATTCCTGATATAGTTTCTGTAGTTCTTCGGTAATCATAGTCGTACATTTTCGAGCAAAGATAAAGATTATAGATAAATTAATATCATCTTTGCTCAAAACTCTATATCATTTTATTCAATATTCATCCGAATGTATTATCTTTGTTTTTGTTTACCTGATCTACGTTCATGAAAATAAAATTATATATCATCCTATGTATAGTATTTGTCATGCAGATAGCCGGTGCGCTTCCCCTACAGGCAGGACATTATTATTACAAACAAATTTCTTTAAAAGAAGGGCTTCCTTCCACCGTACGATGCATCCTTACAGATGAACAAGGATTCATATGGATAGGTACCCGTTCCGGCTTAGGACGGTTTGACGGTCATGAACTGAAAAAATATATTCACCATGCAGACGATTCGCATTCTTTACCTCATGATCTCATCCATCAGATTGTAGAAGATCAACAAAACAATGTTTGGATTCTGACAGACAAAGGAGTGGCACGTTACCAACGGCAAAGTGATGACTTCTACTTACCAACTGACGATGAAGGGAAAAGCATCATCGCTTATTCTGCTTGTCCTACCCAAGACGGACTACTATTCGGAGTCAAAAACAAGATTTACTTTTATAGTTACCAAAACAATTCTTTCCGTCTGATACAGGAATTCAACCAACCTACGAATATCAAGAATTTCAACATTACGACGCTCAGCCTTTGGGACGAGGAAACCGTACTTTGTTGCAGCCGCTGGCAAGGGATACTCCTGCTTAACTTGAAAACCGGAAAATACAAACGCCCTCCTTTTGACTGTGGGAAAGAAATTATGAGCCTGATCATCGACTCGAAAAAACGAATATGGATTGCCCCATACAACAGTGGCCTTTACTGCTTCGACCGAAACGGGAAACAATTAGCTTCGTACACTACCCGTAATTCTTCTTTAAGCAACAATGTCATACTTAGCCTTGCCGAACGGGAAAACAAACTATGGATCGGAACAGATGGCGGCGGAATTAATATCTTAGAACCGGAAACCGGACGTTTCTCCTTATTAGAACATATCCCTGGCAGAGCAAACTATTCATTACCGGCCAATTCCATCCTCAGCCTCTACAACGACTACAACAACAATATGTGGGCAGGAAGTATCCGAAACGGCCTAATCAGTATCCGCGAAGTATCAATGGTGACTTATACCGATGTCATGCCGGGCAACAATCGTGGTTTAAGCAATAGTACAGTTCTCTGTCTTTATCAACAATCCGACGATAAAATCTGGATTGGAACAGATGGCGGTGGTATCAATCTTTTCAATCCTATCACGGAAAAATTTACACATTATTTATCGACATGGGAAGATAAAGTAGCATCTATCTGTCAATTCATCCCAGGTAAATTATTGATTTCACTTTTCTCACAAGGAGTATTTGTCTTTGATCCGTCTACCGGAAAGAAGCAACCATTTACAATTATAGATGCCCAAACGACTACTCGTCTTTGCAATCGGGGTAAAACGGTCAATCTATATCAAAATAGTCCGGATAATGTGTTATTGCTCAGTGACCATGTTTATCAATATGACCTGAATAAACATACTTTCCAAATAGTCACCGAACAGGAAGGAGAAGACATCATCGGTACTCTTCTGCCTATCACCAACCATGAAAAATATACCTATCTGAACGATATAAAGCACATATATGAATTGGATAAAGAAAACAACCGTCTGACATCCCTGTTCCGTTGTTTCAAAGATACAATTATTAATTCCGTTGCACGTGACGAAAACGGTGATTTCTGGATAGGAAGCAATTACGGATTGATTCATTACAATTCAGTTACTAAAGTACGTACCCCTTTTACCACCTCACTGTTTACGGAAGTAACACTTATCGCATGTGACCAACAAGGGAAAGTATGGATTGGCACAAACGATATGCTTTTCGCATGGCTGATCAAAGAGAAGAAATTTGTATTGTTCGGCGAATCGGACGGTGCCATACAAAACGAATATCTTTCCAAACCGCGCCTACTTAGTAGACACGGAGATATTTACATGGGAGGTGTTAAAGGGTTACTACACATCAACCGCAATCTGCTTCCGGCCGTCTCCGAATTACCCAAGTTACAGTTATCGGATGTAATTGTCAACGGAGAATCGGCCAACAACGAATTAAACGGTAATCCACCCGGGCTTTCCGTTCCTTGGAACAGCAACATAAGTATCCGCATCATGTCAAAAGAGGAGGATATTTTCAGGCAAAAAGTATATCGATATCAGATACAAGGTCTGAACGACCAACAGTTCGAATCATACAACCCGGAATTAGTCATTCGTTCACTTCCACCTGGTGATTATCAGATTATCACTTCCTGCACAGCAAAAGACGGTAATTGGATTCCCGGTCAGCGGATACTGGAACTGACCGTACTCCCTCCTTGGTACCGTACGTGGTGGTTTATGTTAAGCTGCGCCTTGTTCATTACCGGAATGATTATTGAAACATTTCGAAGAACATTGAAACGAAAAGAAAACAAGTTGAAGTGGGCAATGAAGGAGCATGAACAACAAGTGTATGAAGAAAAAGTGCGTTTCCTGATCAACATCAGTCATGAACTGCGTACTCCGCTGACACTGATTCACGCTCCTCTTAACCGTATTCTGAAATCTTTATCATCGGCAGATTCCCAATACTTATCGTTAAAAGCTATTTACCGACAGTCTCAACGGATGAAAAATCTGCTCAATATGGTACTCGACGTCCGCAAGATGGAGGTAGGAGAAAGTAAGTTGCTTATACATCCCTACCCACTTAACGAATGGATCAAACAAGTATCACAAGATTTTGTCAGTGAAGGAGAAGCAAAGAATATACAAATTCATTACTGCCTCGATCCATGCATTGACATGGTAAGTTTTGATAAAGATAAATGTGAAATCATTCTAAGTAACCTACTTATCAATGCATTGAAACATAGTCCTAAAGACACGGAAATTATCATCAAGTCGGAACTACTTTCTGCAAAGAAAAAAGTACGTATTTCCATTACCGACCAAGGTTGCGGCTTACAACAAGTAGATACACAAAAACTATTTACCCGTTTTTATCAAGGAACGGGCGAACAAAGCGGAACAGGTATCGGACTATCTTATTCCAAAATTCTGGTTGAATTACATGGCGGTTCTATCGGAGCCCGTAATAATCACGAAGCCGGTGCCACTTTCTTTTTTGAACTTCCTCAAAAACAAGAAACAGAAGAGATTATCTGCCAACCTAAAGCCTATTTGAACGAACTGATCAGTGATGATGACAACGATATAACACCCGATGGAGATAATTTCGATACAACTCCCTATACCATTTTGGTAGTAGATGATAATCCCGACCTGACTGGTTTCCTTAAAAGTTCACTGAGAGAATACTTTAAGCGGATAATAATTGCCGCAGATGGTATAGAAGCTCTACAACTTATAAAAAGTCATACTCCGGACATCATTGTCAGTGATGTGATGATGCCAAGAATGAATGGATATGAACTTTGTAGAAATATCAAGGAAGATATTACCATCAGCCATATCCCCATTCTTCTACTGACAGCAAGAGATGACAAACAAAGTCAGTTAAGCGGTTACAAAAATGGAGCGGATGCCTATCTGACCAAACCTTTTGAGATAGAAATGTTAATGGAACTTATCCGCAATCGTTTAAGAAACCGAGAATCGACCAAAAAAAGATATCTGAATACAGGATTGATCCCCACACCGGAAGAATGTACTTTCAGCCAGGCAGACGAAACATTCTTGTTAAAGCTGAATAAACTTATTCAAGAAAATTTAGACAATAACCACTTAGATATTACCTTTATATGCAAAGAGATAGGTATGAGTCGTGCTTCGCTCTACAACAAGTTGAAAGCCCTGACAGCTATGGGAGCCAATGAATATATCAATAAATTCCGTATGGAGAAAGCCATGATGTTAATTACCAGTACAGAAATGTCTTTTACCGAAATTGCCGAAAAAGTAGGATTCACCACCTCGCGTTACTTCAGTACCGCTTTCAAACAGTATACGGGAGAAACACCAACTCAATATAAAAAGAAACAAAAAGAAAAAAAGTGAATATCCTGAAGAGATTACTTTCATGGATATTCACCTACATAATGGGATTGTATTTACACTCAACCATTCACTTTCCTGTAATCTTCCAGGAATTTTTTCAATCCCGCATCTGTCAACGGATGATTAAGTAATCCTTTGATGGCACCCAACGGACAAGTAGCCACATCCGCCCCTACCTCCACACAATCGATTATATGCTTGGTATTACGGATAGATGCTGCCAGTACCTGTGTCTTATAGTCATATGTGCGATACATACGTACAATATCACCGACAAGTCTTACCCCATTCCCGCAGATATCATCCAACCGACCTATGAAAGGAGAGACATAAGTAGCTCCAGCTTTGGCAGCCAGCAATGCTTGCCCCACGGAGAAGACCAATGTACAATTGGTACGAATCCCTTTTTCCGTGAAATATTTGATAGCCTTAATTCCATCAGCAATACAAGGCACTTTCACTACAATATGCGGGTCAAGTGCAGCAAGTTCTTCACCTTCACGAATCATCCCTTCATAATCGGTCGCTATTACTTCTGCACTCACATCGCCATCCACAATCTTACATATCTTGACGTAATGTTCACGCTGGTTTTGCACACCTTTGATACCTTCTTTCGCCATCAGCGAAGGGTTGGTAGTCACTCCGTCAAGTACTCCGAGGTCGTACGCCTCTTGAATCTGCTCCAAATTGGCCGTGTCAATAAAAAACTTCATACTTCTAATTTTTAATGGTTAACTATCTAATAGTCAAAGATAAGAATTAATTTCCATTTTTCCGGGATTAAGAGCCTGTTTAAATTTTCCTGAGATTATGTTAGATAGGCTTTACCGACCA
>CANPJW010000002.1 GCA_947574505.1 uncultured Bacteroides sp. | reverse complement strand
AGGTCGGTAAAGCCTATCTAACATAATCTCAGGAAAATTTAAACAGGCTCTTAAAAACAAAATCCCGACGAAATCGCTTCGGCAGGACTCTATTTCATTTTACTTAAATGTGGCTACGTAATAAAATTATGACTAATTAATTCAATTCTGATACTGCAAAGATAGTGTGTTTCAGTATGTGCCACAATCACCTATATGAGGTATATTACGCAGTTATTCTCATTATTTATAGTTACTGATAGAGGCTTTTTCTACTTTTCTCCATTCTTTTGTTTCAAAATTGTATGTCTTGATGATTTTAGCAGGGCATCCCGCACATATGGAGCTTGATAATTGTGATTGAGTCCTATGGCAACTCCGATATTCTTGGTAGCTCAGGCGGCAGACAAGTCAAGGCTTAGTTTGAATTCTTGTGTCTTGTTATCTTTGTTGATGGAAATCTTTCTTTGATAATCAGGAGAACGACGTCATTCATATCATAATCTCCGTATATCGGCCATTAGTCTTCAAATAAATACACACTTCCGGTTTGGTTCTATATCAGTTCTTTCGAGATTGGTTGAAACTCTGTGCAAATGAAATGAGAAATCCCTTAATCTTCTCTTCTACAGGAATCTGTAAGTCGAAGAAATAAGGGATTATAATGAATATATTTGTATCTTATCAGAGTTTGGTGATTTCTCCTATTAGACAGGAGTTCATTTTGTACCGGATATCCTGATTGGATAATCCATGTCCTAGTAAAAACATTAATTTGGTAATAGCACATTCGGGAGTGCTGTCGTATCCACTGATAACTCCGGCTTCCAGAAGATGCATCCCCGTCTCGTAGCGTCCCATTTCCACGGCTCCCGAAGCACATTGGGTGATGTTGACTATGATAATCCCTCGTTCGGTAGCTTCCTTTAATTGGCGGATAAACCATTCTTTTTGCGGTGCGTTTCCTGAACCGAAGGTCTTCATGACCACTGCCTTCAGTCCGGGAACATGCAGGAGCGAGGTCACGATGCTCTCCTGAATGCCGGGAAAAAGCGTCAGTATGACCACATTCGTATCAAACAGATAATGTGGTTTTAGCGGTTTGCTAGGGTCAGGTTTACGGATAAGGTTAGGTTCGTATTTGATATGAATACCTACGCGCGCCAACGGCGGGTAGTTGAAAGATCGGAATGCGTTGAAGTTTTCCGCGTTGATTTTTGTGGTGCGGTTGCCGCGCATCAAGTGATTCTCGAAGAATATACATACTTCAGGAACAATAGCTGTTCCATCCGGGTTCTTGGCGGCGGCGATTTCAATAGCGGTAATCAGATTTTCTTTTCCATCCGTCCGTAAAGTTCCGATAGGAAGCTGCGAACCGGTGAGGATAACAGGTTTGCTCAGGTTTTCGAGCATAAAGCTTAAAGCGGAAGCAGTGTAAGCCATGGTATCTGTCCCGTGAAGAATGACGAAGCCATCAAAATGCTCGTAATTATAATTGATAATCTTTACCAGTTTTGCCCAATAAGCAGGCTCCATATCCGAAGAGTCGAGAGGTGGCTCGAATTGATAGGAAGAGATGCGGTAATTGAATCTTTTCAGCTCAGGAACATGCTTGAGCAGATGGTCGAAATTGAAGTTCTCTAAAGCACCCGTTTCAGGATTTTCTATCATTCCGATAGTTCCACCCGTGTAAATTAGCAAAACAGAAGGAGTATCTACTTTCATAATCATTGAATTTCTGTTAAAACGCTGACAAAGATACCGATTAATTACAAATTATGAATAGTAAATGATGAATTTGTTTGCAGTTTGTGCAAAAATGTTGTAAATCTGAATATTTATACGGGAATAACCGACAATTTAAAAGAAAGAGTTCTTGCATCTTTAAAAGTAAGTAGTTCAAGTTCCCGGGGCTATAGGATGACTTCCAGCCTGGTTACTTTAGCTACTTACTGCCGCTATCTTTATTTTTTCAGTGCTTCCTTCAATTTGAGGATGGCTTTTTCCGGTTCTTTTTCTTCTTCAAGTAAAGTGACAAATTTGCTGCCTATAATTGCTCCCGAAGCATGTTCGCAAGCTGCTTGAAAAGTCGCTTTGTTAGAGATTCCGAATCCTACCATCAGCGGATTATCCAGATGCATATCTTCTATCTTCTTGAAGTAAGACCGTTTCTGTTCGTCGAAGTCCTGCTGTGCCCCGGTGGTTGCTGCAGACGAAACCATATAGATGAAACCGTCTGTATGTCCGTCAATTTCACGTACCCGTTCTTCGCTGGTTTCCGGTGTGATAAGCATGACGACTTTGATGTTGTAGCGTTCGGCGATGATACGGTATTGTTCCTGATAATCACGGAAAGGAAGATCGGGGATGATAACTCCGTCAATACCACATTCCACGCATTGACGGCAGAAGTTCTCAAATCCGAACTGCATGATTGGATTCAAGTATCCCATAAATACAAGTGGTATACTCACATCTTTGCGAATGTCGCGCAATTGTTCAAAAAGAAGTTTCAGGGACATGCCGTTGCGCAACGCCCGGGTAGCCGCATTCTGAATGACGATGCCGTCTGCCATCGGATCGCTGAAGGGGAGCCCGATTTCAATCATACTGACTCCGTGCTTTTCGAGTGTACGGATTACATTGGCAGTACCGTCTAACGTAGGATCGCCGGCACAGAAATAAACGGATAATATATCTTTCTTATTGCTATTGAAAAGTTGATTAATTCTATTCATGATTATTGGAATCTTAAAATTATGATTTTAATTCATTCAGGAAGGTCTGGATGCGTTCCGGATCTTTCTTTCCCGGTGTAAATTCAAAACGGCTGTTGAGGTCGTATCCGGCAAGGCGGGGGTGCTTGAATTCTTTCAGCGCATTGGCACTGTAAGGGTTGATGCCACCGCTTAGCAGAAAAGGCACATGTCCGTTATATGTATGTAGGATGTTCCAGTCGAACCGGTTGCCCGAACCGCCATATTGCTCGCATTTGGTATCGAACAGGAACAGCTTGCATACCTTTTCATATTCATATACTTTGGTTAAATCCTTGGGACGGGCTACTGAAAAGGCTTTGATGATTTTCAATCCCGCAGTGTGCAGTGACCGGCAGTATTCCGGAGATTCATTCCCGTGTAGTTGCACATAGTCCAGTCCGAAGCGATCCGCAAACATGCTGACTACCTGTTTGTCTTCATTCACAAAGACTCCGACACGTCGGGTATGGATAGGGAGATAAGCCGGAAGCTCGTAGACATATCGGGGAGATTTGGGGTAAAAGATAAATCCCAGCATATCAATCCCTTCAAGAGATTCTACGTCCCGTATGTTTTCAGCTTCACACATACCGCATACTTTGATAATTTTTCCGTTGATCATAGGGCTGTCCGTTTTGAATATTTAGTTTATTGTATTGCTTGTAGGAAATACTGTAAAGTTTCTCCCGGTTGCTCGGTTTTCATAAATGTTTCACCAATCAGGAAGCCTCGGAATCCGGCTGCCCGAAGACGCTTGACGGTTTCAGGACTGGAGATGCCGCTTTCGGATACCAATACAGCGTCCTGGGGAAGTTGCCCTGCCAATCGGAAAGAGTTTTCTACATCGGTGAAGAAAGTCCCTAAATGGCGGTTGTTGATTCCTATCATATCTGTTTCCTTATTAATATAGTCCAATTCGTCAGCACTGTGAATCTCCAGCAAAACTTCCAAACCCAAAGAATGGGCTTTCTCTGTGAGTTCATTGCATTTTTCCGGTTCTAGTGCTGCCGCGATAAGGAGCACAGCATCCGCGCCGACGATTTTTGCTTGGTAAAGCTGGTATTCGTCAATGATGAAATCCTTTCTGAGAATAGGAATCTCTGTCAAAGGACGTGCAGTGCGAATATCTTTCAGGCTCCCGCCGAAAAACTTCTCGTCAGTGAGAATAGAGAGGGCGGAAGCGCCTGCTTTCACATAGGATGGGACAACCTCTTCCGGAAGTGCTCCCTGCTTTATCCATCCTTTGGATGGTGAACGCCGTTTGAACTCGGCTATCACACCTGACATTGAAGAAGCCAGTGCTTGTTTCATGGAACGGATAGCCGGAGCTTCGCTGATGCCTTCTTGTAACTGTTCGATAGAAATAGCCTGCTTTTGCAGATCGACTTCAAATCGTTTGTTGGCTATAATTTTGGATAATATATCTTTCATATTTAATTGTTTAATTCAATGAATTTCTTCAAAGTAGCCAATGCCCGTCCGCTTTCCAGCGATTCTTTAGCCAGGGCGATGCATTCTTCAATTGTTTTCTCCGGACAAACTACATGAATGGCAAAAGCAGAGTTGACAACCACTACATTCTTCTGGGCTTCGCTCGCTGTGTTATTCATGATATTATCAAAGATTTTAGCGGCATCTTCCGGTGTTTGTCCGCCGTCCAAATCGGTATCTTTATAACGGGAGAATCCGAGGCTTTCGGGAGTATAAATCTTTTCGTTGGCACTGGTTGCCACTTTAAATTCATTAGTCAGGGAGATTTCATCATATCCGTCCAAACTATGAACGACCGCAAATTTCGTCTTACTTTCCTGATAAGTATAGGTATAGAGACGCAGTAGCGGGAGATTATAAACTCCTAAAAGCTGATAAGCCGGCAATGCCGGATTCACCAACGGACCGAGCATATTGAAGAAAGTACGTACGGCAAGTCCTTTGCGAACCGGAGCGACCGCTTTCAAGGCCGGATTGAATAAGGGGGCATGCAGATAGGCGATATTGCATTGTTCCATGCTACGACGGAGTTGATTGACATCACTGGTGAACTTCACACCATGCTGTTCCATCACATTGCTGGCGCCACTGACTGATGTTGCCCCATAATTACCGTGTTTTATTACCGGAAAACCTGCTCCGGCAACGGTAAAGCAGGAAGCCGTAGAAATGTTGAACGTATTTTTCCCGTCACCGCCGGTTCCTATAATATCTATCGGGGCGAACTCGCTCAAATCTACCGGAACACGCATCTCAAGCAATGCATCGCGGAAACCGCATAATTCCTCAACGGAAATGTTGCGCATCAGGAAGACAGTGATTAGCGATGCCACCTGTACATCATTGTATTTTCCTTGTGCGATGTTTTGCAAAATAGTACGCGCCTCATCTCGTCCCAGATATTGATGCTCGAAAAGTTGGTATAGAATCTGTTTCATAACTTTAATCGTTTAAGAAGTTTCTGATAATTTCTTTTCCTTGCGGAGTTAATACGGATTCGGGATGGAACTGAATGCCATGTACATCATAAGTTTTATGGCGCAATGCCATGATTTGTCCTTCCTTGCTTTCTGCCGTTATTTCGAGGCAGTCGGGAAAACCGTCCCGGCTTACTACCCAGGAGTGGTATCGTCCGACGGGAATTTCCTTTCCCAATCCCTCAAAGAGTATATCGTGACTAAGGATACTGACCGGAGTCTGCACTCCGTGATATACTTCTTTCAGATTTTCCAAACGTGCTCCGAAAGCCTCACCGATAGCTTGATGTCCTAAACAGACACCCAGAATACTTTTGGTAGGAGCATACTTTTTTATAATGGGTAATAGCAATCCCGCTTCTTCGGGGATACCCGGTCCGGGAGACAGGATGATTTTATCGAACCGTTCTACATCATCAAGTTCTATCTGGTCATTACGGACTACTTCTATATCCGTAGCCCCCAATTCTTTCACTGCGTGCAGCAAGTTATAGGTGAAAGAGTCATAGTTATCTAAAAGTAATATTTTCATTTCTTTATTGTCTTTGTAAAATTGTTGTTTCAATTGTTTCTCAATTGTTGTTTTTGTTTCCCGCCTAGTTCTTTAATTTTACAGCCAAATCAATTGCTTTTTTCAACGCTCCCAGCTTATTATTCACCTCTTGCAATTCGTGTTCTTCCTGACTGTGTGCCACGATACCGCCCCCCGCCTGGAACCATAATTCATTGTTGCGGCTTACAAACGTACGGATGGTGATGGCTTGGTTTAATTCACCGTTCAATCCGATAAAACCGATGCAACCGCCATACGCTCCGCGGTTGTGGGGCTCGATTTCACTGATTAGCTGCATGGCGCGTACTTTCGGTGCGCCGCTTAATGTGCCGGCGGGGAAAGTGTCGATAAATGTCTTTATCTTATCCGCTCCTTCATTTAACACACCACTGACACGGCTTACCAGATGGATGACATGACTATAATATTGCGGCTCTTTGTAGAATACCACCCGTACGTCATGGCAATTGCGGGAAAGGTCATTTCTTGCGAGGTCTACCAGCATTACGTGTTCGGCATTCTCTTTGGGGTCGGCAAGCAATGCTTCAGCCAGCTCACGGTCTTTCACGATGTCTCCGCTGCGGCGGGTAGTTCCCGCAATCGGGTCGATATACGCATGTCCGTCTTCAATCTTGCAGTGCGTCTCCGGTGAAGAGCCGAAAATGCGGTATCCGCCGAAGTCGAAATAGAAAAGATAAGGAGAAGGATTAATGCTGCGTAGTGCCCGGTAAACTTTGAAATCATCTCCGGCATAAGGTTGGATAAATCTTCTGGAGAGTACGATTTGAAAAACATCTCCACGCATACAGTGGGCAATTCCTTTACAGACATTCGCTTTATGTTCTTCGTCCGTGATAGGACTGGTGACGGGGCCAGTCACCGAGAAATTGTAAGAAGCATAATTCCTGTTTTCGATGGCTGCTTCCAGTTCCGGCAGACCGCTCTCTTCTCCCTCAGCCGACATCTCGACTAATGTCAGTTCATTCTTGAAGTGGTTGAAGACAATGACATACTTATATAATATGTATAGCAAATCCGGTGCGTCATTCTGTTCGTCATGGCTTTCTTTTACCGGAATATGCTCGAAATACTTCACGGCATTGAATGTGGTATATCCATAGAGCCCGCATACATTCTTATATTCTCCGGTCACCTGGAATCGGCTGATAAAGCGGTTCATGGCTTTTTCTACGGTGAATGTCTTAGCCAACGGCTCCTCAGCACGGCTGCCGTCCGGATAACTGGCTGTAACAATGCCGCTGTTTATGCCGATATTTGCCAGCGGGCAAAGGGCTATAAATGATAAAGAGTTTTCTCCCGCATGATAATCGGAACTTTCCATTAATGCAGATTGTGGATACATGTCGCGCACTTTCAGGTAGATGCTGACGGGGGTATGCATATCTCCGAGCACCTGTTTGCTATGGGTAGTATAATTAAATGTTTTCATTTCTGCTTTTGTTAATTGCGAGTTATAAACATGATTTGGCTGGTTCTCCTATTGCTCTTCGTTGAAAGATAAATAAGTCTCGATGTCTTTGTCACCTCGTCCCGAAACAGTGAGTACAACCACATCTTCCGGTTTAAACTTCAGTTTCTTCAAAGCGCCTAGTGCGTGTGCCGATTCCAGTGCGGGGATAATTCCTTCCAGCTTCGTCAGTTCGTAGGCAGCTTCTATGGCTTCGTCATCGTTGATGGCCAACACATTGGCACGGCTTTGGGCGGCAAGGTTAGCGTGTATCGGACCAATGCCTGGATAATCCAGTCCGGCGGAAATGGAGTATGGTTCCTCTATCTGTCCGTCTTCGTTTTGGATGACGTAGGTACGTGCTCCGTGGATAATGCCCATTTTGCCGAGTTGGATGGTAGCGGCGGTCATTCCGGTTTCTATTCCTTTACCTCCCGCTTCTGCCAGGATAATGCCTACCCGTTCGTCGTTGATATAATGATAAATCGTTCCGGCAGCATTGCTTCCTCCTCCCACGCAGGCTATCAGATAATCCGGATAATCACGTCCTTCTTTTTCTTGCAGTTGCTTTTTGATTTCTTCACTGATGACAGATTGCAGGCGTGCCACCATGTCAGGGTAGGGATGAGGACCTACGGTAGAGCCGATGATATAATAAGTGTCGGCAGGATGACAGCACCAGTCGCGGATCGCTTCGTTGGTTGCGTCTTTCAGCGTCATGTTGCCGGAAGTAACGGGGATAACGGTGGCTCCCAACATTTTCATTTTCTCTACATTGATGTGCTGGCGTTCTACGTCCGTTTTTCCCATATAAACGATACATTCCATATTCATCAATGCACAGACGGTAGCTGTTGCTACTCCATGTTGTCCGGCTCCGGTTTCGGCGATGATGCGCTTCTTTCCCATGCGGCGTGCCAGTAAGATTTGTCCGATGGTATTGTTGATTTTGTGAGCACCTGTATGATTCAGGTCTTCCCGCTTCAGATACAATTTGCAACCGTATTTTTCAGAAAGGCGTTGGGCTGGATAGAGTGGGGAAGGACGTCCTACGTAGTCACGTAGCAACTGGTCGAATTCCTTCTTAAATTCTTTACTTTCAATTACTTCGAGGTACTTACTAGTTAATTCCTCAACACATTTGTGGAGGATTTCCGGTACGTAAGCACCGCCGAATTCTCCGTAATAGCCATCCTGGTCAACTAAAAAACTTTTCATAATCCTATCTGTTTTTATGTTATTATTTGATTTTGTAAATGAAAAGAGCCCTGTCGCAAGTTGCGACAGGGCTCTTTCAAATCTGTTATATCTTTAATGAGGTATATACATACGAGCACTGCTCCCTTACGACTGTCGGAGTTGTAACGGGCGCCACCACCAATATGTATTTACTAACATTCTTCTCATTGTCTTTTGTTATTTTATGGAGACAAATATAGACACTTTGTTTGAAACAGCAAACAAAATATTACTTTTTTTCTCTTTTGCCTTCATTTTTCTGATTATAGAACAATTTCAGAACTGAGCTGTTCTTGTAAATATTGAATTTTTAAACAAAGACAAGTATGAAACAGAGAAAAGTCTTAGTAGGCATTGCTATTGTCATTTTCGTTATATTATTGCTTTATTGGTTATTGGTAGCAGAAGATATGAAACCTTGGCTGTCGGCTATGGTTCCTTCCGTTGCGCAGCAATTTATTACCTGATTCTGAAGATTTGGTTATTTCACGATAATTTCCCGTATCGGAATCCTGCCCCCCTCCCCCAAAAAAAAAGCGTCTTCTCCCAGCCGTAATGGGATACGGATTAATTTTCTACAAAAATATCTAAGTGAGATGTAATCGCTATAACGATTATATTACGAACTTATTACAATGTTCATTTGTTATTTTTATATATCAGTAGAAACACTTATATTCGCAAAAGTATCGGAACAGACTTGGTTAAAAAATATAGAATTTATGAAAACAATGAATTATTCCCTTATTCGTATTCTCTTTGCACTCGTGATAGGTTTGGTCTTGGTGATTTGGCCGAATGCGGCTGCCGGTTATATTGTTATCACAGTAGGAGTCGCTTTTTTGATTCCCGGTGTTATCAGCCTTTTCGGCTATTTCGGACGGAAAAGAACGGAAGGTGAGCCCGCACCCCGTTTTCCGATAGAAGGAATCGGCAGTTTATTATTCGGATTTTGGCTGATTATGATGCCTGAGTTTTTTGCGGATGTTCTGATGTTCCTGTTAGGGTTTATTCTGATTATGGGTGGTGTGCAACAGATTGCTTCTCTGTCTGCCGCTCGTCGCTGGATGCCTGTTGCGGGAGCATTTTATCTGATTCCTTCCCTGATTCTTATTGCGGGTATCGTTGCTTTGTTCAATCCGACAGGAGCACGTAATACTGCTTTTATTATTATCGGTATCAGTAGTTTGGTTTATTCGCTTTCTGAGTTGATAAACTGGTTCAAGTTTGTGCACCGCCGTCCGCAGACTCCGATGTCACATAACGATGCCGATATTGAGGATGCGAAGATTATCGAATGAAAAGTAGAGGACTGCCTCACGGCACCCCTCTACTGCAAACTTAAAACAACCAACAAAAGAAATAGATAATCTCTATTCCATGCCCGATGAGAAAGACTTCATCGGGCATTTTCTTTTTCTATCTTACGAATAATAGTTCCCTGTATTTCGGAAGCGTCCACATTTGATTGTCGACAATGAGTTCCAACTTGTCGATGTGGTAACGGATTTCTTCCAGTGCCGGAGTGATTGTGTCATGGTAGGCAATGGCTTTCTCACGTTCGCTTTCAATCTTGTTCGCCACTTTACGGGCTTCCACCATTGCGTCTACATGCTCCTTGATGAAGGCTGTACGGTCGGCAATCTCTTCGATAAGTTCCAGGTTCTTGGCAGATAGTTTGGCTGCCTTTTCTGCCGGAAACAGGGATTGCATCTTATAGACGTTGTTAATCAAATCTGTTTGATACTGGGTTGCTACCGGGATGATATGGTTCATTGCCAGGTCACCCAATACACGGGCTTCAATCTGGATTTTCTTCGTGTAAGTTTCCCATTTCACTTCGTTGCGGGCTTCCAGTTCTTTCTTTGTCATTACGCCGGTAGCTTCGAACATGGCAATCGTTTCCGGTTTCAGATAGTTGTCGAAGATGACAGGAACACTCGTTTCACAATCCAGACCGCGGCGGGCAGCTTCTTCTTTCCACTCGTCACTGTAACCGTTGCCGTCAAAGTGAATGGCTTTGCACTCTTTGATGTATCCGCGGATAATCTCAAGGATGGCGGATATCTTCGGTTCTCCTTTATCAATCAAGGCGTCTACATCTTTCTTGAATTTTGTCAACTGATGAGCTACGGCAGAGTTCAATGCAATCATGGCGGAAGCGCAGTTTGCTTCGGAACCTACGGCACGGAACTCGAAACGGTTGCCGGTGAAGGCGAAAGGAGAGGTGCGGTTACGGTCGGTATTGTCAATCAGCAATTCGGGTATCTGCGGAATATCCAGCTTCATGCCCTGTTTGCCGCTGAGGCTGATTAAGTCATCCTTTGTACTGTTTTCTATATGGTCCAATACCTGAGACAACTGTTTGCCCAGGAAAGAGGAGATGATTGCCGGCGGCGCTTCATTCGCTCCCAGACGGTGGGCGTTGGTGGCACTGGAGATAGATGCTTTCAGTAATCCGTTATGATGATAAACCGCCATCAATGTATTTACAACGAACGTAACGAAACGCAGGTTGTCTTCAGGAGTCTTGCCCGGTCCCATCAATAAGATACCTGTGTCAGTCCCCAGTGACCAGTTATTGTGCTTGCCGGAACCATTGACGCCTTTGAACGGTTTTTCATGAAGAAGTACACGGAAACCATGACGGCGGCTTACTTTGCGCATCAACGACATAATCAATAAGTTATGGTCATTGGCTAAGTTGCATTCTTCGAAGATTGGAGCCAGCTCAAACTGGTTGGGTGCAACCTCGTTGTGACGGGTCTTTACAGGGATACCCAGTTTCAGGGCTTCAATTTCGAGGTCTTTCATAAATGCTGCTACGCGGGTAGGGATAGCACCGAAATAATGGTCTTCCAACTGCTGGTTCTTGGCGCTGTCGTGTCCCATTAATGTACGGCCTGTCATTAACAAGTCCGGGCGTGCGGCGTATAAACCTTCGTCCACTAAGAAATATTCCTGTTCCCAGCCCAAGTAGGCAACTACCTTCTTCACTTCCGGGTTGAAATAGTGACAAACGTCTACGGCTGCCTTATCCACGGCACGAAGTGCTTTCAATAACGGAGCTTTGTAGTCGAGAGCTTCGCCGGTATATGCGATAAATACGGTCGGGATACAAAGAGTGTCGTCTACGATAAATGCAGGAGATGAAGGGTCCCAGGCACTGTATCCGCGGGCTTCGAACGTATTGCGGATACCACCGTTCGGGAAAGAGGAAGCATCCGGCTCCTGCTGTACAAGCAGTTTGCCCGTGAATTCTTCCATCATGCCGCCTTTGCCGTCATGTTCTACGAAAGCATCGTGCTTTTCTGCCGTACCTTCGGTCAGCGGTGCAAACCAGTGGGTGTAATGGGTAACTCCCATTTCGGTAGCCCATTTCTTCATGCCGGCAGCCACTTCGTCGGCAATGCTGCGGTCTAGCGGAGCGCCATTGTCAATAGCGTCAATCAATGCATTATATACCTTGCTGGGAAGGTACTTAAACATCTTTTCCTTGTTGAATACGTACTTGGCGAAATACTCCGACGGGCGTTCGGCAGGAGTTGCCACCTCAACCGCTTTCTTCTTGAAAGCAGTTTCTACTACTCTGAATCTTAGTTTTGACATAATATCTAATTTTGATTTGTTGTTAAATATGTGAGAGCAAATAATCTTTCTCTGTTAGTTGTAAGCGGATTCTCCGTGTTCGTAAATATCGAGTCCTTCTTCCTCGATACGTGCCGGAACGCGCAGACCGTGAATTTTTTCAAGAGCCTTGAAGATGATGAATCCCATGCCTGCCGCCCAAACTCCGACTACAAGTGCTCCGAAGATTTGTGCTCCGAGGAATCCGAAACCGTATCCATAGAACAGCCCTTCGCTGGTAGAAAACAAACCTGTAAGAATGGTTCCTAAGAAACCGCAAACACCATGCACGGAAGAAGCACCTACCGGGTCGTCGATTTTCAGGATTTTATCAATAAAGTCTACCGAGAATATCATCACAACGCCACAGATGGCACCTGTCAATGCGGCTCCTGCAGGAGATACGACATCGCATCCCGCGGTGATACCTACCAAACCTGCCAATACACCATTCAGTGTCAATGACAAAGAGGGTTTTCCGTACTTCGTCCAACTGATTGCCAAGGCGAAGAAACCACCGGCACAAGCTGCAAGATTGGTTGTCAGGAATACATGTGATATGGCGTTTGCATCTGCTTCACTACTTGCTGCCAACTGGGAACCGGGGTTGAATCCGAACCATCCGAACCAAAGGATAAATACACCCAATGCGGCAATAGTCAGGTTATGGCCCGGAATAGCTCTGGACTTTCCGTCTTTTCCATATTTCCCAATACGCGGGCCGAGAATGGCGGCACCTACCAAAGCAATCCATCCACCTACCGAGTGAACAACAGTGGAACCGGCGAAATCATGGAAGGTTGTTCCGAAAAGATTCATCATAAAAGAATCTGCTTCACTGTTCATCAGCCAACCGCCGCCCCAAGTCCAATGACCGGAAATCGGGTAAATCAGTACACTGATGAAGATTGTATAAATCAAATACATGGAGAATTTCGTACGTTCTGCCATTGCTCCTGATACGATGGTAGCGGCAGTGGCGCAGAATACGGTTTGGAAAACAAGGAATCCTTCTTTGGGCAGCCCGTTATCCATGAAAGACAGGTCGAAGAAGTGTGGCATCCCGATGAATCCGCCTGCGCCGAACATCAGTCCGAAACCGATGAACCAGTAAAGCAAAGAACCGAACATGAAGTCTACGAAGTTCTTCATTAAAATGTTGGCGGTATTCTTCACTCTAGTGAAACCGGCCTCTACCAAAGCAAATCCCGGCTGCATGAAGAACACGAGCATAGCTGCAAGTAGCATCCAAACCGTATTTAATCCTAAAGCCAGGTCGCCGATAGTATCCGGGGCTTCTGCCGTAGATTCGGCCGGGAGTGCTGAAAGTTCAGTTATTGTCTCTGTAACTGTTGCTGTATCGGCAATAACTGTATCCTGTGCTAGTGTACCTGTAGCAAAACAGCATAACATGAACATAGTAGTGGCTATCCACAGCTTTATGAAGCCATGGCCTTTATATTTTGTATCCATAATAATTATCTTATTTTATACCTATTATTAGTGATGTTGTAAACCTCTTTATAAACGTTATAAACCGCAAGGCAACCTGGGAACGGCACCTTGCCGCTGCCGCTAGCGTTCTTGTTCGGCGTTATAGAGGGCTATGTCGCCGCGCTCGGCAGTACGGATGCGGATGGCGTCTTCGATGGGGATGACGAAGATACGTCCGTCGCCGATTTCTCCGGTTTGTGCAGCCTTGATGATGGCTTGTACCGTTTTCTCTGTATTCTTGTCGCGTACGACAATAGAGATAAGTATTCGTTCGATGGTGCTGGTGTCATAGACTACGCCACGATAGATACGTCCCTGGCGCGCTTTTCCAATACCCCTTACGTCATAGTAAGAGAACCATTCGATGTCCGCTTCGAGAAGGGCGTCTTTCACGTCCTCGAATTTGGTTTTACGGATAATAGCTTCAATCTTTTTCATATACCTTAAATTATTAGTGTTGACCAGTAAAAGAAAGAGGTATAGGGTAGTGGCAGCCATGGCAGGTTACCATACAACAAACCGATAAAATCTAAACTCTAACTACCTTGGCCCTATACACTCTCTTGATATTCTAAACTTCCTCTCTTAAAAATTTAGTCCGAATGTGAAATAAGCTCCTTCCGTGCGTGGATTGACTGATACCTTGGCGAATGCCGGGACGGAGAAGGAATCGGTAATCTTGATGTCCTTGGAAGCTCCGAGGCTGACATCGGAAACACAGAACCCACTTGTATAGCCATTATAGAAAGTCGTCTCCCAGGGTACCATGCCCAAATCTACTGTCCAGTCAAGACCACCCAATCTGAACGGTGCGCTGAGTGCGAGATAGGAAGAATAAGCTCTTTTGCCATTTTCTTTCACACCGTCGGCACCAGCAAAGTTCGTGTACCAGTTGACGGACAGCAGACCGAAATCATATCCCACTTGTGCCTCAAACACATGAGCCGTAGAATGGGATCCATATTTAAAATACTTGTTGGTTGAATAAACCGTTTCTCCGTCATCGTCCACACCTGTCGCTACTTGGCTATTAAACCAATAATCTGTTACCGAAACGCTAAAACCACCAATCGAGTAACCGAAGGTCAAATCAAACTCTTTCGTGTCTGCCGATTCGAATCCTACAGAACCCCATGCTCCGAGTGTGAAACCTTTGTAAGCAATTCCCAGTGAAGGCTGGATGCTGACTCCGCCTAAATCCTGCCCACGCCAGATGTAACCGCTTACCAGGTCAACTCCTACGGAAGCTTCTACTTTATCTTGTGCCATCGTTGCGGATGGGACAAGTCCTGACAGTAATAATGCTACTGTTATTACCCCCTTGTTTTTGTTAATCGTCGTTTTCATCGTCTTTTTACCTTTAAAAGTTAGAAAAATGTGGATGTACGGTCCATATATATAGTAGCGCGCGAAATACTATCGTTCTTTTTATAGATAACTAACAATGGATAACTGATAATGCGGGAATGATGATGTCCGTTAATGGGGGTATGTTGAACTTCCCATTCCCCGCTATCCATTATTCATTCAATCAGAGCCAGTTTTTTATTCTTCTCATAGCTTCGATACAGTCGTTGCGTTCACCGAAAGCGGTCAGGCGGATATATCCTTCACCACTCGGCCCGAAGCCCACACCGGGAGTACCGACAACATTGGCTTCATACAACATCTGTTCAAAGAATCGCCATGAGGATAGGCCATTCGGGGTTTTCACCCATAAATAGGGAGCATTCACTCCACCATAAACTTTCAATCCGGTAGCTTCCAGTCCTTCCTTCATGATTTTTGCGTTGGTCATATAATAGTTGATCGTTTCTTTAATCTGTGCTTTGCCCTCCGCACTGTAAACAGCTTCCGCTGCCCGTTGGGTAATGTAGGAAGTGCCGTTGAACTTGGTACACTGCCGACGGTTCCATAGTCTGTTGAGCGGGATGCGGTCGCCTTCCAACGTTGCGGCAGTAAGCTCTTTCGGTACTACCGTATATCCGCAACGTACTCCGGTGAATCCTGCTGTCTTTGAGAAGCTGCGGAATTCAATGGCACATTTCTTCGCCCCTTTAATTTCGTAGATAGAGTGGGGGATGTTTTCGTCTTGGATATATGCTTCGTATGCGGCATCAAACAGGATTAACGTGTCGTTTGCCAAAGCATAGTCCACCCATTTCTTCAGTTCCGGTTTGGTCAGTGTTGTCCCGGTCGGATTGTTCGGATAGCAGAGATAAACAATATCTATCCGTTTGTCCGGAATTTCAGGAATGAAGTTGTTTTCACTCGTGCAGGGCATATATGTGACATTGCTCCATTTACCCGTTTCCTCTTCTAGTACTCCGGCACGTCCGCACATGACGTTACTGTCAATATATACCGGATAGATAGGGTCTGTAACGCCTACGCTATTGTCATGGCGAAGAATATCACCTATGTTCCCGGTATCGCTTTTGGCTCCGTCGCTGACAAATATCTCAGAAGCGGAAAAGTGAATCCCGCGTGAGGCGAAGTCATTCTTTATAATTGCTTCAATCAAAAAATCATATCCCTGTTCAGGACCATATCCGCGGAATGTGTCCTTACTGGCCAGTTCTTCTACCGCTTTATGCATTGCTTCGGTACAGGCTTTGGGAAGTGGCTGAGTTACATCACCGATACCTAGCCGGATGATTTCCTGTTTGGGATGCGTTATCCTGAAAGTATTTACCTTTTTCGCTATATCCGAGAACAAGTAACTTCCCGGTAATTTCAAAAAATGTTCGTTTACTAATGCCATGTTGTTATTGTTTTAAGTTTCTATCCGTATTCATTCTTAATTCTCGACTCTCAACTCTCCATTCTCAACTTCTTCAACAATTTCTCCATCGAAAACTTTGGTTGCCGGTCCTGTCATCAATATATGGCCTGAGGCTTCGTCCCATTCAATGATAACTGTGCCGCCATCCATTATTATATTGCTTTTTCTTCCTGCAAGCCCGTTGATGAAGGCGGCTACTGCTGTGGCGCAAGCACCTGTTCCGCAAGCTTGGGTAATTCCCGAACCTCTTTCCCATACTCTCATCCGTATAGTATCTTTGCCGACAATTTGTGCAAACTCTACATTAGTTCTGTCAGGAAAAAGAGGATGATTCTCCAATTCGGGACCGATTTCCGGTAAGTTAATCCGGGTTATATCATCCACAAAAGTAACTAAATGAGGATTTCCCATTGATACTTTAGTTGACTGGAAAGGATATTTCCCTTTCCAATGTACTTCTCCTGTTTCCAACGGACTGCCCATATCTACTGTGACTGCGGTAACTGTTTCTCCTTCTACGTGAAGTTTCAGTATCTTAATTCCCGACAGCGTGTCCAGTGTGATTTCTGTTTTATCAGTCAAACCGTATTCATATACGTATTTGCCTACGCAACGGCTACCATTTCCGCACATCATCGCTTCCGAACCGTCGGCATTGAAAATACGCATGCTGAAATCAGCCTTATCGGAACTTCCAATTAATATAAGTCCGTCACTCCCAATTCCTGTATGAAACTTGCTCCATTCGATTGCTTTCTTTTCAGGATCTGCTATCGGATATTGGGTAGTATCTACATATATGTAGTCATTTCCTGCTCCATGCATTTTCGTGAACTTAATCTTTCTTATCATTTTGACTTGTATTTATTGGTTGTTGTATCCTTTTGTTTTATTACGATGCAAAGATATGACTTTTTGTTTTGTGTTTTATTTAAAAGTATATCTAATATCTATTTATTTTCATCAATCTTTCAATCGCTTATTATATAGCTGTCTAAACTTATAAAATGAAATTATGTATATCTATATGTTGATGAATTGTTATTTGGGTGCGTCCTTTTGCATATTCTTTCATAATATATAAAGAATATTTAGCCTTGATAGTCCTAAGAACCTTCTCCTATATCCATTGTTTTTGCCGATGTACATAATGTAGATACTGTTCCGGCATTCCTCTTATTACATAAGAGAAATGAACTTTGGCGGCAAGTAGGAGAATTGACGGTGCAAGAGTTGAAAGAGGTGCTGGATGATTTGAGATGAACTGACTGTAATATTTTGTTAGTGTTTGCAGAAATACGGATATTCTCTTCAATGTCAAATGAATTGAAGGAATGCTCCGTTGTTTTAAGTCCGGATACTAAACGATTAAATATATATATTGATTTATTGTTGCTTAAGCTCTTTCTGTAATACAATCGGCTCATTGGTAGTAATAAAATCTGCTTTATGCTCAATCAGCCATTTCATGTCCTCTGCCTCATCCACTGTCCATACATTGACTTTCATGCCAAGGTCATGAGCTTCCTTAATCCATTCGGGGTGTTTTTTAATTACTCCCATATGATAGTCAAATCCCGCTGCACCAAGTTCTTTTAATTCTTCCGGAGATAAATCACCGTTCAGATAGAATACTGGAGTTCCGGTAGGCGCCAAGCGGATAAATTCTTTCATGGCATGCAGAGAGAAAGTGATATATTCCATGCGGTTCTCCAATCCCATACTTTTTACCATAGCCACAATTTCCTGCACGGCTTTTGTCTCACGCTTTTTGGTGCTGTGTGCTTTGAGTTCGAGTATCAATTGGGTATCGCATTTTTTTCCTGCTTCCAAATACTGCTTTAAACTAGGCAGGTTTTCTCCGTTAGAGAGTTTCAGACCGGTCAATGCATCCCCTTTGGAATATTCCATCGGTCGCATTTTATAAACGGGGTCATGATTGACAATCAGTTTATTATCTTTGGCAATCCATACATCAAATTCTGAACCGTAGCATCCGATGGAATCTGCTTTTTGAAGTGCGGCAATACTGTTTTGTGATGAACCCGGGGTTTTCCAGAAACCACGGTGGGCAATTGCTTTTGTCTGTGCCTGCATACAGCAAGCAGTTACTAAAAGGGCGGAAGCCATCATTATTTTCTTTAAATTCATTGGTCTGGTCTTTAAAAGGTTTAACAGATTTAATCGGGTTTGGCCTCAAAATTATAAAAAAGAAAACGCAAATCAGACAATAATATGCTAATCTGCGTTAATCTTAAGGATTTTAGAATAGAAATGCTACAGAAAAGTAACAGAAATAGTCTATTCTATTACTTTTCGACAAGTTAAGTATAGGCTTCTTCATGTATTCCTTTTACCGCGCGTCCGCTTGGCTCATTCAGATTTCTGAAGGAAATATCCCATGCCAGTGCTTCTGCCGTAGAGCAGGCTACGCTGGGAACACTCGGCACGCTGCGAGCCGCACTTTCGCTGGGGAAATGTTCTTCAAAGATGCTGCGGTAATAATATTCTTCCTTGTTTTGCGGAGTATTGATGGGGAAACGTTCGGCTGCATGTGCCATTTGTTCGTCACTTACGGCAGCGGTTGTTATTTCTTTCAATGTATCAATCCAGGAATATCCCACACCGTCACTGAACTGCTCTTTTTGTCTCCATGCCACGCTTTCCGGTAGTATATCGGCGAAAGCCTCACGTACGATTCTTTTTTCAATATTCTTTCCGGGACACATTTTAGCCTTCGGGTTCAGCGTCATTGCCACATCAAGAAACTCTTTATCAAGGAAGGGGACACGTCCTTCAACTCCCCAAGCAGATAAACTCTTGTTAGCCCGGAGACAGTCATACATATGCAATTTTGAAAGTTTGCGTACCGTTTCTTCGTGGAACGCCTCCGGAGTAGGAGCTTTGTGAAAATAGAGATAGCCGCCAAAAACTTCATCGGCACCTTCACCGCTCAACACCATTTTGATACCCATAGACTTGATGACACGTGCTAGCAGATACATAGGAGTAGAAGCCCGCACGGTAGTTACGTCATACGTCTCTATGAAATAGATAACGTCACGAATCGCATCCAGTCCTTCCTGCACGGTGTAGTTTATTTCGTGATGCACCGTGCCGATATATTCGGCAACCTCACGTGCCTTTATCAAGTCGGGCGCACCCTTCAGACCGATGGCAAAAGAGTGAAGTTGCGGCCACCAGGCATCGCTTGCTCCGTCTGTTTCTATACGTTTGGCTGCATATTTCTTGGCGATAGCGGAAATAACAGAACTGTCCAGACCGCCGGAAAGAAGTACTCCATAAGGTACGTCACTCATCAACTGGCGATGAACTGCATCTTCTAATGCTGTTTTTATATCGGCGGTTCGGGCATCGTTGTCTTTTACGGTTTCATATTCTGTCCAGTCGCGCGAATACCAGCGTTTCATCTCTCCTTCTTTACTGTAATAGTAATGTCCGGGAAGGAATACCTCGTATTCATCACAAAATCCTTCGAGCGCTTTCAGTTCACTGCCGAAGTAGATTTTTCCCTCTTTGTCTTTGCCTATATATAAAGGTATAACGCCGATAGGGTCGCGGGCAATCAGGAACTCATCTTTCTCTTCGTCATAAAGGACAAAGGCAAAGATACCACTGATATCTTCCAGAAAATGGATACCTTTATCTTTATAAAGGGCAAGAATAACTTCGCAATCACTGCCTGTTTGAAAATCATATTTCCCGGCATATTTTGCACGAATATCACGGTGGTTGTAGATTTCACCATTTACGGCGAGCACCTGTTTACGGTCCGGCGAATATAAGGGCTGCCCGCCACTCTGCGGGTCGACAATGGAAAGACGTTCGTGTGCCAGGATGGCACTTCCACCTACATAGATTCCGCTCCAGTCCGGTCCGCGATGACGGATCTTCTGGGCCATTTTCAGTGCTTTATCTCTTAGTTCTTTCGTTTGAACTTTGATGTTGAGTATACCTGCTATTCCACACATAACTTTAATTTTTGGTTGTTAAGTAAGCATCTATTTCCGCAGCCGCTTTCCGTCCGCCTGCCATGGCACGTACTACCAGACTGGCTCCGGTAGTTGCATCTCCGGCAAGAAATACATTATCGGCCAATTGCGGTTGTTCCGGTTTCAAGAATCCCATAGCCAGCAATACCATATCCGCCTCGATTACCTCTTTTTTCCCGGTAGGTTTCATTGTCGGGCGTCCGCCGTCTGTTGCCGGAATCCATTCTACCTCTTCCACTTCTACACCTGTCACCTTTCCGTTCTTTCCGAGGAACTGATTGGAAGCCAGGCACCAGCGTCGTGTACACCCTTCTTCGTGGCTGGAAGTTGTCTTGAAGACTATCGGCCATTGCGGCCACGGAGTAGCCGGATTATGTCCCACAGGCGGTTTAGGCATGATTTCAATTTGAGTTACACTGATGGCTCCTTGGCGTACACTGGTTCCGATACAATCCGAACCGGTATCTCCACCACCGATGACAAGCACCTTTTTTCCTTTGGCATTCACTAACTTATCTTTTTGGAAAGTTTGTCCTTCCAAAATCCTGTTTTGTTGCGCCAGCATTTCGAGGGCAAAGTGAATACCTTTCAGTTCTCTTCCCGGAATACTTAAATCTCGTGCTGTCGGTGTACCTGTGCAGATACAGTAAGCATCGAACCCTTCCGGCAGATGATTGACATCAATTTCTACTCCCATTTCAAACTTGATTCCTTCCGCTGCTAATATATTCATGCGTCGGTCAATCACATTCTTATCCAGTTTGAAGTTGGGGATACCGAAGCGGAGCAGTCCGCCGGGCGCTTCGTCTTTATCAAATAATGTGACACTATATCCTTTCAGGTTCAACTGGTTCGCTACAACCAGTCCGGCAGGGCCTGCGCCAATCACCGCCACTTTCTTTCCGTTTCTTCTCGGTGTTTTTACCTGTATATATCCTTCACGAAAAGCCGCTTCCACGATAGCCGCTTCATTCTCTCGGATAGTTACCGGCTGATCGCAGGAAAGTTTCAACACACACGATTTCTCGCAAAGAGCAGGACAAATACGTCCTGTAAATTCCGGAAAATCACAAGTGGATGACAATATTTCGTATGCCTCTTTCCATTTTCCCTTGAATAAGGCATCCTGCCATTCCGGTTGTTTATTCCCTATCGGGCATGCCCAGTGGCAGAAAGGTACGCCGCAGTCCATGCAGCGGGATGCCTGCAACTTGCGGCTGTTTGTATTCAACGTCTGTTCTACCTGACTATAATCAGTGATTCGTTCGCTCACAGGGCGGTATCCCGCTTCCTGCCGGGGTATATTTAGAAATGCTTTAGGATCTCCCATCTTGTTATTTACTATTATTATTTACTATTTCCGGACTATCTTGTCATTTGCTATTTGACTATTTACAGACTATACATTCAAATAGTAAATTGTAAATAGTCAAATAGTAAATCTAATAGTCTCTTTGCATGTCTGCAATTTTCTGTTGTAACTTTCTCATCTGTTCTTCCTGCAATACTTTTTTGTATTCGATAGGTACTATCTGGATGAATTGGTCTGCATAATGATTCCAGTCGTCGAGCATTGTTCGTGCCAGTTTGGAGCCCGTGTACAGGTAGTGCTGGCGAATCAGTTCGTGTAGCTCCTTCCGGTAGCTGGCTTCTTCGATGAGTGACAGTTCCACCATTTCCATATTACAGAAATAATCGAAGTTACCGTCTTTGTTCCATACATAGGCTACACCACCACTCATGCCGGCTGCAAAGTTGCGTCCGGTTTGTCCGAGGACTACAACGCGTCCGCCGGTCATATATTCGCAACAGTGGTCGCCTACACCTTCCACTACGGCGACGGCACCCGAGTTGCGTACGGCAAAACGTTCTCCTACACGACCGTTGATATACACTTCACCACTTGTGGCGCCATAAAGCAAAGTATTGCCGGCAATTGTATTCTTGTCAGCTTCGAAATTGCTGCGGATAGGGGGAAGCACGGCGATACGTCCGCCACTCAGACCCTTGCCAAGATAATCGTTCGCTTCCCCTTCCAGTTTAAAGTTGACCCCTGGCACAAGGAATGCACCGAAAGACTGACCTGCCGAACCTTTGAATTTCACATTCAACGTATGTTCTGGTAATCCCTTGGCACCATGTTTCTTCGCGATTACTCCCGAAAGCATAGCACCTATTGCACGGTCTGTATTCGCAATTGTATATTCTAAAGAGATTTCTTTCTCATGTTCGATGGCATCCTGGGCGGCATCAATGATAGCCACATCCTTTACGGTAGAGATGCCATGTTCCTGGTCGGTGACATGACGGATAGCGGCAGTGTTGTCAATACGTGCCAACATCCTGTTGAAATCAATCAACGCATGCTTCGGATTCGGGTCGTCCGCTACGGATTTACGTTCAATCAAGTCTGTCCGTCCGATAATGTCATTCATCCGGGTGAATCCCATTTCCGCCAGATGTTCACGGACTTCCTGCGCCAGGAACGTGAAGAAATTCACTAAATATTCACTGCGTCCGTGGAAACGTTTGCGCAACTCCTCATTCTGTGTAGCAACTCCCACAGGACAAGTGTTCTGATGACATTTGCGCATCATCACACAACCTAGTACAATCAGTGCAGAGGTGGCAAAACCATATTCTTCGGCACCCATTAGTGCCATTAAGATGATGTCACGTCCGGTTTTCAGTTGTCCGTCGGCTTGCAGAACTACTTGACCACGAAGTCCGTTCAGTACCAATGTCTGCTGTGTCTCGCTCAATCCCAATTCCGGTGAGATGCCCGCATAACGGATAGAAGAAGCCGGAGAAGCACCTGTGCCCCCCTCAGCACCGGAGATGACAATCAGGTCTGCCTTTGCTTTTGCCACCCCGGCGGCAATTGTACCGACACCGCTTTCTGCTACCAGTTTCACACTGATTTTAGCCTGTGGATTTACATTTTTCAGATCGAAAATCAATTGAGCCAAATCCTCTATCGAATAAATATCGTGATGGGGCGGGGGAGAAATCAGAGAAATTCCCGGAATAGAGTGGCGTGTCTTGGCAATCACATCGTTCACCTTGAATCCCGGAAGCTGCCCACCTTCGCCCGGCTTTGCCCCCTGTGCTATCTTAATCTGAATCTCATCCGCATTCACTAGATATTCTGCTGTCACACCGAAGCGTCCCGAAGCCACCTGCTTGATGGCACTTCGCAGGGAACTGCCGTCCGGTAGCGGTTGGAAGCGGGAAGCGTCTTCACCGCCCTCGCCGGTATTACTGCGTCCGTGAATTTTATTCATGGCGATAGCCATTGCCTCGTGAGCCTCTTTGCTGATAGAGCCGAAAGACATGGCACCCGTAACAAAACGGTGTAAAATATTCTCTACCGGTTCCACCTGGTCGATAGAAATCGGATTGCGGCGGAATCCCAGGAAGTCACGCAGGAAGATAGGTTTCTCTTTCTCGTCTACCAAGTGAGTATATTCTTTGAATTTCTTATAGCTGCCCAAGCGGGTAGCCAATTGCAACGCACTGATGGTTTCGGGATTCCATGCATGCTTTTCTCCGTCTTTTCGGAAAGAATACAACCCGTTGCTTTTAAGAAGTTGAGAGTTGGGAGTTTCTCCACTTTCAACTTCTTGCGCCATTCCTTCTTTATGAAAAGCAATGGCGTCTCTGGCAATCTCTTCCAGCCGGATACCCCCAATGGGTGAACCGAGTCCCCCGAAATAAGCCTTGGTTAACTCTTCGCTCAAACCGACAGCTTCGAAAATCTTTGCACCGCGGTATGAACGGATGGTAGAGATACCCATCTTGCTCATAATCTTGAACAGACCTTTGCAGATGGACTTGATATAATTCTTCTCGGCCGTGGCATAGTCCAATTGAATATCCCTGTCTTTCACCAATTTGTCAAGCACCGCAAATGCCATATACGGATTCAGTGCGCTTGCCCCGAAGCCGAGTAATAAGGCTGCGTGCATTACCTCGCGTATTTCACCGCTTTCTACTACCAGTGCCGTCTGCACACGTTTCCCAACGGAAATCAGATGATGATGGACAGCGCTTACCGCCAGAAGGGACGGGATTACTGCATGGTCGGCATCCACATCACGGTCACTCAGAATGATATAGTTCACGCCTTCCGTCACGGATTCTTCTGCCATTTTGCAAAGTCCGCCCAGTGCTTCCTGAAGCCCGGCTTTTCCTTTCGCTACTTCAAAAAGCATCGGAAGCTTTACAGTCTTAAAACCTTTATAGCGGATATTACATAAAATATCCAATTGAGTATTGTTTAGAATCGGATGGTTCAGACGCACCATTTTACAATGGCTTTCGCTCGGTGTCAGAATATTCATGCCGACAGCACCGATATATTCCGTCAATGACATCACCAGTTCCTCGCGTAGAGGGTCAATCGGCGGATTCGTCACCTGGGCGAATTGCTGGCGGAAATAATTGTAGAGCAGTTGCGGCTTGTCCGAAAGCACAGCCAACGGGGTATCGTTGCCCATTGAATGGATAGGCTCTGCGCCGGTGCTGGCCATGGGTGTAATCAATTTTTCGATGTCCTCTTTTGAATAACCGAAAGTACGGAGCATCCGGTCGTAGTTCTCTACATGATGAGGCACTTTGCGTCCGCTTTTCAATTCGTCCAGTTCGATACGGTTGGTAGCCAGCCATGTGCGGTAAGGTTTTGCTTCCGCCAATTGCTTTTTCAGTTCACCGTCGTAATATATTTCGCCCTTTTCCGTGTCAATCAATAGAATCTTACCCGGTTGCAGCCGTCCTTTTTCTTTAACATCTCCCGGTTCGAAATCCATTACGCCAACTTCCGAAGCTACTACCATCATATCATTTTTCGTAATCAGGTAGCGGGCGGGACGCAGACCGTTACGGTCGAGCATACCGCCTGCAAAACGTCCGTCGCTGAATAGCAAGGCGGCAGGTCCGTCCCAGGGCTCCATTAATATAGAGTGATATTCATAGAAAGACTTCAAATCTTCACTGATGGGATTCTTTTCGTTGAAAGATTCAGGTACAAGCATTGCCATGGCGTGGGGCAGGCTCAATCCCGACATTACTAAAAATTCCAGTACATTATCCAATGAAGCACTGTCACTCATACCCGGCTGTATAATCGGACGAATCTCTTTGATATCTCCGAGAGTGGGAGAGGAAAGCACACTTTCGCGGGCTTCCATCCAGCCGCGGTTACCGCGAATCGTATTGATTTCGCCATTGTGTGCCAGAAGACGGAAAGGTTGTGCCAAGCTCCATGTCGGGAACGTGTTGGTACTGAAACGGGAATGCACCAAAGCCAGTCCGCTGGTAAAGTAACTGTTCGTCAGGTCAGGATAATAGTTGCGTAGCTGCAATGACGAAAGCATACCTTTATATATAATGCTTTTTGTGGAGAGCGAAACGACATAAAAATCCTCTTTCGCCGGAATGGCTGACATTCTGACTTTATTTTCGATTCTCTTGCGAATCAGATAAAGTTTGCGGTCGGCAGTTTCCGTTTCCGTAAATCCGGTGATAAATACCTGCCTGATATCCGGTTCATTGGCCAAAGCCGCTTCTCCCAGGATTTCCGGGCAGGTAGGTACATTACGCAGATGCATCAGCGTAAGCCCTTCTTTTTCGATTTCTTCGATGATGATACTCAAAATGGCTGCTTGGTCTTTTTCATTTTTGGGTAGAAAAAGCAGACCGGTGCCATAACGTCCCTTTTCGGGAACGGGGATACCTTGTAATAAAATAAACTCGTGCGGGATTTGTAGCATAATGCCTGCACCGTCTCCGGTCTTGTTGTCCGCACCTTCGGCGCCGCGGTGGCGCATGTTCTCCAATACCTTTAAAGCCGACTCAACAATGTCGTGTGACTTTTCTCCGTGAATGTTTACCAGCATACCAACACCGCAGGCATCGTGTTCGTATGCCGCATCGTACAAGCCTGCTTGTTTGGGCTGTCGTTGGTAAGGGAATCCTTCTGTTTCGTTGTTAAAAAGTTCTTGTTTCTTCATTCTTACTAGCTTTATTGTATGATAATACCTATTTGATGTATCAAAATGTTCTGCAAAAATAACTGTTTAATTTCAGAATGATAGTAAAATGTCGCCTTTCTGTGACACGAAATATAAAGTTTGTTTTTTCTTCTTTTAATTTGTAATTAAAATCAGTTGGATAACTTTTAATTTATTAGTCTGATGACTATTATTTGATATTGATTGTAATGCGTTTCTTTTTGAGCTAAAAAGATTGTATTATTTAACTTTTTGATGTGTTTGTAACTTTTTTGTGAGTTTCTGTCAAATAAATATTGAATTTATAATCTTTATGTTATTCGGAATATGTATATTTGCAGCCGAAATAAAAATATTATAATATGTGTGGAATAGTAGGCTATATTGGTAAAAGAAAAGCCTATCCCATCCTTATAAAAGGACTGAAGCGATTAGAGTATCGTGGATATGACAGCGCAGGGGTAGCATTAATCAGTGACAACCAACAGTTGAATGTGTATAAGACGAAAGGAAAAGTCTCCGAACTCGAAAATTTCGTCACACAGAAAGATATTTCCGGTACAATCGGAATCGCCCATACTCGTTGGGCTACTCATGGGGAACCTTGTTCCGCTAACGCCCATCCTCATTACTCTTCTTCCGAGAAACTCGCTCTCATTCACAACGGTATCATTGAAAACTACGCCGTACTCAAAGAAAAACTCCAAGCCAAAGGCTACATCTTTAAAAGCAGTACAGATACCGAAGTTCTTGTTCAATTAATAGAATACATGAAAGTTACTCACCGGGTTAGTTTGCTGACCGCCGTTCAGTTGGCATTGGGAGAGGTGATTGGTGCATATGCAATCGCGATTCTTGATAAAGAGCATCCGGATGAGATTGTCGCTGCGCGCAAAAGCAGCCCGTTGGTAGTAGGCATTGGCGAGGATGAATTCTTTCTGGCTTCGGACGCCACTCCGATTGTTGAGTATACAGATAAGGTAGTTTACTTGGAAGACGGAGAGATTGCCGTAATAAACAGGGGTGAAGAATTGAAGGTAGTCGATTTGAATAATGTCGAAATGACCCCCGAAGTGAAGAAAGTGGAATTGAATCTCGGACAACTGGAAAAGGGCGGTTATCCGCACTTCATGTTGAAAGAGATTTTTGAACAGCCGGATTGCATCCATGATTGTATGCGCGGACGCATCAATGTAGATGCGGACAACGTAGTGCTTTCGGCAGTGATTGATAATAAGGAAAGGTTGCTGAGTGCCAAACGGTTTATTATCGTGGCTTGCGGAACTTCCTGGCATGCCGGACTTATCGGCAAACAACTGATTGAAAGTTTCTGCCGCATACCGGTAGAAGTGGAATATGCTTCTGAATTCCGTTACCGCGATCCTGTGATTAACGAGCAGGATGTAGTGATTGCCATTTCTCAGAGTGGCGAGACTGCCGATACATTGGCTGCCGTAGAATTGGCAAAGAGCCGTGGGGCATTTATATATGGTATTTGCAATGCCATCGGTTCGTCGATTCCCCGTGCCACTCACACCGGTTCGTATATCCACGTAGGCCCGGAAATCGGAGTTGCTTCTACCAAAGCATTTACGGGACAGGTCACTGTATTGGCGATGTTGGCATTGACGCTTGCCAAAGAAAATGGAACGATTGATGAACGGTATTATCTTTCGGTTGTGCGGGAGTTGAACCAAATTCCTGAGAAAATGAAAGAAGTGCTGAAGTTGAATGATAAACTGGCGGAACTATCGAAAACTTTTACCTATGCACACAACTTTATTTATTTGGGACGCGGATATAGCTATCCCGTAGCTCTCGAAGGTGCGCTGAAATTGAAAGAAATTTCGTATATCCACGCCGAAGGTTATCCGGCTGCCGAGATGAAGCACGGGCCGATTGCCTTGATTGACGCGGAAATGCCGGTAGTGGTGATTGCTACCCAGAATGCCCTGTACGAAAAAGTGCTGAGCAACATTCAGGAAATCAAGGCGCGGAAAGGACGGGTGATTGCTTTTGTGACGAAAGGCGATATGGTTATCAGCCAGATTGCCGATTGCAGTATCGAGCTTCCTGAAACAATCGAATGTCTCAATCCGTTAATTACTACGGTACCTCTCCAATTGCTTGCGTACCACATAGCAGTCTGCAAAGGAATGGATGTAGATCAGCCCAGGAATCTGGCGAAGTCAGTAACAGTAGAATAATGTAATTTACAATTAGACAATTTGCGATTGAAGAATCAATGATAGATAGTAAGTTGTTTGATTGGCAGGTGGTAATTTAAATCGTAAATAGTAAATCGTCAAATCGTAAATAGTATAGATGGAACAATTGAAACATGAATGTGGCGTTGCCATGATACGCTTGCTTAAACCGCTGGAGTATTACGAGAAGAAGTATGGAACGTGGATGTACGGCCTGAACAAGCTTTATCTGCTGATGGAAAAGCAGCACAATCGTGGTCAGGAAGGTGCAGGACTGGCTTGCGTGAAACTGGAAGCCAATCCGGGTGAAGAGTATATGTTTCGCGAACGTGCCCTGGGTTCCGGTGCCATTACCGAAATCTTTGAAAATGTGCAGAACAATTTCAAGGATTTGACTTCCGAACAACTGCATGACGCGGAGTACGCCAAACGTACTTTACCTTTTGCCGGTGAAGCATATATGGGACATCTCCGTTATTCCACCACTGGGAAATCCGGCATCTCTTACGTACATCCGTTTTTGAGAAGAAACAACTGGCGTGCCAAGAATCTGGCTCTCTGCGGTAACTTCAACATGACGAACGTAGATGAAATATTTGCCCGTATTACGGCTATCGGTCAGCATCCGCGTAAATATGCCGATACATACATCATGCTGGAACAGGTGGGACACCGTCTCGACCGTGAAGTGGAACGTGTCTTTAATCTTGCCGAAGCGGATGGGCTCACAGGCATGGGCGTCACCAATTATATAGAAGAGCATATCGACTTGGCTAATGTACTACGTACTTCCAGCCGTGAGTGGGATGGGGGATACGTTATCTGCGGACTGACCGGAAGCGGTGAATCTTTCGCTATCCGCGACCCGTGGGGGATTCGTCCCGCATTCTGGTACCAGGATGACGAGATAGCCGTATTAGCTTCCGAACGTCCGGTCATCCAGACCGTCCTGAATGTTCCGTTTGAAGAAATTAAAGAACTGCAACCGGGACAAGCGCTGTTTATCAGCAAGGAAGGCAAAATACGTACTTCGCAAATTATCAAACCTTGTGAGAAGCACGCCTGCTCTTTCGAACGTATCTACTTCTCCCGTGGTAGTGACGTAGATATCTATAAGGAAAGAAAACTGCTGGGCGAAAAGTTAGTTCCGAAAATCCTGAAAGCTATCAATAACGACATCGACCATACCGTTTTCTCTTTTATTCCCAATACTGCCGAAGTCGCTTTCTACGGAATGCTGCAAGGATTGGACGATTATCTGAACGAAGAGAAAGTGCAGCAGATTGCCGCATTGGGGCATAACCCGAATATGGAAGAACTGGAAATAATCCTTTCCCGCCGTATCCGTAGTGAAAAGGTGGCTATCAAGGATATCAAGCTCCGCACTTTCATAGCCGAAGGAAACAGCCGCAATGATTTGGCGGCTCACGTATATGACATTACATACGGAAGTCTCGTGTCCGGTGTCGATAACCTGGTGATAATTGACGACAGTATTGTGCGCGGTACGACACTGAAACAAAGTATTATCGGTATTCTCGACCGTCTCAACCCGAAGAAGATTGTCATCGTATCCTCTTCACCGCAAGTACGTTATCCCGATTATTACGGCATAGACATGGCGAAGATGAGCGAATTTATTGCTTTCAGGGCAGCTATCGAACTTCTGAAAGAACGCGATATGAAAGATGTGATTGCTGCCGCTTACCGTAAATCCAAAGACCAGATAGGACTGCCGAAAGAGCAGATGGTGAACTATGTCAAAGACATCTATGCTCCTTTCACCGATGAAGAAATCTCCGCCAAGATGGTGGAACTGCTGACACCGAAAGGAACGAAAGCGAAAGTCGAAATCGTCTACCAACCGTTGGAAGGACTTCACGAAGCTTGCCCGAATCATACGGGCGACTGGTACTTCAGCGGCAATTACCCTACACCGGGAGGCGTGAAAATGGTGAATCAGGCATTTATAGATTACATAGAGCAAATGTATCAATTCTAACAACCATACAACGATTCAATAATAAGAATGAGAAATGTGACATTAATCCTTGACGACGGGAGCCGGTTCTCCGGCAAGTCGTTTGGCTACGAAAAGCCGGTGGCGGGCGAAGTAGTTTTCAATACTGCCATGACCGGATATCCCGAGAGCCTTACCGACCCTTCGTATGCCGGACAGTTGATGACTCTTACCTATCCTTTGATAGGTAACTACGGAGTTCCCCCTTTTACAATCGGACCGAACGGGCTCGCTACTTTCATGGAGAGCGGGAAAATCCATGCGGAAGCGATTATCGTAAGCGACTATTCTTATGAATACAGCCACTGGAACGCAGTGGAAAGTCTCGGTGACTGGTTGAAACGTGAACACATTCCCGGCATCACAGGTATTGACACCCGCGAGCTGACGAAAGTGCTCCGCGAACATGGTGTGATGATGGGAAAGATTGTCTTTGATGATGAGCCGGAGCATATTCCCGAAGCTGCTTATGCAGGCGTTAATTACGTAGACAAAGTAAGTTGTAAGGAAATAATCTCTTATCTTCCTGACGGAACTTCTCACTCTTTTCCTGTAAATACTCCCATTGCGCAACTTAATTCTCAACTTCCAACTTTCAATTCTCAATTTAAAAAAGTGGTATTGGTAGATTGTGGAGTAAAGACCAACATCATCCGTTGCCTGCTGAAACGTGATGTCGAAGTGATTCGCGTGCCTTGGGATTATGATTTCAACGGACTCGAATTTGACGGATTATTTATTTCCAATGGCCCGGGCGACCCGGATACTTGTGATGCTGCGGTACAGAATATCCGTAAGGCAATGAAAAATGAGAAACTTCCTATCTTCGGAATCTGCATGGGTAACCAATTACTTTCGAAAGCAGGTGGAGCCAAAATATATAAACTGAAATACGGGCACCGTAGCCACAACCAACCTGTGCGTATGGTAGGCACGGAACGTTGTTTCATCACTTCTCAGAATCACGGTTATGCCGTAGACAATAATACGTTGGGCGCAGATTGGGAACCGCTTTTCATCAATATGAACGATGGTTCCAATGAAGGAATCAAGCATAAGACAAATCCTTGGTTCTCGGCGCAATTCCACCCGGAAGCTGCCAGCGGCCCTACGGATACGGAATTTCTGTTCGACGAATTTGTAAACCTGCTTAAATAACCGACAATCATGAAAGAAAAAATAAAGAAAGTATTACTGCTGGGTTCCGGTGCCCTGAAAATCGGTGAGGCCGGTGAGTTTGACTATTCCGGTTCGCAGGCGCTCAAAGCCTTGAAAGAAGAGGGGATTGAAACGGTTCTTATCAATCCGAATATTGCTACGGTACAGACTTCCGAAGGAGTGGCCGATCAAATCTACTTCCTGCCGGTGACCCCGTACTTTGTAGAGAAAGTGATTCAGAAAGAGAAGCCCGAAGGCATTATGCTTGCATTCGGCGGGCAGACGGCCTTGAATTGTGGCGTAGCTTTATATAAGGAAGGAATCCTTGAAAAATATAATGTAAAGGTGCTAGGTACACCGGTACAAGCTATTATGGATACCGAAGACCGTGAACTTTTTGTGCAGAAACTAAACGAAATCGACGTAAAGACTATCAAGAGTGAAGCCGTAGAAAATGCGGAAGACGCCCGTCGCGCAGCCCGTGAGCTGGGTTATCCGGTGATTGTCCGTGCTGCTTATGCGTTGGGTGGTCTGGGCTCTGGCTTTTGTGATAACGAGGAACAATTGGACGTCCTCGTAGAAAAGGCTTTTTCTTTCTCTCCGCAGGTGCTGGTGGAAAAATCACTCCGTGGCTGGAAAGAAGTGGAATACGAAGTGGTGCGCGACCGCTTCGACAACTGTATCACTGTTTGTAATATGGAAAACTTTGACCCGCTGGGTATCCATACCGGTGAGTCTATCGTTATCGCTCCCTCTCAGACGCTTACTAATAAAGAATATCATAAACTTCGTGAACTGGCTATCCGTATCATTCGTCATATCGGTATCGTCGGCGAATGTAACGTGCAATATGCTTTCGACCCGGAATCCGAAGACTATCGGGTGATTGAGGTAAATGCCCGCCTTTCCCGCTCATCGGCATTGGCTTCTAAAGCAACCGGCTATCCGTTGGCTTTCGTTGCTGCCAAGTTAGGATTGGGTTACGGACTTTTCGACCTGAAAAACTCTGTAACAAAAACGACCTCCGCTTTCTTTGAACCTGCTTTGGATTATGTAGTCTGTAAGATTCCCCGTTGGGACTTAGGTAAGTTCCACGGAGTGGATAAAGAACTGGGCTCTTCCATGAAATCAGTCGGTGAAGTAATGGCCATCGGTCGTACCTTTGAAGAAGCTATCCAAAAAGGGCTTCGCATGATAGGGCAGGGGATGCACGGATTTGTAGAAAATAAGGAACTGGTTATTCCCGATATTGACAAAGCGCTTCGCGAACCGACCGATAAACGTATTTTTGTCATCTCGAAAGCATTCCGCGCCGGATATACGATCGACCAGGTGCACGAACTGACAAAGATTGACAAATGGTTCCTTCAGAAGCTCATGAATATCATGAAAACTTCCGAAGAACTGCATAGCTGGGGAAGTAACCACAAACAAATAGCCGACTTGCCGGACGAGTTGCTTCGTAAAGCGAAAGTCCAGGGCTTCTCCGACTTTCAGATTGCCCGTGCCATTGGTTACGAAGGCGATATGGAAGACGGTATTCTCTATGTTCGCAATCATCGCAAGCATGCAGGAATTCTTCCGGTTGTGAAGCAAATTGATACCTTGGCTGCCGAATATCCCGCGCAGACCAACTACCTGTATCTTACTTACAGCGGCGTAGCAAACGACGTTCATTATCAGGGTGACCATAAATCTATCGTCGTGCTGGGTTCCGGTGCCTATCGTATCGGTTCCTCAGTAGAGTTCGACTGGTGTGGCGTACAGGCATTGAACACCATCCGCAAGGAAGGATGGCGAAGCGTCATGGTTAACTATAACCCCGAAACCGTATCTACGGACTACGATATGTGCGACCGTCTCTACTTCGACGAATTGACTTTCGAGCGTGTAATGGATATTTTGGAACTCGAAAATCCGCATGGTGTCATCGTATCTACTGGTGGGCAAATCCCGAACAATCTGGCATTGCGTCTGGATGCTCAGAATGTCAATATTCTCGGTACAAGTGCCAAGAGCATTGACAATGCCGAAGACCGCGAGAAATTCTCTGCCATGCTCGACCGTATCGGTGTAGACCAGCCGCGTTGGCGCGAGTTGACCTCTATGGACGACATCAATGAGTTTGTTGACGAAGTAGGTTTTCCGGTACTTGTCCGTCCGTCTTATGTACTTTCAGGCGCTGCGATGAATGTCTGCTCCAATCAGGAAGAACTTGAACGTTTCCTGAAATTGGCAGCTAACGTATCGAAGAAGCATCCGGTAGTGGTAAGCCAGTTTATCGAGCATGCCAAGGAAGTAGAAATGGATGCTGTGGCGCAGAATGGCGAAATCGTAGCATACGCTATCAGCGAACATATTGAGTTTGCGGGTGTGCACTCCGGTGACGCTACTATTCAATTCCCGCCGCAAAAGCTATATGTAGAGACTGTTCGTCGTATCAAACGTATCAGCCGTGAGATTGCCAAAGCTCTGAACATCTCCGGCCCGTTCAATATCCAATATCTGGCAAAAGACAATGATATCAAAGTCATCGAATGTAACTTGCGTGCCAGCCGTTCTTTCCCGTTTGTCAGCAAAGTATTGAAGATAAATTTTATCGAACTGGCAACGAAAGTCATGCTTGGTCTACCTGTCGAAAAACCGGAAAAGAATCTTTTCGAATTGGATTATGTCGGAATCAAGGCTTCCCAGTTCTCCTTCAACCGTTTGCAGAAAGCCGACCCTGTGTTGGGAGTAGATATGGCCTCTACCGGTGAAGTCGGCTGTATCGGCATGGATACTTCCTGTGCCGTACTGAAAGCAATGCTTTCCGTAGGCTATCGTATCCCCCAGAAGAATATCCTGCTTTCCACGGGAACAATGAAACAGAAAGCCGATATGATGGATGCAGCCCGTATGCTGGTGAGTAAGGGATATAAACTCTTTGCAACCGGCGGTACGCACAAAGCACTTGCCGAAAACGGTATTGAAAGTACCCATGTCTATTGGCCGAGCGAAGAGGGGCATCCGCAAGCATTGGAAATGCTTCATAATAAGGAAATTGATATGGTAGTCAACATTCCTAAGAACCTGACAGCCGGAGAGTTGGACAACGGATATAAGATTCGTCGTGCAGCCATTGACTTGAATATTCCGTTGATTACAAATGCCCGTTTGGCTAGTGCATTCATTAATGCTTTCTGCACGATGAGCATTGATGATATCACCATCAAGAGTTGGGCAGAATATAAGTAATGTGCTGTCATGCTTTCGATAGTATGACAGCGTTCTGCTGAAATGAAAAAAAGGTCGTTCTTGTTATTCAGGAGCGGCCTTTTTTGTCTACTTACTGATTAATGTGCCAATTTTGGTATTAAATCGTATAGGTTATTAAAAACTTCATAAGAAAATCTTAGTAAACAGCCATCTTTATTGGAAATTCATTCTATTTCTTGTAATATCATGCTGATTTTATAAATTAATAATAGTAAATTATGAGAAAAGACGGATTTACTGTATGTGTAAACAATTATGTGGAGTGCTTGCGCCGTGAGGGGCGCTATGCTACGGCACATGTTTATGAGAATGCGTTACGTTCTTTCACTGTGTTTTGTGGAACATCATGTGTGTCATTCAAACAAATTACCCGTGAAAACTTGAAGCGGTATAGTAATTACTTGCTGGCTTGCCGTTTGAAGCTTAACACTATATCTACTTACATGCGGATGTTGCGCTGCATATACAATAAAGGAGTGGATACACATCAGGCTCCTTATGTGCATCGCCTGTTTCGGGATGTATTTACCGGGGTGGATACACGCCAGAAAAAGGCCATTCCGGTGAACGAACTGCACACATTGCTTTACAAAGATCCGCAGTCCGAGAAATTGCGCCGGACACAGGCTATAGCCAATTTATTGTTTTTATTCAGCGGAATGCCTTTTGTCGATTTGGCTCATTTGGAAAAGTCAAACCTGGAAGGGAATATTCTGAAATACAATCGTAGCAAGACAGGAACTCCCATGAGTGTGGAAATATTGGAATCAGCGTCCGGTATTGTTTCCCGGCTTCGTAATTTCCACTCGTCAGTTCTTCCCGAATACCCCGATTATCTTTTTTATATATTGAGCGGGAAGAACAAGCGTGATGGAGAGGCGGCTTATAAAGAATATCAATCTACTTTGCGTTGTTTTAATAATAGTCTGAAGAGTTTAGCCAAAAAATTGCATATTCATTCGGCTGTTACTTCTTATACATTTCGTCACTCTTGGGCTACTACTGCTAAATATAGGGGAGTTCCTATTGAAATGATAAGTGAATCGTTGGGACACAAATCTATAAAAACAACACAAATCTATTTGAAAGGCTTTGATTTGAACGAACGAACAAAAGTAAATAAGTTAAATTATTATTACGTTAAGAATTGTAAGGGGATTGTGTAGGTTTTGTATTAAGTATTTGATATTTATACATGTAATAGTGTTGTTACTTCTTAGGTAACAGAAACACAGGCACCTGATAACAAGGCACAATAAAAAAAGAAGAAATGTATACAAAAAGGGAAAGTTCTAGATATATTGCCTGATTTGCAGAGGATTCTTTTCAGTGCAGACAATAGAAATCATTGAACATGAGAATAAAAACATTTCATGTTCGAATACATTTTTGCTATATATTTAAATAAAAAGAGAAAAAAAAGGAATTTTGCTTGTACGCTATTAACAATTTTGTCTATATTTGCACCAAACAAATTCCGTTACCTAAGAAGTAACGGAAACATAAGGGGTAAAAAAGTATGATTCTAAGAAAAGAAGGAACTTTAAATGCTGGGCCTAATATGGGGACAGGGGAGGGCGTAGCATACTCTAAACGCTGGTATGTAGCTCTCGTGCGTATGCACCATGAGAAGAAAGTAGCAGAGCGTTTGGGCAAGATGGGGATTGAGAATTTTGTACCGGTCCAACAGGAAGTGCATCAATGGAGCGACCGCCGTAAAGTGGTTGAATCTGTGCTGCTTCCGATGATGGTCTTTGTGCACGTAGATCCGAAAGAACGCAAGGAAGTTCTTTCTTTCTCTACAGTCAGCCGATATATGGTAATGCGTGGTGAGAGTAGTCCGGCTGTAATACCTGATGAACAAATGGCCCGTTTTCGCTTTATGCTCGATTATTCGGATGAAGCAGTTTGTGTGAATAGTGCTCCTTTGGCGCGTGGTGAGAAAGTACGTGTAGTTAAAGGCCCTTTGACAGGGCTTGTAGGGGAACTTGTAATGGTGGATGGGAAAAGTAAAATAGCTGTCCGGTTAAATATGTTGGGATGTGCTTGTGCAGATATGCCAGTGGGGTATGTGGAACCGGTTGGAGAAAAGATTTAAGCCTAAAATACGATAGATTTTTATGATGTATATTTATATTGGAGGTACTTTGTTGCTTTCAGTACTATTAGCTACGATTGTTATTCCAAGAATAATATTTATATCTTACAAGAAGCGTCTCTTTGACGTTCCTGATGCCCGTAAAGTACATAAGACTCCCGTACCTCGTCTGGGCGGTCTGGCTTTCCTACCTGTTATACTAATATCTTTGTGTATTATTACAGGAATTCGTTATTACATGAATGAACCGGTTGATCCTATTTGGTCATCTTGTTTATTCATGCGTTATCTTTTCCTCGTTGCCGGCACGACACTGCTGTATCTTGTTGGAGTAGCGGATGACTTGGTGGGAGTAGGGTATCGGTATAAATTTGTAGTACAGATTCTTTCCGCCTCTTTTCTTTCACTTTCCGGTCTTTGGATTAACGATTTGGGAGGACTATTAGGGCTTCATGCCATTCCTGCATTTATTGGTATGCCTCTGACTGTTTTTCTTGTAGTCTATATTACGAATGCTATTAATTTGATAGACGGAATTGATGGATTGGCTTCAGGTCTTACTTGTATCGCATTAGGATTGTTAATCATAGTCTGTATATTTGTAGGTCAGTGGACTCATGCTCTTTTAGCTTCCGCTACTTTGGGAGTGGTTGCTACTTTCTATTATTACAATGTATTTAGTGTATCAGGTCGAAAACTCTTTATGGGAGATGCCGGAAGTCTTACTCTTGGTTATATCCTTAGTTTTCTGATTCTTCATTTTTGGACACGGCAAGAGTCTTGGGATCCGTTTGAATTAAATCTGAATATGGTAACTATTTCTACACTCCTTATTCCTTTACTTGATGTAGTGCGTGTGTTTTATTCTCGAGCAAAAGATGGTCGCAATCCTTTTTTACCGGATAAGAATCATATTCACCATAAATTGTTACGTACTGGAATTAGGGTGCGTACTGTGATGATTACATTGCTATTATTATCGCTCTTTCTAGTAGTAGCTAACTTTTTATTGTCTTTTTATATAAATGCGACATTTATGTTGTTGTTTGATTTAGTGTTTTGGTGCGTATTACATATTATTATAAATCGTGCGATTGTAAAACATAAAAAGATAACTGGAAGAAAGTGGTATAAGACTTATCTGCATATTATATGATTGATAAACATATTCAAGTAGATTAATTAAAATACAATAAACATGAAAGTATTAGTAACGGGTGGAGCCGGATTTATAGGTTCCAATCTGTGTGAGCATTTATTGTCACAAGGGCACAAAGTGCGTTGCTTAGATAATTTTGCTACAGGAAAATCGGAAAATATTTTGCCTTTGTTGGCAAATTATCCATCTACTTTTGAGTTAATGGTAGGTGACATTCGTAAAATGGATGATTGCTGTAAAGCTGTTGATGGTATGGAATACGTATTACATGAAGCCGCCTTAGGCTCTGTTCCACGTTCCATAAAAGATCCGATAACTACGAATGATGTGAATATTGGTGGTTTTCTCAATATGTTGGTTGCTTCTCGTGACGCAGGAATAAAACGTTTTGTGTTTGCGGCAAGTTCGTCTACCTACGGTGATAGTAAATCTTTACCTAAAGTGGAGGATGTGATTGGTAAGCCATTGTCTCCTTATGCAATCACTAAATATGTAAATGAATTATATGCCGATGTCTTTTCTAAGACTTATGGTTTGGAATACATCGGATTGCGTTATTTCAATGTGTTTGGTCATCGTCAAGATCCTTTTGGAGCGTATGCAGCGGTAATTCCTCTGTTTGTGAAGAAATTCATGGCACACGAAAGCCCAGTAATTAATGGTGATGGTGAATATAGTCGTGACTTTACTTATATTGACAATGTGATACAGATGAATTTGCTAGCTATAACTACCACTAATCCTAATGCTGTAAACCAAGTATATAACACTGCTTTTGGGGAACGCACTACATTAAATATGCTTGTTGGTTATTTGAAAGAATTTTTAAGTGAATATGACTCTGATATCTCTAATGTAGAAGTGGTTCACGGACCAAATAGACAGGGAGATATTCCACATTCTTTAGCCTGTATTGATAAGGCTAAGGCCCTTCTCAACTATGAACCCAAATATAGTATGCGCGATGGCTTGAGAGAGGCTGTACGTTGGTATTGGGAAAATATTTAATAAATCAACAACAATAACATAAAGTAATGAATGAGATTAAAATTTGCGTAATCGGTCTTGGTTATGTTGGACTTCCTTTAGCCCGCCTTTTTTCGACAAAATATAGAACTGTCGGTTTTGATATGAATCAATCGCGTGTAGATGCTTTAATGGCTGGTCATGATGCTACGCTTGAAGTGTCCGATGAGTTATTACAATCGGCCCTAGCCAATGGCTTTACTTGTACGGCAGATATTGAGAAGATCAGGGATTGTAATTTTTATGTAGTTGCTGTTCCTACACCTGTAGATGAGAACAACAATCCGGATTTGACACCACTTTATAGTGCAAGTACTACAGTTGGTAAGGTTATTTCAAGAGGAGATATTGTAGTCTATGAATCTACAGTCTATCCTGGTGTGACAGAAGACGAGTGTATTCCTGTAGTCGAAAAAGTTTCAGGCTTGAAATTTAATGAGGATTTTTTTGCAGGTTATTCTCCTGAACGAATTAATCCGGGAGATAAATTGCATACAGTAGAGAAAATAAAGAAAGTAACTTCCGGTTCTACTTTAGAAATAGGAAAGAAAGTGAACGAGGTATATGCTTCCGTAATTCTTGCCGGAACACATCTTGCCCCCACAATAAAAGTAGCCGAAGCTGCCAAAGTGATAGAAAATTCACAGCGGGATATCAATATTGCTTTCGTGAACGAACTTTCCAAAATCTTTACCAAGATGAATATTGACACACTTGATGTGTTGGAAGCCGCTTCTACGAAGTGGAATTTTCTTCCATTCAAGCCAGGACTGGTAGGCGGTCATTGTATTGGTGTTGACCCTTACTATTTGGCACAATGTGCACAACGTTATGGCTATAATCCCGAAATAATTTTAGCTGGTCGTCGTATGAATGATGGTATGGGGGAATATGTCGCCACGCAAGTAGTAAAATTGATGTTGAAGAAAGGCATTCAAGTTTTAGATTCAAATATTCTCATTTTAGGCTTCACCTTCAAAGAAAACTGTCCGGACGTTCGTAATACGAAAATAGTTGATATTTACCGTGCATTGCAGGAATATAATGCTCATATCACCGTTTACGATCCGTGGGCCAATCCTGTCATAGCAAAATATGAATATGGCATTGACATTACCAACGAACTTCCTGCTGATAAATTTGATACTGCAATTATGGCAGTGGCCCATGATGAGTTCAAACCATTAGATGTTGTATCAATGCTAAACAAGCAACATATAATCTATGATGTGAAAGGTATCATGGATAGGGAGTTAGTTGACGGAAAGCTCTAATAAATTGAGGATGTGTTAGAATTGAAGTGAACTTTAAAAGCTTGTTATCTAGTTATTGAGTTACACTTCAATTACATATCCTCTTTTCTAGATATATACTCATTTCTGATTCTTTTTGTACTGTGATAAAAATGTTTCATAGTAAAAAAATTTCTCAAATCATTCTGTTGTATAGCACAACATTTATAGGGGTTGTGTTAGGAGTTGTCGTTTCTGTTCTTAACACACATTCACTATCTCCTGCTGATTATGGTGATGTTCGTTATATAAACAATTTTATAGCATTTTTTTCCGGTATATTATTGTTTGGGTATTTTGTTTCTGGTAGCAGATTATTGGCGGTTGCAAAATCGCCAAAAGAGTGTGCTGAATTGAAAGGAGCTGTAATTACGATATTGTGCATTACTGTATTTGTACTAGTCATTTTGATATGTATTTGTGGATTAGTTCATCAATTTGTTCTTCATAAGGACTATGCATATTTGTTTTACTGGGTGTTGCCAGTTTGTAGTCCCGCTATATTGCTGAACTATATCAATACTACGCCACAAGGTGATAATAGTATATCAATGATTGCAGCGGCTCGAGTATTCCCATCATTGATATATTTGTTGCTTGCATATTTTGTCTATCGCAAATACGGTGCGAGTGTAGAGAAAATGTTATGGCTACAAAATGGAATATCTGTTGTTATTTTAATCATTCTGATATGGAAGAATTCTCCATCGTTTTCTAATCTAAAAAAATCTCTGAAGATTTTATATAAAGAAAATAAGAAATATGGTTTAGAGGTATATTATGGATCGTTGGCAAATGTGTCGGTACAATATGTGGCTGGCATAAGTCTAGGCTTATATGCAAGTAATAATGTAAACGTAGGCTTTTATACGTTAGCTTTAACTGTTACCAGTCCATTGGCGATGCTTCCTAATGTTATAGGTACAACCTACTTCAAACAATTTGCTTCTCAAAGTACAATCTCGCGTAAAATTATTGTGGGTACAATAGGGATGTCTTTACTATCACTCTTAGGTTTCATATTGCTCATCTTTCCAATAGTTGACATACTTTATGATGAATCTTATCAGTCAGTTGCAGTATATGCCTGTTTTTTAGCAGTGGGAAGTATGATGCAAGGATTAGGAGATGTTTTCAATCGTTTTTTAGGTGCTCATGGGAAAGGGAAACCCATAAGAAATGTAGCATGGATTAGTGGCGGTATTGCGATTGTGGGATATATACTAGGAGTATATGTTTTTGGTTTATATGGGGCAATAGCTACGCGCATCATTAGTTCTGTTTCTTATTTTCTCGCAATATTCATTTATTATAGACAATTCGTGAGATTATCTTAATACATACTAAATGATAGAAGCTATAAATAAAGTAGTTAGTCGGTTTGACTATTTTTACATATTTGTCATGGTTATATATATGGGTCAGGCTACGCCCGAGACTAGTCGTATGGTCACAACATTGTCTGGTAATCCTGTACCTTTACTTTTTCCTATAATATTAACTTATATTTTATGTAAACGGAATAAAGTATCTTTTCGTAATAAGCGTTTCTTGGGAATATTGGCAATATATGGTTTATGGGCGATCTTTTCGTTACTCAAATATGAGATTTTTACAACAGAAGAATTATCATACCATTTTTTTATGGTGTATGCTATAATTATAGCATATATTCAAAATCAAATATATGGCTATCGCTTGCTTCCAATATATGAACGTGTGATGGTCTGGTTTTGTAAGATAGCTTTGTTTTTTTGGATTATAGTTTTGCTTATTCCAGCTTCTACCTCATTTTTCCGATTATTTCAAGAAACGAATATGGGAAATAATGTTTTATATATCTTTACTTTAATGGATCCTGTAAAAGGATTATCAAAACAGGGAATACTGAGGAATGCAGGATGTTCATGGGAGCCTGGCCGTTTTGCTATTATGCTAACTTTAGCTATCTTTTGTAACCTTTGTCAAAATGGGATAAAATTCCGAAAAAACAGCAATATTTGGTGGCTTTTGCTTGCTTTGATATCGACAATGTCTACTACAGGTTTCGTATCTGTTTTAGTAACCTATTCCATCTTTCTTATAAGGAAAATTAATTTAAAATCCATATTTATCTTCTTGTTTGTCATGCTTCCGATAGTTTATGGTATATCTCAATTAGATTTTATGTTCAATAAAATAAACGATAAAATAATAAAGGCTCAAGATGTATCTTATCTGGAAGATTCTTTTGAATGGGCTGCTAAGACGATGGAGAAAGGGCAATACAGAGGGTCAATAGATAGGTTAGATGCAATTCCCTTTGAATGGATGAATTTAATGAATGATCCCATTTTGGGATATAGCAGGAATTTTGAGCATTCATTTTTTAGGACCCATATAACCACAAATTATGCATTGGCAAATGGATTAGTGAAGATACTGGGGATGTATGGTTTTATATTAGGTATATTCTTTTTTATTATATTATTTCTGTCATCAAGAAAATTGGCAGAAGATAGTTATGAGAAGAGAACTTGGGGACTAGCAATTCTGATTTGTTTATCTGCTATATCTTATCAAATATTATCGATTCCAATTTTTACTACTTTTTGGTTTTATGGCGTGTTTAACCCTCAAAAGAAAAGGTAATATTCACGAATAATCAGCAAGAAATTTATATCTGCAATAATATGAAAGTCTATATAATCACAAAAGAACCATTCCCTAATGGAATGGCTGCAGTAAAACGCATAGTTTGCTATGCTAAAGCTTGGATAAGCCAAGGCATAGAGTGTGAAGTTCTTATTTATACTCGTACGGAAGTATATGGAAAAAAGCCTAAGAATACAGTAGGGAAAGGTGTATACGAAAGGATACCTTTTTGTTACGTAAAAGGTACACCACTACGTGAGAGCAATATAATTATACGTCGCATAAATGATTATTGTGACCGTTATCGATTGAAACGTTATCTTAAAAAATATTTGTTGGCAGGAGATGTAGTTTATGCGTATAACGGATGTGATCCTTATTCATTTGAGATACAAAAAATAGCACATTTATGCGGAGCATTATACATGCAGGAATTATGTGAACTCCCATTTGGTACATCGGAAGAGACACCTAAACGAATTAAATTGCGTACTGCGTTTGAACATAAAATTATGCCAAAATTAGATGGTGTGATAGCGATAAGTGATGCTTTGGTAAACTATGCAAGACAACATTGTTCTGCAAATGCTTGTATAATGAAAGTTCCTATTTTAGTTGACTTTCCGCAATATGAGATGATAGATAGAAGTGATGAAGCTGATGTACCATATATCTTCCATTCAGGAACGCTTTCTCAGCAAAAAGATGGATTTTTAGATATGTTGGAGGCTTTTGCAAAAGCATCAAAAAGATTACCCTTTGACGTACGTTTTATTTCAACAGGCAATCCGAAAGAAACAAAACATGAAAAGGCGATATCTGAAATTATAGATAAGTATAACATAAGGGAAAAGGTACAGTTTGCAGGTTATCTACCTAATAATGAGCTGTGTGAATATCTATCTAAGGCTACATTCGTTGTAATAAACAAGCTAACGACTAAACAAAATAAATATTGTTTTTCTACTAAGTTAGGTGAATACATGGCTGCATCAAAGGCTATTATCATAACTCGCGTGGGCGAGGCAATGAACTGGCTAACGCATGAAAAGGATGCTTTTATTATTGAACCAAACAATACAGACGTGTTGGCTTATGCTATGGAACGTATGTTTAGTGATGAAAAATTGAGAAAAACGTTAGGTGATAATGCTTGTCGAACATGCAAGGAGAAGTTTAGTATTGAAGGAAATAGTACGATTATCAAGAAAATAATTGAATCTAAGCCTCTTTTGTAAAAATTGATATAAATAATGAAAATCAGAAAGAAGATTTTGTTTTTTACCCCAAGCGATGTCGGTGGCGCAGAACGTGTCACACTTACTATTGCAAAGATGCTACCCCGCAGTGAGTATGAAGTAAAAATTATATTTGTATGTGACAAGGTGGGTGATTTGAAAAAATTTGTACCTCAATGGATGTTGACAATACATATAAAAATACGAAATATTTGGGATTTCGTATCGTGGCGCATGTATTGTCTTATAAAGCGTGAACATCCCTATGCGGTATTTTCATCGCTTCATTATTTGAATCCTCGTACAATTTTATCCGCACGAATGGCTGGGGTGAAGAATATTATTATTCGTAATAATACTGGTTGGAGTGCGTGGCGGCCTGATATCAAAATGCTAGCATGGTTGACTTATGGGAATGCGTCAGCGATAGTGTTGCAATCTGATGAGATGAAAAGTGAATTACAAAAGGTTTTTCCACATCTAGCAAGTTTGATGAGGATGATTCCTAATCCAATTGATACAGAAATAATATCTGAAAGACTTAAGAACTCGAAAAATCCTTTTATAGAGGGGACAATAAACTTTGTATATTGTGGAAGAGTACATCCTATAAAAGGGCTTGATACGTTGATTATAGCTTTTGCTAATGTACAAAGAACTAACGCCAACTTGCGACTAACTATAGTAGGTGATTATTCAAAGAACTTGAAATATTACCGTATGTTACAAAGTTTAATATCAAATAAACACTTGGAAGAATGTATTGATTTTGTTGGATTTCAAGACAATCCTTATCCCTATATGAAATATGCTGACTGTTTTGTTCTACCTTCTCGTAGAGAAGGTAATCCAAATGTACTACATGAAGCGATGTGGTTGCAGGTTCCTGTAGTTGCTACACGTAGTGTTCCTATTGTTGACAGGATTGTGACGCCTGGAAGAGGACATGTTGTGGATGTAGATGATGTGAAGGCTTTAGGTTATGCCATGATAAAAACTTTGAAGATGAAGATCGTACAACCATATCATTATGAAGGAAATAATAGTTTTGTGGGGTTGTTTAAGTAGAGAAAAGCTTATTCTATAATTTATTCTATATGTTTAAATATTTTTCTTTTAAACGACTGTGGTCGTATTTATGGCTATTGTTGGCACATTTGCCGATAAGGGGGCATCATCGGTGGGTCTTTCTAAAGATGGCTGGAGTACAGTTTAAATCGAAAAGACCAAAAAAGGTTTTTATCTACGGCGGCGTGTTGATTGATACAATGCATCCGGAATATGTACATATCGGTGATGGGGTGGCATTAACCTCTGGTGTGAAAATACTAACTCATTATCTTGATCCTAGTAAACCGGGACGTCAATTCCGTCTTGGAGAGGTTCATATTGGAGACAATGTGTTTATAGGGATGAATGTAATTGTTTGTAACTCCGTGACTATTGGAGAAGGTAGCATTATTGGTGCTGGATCTGTGGTAACAAAGGATATTCCAGCCAATCAAGTATGGGCAGGTAATCCTGCACGTTATATCAAAGATAGAGTGGTAGAATGAAAAAAGTTGCAATATTTTCTCCAACTATTAATGCAGGGGGAGCGGAAAAACAAGCTTGTTTGTTGGCAAAGTGTCTTAGTGAACAAGGATGTTCCGTAACTTTTATCTCTTTCTATGGTTTGGAGGGCGCAGAACCTAAAAATGTTGACATCTTGAAATCCAATTCTTTGATAGAGATTTTCATTCCTGTTGGTAGTCAATATGCGAAATTAAAATCCATTACAAAAGTTTTTAGAGAAAAGCAATTTGATTCGTTATTCAATTATCTTACATTTTGTAATGTATTCGGGACTATTATAGGAAGGATATGCGGAGTAAAGAAAATTTTCGGAGGCATAAGGAGTTCGAGATTACCATTTAAGAAGAAGATTCTAGAACGATTGATTCATAATTATTTGACCGATTATACAATTTACAATAGCTATTCGGGGGCTGAGTTTTTCTCAGAAAACGGTTTTAACAAAAAGAAAAATATCGTTATCCATAATTGTTTTGAGAATATATCTCCGCAAACAAGTAGAAAAGCTAAGGATGTGCCTATGATAATTTCTGTTGGCAGATTTGTAGAGCCAAAGGATTATCTTACAGCCATTAAATCTGTAAAAATCTTATCGCAAAATAATATTCCTTATAGATATCTTATAGTGGGATATGGAAAACTTGAAACACAAATCAGAGAATGGATTGAAAGATATTCTCTTAAAGATTACGTTGAAATTATTATTGCTCCCGATAATATTCCTGAACTTTTGGATAAAGCTGATATATATCTTTCTACGAGTATATTTGAAGGAACAAGTAATTCTTTGCTTGAGGCGTTAAATGCTTGCCTTCCTATCGTTGCTACTGATGTAGGAGATAACAAGCATATTGTTCACAATGGTCAAAACGGCTATTTACATCATATAGGTGATAGTAACAGTATTGCTGAGTCGTTAGTTAAACTTTTGGCTGATTCATCTCTGAGGATTCAACTAGGTAATCATGGGTATCAGCTTTTAGTAGATGGGTTTTCTAAAGAAAAATTTACCGAAAGGTATATGGGACTGCTGTGAAAAAAATGTATGTTTCAAACGGTTTATAGTTAACATTTCAGAAGATATGAAAATTGCATTTATTGGAGGTAGGGATATTCGTAAATTGGGTGGAATAGAATCTTACATGTATAATTTGGCAACAGAACTGGTAAAGAAAGGGCATGAGCCCATTGTATACTGCGAAAGCGACCATTATTCAGTTGAGTGGATTAATGGGTTTAAGGTGATTTATCAAAAAGGTCCTAAAAGTATGTTTTTATGTAAGCCTTTACTTGGCTTAAAATCAACAATCAATGCAGTATTCAGAGAGAAACATATTGATGTCATTCATTACAATGCTTGGCCTCCGGCATTGTCAAGTCCCTTAGCATGTCTGTTTGGAATAAAATCTGTTATGCAAGGACACGGACATGAATGGAAGAATACCAAATATAGCATAACGCAAAAAAAAATTCTTCGGTTTATGGAGCGGCTTTCTGCAAAAATGAATAAAAATGTGATAACGGTAAGTAATGCACAAAGTGACTATTATAATAGGAGTTATCGAAAAAATGTAGTCACAATTCCTACTGCCATTAATCCTCCAGCATTAGTTGAGGATAAGCTGCAATATCTAAATAAATATGGGTTACTTCCTAAAAAATATTTTCTTGTGGTAGCACGTATTGTACCTGTTAAGAATATAGATGTTTTGATTAATGCATTTATAAAGTCCAACCATGCCGACTACAAATTAGTAATAGCTGGAAATAATGAAGCGAATCCTGAATATGTAAACTCTTTGAAATTATTAGCAAGACAGTCGAATGACATTATTTTTACGGGAGCTGTATATGGGGAGGAAAAAACATCTTTGATAGAGAATTCATATACATTCTGTATTCCGTCTACAAGTGAGGGGTTGTCTGTCGCATTATTAGAGGCAATGGGATTATCAGTGCCAATAATTGCATCCGACATTGAGGGTAACAGGGAAGTATTGCAAACTGATAAGGCTGTATGGGTAAGAGCGGAAGATGAACAAGATTTATGTAGTGCGATTGAATATAGTATAGCCCATGAAAGAGAAATATTTGCTTCTACTGAATTCAATAGAAATCTTATTTTGGAAAATTATACTTGGGAAAAAGTGACTGAAAAATATATTAACTATTTAACAGACCTCTTTTCTCATAGAAATGATAGAGTATCTCGTTGTGAATAAAAAATGTAAGTAGTAAAAAAACTAAGAAAAATAGTATGAATAAAGTGAAGAATCAATTGCTTATTGGACTGGTATTACCCTTTTTGTTGGTAGCTTGTCAGTCCTACAAAAAAGTTCCCTATTTACAGGATTCGGAGATGATCGGTCAGGGGGTACAACAAGAAGTGATGTATGATGCTAAAATTATGCCGAAAGATTTGTTGACAATTGTGGTGTCATGTACAAGTCCGGAATTAGCAATGCCGTTTAACTTGACTGTAGCAAGTCCTATAAGTGTCGCTACCAGTAATATTACAACTACTACTCAGCCGGTCTTGCAACAATATTTAGTAAGTAATGAGGGGACGGTGGATTTTCCCGTATTAGGCGAGTTGAAGTTAGGCGGCTTGACAAAGAAGGAAGCGGAACAAATGATTGTGGAAAAATTGAAACCATACATTAAGGAGACTCCGATTGTTACTGTTCGCATGGTAAACTATAAAATATCAGTAATCGGTGAAGTGACCCGTCCAGGTACATTTACTATTAATAATGAGAAGGTGAATCTATTAGAAGCCTTAGCTATGGCAGGCGATATGACTGTTTACGGACTCCGTGACAATGTGAAGTTGATTCGTGAGGACGCCCATGGTAAACAACAGATTATAACTCTTGATCTCAATAAAACGGAGACTATTCTATCTCCTTATTACTGGTTACAACAAAATGATATAGTCTATGTAACTCCTAATAAAGCGAAAGCTCGCAATTCTGATATTGGCAACAGTACAAGTCTTTGGTTCTCAGCTACTTCAATATTGGTGTCATTAGCGAGTCTGTTAGTAACAATTTTTAAATAATAAATCTATTATGAGTGGAGAAAATAAGGAAAAGTATAATGAAGTGGATGAAGAGTATATTAATATTCAAGAGATTCTTTTTCGTTATCTGGTTCATTGGCCTTGGTTTGTTGTTTCGGTAGTAGCTTGCATAATTCTTGCATGGGTATATTTGCATATAGCAACTCCTGTTTATAATATTTCTGCTACTGTTCTGATAAAAGATGAGGAAAAAGGTGGTGGAAAAAGTATGAGTTCCGAACTTGAAAGAATGGGGCTTGACGGTTTTATGTCATCATCCAAAAATATAGATAATGAAATAGAAGTGTTACGGTCTAAATCGTTAGCTCGTGAAGTTGTGAATCAGTTGAGTTTATTTGTAACTTATAAGGATGAAGATGCATTTCCTGAAAAAGAACTTTATCGTACTTCTCCCGTGCTGGCAAGTCTGACTCCACAGGAGGCTGAAAAACTTCCAGAAACGATGGAGGTGGGAATGACCTTATTGACAAATGGAATGATGGATGTCTTGATAACAGTAGGAGACAAAGAGTATCAGAAGCGATTTGATAAGTTACCGGCTATATTCCCAACAGATGAGGGCACTGTTGCTTTTTTTGAAAATAAAGATACGTTGGCAGTGAATTTTCAGAAAGGAGAAGAGGGGGAACGGCATATTAAAGCCTTTATAAATCGTCCAATGTCCGTAGCAAAAAAATATAGTGAAGCTTTGTCAATAGCTCCTACTTCAAAGACTACTTCAGTTGCTGTGCTTTCGCTAAAGAATTCAAATACACAACGCGGAAAAGATTTTATCAATAAGTTGCTTGAGATGTACAATATCAATGCCAACAATGATAAGAATGAAGTGGCGCAGAAGACTGCTGAATTTATAGACGAGCGTATCGGTATTATTTCCAAGGAACTGGGCAGTACGGAGCAGGATTTGGAGAATTTCAAACGTAGTGCCGGTATTACGGATTTGAGTAGTGAAGCCCAGATTGCCTTGACAGGTAATGCGGAATATGAAAAGAAGCGTGTAGAGAATCAGACTCAGATTAATTTGGTGATGGACCTGCAACGCTATATGAAAGGTAATGAATATGAGGTTTTGCCTAGTAATATTGGACTCCAAGATGCAGCATCGGCTGGCGCAATTGACCGATATAATCAGATGTTGGTTGAGAGAAAGCGTTTGCTACGTACATCGACAGAGAATAATCCGACCATCGTGAATTTGGATACTAGCATTCGGGCAATGCGCAGCAATGTGCAAGCTACATTGGATGCTACATTGAAAGGATTGCAAATTACAAAAGATGATTTAGCTCGTGAAGCGAATCGTTATTCTCGTCGTATTAATGATGCTCCTACGCAAGAACGTCAGTTTGTCAGCATTGCCCGTCAACAAGAAATCAAGGCAGGACTCTATTTGATGTTGCTTCAAAAGCGTGAAGAGAATGCTATAACTTTGGCTGCTACTGCTAATAATGCAAAGATAATTGATGAAGCATTGGCGGACGAAAATCCGGTTTCTCCTAAAAAGATGATGATTTATTTTGCTGCTTTAGTCTTGGGAATGGGGCTTCCGGTAGGTATCATTTGTCTGATAGGTTTGACTAAGTTCAAGATAGAGGGGCGTGCAGATGTTGAAAAATTGACTTTGCTTCCTGTTGTCGGCGATATTCCATTAGCGGATGAAAAGACAGGTTCAGTTGCAGTATTTGAGAATAAGAACAATCTCATGAGCGAGACTTTCCGAAATATTCGTACCAATCTTCAGTTCATGCTTGAGAATGGTAAGAATGTAATTTTGGTGACTTCTACCATTAGTGGTGAAGGAAAGTCTTTTATATCCGCCAATTTGGCTATCAGTCTATCTTTACTAGGCAAAAAAGTAGTAATAGTCGGGCTTGATATTCGTAAACCGGGGTTGAACAAAGTATTCAATATTTCTAAGAAGGAGCATGGTATTACTCAGTTCCTGACTAATCCGACTATGAATCTGATGGACTTGGTACAACCTTCCGACATAAATAAGAATCTGTTTATTCTTCCCGGTGGAACCGTTCCGCCTAATCCGACAGAGTTATTGGCTCGTGACGGATTGGATAAAGCTATCGAAACATTGAGGGCGAATTTTGATTATGTGATATTGGATACGGCGCCGGTGGGTATGGTAACAGATACTTTGCTTATAGGACATGTTGTTGACTTATCTGTATATGTATGTCGGGCAGATTACACCCGTAAGGCTGAGCTTACTCTTGTTAATGAACTTGCTGAAAACAATAAGTTGCCTAATCTTTGTATCGCTATTAATGGTTTGGATTTGAATAGGAGAAAATATGGCTATTATTACGGCTATGGTAAATATGGCAAATATTATGGCTATGGTAAACGTTACGGTTATGGCTATGGTTATGGAGAAAATCATGGTGATAAAGAATAATCGTTGAATAAATAGATATTATATCTCTGCCTGTATTCTGATATATACAGGTCGATATGACATATGACATAAAGTGCTTTTAATACTTTTATACAAAGTGAGATGAAACATGTAGGTCCCTAACTTCATGCTACATACACATGAAGAATCCTACATTTTGTAGGTCGGGAAATGTACAGCGGTATGTTCCTGAACTACGCCCTCATACCGGCGTAAACGCCGGTGTGATTTCCTTTATATCAACTGTCTGTGAAGATCGTTGATATATTTTTTTTATAACAAGCAGAGGTGGAAAACGAAATACGAATAAGAGAAAAACATAAAGCACCATGTGTTACAAGTGTTTTAATTAGTTTCTTCTGTTTTTCTTGTAAAATTGGACATTTTGGAGTAACTTGCGCAATTATTAAAAAAACAGAAGAATAATTAGGTATGGATAATCATGTCGTAATAATGGCCGGTGGCATTGGCAGCCGTTTTTGGCCGATGAGCACACCGGAATGTCCGAAACAGTTTATTGATGTAATGGGATGTGGGCGGTCGCTGATTCAGTTGACTGCCGATCGTTTTGACGGTGTTTGCCCAAAGGAAAATATGTGGGTGGTTACTTCCGGGAAATATATAGATATTGTTCGGGAGCAGTTGCCCGAGATACCGGAGAGTAATATTCTGGCAGAGCCTTGTGCGCGGAATACTGCGCCTTGTATAGCTTATGCTTGCTGGAAGATTAAAAAGAAACATCCGAATGCAAATATCGTGGTAACTCCTTCGGATGCATTGGTTATTGATACGGGGGAATTCCGCCGGGTAGTAGAGAAGGCGCTTCGTTTTACGAATGATAGCAGTGCTATTGTTACCTTAGGTATCAGACCGACTCGTCCGGAAACAGGATATGGATATATTGCTTCCGGAGATCGGATAATGACGGATAAGGAGATTTTTACGGTAGATGCATTCAAAGAAAAACCGGATAAAGAAACTGCTGAGAGGTACTTGGCAGAAGGAGATTATTTCTGGAATGCCGGAATCTTTGTGTGGAATGTACGTACCATAACCTCAGTGATGCGTGTATATGCTCCGGGTATTGCACAGATTTTCGATCGTATCTTCCCGGACTTCTACACGGAGAAAGAAGGCGAAACGATAAAGAAGCTGTTTCCGACTTGCGAAAGCATTTCTATTGACTACGCAGTGATGGAGAAAGCGCAGGAAATCTATGTACTGCCTGCTTCATTCGGTTGGTCGGATTTGGGCACTTGGGGAGCTCTGCGCGGACTCTTGCCACAGGATAAATCGGGGAATGCTACGGTAGGAACGGATATTCGCCTGTATGACAGTAAGAACTGTATTGTGCACGCCAGCGAAGAAAAGCGGGTGGTGGTGCAAGGACTGGACGGATATATCATTGCCGAGAAAGATAATACGTTGTTGATTTGCAAACTGGATGAGGAGCAGAGAATTAAAGAATTCTCTAAATAATTGGGGGATATTTTTTTGGAAAATGGAGTAAACCAAGTTTTATCATATTGGTTTATTCCATTTTTCCGTTTATTTCGTTTTTCTTTTTATGGCCGGACTCTATGAAAGGGCAGAGATGGCAAATGGGTAAGGACTATTGGGCTCAGAGGAGCTTGAATCTTAATCGCAACGTTTGTCGTTCTTCGTCATAATCATAGCTGGTGATTTTGAGATTTCCTACTTCAGAAGTATTGGATACATGCGAACCGATGCAGGCACAGACATCATAATCTCCAATGCGAATGATGCGAAGTGTTTCGCTGGCATCGGCAGGTAGTTTACTTAAGTCTACAATGTCTTTAGCCTGCTCATGTGTCATAAACTCAACAGTCACCGGCAGATTCTGACTGATGACTTCGTTCACTTTATTTTCAATAGATTGTATCTGCTCTGCTGTCGGACAAGAGGAAAGTATATAGTCACATTTACTTTTTTTTCTTTCTATGTGGGCGTTTCGAGAGCGTGGGCAACCGAAAGTTTTTACCATAGTAGCATTTAATAAATGCTCCGCTGTATGCATGGGCGGGTACTCCTGTTTGTTGTGGTCGTTGAGTTGAGGCTGTTGTTCCATAAATTATTCTTATTTTCCAATTATAATTTTTTCTCCTAAGAAATGGGGCTGTTGTTTTTTGGTTTTTTGTTTACAAAAGTACCATTCTTTTTTAGGATTCCAAACGTATGGACATAAAAAAAGGAGCAACGCCTTGCTCCAACCTTTGTTAACCTTAAATCTAATACTATGAAAAACACATTGCAAAGGTACGGACTTTTGCGACAATAGCAAATAATCCAAGAAAAACAATATGTTATATAACATAGATTAAGAAACTAGGGGTTGATGTTAACGCTTATTTGCTGATTGAGTAACAAGATATATGAGAATTCTTTATCTTTGCGTGTGATTAATATTTCACTAATACTTAAAAATATAAAGATGAAAGGAAAAAGGATAGGCCAGTGGGCATTATTGGCTGTTATTTGTTTGAGTTTCTCAATAGGAGAGACTTTTGCTCAGAAAAAAGATTTTGCAAACTTGGCTCGCTATGCAAAAGAAAATGTAGCGTTGCCCACACCGGCGAAAAAAGAGAAAAGGGTTGTGTTTATGGGAAACTCTATTACCGAGGGGTGGGTGCGGACTCATCCGGAGTTTTTTAAGACGAACGGATATATCGGTCGTGGTATTAGTGGGCAGACTTCCTATCAGTTCTTGCTGCGCTTCCGTGAAGATGTGATAAATCTTTCTCCGGCTTTGGTAGTCATTAATGCCGGAACCAATGATGTGGCGGAAAATACGAATCCTTACAATGAAGATTATACTTTTGGCAATATCGTTTCTATGGTCGAACTGGCTAAGGCAAATAAGATAAAGGTGATATTGACTTCCATACTTCCTGCTGCGGCTTTTAAATGGAGAATGGAGATAAAAGATGCTCCACAGAAGATTCAAGCCTTGAATGCCCGTATAGAGGCTTATGCTAAGGCTAATAAAATTCCGTTCGTAAATTATTATAAGGCAATGGTGGCCGGTGATAATCAAGCTTTGAATCCTCAATATACAAAAGATGGAGTTCATCCGACAGGTGAAGGATATGATATTATGGAACCGTTGATTAAAGCTGCGATAGAGAAAGCGCTTTGAGGAATGTTGGCAGATTTTGATGCGTGCGACGGTCGTAAATAAGTAAACTTTCGTACTAGAAAATAGTGGATAAAAATGGCGTCACTATCCGGTCGGCATAGTGACGGTATGTGGCTATGATAGTGACGGTATCCCACTCGGATAGCGTCACTGTTTTTTGTGGTGTATTCGAAATAAGAAAGACAGGATAAGTACGGGCATAAAAAAAGGAGCAACGCCTTGCTCCAACCTTTGTTAACCTTAAATCTAATACTATGAAAAACACAGTGCAAAGATACGGACTTTCGTGATATTTGCAAATTATCAGTGAATGATTCGTGTTTTTATAACACTAGTTAAATGTTTGATTCCTGTATTATAGATTTGTTAAGATTCTCCATCTTTCGTAGTAGATGGAGAATGAAAAAGCTTATCCCCATTTTTCTTTCATTAAATCTTCCAGTTTCAGTAATTCGTCACGATATTGGGCAGCTTCAATGAATTCCAATTTCTTGGCGGCTTCCTGCATAAGTTTGCGGGTACGCTCGATGCTCTTTTCCATTTGCGGTTTGCTCATATACTGTATTACCGGATCGGCCGCGATATTTGGCGTGGCAGGTTCGATATAAGCATGTTTATCCTTCAATAATTCATTTGCTTCGGAGTTTGCATTGCCGAATAAGGTCAGATTTCTAGCCTTCTTGATTTGCTGTGGAGTAATCCCGTTTGCTTCATTATATGCCAACTGTTTTTCACGACGGCGGTTAGTCTCGTCAATGGTCAACTTCATGCTGTCCGTCATTTTGTCGGCATACATGATAACTTTTCCATTCACATTACGCGCGGCACGTCCCGCGGTCTGTGTCAAAGAACGGTGGGAGCGAAGGAATCCTTCTTTGTCTGCGTCGAGGATAGCTACAAGAGATACTTCGGGAAGGTCCAACCCTTCACGAAGCAGATTCACTCCGATTAGTACATCGTAAATTCCTTGCCGGAGATCATCCATGATTTTGACACGTTCGAGCGTATCGACATCACTATGGATATAATTACACCTTACGTTATTATTAAGAAGGTATTCCGTCAATTCTTCCGCCATTCGTTTGGTCAGTGTAGTGACAAGTACACGTTCTTCCCTTTCTATCCGCAGTTGAATTTCTTCCATCAAGTCGTCAATCTGATTTAGGCTCGGACGAACTTCAATAATCGGGTCTAATAAACCGGTAGGACGGATTACCTGTTCCACAACAATACCTTCGGATTGAATTAATTCATAATCAGCCGGTGTTGCACTGACGTAAACCACTTGTTTGGCCATCTCCTGAAACTCTTCAAATTTCAGCGGACGGTTATCCATAGCGGCAGGCAGGCGGAACCCGTATTCCACAAGATTCACTTTACGTGCACGGTCTCCCCCGTACATGGCGCGGATTTGCGGTACGCTTACATGACTTTCATCAATAACGATGAGAAAATCCTCGGGGAAGAAGTCCAGCAGGCAGTAGGGGCGGGTGCCGGCAGCACGACCGTCGAAATAACGGGAATAATTTTCAATGCCGGAACAATGGCCGAGTTCCCGAATCATTTCCATATCGTAAGTGACCCGCTCATAGAGTCGTTTTGCTTCATATTCCTTGCCGATAGACTCAAAGAAAGCCACTTGTTTGGTCAAATCATCCTCTATTTCGTGAATGGCGCGGAGAGTGGCTTCCTTGGTGGTCATAAACAAATTGGCCGGATAAATCTTATAAGCATCGAATGGAGCGACGGTGACACCTGTAATGGGATCGACCTCTTCTATGCCATCAATTTCATCTCCCCAGAAGGTGACGCGAAGCAGGTTGTCCGTGTAAGCCAGATAAATATCTACCGTATCACCTTTCACGCGGAAATTGCCACGGTTGAGGTCGATATCGTTACGCACATACAGGCTGTCCACCAGACGGCGAAGAAATACGTTGCGGTCCATCATGCGGCCCCGTTCTATATCAATCACATTCTTATAGAAATCCGAAGGGTTTCCCATACCATAAATACAGGAAACGGAAGAAACCACTACCACATCTTTTCTTCCGGAGAGTAGGGCGGAAGTGGCGGCAAGACGAAGTTTGTCGATTTCGTCATTAATCATCAAGTCTTTTTCTATATATGTATCACTGCTTGGCAAATAGGCTTCCGGCTGGTAATAATCATAATAAGAAACGTAATACTCTACCGCATTGTTGGGGAAGAATCCTTTAAATTCGCCATATAGCTGGGCAGCCAGCGTTTTGTTATGACTCAAAATCAACGTCGGTTTGTTGATATTGGCAATTACGTTGGCGATGGTAAATGTTTTTCCCGAACCGGTGACTCCCAATAAAGTCTGTGCGGGAACTCCCTGAAGAATTCCCTCTGTCAGTTGTGCGATAGCTTCCGGTTGGTCTCCCGTAGGCTTGTAAGCTGATGTTAGTTCAAAATTCATAGTTAATCCTAAAAAGTGGAGCAATATTCGGTAAAATAATCGAGATTACAAATCATTTTTTCAAATAAATCCTTTACTTTGCAACATATTAATATCAAACAACAGATTCATACAACTAGTAATACCGGAAACACATGATTTGGAATGAGAGCATTGAGTGTATGGACCGCGAAAGTCTTCGCAAGATTCAAAGCATACGACTCAGGAAAATTGTAGATTACGTTTATCACAACACGCCCTTCTATCGGAAGAAGATGCAGGAAATGGGGATTACTCCCGACGATATCAATAGTATTGATGATATTGTAAAACTGCCGTTTACCACGAAACATGATTTAAGAGATAATTATCCCTTCGGACTTTGTGCCGTGCCGATGAGCCAGATTGTACGTATCCATGCATCTTCCGGTACTACCGGAAAGCCGACAGTGGTTGGGTATACCCGTAAGGACTTGTCTTCGTGGGCGGAATGTATCTCACGGGCTTTTACTGCCTATGGGGCAAGCCGCTCTGACATATTCCAGGTTTCTTATGGATACGGGCTTTTCACAGGTGGGCTGGGTGCGCATGCCGGAGCTGAAAATATTGGGGCTTCCGTTATTCCGATGTCGAGTGGTAACACGGAGAAACAGATAACTTTGATGCATGATTTTGGCTCGACAGTACTTTGTAGCACGCCTTCTTATGCACTTTATCTGGCGGATGCTATCAAAGATTCCGGCTTGCCGCGCGAAGAATTTAAGCTGAAGATGGGGGCTTTCGGTGCGGAACCTTGGACTGAAAATATGCGTCATGAGATTGAGGAAAAGCTGGGCATCAAGGCTTATGATATTTATGGTTTGAGTGAAATAGCCGGGCCGGGTGTGGGGTATGAGTGTGAATGCCAGCATGGTACGCATTTGAATGAAGACCATTACTTCCCCGAAATTATTGATCCGAATACTTTGCAACCGGTGGAATCCGGACAAACAGGCGAATTGGTATTTACCCATCTGACTAAGGAGGGTATGCCGTTGCTTCGTTATCGTACGCGCGACTTGACTGCTTTGCATTACGATAAATGTTCTTGTGGACGTACGCTGGTGCGCATGGACCGCATTCTGGGACGTAGTGACGATATGCTGATTATCCGTGGTGTAAACGTGTTCCCGACGCAAATCGAGTCCGTTATTCTCGAAATGGCGGAATTTGAACCTCACTACCTGTTGATAGTAGGTCGTGAAAACAATACCGATACGATGGAGCTTCAGGTAGAAGTACGCTCTGAATTCTATTCGGACGAGATTAACAAAATGCTGGCCTTGAAGAAAAAACTGGCAGGACGTCTGCAAAGTGTAATCGGATTGGGGGTTAACGTGAAACTGGTAGAGCCGCGCAGCATTGAGCGTAGTGTAGGCAAAGCGAGACGAGTGATTGATAACAGAAAAATATAATACCTCAACTTACAATATAATACTTTACGAGCATGGTAGCAAAACAACTTTCTATCTTTTTGGAAAACAAGTCAGGCCGTTTGACGGAAGTGACTGAAGTGCTGGCGAAAGAGAATGTCAATCTTTCAGCCTTGTGCATCGCTGAAAATGCAGATTTTGGCATTTTGCGTGGAATAGTATCCGACCCGGATAGAGCATATAAAGCTTTGAAAGATAAGCATTTTGCGGTGAATGTGACTGATGTGGTCGGCATTAGCTGTCCGAACGTGCCGGGGGCTTTGGCTAAGGTGCTGGCATTCTTGTCGGACGAAGGGGTATTTATCGAATATATGTATTCGTTTGCCAATAACAATATCGCTAATGTGGTGATTCGTCCCAGCAATCTGGATAAATGTATTGAAGTGTTGAAAGAAAAGAAGGTCGATTTGCTGGCAGCGAGCGACCTGTATAAACTGTAAATGTCAAGGTTGAAATGTAGACAGTAATAATGAACCATAAACAAGATGCGGTGGATGGGCTGTACTTTCAGTTAATAGTGCGGTTCATTCACCGCATATCGTTTATGGTTCGATGTCATTTTCTCCCCCTTTTGTCGATGTTTAACGCCTTTTATGTATTAAAAAACATAGATTAATTGCTAAATTCCCGGCGAATCAGTAACTTTGCGCATTATTTTTAAATAGGATGAAGAAAAATATCATTATAACTTTGCTTGCAGCAGCTACTCTTACTTCATGTGGAGAGTATAATAAATTGCTGAAAAGCACCAATTACGAATACAAGTACGAAGCCGCCAAAAACTATTTTGCGAAAGGACAATATAACCGTTCGGCTACTTTGTTGAATGAGTTAATCACTATTCTTAAAGGTACGGACAAGGCGGAAGAGTCCTTGTATATGTTGGGAATGAGCTACTATAATCAGAAAGATTATCAGACAGCTGCCCAAACATTTATTACCTATTTCAATACATATCCCCGTGGTACTTTTACCGAACTGGCGCGTTTCCATGCAGGTAAGGCATTATTCCTGGATACGCCGGAGCCACGCTTGGATCAGTCAAGTACTTATCAGGCTATCCAGCAGTTGCAGATGTTCATGGAATATTTCCCGAACAGCACAAAGAAGCAGGAAGCACAGGATATGATTTTTGCTTTGCAGGATAAGTTGGTGCTGAAAGAGCTTTATTCGGCCAGATTATATTATAATTTGGGTAATTATATGGGTAACAACTATGAGTCTTGTGTTATCACTGCTCAGAATGCTCTGAAGGATTATCCTTATACCGATTATCGCGAAGAACTTTCCATTTTGATTCTGCGTGCAAAACACGAAATGGCTATTTATAGTGTGGAAGACAAAAAGATGGACCGTTATCGTGAAACTATTGATGAATATTATGCCTTTAAGAATGAATTTCCTGAAAGCAAATACTTGAAAGAGGCTGAAAAAATATTCAATGAATCACAGAAAGTAATTAAAGACTAAATTTAAATAGATTTATGGACTACAAAAAAACGAATGCTCCTACTACAACGGTAACCCGTGACATGATGGAACTCTGTTCTGATACAGGGAATGTTTATGAAACTGTTGCCATTATTGGTAAGCGTGCTAATCAGATCAGTGTGGAAATCAAAAACGACTTATCCAAAAAGTTGGCTGAGTTTGCTTCTTATACAGATAATATGGAAGAAGTATTTGAAAATAGAGAGCAAATCGAAATTTCTCGCTACTATGAGAAATTGCCGAAACCGGATTTGATTGCTACGCAAGAATACGTCGAAGGGAAAATATATTATAGAAATCCTGCTAAGGAGAAAGAAAAACTTCAGTAATCTATTTTCTGACGAAAGAATTGATAGTCAAGTAGTAAGTGGGATACTAATCCTTGCTCCTTATTGCTTGGCTATTATTGTTTAACTTAACTGCTATTAGAAAAATTATGATTCAACGGATTCAAACAGTTTATTTACTGATTGTTGCAGGATTGCTGATTACGGCGATGTGTCTGCCGATGGGCTACTTTATTGATACGATGGGAGAGCATCCCTTCAAGGCTTTAGGAATGGGCGTAAATGACGCTTTCCAGTCTACATGGGGATTGTTTGGCATTTTAATGTTCAGCACCTTGGTGGCTGCTGCTACTATCTTCTTGTTTAAGAACCGTATGTTGCAGATTCGTATGACAATCTTCAATAGCCTGCTGTTGGTAGGGTATTACATCGCTTTCATTGCTTTTTATTTTGCATTGAAAAATGACGCGAATATGTTCCGTATTGGTTGGGCGCTGTGTCTGCCGCTTGTTTCTATTATCCTGAATATTTTGGCTGTTCGTGCTATCGGACGGGATGAAGTAATGGTGAAGGCAGCAGATAGATTGAGATAATTTGAGCATCCATATCTGATACAAAAAGCACCGCTTTAGCTACTCTAAAGCGGTGCTTTTGGGTCTCTAAAGCGATGCTTTATTTTTTCAAATCAAATAAGTATGTGAGTTTTATGGTAATTGTCCCATGGGCCGCACGTGCAAAATAATCTTTCTTCGTAGTACTATAAAAATCGGATAGAGCAAAGTAGTAGCGTCCTTCTACAATGAAGCTGCCGGCCTTCTTTGTCCTGAGTTCCACACCACCGCCACCGGCAATTCCGTAATCGAATTTGTTTTGAATCTTGACGCCATATAGTGCTTTTTGGGTATTTGACAGTTTGTTCATGTCTACTCCTTCTATTTTCTCGGATTCACCGATTAAGAAACCGATTTGAGGACCTGCATGGATGAAGAATTGTAATCCTCTGTCTCGTCCGAAGGCAAGATGCGCAAGGAAGGGGATATCGATATAAGTCATTTTACGAGTATAAATTTGACTTGGGTCCTTTACAGGTTCTCCGTTTTCTCCTGGTATTTCGAATAACTGATCCCATCCTCGTTGTGAGACATTCAGTTCGACCTGTGCGCCGCAAATCATGGCAAAATACTTCTCGGAAATATAACGTGCCGTCAATCCACCGGTAATCCCCATCAGGCTGTTTTGTTTGATGGTGGGGGTGAAAGAAGCACTATTCAGATTAACGCCGCCATTGATGCCCACAGACAAATTGCTTCGTACTTCCCCGATTTGGGCAATAGCAGGAAGAGTGATACCTGTAAGCAGGAGCGTTGCGATCAAAAATGGTTTTATCCTTATCATTTTCGTATTATTCGAAGTCTAGTTTTACCAATTCAAAATTCTTAGTGAAACGTATGAAGAACACCTTCTTGTTGATAAATCCGCCCCAGTTGTTCACACGCTGGAATCTAAATCCGGTCTGGATGGGAGTCAGATTCATTTTAGCGAGGTTGTTTTCAAGCTCTGAGCCATAACGTGACAATCCTTTCAGGAAGAAGAAGCCGGTGTCAAATCCGAGCATTGCATAGTTGGGCCATTTGCTTGTCAAGTCTTTACTATACCATTTGTGATAGTTATTGGTGAATTGTATTGCTGCTGGGAATAACGTATTCGTATAGAACGAAGAATAGAAATATACATCCAGTTCAAAGAAATTCTCCAGATAATCTTTAGTGTAAGTTTGCCATTCAGGATAACCGAACAAATGAATATTTTGTTCAGGATTCTCTCTTACTAACAATGTTAACTGTGGCAACGCCTTAATTAACAGCATGTTTTTGCCTGATTTCGGAATAAAGATATTCTCTTTTCCATTGCGTAACGTTGTTTTCAATGTTTCTTTTGTCGCATTTTCGCTGACTGTCTGCATTGAAATGCCTTTGTTTTTCAATTCTTGCTTCAAACCGCTAATAAACTCCGCTTTTTCCTTGTCGGCAATTGCCGGTTCGATAAAGATAACGTGGGCATTAGGAAATTGACGGGTGAAGTGCTCATAAACTTCCGAATACAAATAAGATTGTGGAGTATTGATCTGATAAACCGAAGGATTGCTGAATACCTCTTCACCTTTTTGAGAGAAAGGAATGACCAGGCGGATATCATTCTTTTCCGCAAAATCGGATAACGGTTTAATTTGATTCTGATGCATCGGACCGAAAATGACGTCCATATTCTTCATTTCGTTCTTGGCAAGAATCGTATTTAAGGTAGAAACCTCTTTACCGCTGTCATATACATATAAGTCGAGCGAAGTACCCGTACGTTTCAAACTGTCTATTGCCATCAGGAAGCCTTCGTAATATTCTACCATACGTTTGTCTTCCTGGAAAGGCAGTATTAATGCTGCTTTAATGGTAGACATCTCTTTAGGAGCCTCTTTGCTCTTACTGAAAAGCTCGCTGTTGCTCGGTGGAATAGCATAAGGGTCTTCTTTTGGGGTAGGCTGCACGGTCGTTGCTGCCGGGTAGGGGATACAAAGGAATTGTCCCTTTTTCATTCCCTTTTTCAATTCGGGATTGGCGGCAATCAGCTCCTGTTCGCTGATTCCGTATTCGCGGCTCACACTGAAAATCGTTTCTTTGCGTTTCACCTTATGCATATCCTTGCATCTGGGAACTACCGGACCTTGGATATTGCTGTTCGGTTCGGCGGGTGTCTGAGTAGTGACGGCCTTTTCCTCTTTTTTCTGCGGAATCAGGATAACCTGTCCGATACGGAAGTTCTCGGCACTCAGACCGGGATTGGCTTCGCAAATATCTTTGGCGGATACATTATACATGGTTGTAAGTTTGTATAAAGTCTCTCCGGCTTGAATCGTATGGAATGTTTCTCCTTTGGGGCTTTCTTTTCCTTTGGGAATCTTAATTGTTTGTCCGGCGTAGATTTTCTCGTTGCAACCGGGGTTCAAACGGACAATATCCGATGTCGTGACATTGTACATCTTGGAAATAGAGTATAAACTTTGCCCTTTTTCGATGGTATGCAAGAAATAGGATTGGTTCTCCTGTGCATAGCTGACGGCGTATGAAACGCTTATAAAAAGCAGAAATAAGAATATTCGGTTTATCGGTTTCATCAAATTATAACTATTGGTTCTTGAAATCAAGGAACAAAGGTACGAATAATGCCCTATATCTTCATAAGATTTGAGTTAAGAAAATAATATTGTGCTTTTTTAGGAGCATATTTCGGGCGGAAACATTAATTTTGCAGCATTTATGAAGGATATGAATATGCAGGAAACAGAATATATTAATGTGTACGGTGCGCGCGTGCACAACTTGAAGGATATTGATGCCGAAATCCCCCGCAATAGTCTGACGGTCATTACCGGACTGAGTGGTAGTGGAAAATCTTCTCTAGCCTTCGATACGATTTTTGCCGAGGGACAGCGCCGCTATATCGAAACTTTTTCAGCCTATGCCCGCAATTTCCTGGGCAACCTTGAACGTCCGGATGTCGATAAAATAACAGGCTTGAGTCCGGTTATCTCCATTGAACAGAAAACAACGAATAAAAATCCCCGTTCTACCGTAGGGACAACGACTGAGATATACGATTATCTGCGTTTGCTCTATGCCCGTGCGGGAGTAGCTTATTCGTACTTGTCCGGCGAGGAGATGGTGAAATATACCGAGGAACAGATTCTGGATTTAATCCTGAAAGATTATAAAGGAAAGAAAATATATCTGCTTGCTCCTATGGTTCGTGGTCGTAAGGGACATTACAGGGAACTGTTTGAGCAGGTACGCAAAAAAGGATACTTGTATGTACGGGTGGATGGTGAAGTGCGTGAAATAACGCATGGTATGAAACTTGACAGATATAAAAATCATGACGTCGAAGTCGTTATTGATAAATTAGTGGTAACGGAAAAGGACGACCGGCGCTTGAAACAGAGTGTGGCAACTACCATGCGACAGGGAGACGGCTTGATGATGATTCTGGATGCCCAATCCGAAAGTATCCGTCATTATAGTAAGCGCCTTATGTGTCCGGTCACCGGACTGTCTTATCGTGAACCGGCTCCGCATAATTTCTCGTTCAACTCTCCGCAAGGAGCGTGTCCGAAATGTAAAGGATTGGGGGTAGTCAATCAGATTGACGTGGATAAGGTAATTCCCGAACGTGAGCTTTCCATATATGAAGGCGCCATAGCACCTTTGGGAAAATATAAGAATGCGATGATTTTCTGGCAAATCGGTGCTTTGCTTGAGAAGTACGATGTAACGTTGAAAACACCGGTGAAGGAATTGCCCGACGATGCGATTGATGAAGTGTTGTATGGCTCTGACGAACGGATTAAAATCAAGAGTTCGCTGATCGGCACTTCATCCGATTACTTTGTTACCTATGAAGGAGTGGTGAAGTATATTCAGATGTTGCAGGAGAAAGATGCTTCTGCGACAGCGCAGAAATGGGCGGAACAATTTGCTAAAACTACTGTTTGTCCCGAATGTAAAGGGGCCCGCTTGAATAAGGAAGCTCTGCATTTCCGCATCCACGATAAAAATATCAATGAATTGGCAAACATGGACATCAACGAGCTGTATGACTGGTTGATGAAGGTAGATGAATTCCTTTCCGACAAACAGAAGAAAATCTCCGTAGAGATTCTGAAAGAGATTCGTACGCGTTTGAAGTTCCTGCTGGATGTCGGTTTGGATTATCTGGCGTTGAACCGTAGTTCTGTCAGCCTTTCCGGCGGGGAGAGCCAGCGTATCCGTTTGGCTACACAGATTGGTTCTCAATTGGTGAATGTGCTTTATATTCTCGACGAGCCGAGTATCGGTTTGCATCAGCGTGATAATTTACGTCTTATCAACTCTTTGAAAGAACTCCGTGACATGGGAAACTCCGTGATTGTGGTGGAACATGATAAGGATATGATGCTGGCTGCCGACTATGTCATCGATATGGGACCGAAAGCCGGTCGCCTGGGTGGAGAGGTCGTTTTTGCAGGAACTCCCCAAGAGATGCTGAAGACGGATACGATGACTTCGCAATACCTGAACGGGAAGATGAAAATTGAAATTCCTGCCAAGCGTAGAGAAGGAAACGGAAAATCTATCTGGTTGAAAGGGGCGAAAGGTAATAACCTGAAGGATGTTACTGTCGAATTCCCGTTAGGAAAACTGATTTGTGTAACGGGAGTGTCGGGAAGCGGAAAGTCTACCTTGATTAATGAAACTCTGCAACCGATTCTGTCGCAGAAGTTCTATCGCTCTTTGCAGGAGCCTTTGGAATACGATTCGATTGAAGGATTGGAAAACATTGATAAGGTAGTGAATGTCGATCAATCACCTTTAGGACGTACGCCACGCTCCAATCCTGCTACCTATACCGGTGTGTTCTCTGATATCCGTAATCTGTTTGTTGGTCTTCCGGAGGCTAAGATTCGCGGTTACAAACCGGGACGCTTCTCCTTTAATGTTTCAGGCGGACGTTGTGAAGCTTGTACGGGAAATGGTTATAAGACAATTGAAATGAATTTCCTTCCTGATGTCTATGTGCCTTGTGAAGTCTGTCACGGCAAACGTTATAACCGGGAAACACTGGAAGTACGTTTCAAAGGAAAATCGATTGCCGATGTACTTGATATGACTATCAACCGTGCCGTAGAATTCTTTGAAAACGTTCCGCAAATCTTGAATAAGATAAAAGTATTGCAGGATGTCGGACTGGGATATATCAAGTTGGGACAATCTTCTACCACACTTTCCGGGGGGGAGAGCCAACGTGTGAAACTGGCAACGGAACTGTCGAAAAGAGATACAGGCAAGACCCTTTACATCCTTGATGAACCGACTACCGGACTTCATTTTGAAGATATCCGCGTACTGATGGGAGTACTGAATAAGCTTGTGGATAAAGGGAATACGGTTGTCGTCATCGAACACAATCTGGATGTGATTAAAATGGCGGATTATATTATTGATATGGGCCCTGAGGGTGGTAAGGGCGGGGGAGAACTCCTTAGTTACGGAACACCGGAAGAGGTTGCGAAGAGCCATAAGGGATATACACCTAAGTTTCTTCGCGAAGAATTGGGGCTCTAATTGGAAGCATAGCGTTCCCCTAATAAAGTCAACTATTCTTAATAAAAGTCATAGAGGATTTTGTCTCCTGCTAATTCTTTATTTGTCAGATATAGAAAGTATAAATATAACGAAAATGAAAATCAATAAAACAAATGCCGCACGGCTGTTAGATAAAGCTAAGATAGCCTATGAACTGATTCCCTATGAGGTAGATGAGAACGACTTGAGTGCTATCCATGTGGCAGCTAACTTAGGTGAGAACATAGAGCAAGTATTCAAAACGCTCGTTTTGCATGGCGATAAAAGCGGATATTTTGTTTGCGTCATTCCGGGCGAACACGAAGTTGACTTGAAATGGGCAGCAAAGGCTTCCGGCAATAAAAAGTGTGACTTGATACCTGTGAAAGAGCTTCTACCACTTACCGGATATATCCGGGGTGGTTGTTCGCCTATCGGCATGAAGAAGCATTTTCCTACTTATATCCATGAGACTTGCCTGCAATTTCCGTATATTTATGTAAGTGCGGGTGTGAGGGGACTTCAGATAAAATTAGCTCCGGGAGATTTGATTCGTGAGTCGAGAGCGGAAATTTGTCGTTTATTTGAGGACTAAATCCTGTTATTTATAGAGTAAATATGCTTGCATATTCTTTGAGTGAATTAAAAAAAGTATATATTTGCAGAAAATATCAATTTTATTAATCTAATATTCTTGTTTATATGTTTGAAGGACAACCGAAAGGGCTATACGCTTTAGCCTTGGCTAACACGGGCGAACGTTTTGGCTACTACACGATGCTTGCTATCTTTACACTTTTCTTACAAGCGAAATTTGGTTACACGGCAGCAGAAACTTCTACAATTTTTGGTTCATTCTTGGCAGCAGTTTACTTTATGCCTCTTGTTGGTGGTATTTTGGCTGACAAGTGTGGTTATGGTAAGATGGTGACGACAGGTATCATTGTCATGTTTATTGGTTATCTGCTTTTAGCGATTCCTACTGCAGCAGACCTCACCGGTAAGATGATGATGTTTGGTTCACTGTTTTTGATTGCTTGCGGAACCGGACTATTTAAAGGTAATTTGCAGGTAATGGTGGGTAACCTTTATGATTCTCCGGAATATAGTTCAAAGCGTGACACCGCTTTCAGCTTATTCTATATGGCAATCAATGTAGGTGCGTTATTTGCTCCGACAGCTGCAACTAAAGTTACCAACTATATCTTAGGTGGTGCAGGATTTACTTACAACGCTCAAATACCTTCTTTGGCGCATCAATTCCTTGATGGAACTATTACTCCCGAAGGAAATGTTGCTCTTAGCGGCTTGCAGGCTGCCCAGGGTTTTGCCGGTGATACAGCCGCATTCTGTAGTTCTTATATAGAGAAGCTGTCAGAAGCATATAACTATGGTTTTGCCGTAGCTTGTATTTCTTTGATTATTTCAATGGCAATCTACGTATGCTGCCGTCCTATGTTTAAACATGCGGATTATAATTCTAAACAGGCTAAGGCTGTAAATAATAATAACGAACCGGAACTTACTCCGGCACAGACAAAAGAACGTATCGTTGCTTTATTGCTTGTCTTCTCTGTGGTTATCTTCTTCTGGATGGCATTCCATCAGAATGGTTTGACAATGACATTCTTTGCACGCGATTATACTACTCAATCCGTGACAGGGCTTGACCGTATTGGGTTCGATGTGTGGAATCTGGTTCTTCTTGTTATCGCTGTTTATGGTGCATTCTCCCTTTTCCAGTCAAAAACCGGCCGTGGAAAAGCGATTGGCGGTATTGCTGTATTGGCTTCTTTGGGTGTATTGTTTTGGAATTATTCTTCTATGAATCCGACTGTAGAAATCCTTCCTCAAATATTCCAGCAGTTCAATCCGTTCTTTGTAGTGGCTCTGACTCCGGTATCTTTGGCGGTCTTTGGCTATTTGGCTAGAAAGAAAAAAGAACCGTCCGCACCACGCAAAATCGGTATCGGTATGGTGATTGCTGCGTGTGGTTTCTTGATTCTGGCAGTTGGTTCTATGGGCTTGCCTACTCCGAAAGAAGTGGAAACAGCGGGTATTAATCCGGATGTCCTGGTTTCTCCCAACTGGTTGATTTCTACTTATCTTGTGTTGACCTTTGCTGAGTTGTTGCTTTCTCCGATGGGTATTTCTTTCGTTTCGAAAGTGGCTCCGCCCAAGTATAAAGGTATGATGATGGGGGGCTGGTTTGTAGCTACTGCTATTGGTAACTATTTGGTCGCTATTATTGGTTATCTGTGGGGTGGCATGCAACTGTGGATGGTATGGAGCGTATTGATCGCCTGCTGTCTGTTATCAGCTCTGTTTATCTTCTCTATCATGAAGAAACTTGAAAAGGTGGCATAAATGGAGACGGGTATTTGCCCGGTAATATTATTTAATAAAAAAGGCTTGCAGAACACAATCTGCAAGCCTTTTTTATTAAATATCCAGTCCCATGATATAATCATTCATATAATATCCGTTTCCAATCGGAAAATCACCTTCCCGCAACTTTCTCATTCCCATGTGTTCGTAAAACTGTAATGCCTTGTTATTGCGATTTACATTTAGTTCCATCAGGCAAGGTTCCGGATGCACTTCCTTGATATACTTGACCGCTTCCTTAAACAAGAAACTTCCGCAATGCGTACCCTGAAAGCGGGGGAGAACATAGATTTTCTGAAGATGGAATACGTCTTTTTCCTGTTGCTGCACAGAGACGTATCCGCATGGCCCACTGTCCTTGTAAGCGATAAAATAGACATGCCCTTCTTCCATTTGCTTGAGAATATTCTGAGGCGCATACATCCAATCCATCATATAATCCAGTTGTTCGGGAGATAAGATTTCCTTGTAAGTGGCGGGAAAAACTTCCTTTGCCATCCTATTGATAAGTTCGCAATCGGCAAACGTCGCTTTTCGAATACTAAACATACATATTTTCTTTTTGTGGTTTAACGGGCACAAATATAACCATTATTTCTTTTTATAATAAGGTGTAATCTCTCTAATCATTTAATTATTATTAATTTATAGTACTTTGTAATGCAAGGTACTGGAGTAATACATATATTTGTGCCATACAAAAGAAGAAAATAATGAAAGTAGACAATGTAAAATCCCAGATGAGAAAAGGCATGCTTGAATATTGTATCATGCTTTTGCTGCATAAGGAGCCTGCTTATGCTTCAGATATTATTCAGAAGCTGAAAGAGGCTCAACTGATTGTGGTAGAGGGTACTTTGTATCCCTTGCTGACACGTCTGAAGAATGATGACCTGCTAAGTTATGAATGGGTGGAATCTACACAAGGACCACCACGCAAATATTATAAACTCACAGAAAGTGGAGAAACCTTTTTGGGAGAACTTGAAATATCCTGGAAAGAATTGAACGAAACAGTGAACCATATTGCCAATAGATAATCCGAAAAAGAAAAAGTTAAAATGAAAAAGACATTGACCATCAATTTAGGAGGAACTGTCTATCATATAGATGATGATGCCTACCGTCTGCTAGACAATTACCTGGCTAACCTGAAGCATTACTTTCGTAAACAGGAAGGTGCGGAAGAGATCGTAAACGATATTGAAATGCGTATTGCCGAACTGTTTGCCGAGAAAATAGCCGAGGGAAAACAAGTCATAACCGTTTCGGATGTAGAAGAAATTATAGCTCGTGTAGGGAAACCTGAAGACTTTGGAATTGCCGATGATGATACGGATTCTCAGAAAAAAACGGAACAGTCTGCTTCTTCCGCCAGTCAGTCATATACGCGTACCGCTGCTCCGCGTCGTTTGTTCCGTGATCCGGACAATAAATTGCTGGGTGGTGTGGCATCAGGACTGGCAGCCTATTTCGGTTGGGATATTACTTTGGTGCGTATCCTAATGATAATCTTCGTGTTTGTTCCTTATTGTCCGATGATTATACTTTATATTATTGGGTGGATTGTTATTCCTGAAGCCCATACTGCGGCAGAAAAGCTGAGTATGCGTGGCGAAGCGGTCACAATCGAGAATATTGGTAAAACGGTGACAGACGGTTTCGAACGCGTAGCGGACGGAGTCAATAATTATATGAATTCAGGAAAACCCCGTACGTTTCTTCAGAAGGTAGGGGATGTGTTTGTTTCCATCGCAGCCGTTCTTTTTAAAATATTTCTGGTAGCCTTGGTGATTATCTGTTGTCCTATGCTGTTTGTCCTTGCTGTTGTGCTGGTGGCTTTGGTATTTGCCGCTATTGCGGTAGCGGTCAGTGGTGGCGCTTTGCTTTATGAGATGCTGCCTGCCATCAGTTGGGCGCCGATAGCTTCCATATCGCCTATGATGACATTGCTGGGTACAATTGCCGGAGTCGCCTTGATTGGTATTCCATTGGGTGCTTTCCTTTATACTATTCTTCGTCAGTTGTTCCATTGGTCACCGATGGGGACAGGCTTGAAATGGTCGTTGCTGATTCTATGGATATTGGGTGCTGCCATTATGATTATTAGTCTTTCAGCCCTTGGCTGGCGACTGCCTTTATATGGCTTACACTGCTCTTAACTAATACTCATTCTATTAAAAAAAGGATAATATTTATTCTTTTATAACTAAATGTACCCCGATAGTGTGTCCGGGGTACATTTTTTGTTCTTTTTTATCGTAGGTCGAGAATTTTTATTAAATTTGTAAAGACGTATTCAAGAAATAAAAATGGGTGAGCGTATATGTTTTAGGAGAAACGAACGTCTGGTCACCGTTAATCCATATTGGCGGGGAAATCCAATGGTTCGCGGACGTTTTTTTAATAGACAACACCGCTTCCGTCCGGGGATGGGAAGTGTGTTGAAATGGCGTTTCTCGCCCAATCCGCAACGCAAAGAAAAGAAGACGGTGAAGTGGAATCCGAGAGTTTGCTATCTTCGCTCCTTGGACGCTGTGGTAGGGAATTCCCTGATATGGCTGGGACATAATTCCTTCTTTCTCCAATTGGCAGGTAAAAGAATCATGTTCGATCCGGTATTCGGAAGTATCCCTTTTGTAAAGCGTCAGAGTGAATTTCCCGCTAATCCTGATATCTTTACAGGGATTGACTATCTGCTCGTCAGCCACGACCATTTCGACCATTTGGATAAACAAAGTATTGCCCGCCTCTTGAAGAACAATCCGCAAATGAAACTCTTCTGTGGACTGGGAACAGGGGAATTAATCCAGAACTGGTTTCCAGAGATGAAGGTAATTGAAGCCGGCTGGTATCAGCAGATGGAAGACGAAGGACTCAAAATAACCTTCCTTCCGGCACAGCATTGGAGCAAACGCTCCGTGCGTGACGGCGGACAACGATTGTGGGGTGCCTTTATGCTGCAAGGCGGTGGCATCTCACTCTATTATAGCGGTGATACGGGATATTCGAGTCACTTCCGCGAAATTCCGGACTTGTTCGGTGCGCCGGATTATGCTTTGCTGGGAATCGGCGCATACAAACCCCGTTGGTTTATGCGCCCTAACCATATCTCGCCTTACGAATCGCTGACTGCTGCCGAAGAAATGTGTGTCGGGCTTACTATCCCGATGCATTATGGTACATTTGACCTGTCTGACGAACCTTTGCACGATCCCCCGAAAGTTTTTGCGGCGGAAGCGAAGAAAAGAAAGATTCCGGTAGAAATCCCTTGTTTGGGAGAAATTGTAAAACTGAATAAAAAGAAATAACTATAAACGAATGAATAAAGAGATGAAGAAATTGGAAATTAAAGACTTGAAAGAGAACTTTTTTGAGGCAATCGGAAAAGAATGGATGCTGGTCACGGCCGGTACAAAAGAGAAGTTTAATACAATGACAGCAAGCTGGGGTGGCATCGGTTGGTTGTGGAATAAGCCCGTGGCGTTTGTTTTTGGTCGCCCCGAACGTTATACATATGAATTTATAGAGAAGAGCGACTATCTGACGTTATCTTTCTTAGGAGAAGAAAACAAGAAAATTCATGCAGTATGTGGCTCCAGGTCGGGACGGAATATAGATAAAGTCAAAGAGACCGGATTGAAACCTATATTTACGGAAGAGGGAAATGTATTGTTCGAGCAAGCCCGTTTGAGCCTGGAATGTAAGAAACTCTATGCCGACAGTATCAAACCGGAATGTTTTCTGGATAAGGAATCATTGGAAAAATGGTATGATAGTGCGCATGGCTGTTTTCATAAGATGTATATTGTAGAAATTGAAAATATATATTCGGAATAGATTTAGCGGTTTTTTTTTATGAATGCAATGGGGAAGCCCCTGAACTCAAGAGATTGAGAACAGGGGCTTCTTTGGGTTTGCAGTGTTTGGGTTTGCTATGTTTTATTCACTATGTAACTAGTTTTTTGAAACTCTATTTGGATGGAGTTTTCTTTACCCATTTGTCCAGCCATTCGAAGAATGTGCGTTGCCATAACACTCCATTTTGCGGCTTCAATACCCAATGGTTTTCATCCGGATAAATCAGTAACTCTGCAGGAATACCACGCATTACGGCAGCATCGAAGGCAGCCATTGCCTGATTAGCCAAAATACGATAGTCTTTTTCTCCATGGATACAGAGAATCGGAGTATCCCATTTTTCTACGAAGAGGTGAGGGGAGTTGGCGAAAGTACGTTGTGCCACCGGGTTTTGTTTTTCCCAGTATGCACCTCCCATATCCCAGTTGGCAAACCATTTCTCTTCAGTTTCCAGATATTGCATTTCCATATTGAAGATACCGTCATGAGCAATGAACGCTTTGAATCGTTTGTCATGATGTCCCGCCAACCAGTATACGGAGAATCCTCCGAAGCTGGCACCTACACATCCCAAACGGTCTTTATCTACATACGGCTCTTTCGCTATCTCGTCGATAGCAGTGAAGTAATCTTTCATACACTGGCCACCGTAGTCACCGCTGATCTGTTCGTTCCATTCCACACCGAATCCCGGCAAGCCGCGACGATTGGGAGCAACAATGATATAATCATTGGCTGCCATAATCTGAAAGTTCCAGCGATAAGACCAGAACTGGCTTACCGGACTTTGCGGACCTCCCTCGCAGAACAACAAAGTAGGATATTTCTTGTTCGGATCAAACTGCGGAGGGTAAATCACCCATGTCAACATCTGTTTGCCGTCTGTTGTTTTCATCCAGCGACCTTCCACTTTACCCATTTCCAACTGATCATAAATCTGCTTATTCTCCTGCGTCAGTTGGGTAGTAGAGCCATCCAGTGCCACAGTGTAGAGCTCATCACCCATGCTCATTGAATGACGTTTGGCAATCAACTTATCACCCAAAAGAGCCACACCTTCGTAATCGTACATGCCTGAAGTGATTGCCTTTACCGAATCAGTCGCCAAATCCAGCGCATAAATCTGCGATTCTCCGTGCCATACTCCTGTGAAATAGATAGTCTTGGCATCTGTGCCCCATACAAAAGCATCCACATTCGACTCGAACGCCTTGCTGACAAACCGTTTCTCACCGGTTTCCAAATTCATGATGAACAGACGGTTTAAGTCAGCTTCGTAACCGTCACGTTCCATACTCTGCCAGGCGATATACTTGCCGTCCGGAGAGTATTGCGGATTGGTATCATATCCTTTGTTTTCTTCCGTGATATTTTCCGTTTTTTGGGTGTTCAGGTCATAAACGTAAATATCGGAGTTGGTGGAAATCGCATATTCCAATCCTGTCTTTTTACGGCAAGTGTAAGCCACTTTGTCCGAAGTCGTATTCCAGGCAAGTTGCTCAATGCCACCCCAAGGCTTCATCGGACTTTCATACGGTTCGCCGTTCAGAATATCCACGATATTGGAAATGCCGTTACCATCAAAGTCGGCAACAAAAGGATGCGGAGCTGTCGTCACCCATTCATCCCAATGTTTGTACATCAGATCGGTCACGATGATACCTGTGGATTTCGGCAGGTCCGGATATTTATCGGCAGTGCTTTCTTTCGTCTTTACTTGCGAAATGAACAGCAACTTTTTGCCATCCGGTGAAATGGAATAACCTTCGATGTCTCCCTCGTAGTTGGTCAACTGCTTGCGGCCGCTGCCGTCGGGATTCATCTCGTAGAGCTGGCTGCTTCCGTTGTCATTACTTAAGAATGCGAGTTTGGTGCCTCCTTTAATCCATGTCACTTCATTCTCCTGATACGGGGTATGAGTGATTTGCTGGTTGTCGCTTCCATCCGCGTTCATCACGAAGACTTCGCGGTTACTCTTGTTTTCCGGTACGCTGTAGTATGCCACCGTATACGCAATTTTCTTTCCGTCGGGCGATACGGCGAATCCGCCGATACGTCCCATTGCCCAAAGTGCTTCGGGAGTCATGCGCTTCCCTTCGATCTTAATATCCGATTTCTCGATAAGCACCTGATCTGTCTTGCCTGCGTCTTTGGTTCCTCCGCAGGCAGCTAACAACATTGCTGCTGACATCATAAATAAATTAGCTTGTCTCATATTTTAAAATGATTGTTTAGTAAATTTTTTATTAGAATAGCCGGACAAATATACGATAATAAAACGATTTTACTTATCTTTGTTCATTATAAAATATTCAGTATTGAATCATGAATGTATATAAACCGGAAATAGCGGAACTTTTATTGCTGGTCGAAAAGAAATATGGAAAAGCTTTGCGGACGACTACCGATTTTGAGGAGTTTTCTTTTTATTTGCAGAGTCACTCATGGGGGAGAATTTCAACTTCTACACTGAAACGTTTGTGGGGATATGTAAATGATATGCATACACCACGTATGCAGACACTTGATTTATTGTCCCGCTTCATCGGTTTTGATTTATTCAGTACTTTCTGTAGTTACTTGAAGAGTAGCAGTGCGTACAATTCTTCATTTTTCTCTGCCTGTCAGGTGACGGCAAGTGAACTTGTTCCCGGAGCGGAAGTCGAAATCGGATGGTCGCCCAATCGTTATCTGCGTCTGCTTTATAAAGGAAAGGCTTTGTTCGAAGTGTGTGAGGCACGTCAGTCTAAGTTGCAAAAAGGAGACTGTTTTGAGACATCCGCTTTCTTGAAAGGGCAACCTTTGTTTTTGCCATACGTTTTACGTGATGGAGTTCGTACCTCGCCATTTATTGCGGGGCGGAACGGTGGTCTTACTTTGTTGAACTGTATAGGTCATGAGTGACGATACTTTTACTTCCGGTTTTATAGGGCAAACAATGCCTCCTGTCGACGTGGCTTTTACGGATATTCAGGAAATATATACTTCCCGTTCAGGATGGAATCGTTTGTTTCGTTGCCATCGGCATGGTAAGTTGCATGTGCTGAAAACTTTGCAGCCGATGTATAAAGGAACGGCTTTTTACGAACAGGCTCTTAAAAAAGAATTCAATATCGGCTATCAATTAGAACATCCTCATATTTGTCGTACATTGGGATGGGAGAATGTACCGTCTGTAGGGTGCTGCATCCTGTTGGAATATGTGGACGGAGTCACTTTGAAAGAGTTTATGCAGCAAGGAAAACTGACTCGTCCTATGGCGGTCAAGATCATCAACGAACTGTGTAGTGCTTTACAATACATCCATAGCAAGCAGATTGTCCACCGTGATTTGAAGCCGGACAATATTCTGATTACACACAATGGTAACAATGTGAAACTGATTGATTTCAGTCTTTCCGATTGTGATGATTACGATGTGCTGAAGCTTCCTGCCGGCACACGTTATTATCTTGCCCCCGAGATGTTGCAACCGGATGTGTCATTGGATTTGCGTGCTGATATTTATTCGCTTGGGGTAATTATTGGTGAGATGGCTACAGCATTAAAAGACAAACAGTTGGCAGCGGTTTCGCGCAAGTGTACCCGTAGAAAGCGGGAAAAGCGTTATGTGTCTGTTGTGGAGGTGGCAAACGCCGTAACTGTGCCTCGCAGGAAAAGGCTTTATATGGGGATGGTTGCTGCAGTGTTGGCAGGAGCAGTCTGTGTGGGTGTTTATGCTGTTGCAGGTGACATGTTGCCGGTCTCTGTCTCTTCTTCTCCCTCTTTTTATCCTGTCTACGGAAATCAGGTCTGTAGCGAAAGTTGTCTTCGCCTGCTTGCATCTGAACGGATGCGAATGATACATGCTGCCGATTCGTTGGCGGACGAACGTTATTGGAAGGCAGATAGCCTGCAACTGATGCAGCAACTGAAAGCTGCGCTGGATGCTGAATATCCATTGCCCGAGTTGCGGGAGTCTGCAGCTTATAAGTGCCGGTGGGAAGGACTTCAACAAGAAGCGGAACGCCAGTTAAAGCAAATTAAGTCGCTGGTGCGACAACGTTAAGATCCCCATACCAAAGAACGTATTATATGCAAGAACAACTGTGCCACCGTGTTGGCACGACTGTGTCACATTGGTGTCACTGTTGTGCCAATAGGGTGGCACAACAGTGACATCAAGATGTTACAATCATATACCTGTAGCTTCGCTCATTTTAATGTGTTGAAACTGTTTCCATGTGGGGTGGTTTCTGTATATCGGCAAGCTCTCCACAGGGACATGCAGCATACAGTCGGCAAAGATATTTTCCGTTCCGCTGAACGTGTTCGATTGGCAGACGGGAGGAATGACTGCTTTTACGTATAGATGTTGGAGCGGGCATCCGTCGAAACAATAATCCGAGAGCGCTTCACAGTCACTACCTAGTGTGACACTCGTGAGATTCTGGCATTGCTGGAATATCCCGAGCGGCACATTCCGCAATCCGTCCGGCAGTACGATCGATTCTATTTCGGAAGCATAGAAAGCCAGCTTTCCGATACTGGTGACTGAACCGGGCAATATGATAGACCGTATTTTGCATTTTTGTAATGCGTATTCTCCGATACTCTTCAGAGTGGGAGAGAGATGAAGTTCATCTTTCTCCATTCCTTCGGGAAACCATACAAGTGTTTCACCGTTTTTGCTGTACACCACCCCGTCTGTGCTGCTATATTCAGGATTTCCTGTAATCACGGACAGATGTTCGAGATGGCGGCATCCGCTGGAAGGAGTCAGGTCCTTTGTACTTCCCGGAATGGATAGTGCTGTCAGTGACGTGCAGTTGCGGAAGGCATTCTGTTCAATCACCAACGTATTTTCCGGAAGTTTGATTTCCGTCAGTATATCCAGTTCGCCGAACATTCCGTTGCCGATTGTATGCTCTGTTGTATACCGCGACTCATCGTAAGACAATCCGCCTGCGACGATGAGTGCGTCCGTCAAATCCAACTTCTTCAACTGTCCCTGTGTCTGGTTGCCACGTATGTCCTTTCCACACATTTCCCGGATGAACCGGATATCCGTTCCGTTCAGCGGACCTGTGATACTCAGTTGTGTATAGTCGTTTTTGCCGTCCTCGCCGATAATTTCGGGCAGCATGCCTGCATTGATGAGGCTTACTGCATCACTGGTGTAAAAACGGTACGGTTCGCTGTAAGTTCTTCCGTTTCTGTTTTCAGCAAAAGCCTTCACTGTATATTCGGTGTATCTTTTTAAGTGGCTGATATGAAGCCGCCATTGATTGTCGGTTGTAAGGGATGCATTTGCTTCCAGCTCTTGTCCATCGGCTGAAATATAACGGAAGCCGCAGGATGTCACAGGGTCTCCGCCATCGTCTGTGACAGCACATAACAGGATAATACTGATAGGGCCTTGTCCCAGAAAAGTGATGGGGGCTATTCGGGGCCGTTCGTTGGGAAAGGTGGTGAAATGATAGGTGGGACTTTGCCGCATATACATTTCGTTTCCTGCTTCCAGACAGTAATAGTAGGTGGTTCCCGGTGTCAGGTTTTGTAGTTCGGTAGTGACAGGTCCGTTTGGTTGGGAATATTCTTCACCTTTCTCCATATCCGGTGAAGTACCATAGCGGAAACGGTAACGGTTGGTATGGCTATGGGGCGGGACATTCACAGTACCGGTGAGACGGGCGCTTGTGCGGGTGATGTCCTGTGCTTCGTACAGGATGATTTCCGGTGCCGGATTATTAGGGCGGTTCTCGTCACTGCATCCTGTCAGGAGCAGGCAACAAGCGAAGAGCGTCAGGAAACAAATGATTCTTGTATGCATAGTTCAATTTGTATATCTTTTGTGCAATTCTACGTTCTTACTAAAGAAGGCAATTATAGGCGAATTCCCAGTCCGAGGTTCATCATCCAGTATTTCCCGCCTGTGGTGAGGACGCCGGCGGAAAAGGCAAACCTTCGTAACCGGAGCATGACACCCGCTTCGGCAGTGAGTCCTTGGGATGAATAATCGCTGTTGCGCAGGTAAGTTCCTTCGTCCGTTTGCCAGACAACCGTGCGCGCTCCATAGCCGATGCCTTCGTAAAGGCAGAAGTTACCGACGATGCGATGTATCCCTCCTGCGGTGAGGGCGTAGTATGACTTTTCGCTTCTTCCGCTGTAGTAGGGTGGCAGTGCGTTGCCGGGTAGTAGTCCGTTTTTGTCACATTCTTGTCCGTTGGTACCGGGGGTGGTGCGGAAGTCACTCAATGCATGCAGGTATATTCCATGCCGCCGCATCCATGCAAGACGTATACCACCTACCGCTTCTTGGCGATGAAGTCCGATGCTCGGCATAATCAACCAGGCGGCTTTCTCTTTCGGTCGTCGGGGACGTCGCCATGCGGGTACGGGAAGTTGTTGCATGGTCAGTTCGTATGTGTGCGGATAACTGACGGCGGTGTTCTCCATCGGGGGGACTCTTCTCCGGGGCATGGCGACAGGAGCGCTCAGCACCAGTTCGTAGGTCAGGCGCGACTCTAAGGGAGAAGGGAAGCGATAATCACGGAGCACACCCCATTGCGGGTGCTTGATGGTAATTTGTGTAGTACCGCGCGGGACGTATATCCACGTCTCTCCGACATCATTTTTTCTTTTCACTATTCCCAGGGGAGTGGAGAAGGCGAAATCACGGCTGCCTACTATTTTGATGAGTGCACAGGCTTCATCGTTCAAGTCTTTCACAGGCTGAATATAAGCACTGATGTCATTGGGCAGTTGCCGGAAACTTTGTACGGAAAACTGTTGTGCGTGCATAGCTGAAAAGATAAGGAGCATGACGGTTGTCAACATGTACCTTCTCATGTTCAACAGTTTTCTTCCTGTGTCGGGAGTTAATATAGAAACGTTCATTGCAGATTGAAATTACGTATGTTGAAAATTTCGTCTTCCGGCAGTGGCGTCCGGTCATCCAGCATTCGGGGTTGCCACGTGCGTACATGAATCAGTGGAGTGGCTTCATCTCTGAAATCCCACAGCAGGAACAGGTAGCCGTCGTCTGAATAGAGGTCGGAACTGTATTTCTGACGTAGCGTGACTCCGTACAATCCCTCTTGTGTGGGGTGTCGCATTATTTTAAAGTCACTGAACAGCAGATTGATTTCCTTGTTCTGTTTGAACAAAACTTTCAGGCGTTCCAGATAAGTACGTTTGCTCTTGATATTATATTCCACTTGGTGTTGCGGCAGGTATTTCCCGTCTGTCCGGGGAGTACTGCGGATGACTTTGCCGACGATAATCAGTGCTTCTTCGCTGAACAGTTGCGTCAGGAAGTCGATATCCTTGGTGGTGTACGATGTGCGCAGATGTTCCACATAGTTGAGTATCACCTGTCTGTTTTCCGCATCCGTTTCGGCTAGTTTGCCGGATAGTATTTTCCTTGCTTCGGCATAGAACGGATTCTGTTTTCCTATGTTTTTCCATTCATCACTGCTGATGATACAGGTGGTGTGTGGTTTTCCTGCGGATGGAACGTTGCCTGGGGAGCTCTTTTCCGATGACGAAGCCATGGTTGATGACGAAGCGGAAACTGTTCCCGTCTTTTCCGGTCTGTTCGCAGAATTGTTTTCTTCATTTTCTGTCTTTGTGTTTTTTCGGACAAAGACTTGTGGAACAAGTTGCAATGCGGAAGGATCTTCAGCGATACAGTGGTATGTCCGGTTGTCGGCAGGCTTTCCTTGTCGGTTCATCCATCGGCATTGAGTTCCGGAACGGACGATGGCAAGTCCGGAAGGATAGAAGGTCGATATCCGTTCGTAGCTCTTTTTTGCTTCTCCTAAACTGTTCCCTTCGAAGTCGGCGAGCTGCCATTCATTGCCGGTGCGCAAGCACACACGGTCGTTGCCAACGATGAATCCTTCTTCGTATGTGGGAGCAATTAGTAATTTCCCTTCGCGGTCGATGAGCCCTGCGCCGTGGTCGGTATGGATAATGGCAGCATTGTGGCGGAAGCGGAAGGCTTCACGGATGCTGTCCGGGAGGAAGAGCCCTTCCTTTCCTGTGGTGCTCAGATAGCAACATTGCCCGCTTTGGCAGTTATTGTATTTTATCAGTCCGCATGCCGGTTGTGAGTCGAGTAGGGCAGGCGTATCTTGAATTTGAATGCGTACGTTTCCGGACAGGTCGATCAGTTGGTAGCTGGTCTCACCCTTATCATTCGTGTTGCCTGTCAGTGCCAAGCCTTCGTGGAAGTCATACGCTTGGTCATATATAGGCGGAATGAGGATGTTCCCTTGGGTGTCCATATAGCCATACTTCCCTTTTCGGGTGCAGAACAAAGCTCTGCCTTCGGCAAAGTTATGTGCTAATATGATGTCGTAATGCAGGCTTATTCCGATATTGTTGATACTTTGTCCTTTCCGGTCGATAACGAGGATAGGAGAGTCCGGAAACTCTTGTGCCAGTGTGACATCTTCAAAAAAATGTCCGACTTGAGCAAATCGTCTTGCACTGGTGGGGTGTGTCGGATGTTTTAATTCGTAGAGTTGATAAAATCCTTTTTCGTCCGGCAGACTGAACATTCCATTGACCACAGCTGACGGTTGGCGAGTGAAGCTTCCGGAAGGGATTTCAATCTTTCCGCTGGTGGAGATAAGTCCCCAGTTGTCTCCTTCGTTTTCCTGAAAAGGCAGTGCGTTGATTTCTATACTGTCCTGTTTGCATCCGGTATATAACACAGCAAACAGGCTTGAGAGAAAGATAGAAGTGACAATATACTTCAGTTTGTCGTTCATTGATAGTTAACTTTTAAAACCCCCGTTGCAAATATACGCATATTACAAGGAAATTCACCATAGATTACACAGATTTCCACAGATTAATCTATATATTACATGATTGGAGCGGAAAGCCAATAATAACTAAATACTTCTCCTTCTAAAAAGGAGAAGTATTTCCAACCTATAGAGAATTATTTAATCTGTGAAAATCCGTGTAATCTGTGGTGAAACTAAAATTATGATTCTTCTGTTGTTTCCCAATTCTCAATTTCACCGCCAATTTCAATCTTCACTTGTTCAGGGTTTTTCGTGATGGTCAGTGAAACAATATGATGTATTCCCGGCTTAAATACGAAAGCACTTTCCATCAGGTACGACACGCCTCTCATCACTACCTCCACCAGTGGGCGGCGGTTGGTGATTCGTTGTGGAACGACGATAGCCGTGTATCTGTTGTTTCCTGCCGCCTTTGCCTTCAGAGTTGCTTCCGTGCCATAGAGTGTTTTGGTGGCTATCCCTACAGAAAGGTCGATGGTAGCATCGGGCACAGTGTTGTGGATAAACACTTCGGCATCCTGCGGCAGTTCGTCGCCTTCGTAGTCTTCGCCTTTGATGAGCCGTACGGTAAGTTTGCTCATGCAATGCTTGAATTTCAGTGCCACGGCATCATTGCCGGCAGTCTGTTTCTTTGCCGATGCCCACAGGAAGTCGCTGGCTTCATATCCTCCCACTGCGTCAGCTGTGCCTGTTGCGTTTGGGTCGGTTGCGTTGGGATCGGTTGTACTGCTTTGGTCGGTTGCCACGCTGAACTCCATTTCATCTGTCGACAGGACAGGAGAGGAGTAGGGGTAGTAAGCGTATACGTCATAACTGCCGTCGTTCCAGTAAATAGGGCGGGCGGGAGTCCACGCCGTTCCGTTGTAGGTCAGTGAAGCATTGTTCACGTAGTTGCCACCCACTTGCAGAGGTTCATTTTCTCCGCAGACAAACAGACCGATGCGGTCGTTTGTCTCGAAGTCTGTTTCCGTGGCGCGGCTGGCAGGAGTAGCCTGTTGCTGCGAAGGATGCGCAATCCGGAACTGCATCACGTCGTTCCGTTCCGTCTCCTTACTGCCTGCCGTTTCGTCCTGTCCACAGCTTACCATCGCCATGCTGGAGAGCAGGCAGATGCAAGCCGTATAGATGGTATGAATCGTTGGTTTCATATTCTTTTTTTTCTTCTTCCTTTTTGATTTCTATTCAGAGTGTATAGTCTCCTTCCGACTATTTCAGCGGGCTACCTTTATGAATCCGTGGCGGATATTGATGTGTATGTACGCGACTTCCTGCATACGGGGCATCCATAGCGCGTGTGATGGCTCCCGCATCTTTCTTGTCTTTTTGTACAAACTCTTCGAATGAATAGGTCTCGCCAGCGTATTGTTTGATACGTTTCACGATAGACTCGCGGCAGATGGTGCTGTAGTAGGGGATATTATTGTTCATGCAGCTGGTCTGTTCCGAACGGAATACCCCACGGCTGTGCATGAATCCGCCTTCGTAGATGTCCACCCGGTCGCTGTAGCGTTCGTCAAATATCAGGTGGCTCCAAGGTACTTCGTGCATTTTGCCCGTCAGTGAGAGATTGTCGTACCAGCCATTGGCCTTGGCACCGTTGAATTCGGAGACGTGTTTACAACACATACAACCACAGAAGGTAATGAACGAATTATGATAGATGTATTCGTCACCGAACTTGCCGAAACCATGTCCGCCGGCTTCATGCTGGATAATGCCGCGTGCGTCATACGGATAGGCATCGCTGCTTACTGGGCAGAAGGCGATGGCGGAACCATCGCTCCACATGTTGCAGATACCGCCATAGTCGGTCGTGTTCGGAGTCATGACAATCAGCGTCTGATTCAGGTTTGCCCGGGTCACAGACGGAATCCGCAAGGCATAGTTGAACACTGCATCATAGTCGCACTGCAATCCTACGCCACCTGTGAATGTGGTTTCGAACTTGGTATAGCGAATAGTGTTGACTGTGCCGATGCCGCTTTCCAATGAGACGGGAATGGCGGTGTGCACATTGAAATAGTTGCGATAGGTGCTGTAAGGCTCGATGGCAAAGAAACGCTCCACCTGTTCCTCGATAGTTCTCAAGTAGTTGCCTTCGGCAATATCCTTGGCATTGTAACCGTCGCCCAAGAACACAAGGCTGATGCCGCCATTGTTTCCCTGGGTTGCCTTTTGCAAGGTCACAATTTCGTCTTCACCATATTGGTAATCATACTGATTAACTGTGCATTTCGTGGTGTAATACTTATCTTTCAGTTTAAAAACAATCTCACCTGTACGTCCTTCGGTCGTACCCTTAGGCATTTCATCGATAGTCAGTGTCAACTCCGTCTTCTTCGAACCGTTCGTTTGTGACAGGCTACACCAGTCGGGCATACTTGTCACTTCCCAATCGCTTTCCGCATTCAATATCAGATTACGCGTACAGCGGGTATTGAGGGCGTTGGCAATGGCAGGACGGCAGATTAGTTCGTGATGGGCACCGATACGTTTGAATTCGTTCCAGCCCGGTGCTGTTTGGTAGTCGGCAACAGCGGATTCGGGAACTTCAACGGTGAAGTTGTCCTTGGCTACTCCGTCAAAGGCGTTGGCAAACAGGTGCGGTGGAAGGGTGCCTTGGCATACGATGGAACCGATGCCGGAACAAAGGTCGAATGCTATGTTTCCGATAGTTTCTAAACTTTTTGGGAAAATGAGACCTTCTAATGAAGAACAATATCTGAATGCGCTTGTTCCGATGGATATGACGTTGGCGGGTATTTCCAAAATCCCTGAGATGCGTGAATTGTTTTCGAATGCACCATCGCCAATTACTTCTAATTTAGAAGGAAGTTTGAGCTCTCCCGAAAAGTTACAGCCCCGAAACGCATCATTATTTATAACTATCAAGTCTTTAGGCAAAATTAACTCGCCTTTAAATGCACATAAACAGAATGCAGATTCTTCAATTGTGGTTATTCCATTGTGCAAATTCAGTGTGCCATTAAGTCCCGAACAAAAATAAAAAGCTTCTTCTTTTATTTCAGTAATGTTTTGCGGTATAGATATGGAACCTGAAAAGGAAGAACATTGAGAAAAAGCCGCTCTACCTAAATATGATAACTTATCAGGTAAATGGAGTTCTCCATATAATTTTGAACATTGATAAAAGGCTCCATCTCCTATATATTTTAATTTGGATGGTAATGAAAGTTCACAAGTAAAAGAACATGACCTGAATGCACTTTGAGCTATTCTTTCTAAAGTAGAAGGTAAATGTAGAAAACCAGTTAGAGATTTGCAATATCCAAAAGCTGAAGTACCAATTTCTTTGACTCCTTCGGGGATATATAAAGACCCTGTTAAATTGCAACCAAAAAATGCACCATCTTTTATTTCTATTAATTTGTCAGGTAAAACTAAATGCATTAAAGTTTTTTTTTCACTCATTGCACTGGCAGGCAACATGTCTTCTTTATTCCCGTCATAAGTCTTAGTACTCCCCTTTATCTTCACTTCCTTCAAATTCAGCGACTGCAACTTGCTCATCTCATCCCTCATGAAATAGAAATCTTCCGCATTAATCTCCCCCGTAATCTTCAAATTCTGCAATTGCGTATAATCCTTATTCGCCGCCGTGATACACTCCTTCAATGTCCCCGCCTCTTCCACATGAATCACGATATACTCTTTGGCGGTAGCTTCATGCGAAGCCATATCATTCTCCCATGCCGTAATAGACTCATCAATGAGTTTAAACTCATACTGTCCGCTTGCTTCCTTCTTATTCACCTGAATAGTGAAATTGTGCATCTTCCCGGCTATGTACGTAAATGCCTCTTCCTTCTTAAACGTATAAGGCATTCCATCTACCGTAATACTGAAAAGCACTTTTCCTGCTTCCACAGTCTGTGGCACCACAATGGCGCGGAATTCATTGTCTTTGCGGAATGGGATAGTTCCTGTTTTAGCAACTTCGCCCGTAGCGGCGACATTACCCGTGGCGAGGTCAATCACCGAACTACGCTTGGTGTTCAGAACCTGTACTTGTTTCTCCAGTTCCGTCCAAGCGCCTTCGGCGAATCCCTCGCCCTCTTTCAAGGTAATGCGGGCATTACTCATCTTATGCCGCAATGGCAGTCGGATTATTCTATCCGTAGGTGCTACGTCCGCTGCCTTTCCCCAAAGGAAGTCACTTGCTTCGTAACTTCCCATTTCATCCCCATTATTTCTCGTTTGATCTTTCTGTACTTCAAATGCATATGCGTTTACATCCGCCGGCGAGGCATATGGATAATAGCCGTAGATGTCGACATGGGTGTGGTCGTCCTTCCAATAGATATCGTAGGCGGAATTCCATTTATAGGCGGCCTCGTCGAAAGTATGAGGAACGTTCGTTCCCCGATTGCCGCTGGTTGCCAATGTTCCCGGTGTGTTGCCATTATAGTCTACAACATATACCCCCATAATGTCACCATCACAGAAACCATTGTCATTGACACGGGTCACTGCCACCTGGTCTATTTCCCCCGACAGGGATATGATGCGCGAGTCCTGTCCCTGCGAAACGCCTTCCAACGCCTCGTTGTCGTTACACGACGTGAACATCAGTGCCGAAGCGACACCGAATGCCATATAATAATGCCATCGCCTTCTCATATGCATATACTTTTTATGTGATTGATTGCTTATTCGGCTACGCCGCCATTGTCGATATCATCGTCTTCCCAAGCGCCGATTCCCACATTGATGCCGTTGCTGGTCTTGCTCACAGTCACGGAGAAAGTATGCCTTTTTCCTCCGACAAAAGTAAATTCCTTCTTGAGGTTGAAGTCTCTGCCATCAATATTGACTGTAATAAAATTACTGCCCGAGGCTGTTTGAGGGACAATCAGTGCCTTATACGAGCGGTTGTTCCCGTTCTCGAGCGGAAGAATTGTTTTGGCTGTTCCCGTTGCCGTAGCTATACCGTTGGTGAGGTTGATGGTTGCTCCGGTCTTTATTCCGTTCATTTTTACGCTTATTGCCGATTGTGCCAAGGTTTCGTCTGTGAATCCGTTGCCTGCCTTGACATTGATAACTGCGCAACTGAACATGTGCTTGGTCGTTATGTTGACTGCTTCCGCTGTAGGTGCCACTCCCGAAGTCTTGCCGTAGAGGAATTCACTGGCTTTGTAGGCTGTTTCGGTAGACTGGTCTTCTTTCACGGAGAAGGCATAAGATGTGACATCGGCAGGCGTCCCATACGGGAAATAACAGTAGAAATCCGCTTTTGTGCTTTCATCTTTCCAATAGATTTCGTTGTCCGGTGTCCATGTTCCGTTATAAGTGAATCGCATGTTGTTCACATGATTGCCGTTGTTCTGCAATGTTCCCGGTGTTGTGCCGTTGTAGTTCACCACATACAGTCCGATTTTGTCCTGGCTTTCATAGCCCCAATCGGTGACGCGGGTGCCGACATTTGCCTTTTCGTTGGCGCTTGTTGTGCTTGCCACACAATTCAATGTAATGGGAATCTGCTTCGCGGATGGTATTTCGGGTATCTTCGTCTGTTCCTCTTCACCTGATGAACAGGCACTCAGCAGTGCTAAAAGACAACTTGCCCCTAATAAATGTAATTTCATAATGATTAGTTTTTTAATATTTATTGCAAAAGTAAGCCGTTGTTTTATTCAAGTCAAGTTCATAATGGTTCATAAAGAATAAATTTCGTGTGCGTTCGAACTTGAAAGGAGGAGAAAAACATCCGGATGCCTTATTGATAAAACATCGCTTTCGAAGGGCCAAAGCGATGCTTTAGTGCTAAATTTCTTTTTCCTGCCAATTGCCTTTTTTCATATACCGATAGCAGAATATGAATATGAAAAGTCCATATACGCTTTCCGTCGTCCAGGCAAAAGCGACGTCCATCCGCAGGTATAGGATGAAATATGCAGAGTAAGCGATATAGATGGTCAGTACGCAAAGTTCCATAGCCAGTGCTGTGCGGGTGTTTCCCGTCCCTGATACCGACTGGAAATACACATTGGCAGGAACCAACACCAGGTAAGCGGAACACAATACCCATAGTGAAGATACGGATGCAGCTCTTAAATCCGGCATATCCGTATAGATACGCAGAATCAGATCAGGAAACAGGCAGAAGAATACCAATATCGGTATTACGAGAATATATCCGATACGGATATGCTGTCTGATAGTCCCCCGTACGCAATCCTGCTCGCCTGCACCGATAAGGTTGCTGACCAGCGAACCGCAGGTAGAGGCGAAAGCCATCGCGATCATAAACGGAATTCCCGATACATTACGGATAATATTGGCTATTGCCAGAGAGCGTTCTCCCAAGTGTTCCACAAAAAGGAAGAACATGAACCAGGTCGATAGGGAAACGAAGTTCTGAATCATCGTCCAAACGGAAATATTGAGAATCCGTTTCAACATCTGTACACGGAATTTGGGCAGGATATTCAATGCATACTTTTTGCAGTCAATACGTTTCCATGTATAGATGATGAAGAAAATCACCGAAACCATCTCGGCCAGTGAAGAACCGATGGCGGCACCGGCAATACCCAGTTGTGGGAAACCGAATTTACCGAAGATCAGGATATAATTGAATATCACATTCGCAAGTACCATCACGATAGAGTTCAGTGTCAGTGTCTTGGTCTGGGTGGTTCCTACGAAGAATGCACGGAACATAACGCCGACAAAAGAGAAGAAGAACCCGTAGACTCTCCAGTGTATATAACTTTCGGCTGCATCGTAAATGTGCGGAGAAGATATGATATTCTTCAATATATGCGGTGAGAATACAACGGATAGCGTGAATAAGATAGCTGCCACTATCAATAAGAAATAGACACCCTGATAGAAGATCGGGCCTATCTCTTTGTAATTCCCTTCTCCGTTGCGGCGGGCAATCAATATTTGTGCTCCGATGCTGAAACCGAAAGCCAGCATAAAGATAGCAAGGTAATATACACCGGCAATGGCGGATGCTCCCAGTTCAATCTCGCCGACACGCCCGAGAAAAGCGGTGTCCGTCATGCCTATCAGTTGCTCCATAATCAGACTGATCAGGATGGGATAGGCGATAGTCCATATTTGTTTATAAGTATATTTGGTCTTCATCATACTTTGTTTATTTAAAGAAAGAAAGCCGGGCGACCCAAATAGGATGTCCGGCTTTCGTAGAATATGATTTCAGGAATAATTCCTCTTATCTTTTATTCTGTCTTTGCTGCTGCAATAGCTCCTGTTGCTTTTGCATCGCTTCCAGGCGAGCAGCAAATCCGGTCTTTTTCATTTGTTTCGGGTCTTTCTTATTCGCTTCAAGAATAGCCAGCAATTTAGTTTCGTCGGTTGTTTTGCGAAGCAGAATCATAGTACCCACACTAATCAACGTCGACACGAAGTAGTAATAGTTCAAACCTGACGGATAATCGTTCAAGACAAACAAGAACATAACCGGCATCAGATACATCATCCATTTCATTGCCGCCATCTGCGGTTGTGCTCCGTTATCCTGCATAGACATCGAGTACTTCGTGTTCAAGATGTTTGTCAACGTCATCAGCAAGCAGAACAAGCTGAGGTGGTTGCCAAGGAATGGGATATGGAACGGGAATGTGATGATAGCGTCATAAGTGGAAAGGTCGTCCGCCCACAAGAAACTCTGTTGGCGCAACTCGATAGCACTCGGCACGAACATAAACAAGGCCATCAGGATAGGGAACTGCAACAACATCGGCAGACAGCCGCCCATCGGGCTTACCCCGTATTGGCTGTAAAGGCTCATCACCTCCTGCTGTTTCTTCATCGCGTCTTCCTGCTTCGGATACTTCTTGCTGATTTCGTCGATTTTCGGTTTCAATACACGCATCTTGGCAGAAGACATGTACGTTTTCCAGGTAGCCGGATAAACCACGACTTTCACCATGATAGTCAGAATCAACAGTACGATGCCCATGCTCAATCCCCAACCGGACAACCAGTCGAATACGTTGATAGTAATGAATTGGTTAATCCAGCGAATCAACGGCCAGCCCAGGTATACCAGTCTGTGAAGTTCCCATTTCTCATCGCGGCCTTTATCCAACGCTTTCAGCGTTTTGAAGTGGTTCGGACCGAAATAGAAATGCATCTCTGTCGGTTCTTTACCTGTCGGATCAAAGAAAGTATTCATTTCAGCAGAATAATCTTTGATATATCCGCTTCCTTGCTGCTCCATTTTTGACTTTACGGAAACCTTGTCAAAATCCTGTTCAGCAATGAATACAGAAGAGAAGAACTGATTCTTGAAAGCCACCCAGTCAATACGTCCCGGCAAATTCTGGCTGTCATCTTTGGCGGCAGATAAGTTGTCCACATCGTCGCCTGTTACTTTATAAGTCAGTTCCGACAAACGGTTTTCGTAAGTGAATCCTTTTTCCAATTGGCGGGCACGTTGCGACCAGTCGATATCCACATATTGGGTGTTTGCCAACTTGTCTTCCATGCCTGTCGCTTTGATTTCAAAGTTCATCAGGTAGCTATCCGGTTTCAGCGTATAGATGAAATCTATATAGCTTTCGCTATCCGCAGCCAGACGCATGGTAACACTACTATCCGTCTTGTTTACAGCTTCAAAGAAATAATCCTTTGTCTGAATAGCACCTGCTTTGTTGTAGAAGTTGAAGTTCATCGAAGCATCGTCACCGTCGAACAACATAATCGGCGTCTTTTTGTCCTGTGCCATATAATCCTTCAGCATGGCTGAATAGACACGTCCGCCTTTTGTTGCGAAAGTAATTTCCGCTACATTATTCTGGATGCTGATTTTAGAATCGGTCCCATGCAAGGCATTGAAAAACAAAGACGTAGAATCGGCTGCCAATGCAACTCCCTTTTGACTGTTGGCCAGCGCAGCTTCTGTTTTCGCCTTCAGCGCTTCCTCCTCCTGCTGTACTACGGCAATAGAGTCATAGTATCTTTTTTGTGCAGCTATCTGTTCTTCGCTTGGACGGCTCAAATAGCTGAATCCTACCAATAATATGCCTATTAGAACGAGACCTGTGATGGTGTTTTTATCCATTCTTATTTTAATTACAAATTATATAAATTACAAACTACCGGTTGTTTATCACGTATCGTTAGTCGTTCACCGTTGCTTTTTCGTTTTCGATGGCAGCCTTCACGAATGCCACGAACAACGGATGAGGGTTCAGTACCGTACTGCTATATTCCGGATGGAATTGTGTACCGACAAACCATTTCAAAGCCGGGATTTCAACGATTTCTACCAGATCCGATTCCGGGTTGACACCTACACATTTCATGCCGGCAGCTTCATATTGGTCTTTATAATCATTGTTGAACTCATAGCGATGACGGTGACGTTCCTGAATGTGTTCCTGCCCATAAGCCTGATATGCTTTCGAACCTTTCTGCAATACACATTCGTAAGCGCCCAGACGCATCGTACCACCCAGATTGGTGATTGCTTTCTGCTCTTCCATGATATCAATCACGTTGTGCGGAGTCTTCTCGTCCATTTCGCGTGAGTTGGCGTCAGCGTACCCCAGTACGTTGCGTGCGAATTCAATGGCGATACATTGCATACCTAGGCAAATACCGAAAGTCGGAATGTCATGCGTACGTGTATATTTGATAGCGACAAACTTGCCGTCAATACCCCGCTGGCCGAATCCCGGACCGATCATGACGCCTGCCATACCTTTCAAAGCTTCATCTACATTTTCGTCTGTCAGTTTCTCGCTGTTTACGAAATGAACTTCCACTTTGCGGTCATTGTAAGTACCTGCCTGCGATAAAGCCTCACGGATAGATTTGTAAGCATCCTGTAAGTCATATTTTCCAACCAGTGCAATATTGATAGGTTCTTTTGTCTCTGCAGCGTGACGGCGTTCCAGGAATTTACGCCATGGGCCGAGTCCCGGAGTTTCTCCTACCGGCAGTCCCATTTTTTCAAGAATAGTGCTGTCCAGTCCTTGTGCCTGCATCAGGATGGGTACTTCGTAGATTGTTTCCGCATCGATAGACTGCACAACGGCTTTATCATCTACATTGCAGAATTGTGCCACTTTCTTGCGCAGTCCGTCGCTTAACGGATGTTCGGCACGCAATACCAGTACATCCGGCTGGATACCTACGCTCTGCAGTTCCTTTACCGAATGTTGCGTCGGTTTTGTTTTCAATTCTCCGGCAGCAGCAAGGTAAGGAACATAAGTCAGGTGTACACAAAGAGCGTTCTTACCGAGTTCCCATTTCAACTGGCGGATGCTTTCGAGGTAGGGGAGTGACTCGATGTCGCCTACCGTACCGCCGATTTCGGTGATAACAAAATCGAATTTGTATTTGTTACCCAACAGCTTCACATTCCGCTTGATCTCGTCTGTGATGTGAGGAATCACCTGGATCGTTTTACCCAGATAGTCTCCACGACGTTCCTTGTCAATGACGCTCTTGTAGATACGTCCCGTAGTAATGTTGTTCGCCTTTGTCGTTTGTATGCCCAGAAATCGTTCATAGTGTCCCAGATCGAGGTCGGCTTCGTGTCCGTCTACGGTTACATAGCACTCTCCGTGCTCGTATGGATTCAATGTTCCCGGGTCGATGTTGATATACGGGTCAAACTTCTGAATGGTTACATTATAACCTCTTGCTTGCAGCAACTTACCGATGGATGATGAAATGATTCCTTTTCCTAATGAAGAGGCAACACCACCGGTGACGAAAATATACTTTGTTTCTCCCACAGCTATAACTGTTTTTAAAATTGTTTACTTAGTAGTATTCTTACGAACTTAAAAAGCGCAAAATTATAAAAAAAAGAGGAAGAATGCAGCCTTTCGTCTCTACAAATTTATTAAAAAATGCAATTTTAAAAGATTCCTATGATTTCTGAACAAAATGATGTAGCTTTGCAGCCTAAACCATAGACAAATATGATGAGAATTACTACTTTATGTTCAGCGTTTATCCTGTCAATCTTATCGTTATCGCTTTTTGCGCAGGAACCTGTCGAAGCTGTTTCACTTCCGACTGACTCTCTGCAGCCTACTCCTGAAGTGATTAAACCAGCTAAAACGGTCAAGCCTTCGGCAGTTGTGGCAAAGGCAAGAGTTGTGAATGCCGATACGCTTTCGGCAGAGCTTCAGAAATATTTAATGTTAAAACTTAATCTGTCAGGTCCGACACCGAAATTGGATACTGTTTCCTATTTATATAATAGGTATGTTGCACAATTGGATTATTTGAATGATTTGTCTGTGCCGCCACGTTATATTCCGTCCGACCCCGATTATTTTCGTCTGTTTACACCTTTGGCATATTATTATGCTCCGATGGCTCAATACTCGAAGTTGGAATGGAAGCCCATGCAATTGGATACCACTCCCCAACTGACGCAAGAACTTTTGCCATACGATACTCTGGCATTTACCAAAACACAACGTGCTGAGAAGATAGTCAACAGCGCATTGATGGATCTTTATTTGACGCATCCGGAATTAGTTGTCACAACGGAGGATCGTATCATGAGTCGTGATGTGTTCCGCCACGATGTGAAGCCGAAAATATCTCCCAAAGCGAATGTCCTTCATCTGTTCCAACCGGAAAATATGGACGATAATGTAGGGGAGGCGAATATGAAGATTAGCAAGCCTAACTGGTGGGTGACCGGAGGTAACGGATCGTTGCAGATTAGTCAGAACCACCTTTCGGACAACTGGTATAAGGGAGGTGAAAGTAACTTCTCCGGATTAGCGACTTTTCAGGTTTTTGCCAACTATAATGATAATGAAAAAGTACTGTTCGAGAATCAACTGGAAGCTAAAGTGGGCATGACTTCCACGCCGTCAGATGAATTTCATAAATATCTTTTTAATACCGACCAACTTCGTTTGTACAATAAATTAGGTTTGAGGGCTTTCAAGAATTGGTACTATACCATTTCTTCCGAGTTTAAGACACAGTTCTTCAACGGTTATAAAGCTAATAGCGAAGAGCTGGTTTCGTCTTTCATGTCTCCGGCAGATTTGGCGGTCAGTATCGGTATGGATTATAAATTGAGTAAGAAGAAATTTAATCTTTCCGTGTTTATGGCACCGTTGACTTACAACTTGCGTTATATTGGCAATTCTGAAGTAGACGAAACAAAGTTTGGCTTAGAAAAAGGAAAATGTTCTAAAAACGATTTCGGTTCGCAGTTGCAATCGACATTCAACTGGACGATAATCTCCGCTATAACCTTGGAGTCCCGTTTCAATTATCTGACCAACTACCATTGGGCGCGTGTGGAATGGGAAAATACCTTCAATTTTGTATTAAACCGTTATCTTTCCACCAAGCTTTATGTGCATACCCGTTTTGATGACAGTTCCAAACCGACTGAGGGCGACAGTTTCTTTCAGTTGAAAGAATTGCTTAGTTTCGGTATCAACTATAAATGGTAGATGGAATCCGGATAAACTCTAAAAAATAATAGTAAGAGGCTGTTTAATAATAAAAAGTTATTCAGTCTCTTTTTTTATTCCCATATTTGTTATATCACTAATTGTTTAATTCAGAATGTAACTTAACGTGAATCCGATATAATGTTAGAATTTTGACCGTATATTTAGCTTTTTGAGTAAAAAGAAAGTGCTTTTTCTTGTTTGCTATTTATAATTTTGCCTATATTTGCAACCGAATTCATTCCGTCATTTGTAAGTGACGGAGAAATGAAGGCTAAATTACATGATCATTAACGAAAATGACGATCAAAAAAGTCTGCCAACAAATGTGATTGGCAGCAGCGTAGCACGCTCAAAACGTTGGTTAGTGGCAATCGTACGCATCTGTCACGAGAAAAAAACGAGTGAGCGTCTCACAAAAATGGGGATTGAAAACTTCCTTCCGATTCAACAGGAAGTGCATCAATGGAGCGATCGCCGTAAAATTGTCGACCGGGTATTAATTCCGATGATGATTTTCGTTCATGTTGATCCACATGAACAAAAAGAAGTCCTGACCTTATCTTCAATCAGCCGTTACATGGTACTACGTGGGGAGAGTACTCCGGCTGTTATTCCCGACCAGCAAATGTTGCGATTCAAATTTATGCTCGACTATTCGGATGAGACGATTAGTATGAATACATCACCATTGGCACCGGGAGAAAAGATACGGGTAATCAAAGGACCATTAGCAGGACTGGAAGGGGAACTGGTAAATGTGAATGGGAAATCAAAGGTTGCTGTCCGATTGACAATGTTAGGGTGTGCATGCGTGGATATACCGGTTGGATGTGTAGAGCCGGTATCGGAAAAGGGGAAATTACACGATTAATCATCTTTTTATTTTATGGGGGTATGGGGATTCTACTACAAGAATGTAATGAAAGTTTGCGAAATCTAGCAGACAGTCTATCAGACATCGGTGATGAAAAATCAGATACATATACCGGTGACCTCTCGAATAAATAAAAATCCATGAAAGTATTGATAAATTGTATCTTTTGAAAGATGCAGTGTAGAAGTGTGCGTAACTATCAGAAGGTGATAATTATCGATCAAATCAGTCAATTTGAAATATAATTTATTCGTTTATACTATAATGGAAAAAACATTAAGGGGTATAGCTCAATACGCTCGTAAGAACTATTTGAGTTATTGGATCATTTTGGGTATTGATACGGTGGTATCTGTCTTATGTTCATTGGTCGCTTATGCCGTTATTCATTATATAGCGCATGTTCCGATGAGTGACCGGGTGCTTTGTCTGTTGGTTGGCGTTTCTTTGGCGGCAAGTGTTGCCGGATCCTTACTGTTTCACACCTATCGCAATACCATCCGTTTTTCTCAGGCACGCGAGCTTTGGCGTATTATGTGCGCTGTATTATTCAAGATAGGATGTTTGTCCGTGATTTCTTTCTGGATTATATCCGACACACAGCTACTTGATAATTATAAAGTCTCCTACCTTCTGTTTGACGGTTTGTTGACGCTGGCTGCGCTGACGGTCTTTCGTGTTTCACTTATCATCACTTACGATTTTTTGTTGGATTGGGTAAATAAGAAGAATACACGTATCCTTATTTATGGTGTTGACGAGGAGAGTGTGGCCTTGAAGTTGCGTCTCCGTGACAGTGCACATTATAAGGTCGCAGGCTTTTATGTTTATGGCAAAAACAACAGCCGTCGCCACTTGGCGGATCTTCCTATTTATTATTTTGAAAATGAATCGGATGTTGACTATATAATACGTAAGCGTGGTATTAAGGGTATTCTGTTTGCCCGTTATGAGGATACCCGTCTGGAGGAAAACCGTCTTTTGGAGTATTGTAAAAGCAATGCTCTTAAAACTCTGATTGCTCCCACTATTAGTGAGGCGGATTCCGACGGTAATTTCCATCAGTGGATACGTCCCATTAAGATTGAAGACTTGCTGGGTCGTGCTGAAATAAACATCAATCTTCGTCAGGTCGCCGAAGAGTTCCGGGGAAAAGTTGTGTTGGTAACCGGTGCGGCAGGTAGTATCGGTAGTGAACTTTGCCGTCAGCTTGTACAGATGGGTATTCAGAAACTCATCATGTTTGACTCTGCCGAGACTCCTTTGCATAATGTCCGTCTTGAATTTGAGAAAAAATATCCAGCCATAGATTTTATTCCGGTGATTGGCGATGTGCGTGTGAAAGAACGTGTACGCATGGTATTCGATCTCTATCATCCGCAAATTGTCTTTCATGCCGCCGCTTACAAGCATGTCCCATTGATGGAAGAGAATCCTTGCGAAGCCGTACTGGTCAATGTCACAGGTTCCCGTCAGGTAGCTGATATGGCTGTGGAGTATGGTGCGGAAAAAATGATCATGGTCTCTACCGATAAAGCCGTGAATCCTACCAATGTGATGGGCTGTTCCAAACGTCTGGCGGAAATCTATGTACAGAGTCTGGGATGTGCCATCCGTGAGGGAAAGGTTAAAGGCAATACCAAATTCATCACTACCCGTTTCGGTAATGTATTGGGTAGTAACGGTTCAGTTATTCCTCGCTTTAGAGAACAGATTGAGAATGGCGGTCCTGTCACAGTTACTCATCCTGATATCATCCGCTTCTTCATGACCATTCCTGAGGCATGCCGTTTGGTAATGGAAGCTGCTACGATGGGAGAGGGTAATGAGATTTTTGTCTTTGAGATGGGGAAGGCTGTGAAAATAGTCGACTTGGCTACCCGTATGATTGAACTGGCGGGTTATCGTCCGGGAGAGGATATCAAGATTGAATTCACAGGCTTACGCCCTGGTGAGAAGCTTTATGAGGAAGTATTGAGTGATAAGGAAAATACGCTTCCGACTGAGAACAAGAAGATTATGATAGCTAAAGTCCGTCGGTATGAGTATGCCGATATCCTTGATACGTACACAGAGTTTGAGAGACTTTCCCGTGCGGTTAAGATCATGGATACGGTCAGACTGATGAAGAAAGTGGTTCCTGAGTTCAAATCAAAGAATTCTCCGCGATTTGAGGTATTGGATAAAGAACAATAAACTAGAATATATTATGAACAATTCATTTTGCATTGCTGCAAGTATGCAGAAAAAAGTCGGTGGAATACTTTCCTGCCTGTTTGTACTCTTTCTGCTTGCTTCCTGCCAGTCATACAAGAAAGTCCCCTATCTGCAGGACTCTGAAGTTGTGGGACAGGTTGCCCAACAGGAAACTCTGTATGATGCCAGGATAATGCCTAAGGATCAGCTTACTATCATGGTGTCATGTACGAACCCTGAATTGGCAGCTCCTTTCAACCTGGGAGTGGTTGGTTCCGTTGGTTTGACTTCCGGGAACTCACAGGGAACTTCTCAATCCTCCCAACAGACTTATCTGGTAGATAATGAGGGTAATATCAATTTTCCTGTATTGGGGATATTGAAAGTTGGGGGGCTGACCAAAAAGGAGGTGGAGCAAATGATAGTGGAGAAACTGAAACCTTATATCAAAGAAACACCGCTTGTTACCGCCCGTATGGTCAACTATAAAATCTCCGTGTTAGGAGAAGTCGCTAGTCCTGGTACATTTACTATCAGCAATGAAAAAGTGAATCTGTTGGAGGCCTTGGCCATGGCGGGTGACATGACTATTTATGGAATTCGTGACAATGTAAAACTGATTCGTGAAGGTGCTGACGGTAAACAACAGATTATAACATTGGATTTGAATAAGGCCGAAACTCTTCTTTCTCCTTACTATTGGTTGCAGCAGAACGATATTGTATATGTGACTCCGAACAAAGCGAAGGCTCGTAATTCGGATATCAGTAGCAGTACGAGTATTTGGTTCTCCGCTACATCTATCTTGATTTCATTAGCGAGTTTATTAGTAACAATCTTCAGATAATAACATCATATGATTGAGGAAAGAAAAGAAAGAACGAAGATACAATCCGAAGAACAGATCAATATTCAGGAAATCCTTTTCCGTTATCTGATTCATTGGCCGTGGTTCGTTGTTTCAGTAATAGTTTGTGTTGCTGTTGCATGGGGGTATCTACATCTGACAACACCTGTATATAATGTTTCTGCCACAGTCCTGATCAAGGATGAAAAGAAAGGTGGTGGTGCGAATATGTCTTCCGAACTGGAAAAGATGGGGATGAACGGCTTTGTCTCTTCATCAAGTAATATAGAAAATGAGATTGAAGTACTAAGTTCAAGGACATTGGCGAGAGAGGTGGTCAGCTCTCTTGGATTGTTCGTGACTTATATGGACGAAGACAGGTTTCCAAAAAAGGAACTGTATCGTACTTCTCCAGTTCTGGTAAGCCTGACTCCACAGGAAGCGGATAAACTTCCTCATACAATGGAAGTAGGTATGTCCTTGCAACCTTCCGGCGTGATGGATGTACAGATCTGGGTTGGAAAAAAGGAGTACCGGAAACGTTTTGAGAAATTGCCTGCCGTACTCCCTACCGATGAAGGTACGGTTGCTTTTTTTGCAAATAATGATACCTTGTCATCACTTCGTCCGGAGAGTGTAACAAAAGAACGTCATATTACTGCTTATATTAACAGACCTTTTTCTGTTGCGGAGGGATACGCTGGTTCCTTGTTAATAACTCCTACTTCGAAAGCTACTACCGTAGTGACCGTTTCACTTAAAAATTCCAGTACCCAACGTGGTAAGGACTATATAGACAAGTTGCTTGAAATGTATAATATCAATGCCAACAATGACAAGAATGAGGTGGCTCAGAGAACGGCAGAGTTTATCGACGAACGTATAGGTATCATCTCAAAAGAACTAGGTAGTACAGAGCGGGATTTGGAGAATTTTAAGCGTAGCGCAGGTATTACGGATTTGACAAGTGAAGCCCAGATAGCCTTGACCGGCAATGCGGAATATGAGAAGAAACGTGTGGAAAATCAGACTCAGATTAATCTTGTCACGGACCTGCAAAGATATCTGCAAGGTACTGAATATGAGGTGTTGCCTGCAAATGTCGGTTTACAGGATGCTGGTGTAGCAGGTGCAATTGACCGGTATAATGAAATGGTGGCTGAGCGTAACCGTCTGTTGCGTACATCAACGGAAAGTAATCCAGCAATTGTAAATCTTAATGCCAGTATCCGTGCGATGCGTGGTAATATACAAACCACCTTGGATGCAACGCTGAAAGGTCTTGAGATTACTAGGGCTGATTTGGCCCGTGAAGCGAGTCGTTATTCCCGTCGTATTAGTGACGCGCCCACTCAGGAACGTCAGTTTGTGAGTATTGCTCGCCAACAGGAAATCAAGGCAGGGCTTTACCTCATGTTGCTTCAGAAGCGTGAGGAGAATGCCATTGTACTAGCTGCCATAGCCAATAATGCCAAGATTATTGACGAGGCACAGGCAGACGGTGCTCCGATTTCCCCAAAGCGGATGACGATTTATCTTGCGGCTTTGGTATTCGGAATAGGTATTCCGGTAGGTATCATTTATCTGATTGGTCTGACCAAATTTAAAATAGAAGGCCGTGCAGATATTGAAAAACTGACTTCGCTCCCTGTTATCGGTGATGTCCCGTTAGCCGATGAGAAAAACGGTTCTATTGCTGTATTTGAGAATCAGAATAATTTAATGAGCGAGACTTTCCGTAATGTCCGTACCAATCTTCAGTTTATGCTTGAAAATGGCAAGAATGTAATTTTGGTGACTTCTACCATTAGTGGTGAAGGCAAGTCCTTTATATCCGCCAATTTGGCTATCAGTCTTTCCTTATTAGGGAAGAAAGTTGTAATAGTTGGTCTTGATATTCGTAAACCGGGGTTGAATAAAGTATTTAATATCCCTAAAAAGGAGCATGGTATTACCCAGTTTTTGACTAATCCGACAACGAATCTGATGGATTTGGTACAGGCTTCTGATATAAACAAGAACTTATATATTCTTCCCGGTGGAACCGTTCCGCCTAATCCGACAGAGTTGTTGGCTCGTGACGGATTGGAGAAGGCTGTTGAAATACTGAAGAAGAATTTTGACTATGTGATATTGGATACTGCTCCTGTAGGTATGGTGACAGATACTTTGCTCATAGGACGTGTAGCGGATTTATCTGTTTATGTATGCCGTGCTGATTACACCCGTAAGGCTGAGTTTACTTTGATCAATGAACTCGCTGAAAATAATAAATTGCCTAATCTCTGTATTGCCATCAATGGTTTGGATCTTCAGAAGAAGAAATACGGCTATTACTATGGTTATGGTAAATATGGCAAGTATTATGGCTATGGTAAACGTTATGGTTATGGCTACGGGTATGGGGAACATAAAGTAAAAAGACAAGGCTAATTAATCAATAATAATATCAAAGATATGTCAGTGTTTAAAGACAAAGTCCTGTTAATCACAGGTGGTACAGGCTCATTCGGTAATGCCGTACTCCGTCGTTTTCTCACAAGTGATATAAAGGAAATCCGTATTTTTTCACGTGATGAAAAGAAACAGGATGATATGCGTCACCATCTTCAGGCACAGCATCCTGAACAGGCATCAAAGGTAAAGTTTTATATTGGAAATGTTCGTAACCGTGAGTCTGTTGATGTTGCGATGCGTGGGGTGGACTATGTGTTTGCAGCCGCCGCTTTGAAACAGGTGCCTTCCTGCGAATTCTTCCCTATGGAAGCGGCCATGACCAATGTGATGGGTACAAGCAATGTGCTACTTTCAGCCATTGACCACGGCGTAAAGAATGTAGTCGTTCTTTCTACTGACAAGGCGGCTTATCCCATCAATGCCATGGGGATCTCCAAAGCTTTGATGGAAAAGGTAGCTATTGCGAAGGGACGGGAATTAGGTGAAGGTGCTCAGACGACTATCTGTTGTACCCGTTATGGTAATGTAATGGCATCACGTGGTTCGGTTATTCCTTTGTGGGTGGAACAAATCATGTTGGGTAAATCCATAACTATTACAGATCCCAATATGACCCGTTTCATGATGACTTTGGATGATGCGGTAGATCTCGTAATCTATGCCTTTACCCATGGTCATAATGGTGACCTTTTCGTACAGAAGGCTCCTGCCGCCACATTGGATGTGCTTGCCGAAGCTTTGAAGCAGATTTATTCCAGGATTGATCCTAAATACGGTGAAACCGAGGTTAAGGTCATTGGGACTCGTCACGGTGAGAAACTCTATGAGACTTTGGTTACTCGTGAGGAAATGGCAAAAGCTATTGATTGCGGCAACTACTACCGTATTCCTTGCGACAGTCGTGACCTCAACTATGACAAGTTCTTTGTGGAGGGTAATGAGAAAGTTTCAGCAATTGAGGATTACCACTCGCACAATACCGCACGTCTGGATATTGAGGGGATGAAGGAACAGCTTATGCGCTTGCGTTTCATCCAGGAAGATCTCGGTTTAATAGAGCGTGCAAAGTCAAAAGAAATTCGTTCCGAATAATGAAGATACTTGTAACAGGTGCCAAAGGTTTCGTAGGAAAAAATCTTTGTGCCGAGCTCAACAATATAAAGGAAGGAAAGGCCCGCTGTTATGGCGGTCTTGTTATTGATGCTGTTTATGAATATGATATAGACAGTAATCTGGAGGAATTGGATGCCTATTGTTCTGACTGTGACTTCGTTTTCAATTTGGCAGGTGTAAACCGCCCTAAGGAGAATAGCGAGTTTATGAGCGGCAACTTCGGCTTTGCATCAATATTGCTCGACTGTTTGAAGACTCACAAGAACACTTGCCCCGTGATGTTGTCAAGTAGCATCCAGGCAACCCTGATTGGCCGTTATGGTACCAGCGATTACGGTAAGAGCAAGTTGGCGGGTGAGGAACTGTTCTTTGAATATGGTAGAGAAACAGGTGCCAGAGTATTGGTATATCGTTTCCCGAATCTCTTTGGCAAATGGTGTCGTCCCAATTATAACAGTGCGGTTGCCACATTCTGCAACAACATCGCCAACGACCTTGCCATACAGGTTAATGATCCCGGTGTAGAGCTTGAACTTCTTTATATCGATGACCTTGTAAAAGAAATGATAAATGCTTTGCAAGGTGAAGAACATCATTGTGAGTTTGACGGTGTGGAGACTGTCCTTAATGCTGACGGGCGCTACTGTGCTGTGCCTGTCACCCACAAAGCAACCCTTGGTGAAATCGTTTCGTTACTCGAATCCTTTAAGGCGCAGCCCCAAACATTGGTAATGCCCGAGATTCCCGAGAATTCATTCGCCAAGAAGCTTTACAGTACCTTCCTTAGCTATTTACCCAAAGAAAAGGTAATCTTTCCGTTGAAGATGAACGTGGATGACCGTGGCAGTTTCACCGAGTTGTTGAAGACAGTTAACTGCGGCCAGTTTAGTGTGAACATCAGTAAACCCGGTATTACCAAGGGGCAGCATTGGCATCATACAAAATGGGAGTTCTTTATTGTCGTATCGGGCAGGGCTCTTATTCAGCAACGCCGGATAGATACTGACGAAGTGTTGAACTTTGAGGTTAGCGGTGATAAGATAGAAGCTGTACACATGTTGCCCGGCTATACTCACAATATCATAAACCTCTCTGATACTTGTGAACTGGTGACACTCATGTGGGCCAACGAGGCATTTGACTCCAATTGTCCGGACACTTATTTCTTACCCGTAGAATAAATACATTATGGCAGATATTAAAACAGATTATAGTGACGTAAAGTTTGCGGATAACGGCAAACTGAAACTTCTTATCATAGTAGGTACAAGGCCTGAGATTATTCGTCTTGCGGCAGTTATCACCAAGTGTCGCAAATACTTTGATACAGTTTTGGCGCATACCGGTCAGAACTATGACTATAACCTCAACGGGGTATTTTTCAAGGATTTGAAATTAGCCGACCCTGAGGTTTATATGGATGCCGTAGGTGACGACTTGGGTTCAACAGTTGGTAATATTATCAACTGCTCCTACAAATTAATGAATGTAATCAAGCCTGATGCGTTACTCATCCTGGGTGATACCAACTCTTGTTTGAGTGCTATCGCAGCAAAACGTCTTCATATTCCCATCTTCCACATGGAGGCAGGTAACCGTTGTAAGGATGAATGTTTGCCTGAGGAGACCAACCGACGTATTGTCGATATCATCAGTGATGTGAATCTGGCATACAGCGAGCATGCAAGAAGATACCTTCACGAGTGCGGTCTTCCCAAAGAACGCACCTATGTTACCGGTAGTCCCATGGCTGAGGTATTGCATGCCAATCTTGCTGACATAGAAGCCAGCGACATTCATCAACGTCTCGGTTTGGAGAAGGGCAAATACATCCTGCTCAGTGCTCATCGCGAGGAGAACATAGATACAGAGGAGAATTTTCTTTCACTGTTCAATGCTATCAATGCCATAGCTGAAAAGTATGACATGCCTATTCTTTATAGCTGTCATCCCCGTTCACGCAACCGTATCGAGAAGAGCGGGTTCCAGTTGGATAAACGTGTAATTCGCCACGAACCTCTCGGTTTTCATGACTACAACTGCCTGCAGATGAATGCTGCTGCTGTAATCAGTGATTCGGGTACCCTGCCCGAGGAAAGCAGTTTCTTCACCAGTGTGGGACATCCTTTTCCGGCAGTCTGTATCCGCACCAGTACCGAACGTCCCGAATCGTTGGACAAGGCTGGTTTTATCCTTGCGGGCATAGACGAAAAATCTCTCCTTCAGGCTGTTGATACTGCCATTGCTATGAATGCCGAGGGTGATAACGGGATACCTGTACCTGTGTATGTTGAGGATGTTGCCAACAAGGTGGTGAAGATTATTCAAAGCTACACTGGTGTGGTTAATAAGATGGTGTGGAGAAAGAGGTAAATAGTTTGTTACATTCTAATATGCTTTGCTTTTTTAATGTCAGATACCTCAGCGAATAATAAACGAATAGCTAAAAATACGATGCTACTATACATCCGTACATTCATTACGATGGTTGTGGGGTTGTACACTAGTCGGGTAATGCTCAATGCGTTGGGCGTTGATAATTATGGTATTAATAATGTCGTTGGAGGAATTGTAAGCTTTTCTGCACTAATAACAGGTACTATGGCTGCTTCATCTAGTCGCTATCTTACCTATTCTCTTGGTGAAGGTGTGTTGGAAAAGATGAGAAATGTTTTTGCTACTGTTACTAACGTACAGATTGTAATGGGTATTATAGCTGTTGTTGTTCTTGAAATAGTAGGTGTGTGGTTTCTCAATACAGCAGCAGACATTCCTGAGGGGCGTATATATGCTGCAAATTGGGTATTACAGTGTTCCATTGTTTCTACATTTGTTATATTAGTATCTGTACCTTTCAATTCTTTAATTATAGCCCATGAGCATATGGATGTTTATGCTTATATGAGTATTTTGGAAGTAGCGATAAAATTGGGAGTATGTTTTCTGATACGTAATTATGGGGGGGACAGGCTTATTTTATTCTCAATTCTTTGGACAAGTGCATCTATACTCACTAATATAATATATGCCATATTCTGTTTCAGAAAGTTTGAAGAGGTGAAATATCAATGGAGAATAGATGGAAAATTGTTTAAGGAAATGGCGGGATATTCTGGTTGGAATCTTCTTAGTAATACAACTTGGATGCTAAATACTCAAGGAGTTAATATGCTTATTAACATATTCTTTGGTGTGGCATTTAATGCAACAAGAGGTATTGCTACAACTGTGAATGGAGCTATACAAGGTTTTGTGTCTAATTTCACAACAGCATTTAGTCCCCAAATAACAAAATCTTATGCGGCGGGTAACTATGATTATTGTTATTCAATAGTAAATAAGGGGGCAAAATATACATGGTATCTCATGTTCATCTTTTTAGTGCCTGTTTGTATAGAGACTGATACTTTGTTGCATTTATGGTTAGTTGAGGTACCTCCAATGGTAGTGTTGTTTGTACAACTTTCAATGTTCGAGTCACTTGCGTTACAATCAAGCAATACTTTATTAAAACTCATACAGGCAACAGGAAATATAAAGCGTTATGCCATAGATGTAACAATTTTCACTTCTTTAGTATTTCCTTTGACATGGGTATGTTATAAATTAGGTTTTCCTGTATGGTTTTCGTATCCAATATTTATAATAATATATTTTAGTACTATAGTACTTAGATTTAAGGCACTTTCGGCTTTGACAACTTATCAATGGAGAGTATTTATAACTGAAGTGCTGATTCCATGCTTAAAAGTATCAATATTTTCATGGATAGTTCCATTGATAATAGCTCATTTTTGGTCTCCTTCATTGTTGAGATTCTTTGTATTAGTTCCGGGATCTGTCTTTTGTGTTATTCTTTCAATTTATATATTTGGATTAAATGGTAGAGAACGTATGTGGATCAAGGAATACATTATGAAGTTCATAAATAAATTTCATAACGCATGAATAAAAAAAATAATATATCAGAGATGTACTTTTGTTATGGATGTGGCGTGTGTTCCAAAGTATGTCCACAGAACATAATAAATATTCGCTTGAATAGAAATGGATTCTATAGTCCGTACATAATAGAAATGGATAAATGTACATCATGTGGATTGTGTCTTGACGTATGTGCTTATAATTCCAATGATGTTATTAAAACAGATGAGTTTGAAGTTAAATCGTATGCTGGTTGGAGTCAGAATCCCGAGGTGACACACACATGTTCATCGGGTGGTATAGGTTATGAACTAGCAAAGTACTTGGTGGAAAATGGATACAAAGCCTGCTGTGCCAGATACAATGCTAAAAAAGGTATAGTAGAACATTATATTGCAAATACTGTTTTTGAATTACAAGAGAGTAAATGCTCTAAGTATCTTCAGAGCTTTACAATTGAGGGGTTTCGTAAATTAGATCGCAAATCAAAATATTTTATAACTGGAACTCCTTGTCAAATAGATTCTATCCGTAGATATATTCGTCGTTTAAGAATTGAGGATAACTTCATTCTTATGGATTTTTTCTGTCATGGAGTGCCATCAAATTTAATGTGGCGTAAGTATCTTAAAGGTATTCAGAGACAAATTGGAAAACCAAGTAATGTCTCTTGGAGAAGTAAAAAATATGGTTGGCACGATTCGTGGGTAATAATGGCCGAGAATATAGAAGCAACTGGCAGTAATTTTCCAATGCAATATGAGTCTAATCTTAGTAAAGGAGATCTGTTTTACAAGATGTTTCTACTTAATAATTGTTTGGGGAAGGCTTGTTACTCTCATTGTAAATACAAAATGGCATCCTCAGCATCTGATATTCGCATAGGTGACTTGTGGGGAACAAAATATGAGAAAAATAATACAGGTGTTAATGGAGTTTTGGCTTTAACCCCAAAGGGAGATCGAATCCTTAATGAAATGACTTCTATTGAATTAGTTGAAGAACCATATGAGGTGGTAACAGAAGGACAAATGAAAAAATCACCTAAAAAGACTTACCTTTATTATATTGATTTGTTTTTGCTTCGTACCCCATTAAGTATAAAATGTATTGATATGATTAATCGATTGGTTCCTCAATTGCTCATTCCTGTTTTTTATATTCGAACTCTTTTAAAAAAATGAATAAACGAAATATAACTGTTGGTATAATAACAATGCACCGAGTGCTTAATTTTGGCTCGGTCTTACAAACGTATGCTCTTCAGCAAACAGTGGGTAATTTGGGATATAGTTCAGAGATTATAGACTACAAATTTCCCAATTCTGAACATTTTATGTATTTGGAGCAAAGTGATGGGCAGCCTGTTATATTGCCTCTAAAGTCACGTATTATTGATGCTATAAAAAGGCGATTGCGTGCTTCCAAACCAACAGATGAAGATATACGTCGTGGAAAGTTCTTAAAATTTATAAGTGATCATCTCAAAATTTCAAAAAATAGTTATAAGAATAGGTATCAAATAGACAAAAACACACCCCTATATGATGTTTATCTCACAGGTAGCGATCAAGTATGGAATCCATCATATATAGGATATGATACAACGTTTATGTGTGGGTTTGCACGTAATGGAAATCCGCGTATCTCTTTTGCTGCCAGTATGGCAGTTGCCGAAATTCCAGAACAATTTGTTGAGTATTATAGAACAGAACTTGGGAAATATTCCTCAATTTCAGTGAGAGAGAAAACTACTATTGGTTTGCTTTCCAAAATTACAGGAAAAACAATTTCATTGGTATGTGATCCTACAATGCTTTTAACAAAAGAACAATGGTTGAAGCAATTAAATGTAAGTGACAGTAGTAAGTATTTTATTGTTTACGTACTTGATTATACTTATAATCCATATCCGCAAATTTTTGAAATTATTAAAAAATGCCATCATCAGTATGGAGGTAGAATAATAGTTTTGAATGGTAAAATAGACCAATATATGAGGAAAAATGGTGCAACGGTGGTTAATACAGCATCTCCTGTTGATTTTATACGTTATTTTGCCAATGCATCTTTTGTGGTAACATCATCATTTCATGGGACTATATTCTCATTGAATTTCAAAGTTCCATTCATATCTGTTGTGGATGACAGAATAGGACGGGATTCACGCGTGACAGATTTGTTGGATTTGTTGGGAGCAGAACGTTTTAAACAAATATATTCTGAGCCTGTGGACGATAATAAAGATCTTTCTTATACTTCTGAAATATCTGATAAGATAGAGAGATTCAGAAATGAATCATTGAAATTTCTAGAAAAAGCTCTTTATAATGCAACTATTTAACAAATTAAAGACCTATGCCATAGTGTTTAGGCGTTTATTGCAGAAGCAAGTAGCCATCGAATCCATTAAGCAAAATCCCAAGATGCTGATTCGAACATTACGTGAAAAAGGTGTGCAGATTGATGATGATGTATTTCTTTTTAGTCCTGAAACTTTGAAGATAGATGTTACACGACCTTCATTGGTAACCATTCACGGAGGAGGTACTTTTCTACATACGAATTTTACTATTCTAACTCATGATTATGCAACTCTTAATTTTCTTAATAAATATAAAGAATTTGTACCTAATTCAGGTAGAGTGGTGATTGGTAATAATGTGTGGTTCGGACAAAATGTAACTGTGCTTAGAGGAAGCGATATTGGGGATAACTGTATTATTGGATATGGCAGTGTGGTAATGGGGAAAATACCAGCCAATTCTGTTGCTGCAGGATGCCCATGTAAGGTTATATGTACGCTTGATGAATACTTTGAGAAACGAAAGAAATGTTGCGTAGAGGAGGCTTTTGATTATGCCCGTAGTATTCAAGAACGATTTGGAAGACGTCCGGTTCCTTCTGATTTTTTTGAAGAGTTTCCATTGTTTGTATCTGGAAATGAGGTTGACAAATATCCGGAGATTCCAATAAGGCGGCAGATGAAAGAAGCTTATGAACATTATGTTAAAACTCATAAAGCACAATTCTCATCATTTGATGAGTTTTTAAAAGCAGCAGGCCTATGATAAAGTTAAGATTCATTTTTCATATATTTTTTTATTTTCTCTGTCCTCGGAAGAGACTGATTGAAGAAGATATTGATCATTACAAGGAGGTAACAGGTCTTAGTGGTAATTATATTGGGGTTATGTGCAAACTTTTTGTAGATAGACCTGAGTTTCGTACTGTGTTTTACTATAGATTGGGGCGTGTTCATGGGCTGGTTAACATATTAAAGTTTTTGGTTCCACCAATATCAACACTTTACATATACACTCCTTCTATTGGTGGTGGTTTGTTCATTCAGCATGGATTTGCGACAATTATTTGTGCAAAATCTATAGGTAGACATTGCCAATCAACAAGTGACAATAGGATATAAGGGTTCTTTAGCACCGGTTTTGGGTGATAACGTAACAGTAACATGTGGTGCCAAAATACTGGGTGGTGTGAAAGTTGAGGATAATGTAGTTATAGGAGCCAACGCTGTTGTGGTAAAGGATGTTCCTGCCAATACAATAGTTGCAGGAGTTCCGGCATATATTATTAGAAAAAATGGGGAGAAAGTATATGAAAAATTGTAATGTAAAACCTCTTTTAAGTGTAATAGTTCCTGTTTATAATGTGGAGGAGTTTGTAGAGGAGTGTTTAGGGTCTATCGTTAGTCAAGATTATACCAACTTGGAAGTAATAGCAGTAAATGATGGTAGTACTGACAATTCACTTGATGTAATAAGGACTTTTGCCCGGCAGTACACTTGTGTGACTATTTATGATAAGCCTAATGGCGGTTTGTCTGATGCACGAAATTATGCACTTGACAGATGTAATGGCGACTATATAACTTTTATTGATTCGGATGATGTATTATTGAAAACGGATATATATAGCAAAATAATAGAGATATTTGAGAGTGATGAAAGGATAGATGCTGTTCAATTTGATTTAGTTTACAAATGGAAGTCTAGTGAGGAACATAAGCGCAATTATCCGTTTAGAGACTATGTTGGTAAAGAAGAGTTGTTAACAGGATATCTGAAACAATGGATTCATGTTAGTTGTTGCGACAAAGTCTTCCGTCGCAATGTGTTTGAGAATATACGTTTCCCAAAAGGTGAAATTAGTGAAGATATTGCCATAATACCACAGTTGGTTACAGCTATTAGTAAAATGACAGTAACTAACATCGGAGATTATGGTTATCGATATAGGGAGGGATCCATTACAACAACGGTACCAAAAATATCAAAGATCTTTTCTATTTTGAATAGTTATAATAAATATTTGTCGTGTTGCATGGCATTTTCATCTGTGAGGTCGATGACAATGGATTGTTACACAAGACAAATATGGAGCTATACCTCAATAATAAGGCAGTATTATGTTGATAACTTGCCTATCTATTTTAAACAACATTTTTTTCAGCAGATTTCTTTTGGAATGTGGTTTAAGTATCACAACAAGAATCTGTCCATAAATGATAAATTGAAATCATTTATAGTATGTGTTATGGGGCCAAAATGGATAGTTGTATTTCAAAACTTATTTACTCGTAACGAATGAATATCCTCATATATTTTGGTCCGCAGTTAAATCCGCAACGTGGAGGAACTGAGCGTGTTACGTGTATGATTGCTGATTATCTGTTATCTGTAGGACACAATGTAAATTATATGGCTTCCATTCCTGTTGAAGATAAATTAAGCCGTAAAAGTGTTTTTTTACCCGATGGAAATGATGCATCTACAGCCGCTAATATCGCTTTTGTTATAAACTATATCAAAAAGAATAAGATAGATATGATTCTTAACGAAGGTGCTAGTACCGAAGCTATTTATATATTTTCGCACGAACATATTCCCGCCACTGTGAAAATAATAAGCCATCTTCATTTTAGTGTATTAGATGACATTAAAAACTTCTATCATACACTAAATTATCCATTGGAGGGAGTACCATTGGCGCAGGTCTGTATGAATGTTCTTAAATGGATTAAAGCTCCATATAACAAATGGAATGCTTTGCATAATAAGCGTCAAAGATATCACTATATGTATGAAAACTCCGATACTGTAGTGGTTCTTACCGACAAACAGAAAATTTCAATGGAAAGCCTTTTGAGGATAAATCCGTCTAAAAAAATAGTTGCTGTACAAAATCCCAATTTGGTAAATGTTTCAGAAACTGACTTCTGTAAAAAGGAAAATTTGATAATTTTTGTTGGACGATTGGATTATTCATCAAAAAGAGCAGACAGGGTATTAGCTGTGTGGTCATTAATACTGAATGAATTGAAAAACTGGAGAATAGTAATAGTGGGTTCAGGGGACGACGAATTGCGTTTGAAAAAAATGAGTCAGGATTGGGCATTACAGCGTATAGAATTTGTTGGCCAAACAGATTCAGCTCCCTATTATTCCAACGCAAAGATTCTTCTTTTAACATCTAATTATGAAGGTACTCCTATGGTAATAACTGAGGCTATGGCAGCAGGCGTAGTACCGATAGTAATGAATTCATTTAAAGATGCAGATCTTAATGTAAAGAATGGATATAATGGTTTGCTCACACCACCATTTGATGTAAAAGAGATGGCGAAACGAGTTCTGCAACTTGCAAAAAACGAGTCTGATTTAAGAAGAATGAGTGAAAATGCAAAGCAAACGATTGATGGTATAGATAATAGTTATCGATTAAAAATATGGAGTGAATGGGCTAATGACAACTAAAAAACATATATTATTATACAATTCTAATGAACCTTTACCTCAGCAAGGGGGGATGGAACGGGTTACAGATTTGTTGGCAAAAGCTTTATTAAATGTCGGTTATGAAGTAACTCTTCTTTGCAAATATTCAAATAGACTTGGGAAAATATACAATGCTCCTACTGATATATTGTATTTTCCAGGGAATAAGGATGATAGGTGTTTTTTGGAAACATTGGTTATAGAACGTAATATATATTGCATAATAGATCAAACTGAGGGAGGCATAGTAGGTCGATTTGGAATTTTTAGGCATAGAGAGGATTTTAAAAGCAAAGTAAAATTGATAGCAGTTCAGCACAATTCTACTCGCGCTATATTAGATAATTATAATTTAGCGTTTGCGAAAGATTTTACGCAAACTAGATGGGGCATATTAAAACAATTTTTTTACGATAATGTGTTTTTAAAGTTGAAATACTATCACTCTGTATGTTTGACAAAAAGATTATACAGCGATTTAAATACTAATTATGACAGAATAGTGACTTTGTCATCGTCTTTTATTGAAGATTTTTGTTTTTATTGTCCCAAAGCCGATAGAACAAAACTTTTTGCAATTCCAAACTTCAATACTTTTGAATCGTGTAAGAAAACAGCGGGTCAGCAATATGTATTGTTTGTAGGGCGTTTAAGAAATTGTGTAAAAGGTGTTGATAAGTTATTGAGGATATGGAATGAGGTAGAGGACTTATTTCCCGATTGGCAACTCGATATTGTTGGTGATGGTGAAGATCGTACTATATTGGAGATACAGGCTGCTAAGATGGGATTAAAACACGTTATGTTCCATGGTTTTCAAGATCCTGCTTTATTTTATCAACGTTCAAAAATTTTTTGTATGACATCAATATACGAGGGTTTTGGTATGGTTTTAACAGAGGCTATGCAACATGGAGTTGTTCCTATGGCCTTCAATAGTTATAGTTCGGTAACGGATATTATAGATGACAATATTAATGGCATTTTGGTAAAACCGTTTGATGAAAAAGAATATGCAGATAAACTTGTTTCCTTAATGAGTGATGAGAATAAATATAAGAAAATGTCTCATGCATCCATGGCAAAATCCATCACATTTTCAAAAGAGATAATTGTAGAAAAATGGTGCAATCTTATTGAAAATCTTTAATCATAATAGTTGTAACAGTCTAATTTGTTAGGAATGACACGCTTATATTCATTTGATGCCCTTAAAGTATTGTCCATCTTTATGGTAATTGTGGGACACGTTTTTTTTTATAGTTTTCATGAAGCTAATAATTTAATGTGGAAGCTTATTGATGTAGTAAACATGCCAATGTTTATGTTTATTAGTGGTTTCTTTTCAGGAATACCTACTGTTAAAGGAGTACTTAAAAGGCTTAGAACCCTTGTTTTACCAACATTAATGGTTGGTATGTTATATACCTTTATAAAAGAGCGAGAAATTGAATCATTTTTTATGTCATCTATGCATAATGGCTATTGGTTTTGTTTTACACTATTTTGTCTTTATATTTTTTATTGGGTTTGTAGTCTTTTAGAAAAATGCTTTCAGAGATGTAATTTAGGTAATTATAATAAAGTTATTTTTTTGTCTGTAGGGGTGATTTTAGTGTTAGTGTGTTATAGATTTTTATTCCAGGATAATATATTTACTAACGCATTATCAATCCCACAATTTTATCGTTATGTTCCATTTTTCGTTTATGGTATTTTTGTTAATAAAATATCTAAGTTAAAGAATTTATTGGAACAAAGTAACTTGTTATTTACCATATCGTTGGTTGGTATTATGGCAGGGGTATATATGGGGACTGGTTATACTGCTTGTCGGTTAGTCATAGCTTTTTCATATATAAACATAATGCTTTATTTTTTTCAATACTGGTTTGCAAACAGGCATAACAGATGGGTTGAATACGTGGCTACAAGAACAATTGATATCTATTTATTTCATTTCTTTTTATTACCTACATATTTTTTTGTGATTCCCAGTTCCTTCAACCCAGATCATAACATCTTACTGTCATTGACAGTAGTCGGTATTATATCAGTTATTGTTTTGTTTGGAACACTGTTATTAACGAAGTTTATTGAAACAAGTAAGATGCTTTCGCTCCTTTTACTTGGTAAAATAAAGTAAATATTATTTGTATAAGTAAATGAAAATAACATTTATTATTCAAGATCTTTTTCAGCAAGGTGCTCAGTATGTAACAGCACTAATGGCTAGAGGATTTTATGAAAAGGGTTATGAGGTTGATATTTTGGTTTCAAAGGCTCATGAAGAATTGTTAAATACGGGACATACACCTTTTGAAGTGCCTTCTGCTGTAAAGTTTCTTGTTATGCCAAGTAGAAGAGCCCGTTATAATATATCTTTCGTACATTCATATATAAGAACTACTACCGTAGATGCTGTTGTAGTAATGAATTCTGCATATTTATGTGCACTTGCATTAGCTTCAATAGGATTAAGGCATAAAACACGTTACTGTTACGTTGAACACAATAGCATCTTGCCAGAACTAGCAGATAATATTTCCATAACAAAAAGGATTATCAATAAATTAATAAGGAGTAGATACGATTGTTTTATGAGCGTATCAAAAGGATCATGTGCTTTGTTGGAGAGATTGATGGGGCTTAATGAAGGAACAGTAAAGGCTGTTTATAATCCGGTTCTGGATAAATCTTATTATGATAAACTTACAAAAGAACCATCTTGTGATTGGCTTAGGAATAAGGCTATGCCAACAATGGTTGCGGCCGGAGCTTTTTGTAAAGTTAAGGGACACTATATGATATTTGAAGCTATTCGTTTGGCAAATGCAAAGACACCTGTTCGATTGGTGCTTTTTGGAAAGGGTGCTTTACAACAGGATTATGAAAAGTGGATTGCTGAAAATCATATGCAGGACAGGATACGGTTGGCGGGGCACAGCAGTAGTTTACCATCTGAAATAAAGTGTGCTGATGCATTCCTTGTATCTTCTGAAATGGAAAGTTTTTCAGTTGTTTTGGTAGAGGCGATGGCTACAGATATTCCTGTGATTTCAACTAATTGTCCTTATGGTCCACCTGAATTGCTAAAAAATGGTCAATATGGAGTTCTTGTACCTGTAAATGATTCTAAAGCAATGGCAGAGGCCATTGTTAACCAAGTTGAAAATCCACGTAAACCTGCGCCTCGGGAAGCGTGGGAGCCGTTTACGGTACAGAAAGTTGTATTTTCTTATGAAAAGGCTATAGGCTTAATATGATTCATAGAAGAATCTTTAATATATGGGATTGGTAAATACAATAAAAGAGATAGGTCATACAGAGGTTTTTTATGCACCGAAAGCGGGACGCTTTTGTAAGGGACTTGCATTGTTATGGGCTACAATGGCATCGGTACAGATTATGGGTTTTATATCTGTGGATACATATCTTCCCTACATAGGACTATGTCTGGTGAGTATTCTTTATTGCTTGTGTGATGGTAGTGTGCAATTTAAAGGTCGATATGTATTTTTGTATTTAGTCTTTTTGTTTAATGTGTTGGTATTGCCTATTGAACCTTGTTTTAACTCAAAGTTACGTTTTGTACAGTTTCTTATAGTAACGTTGGCATGTTCGGCATGTATATCGTCAGTAAGGGCGATTATCTTTAGACGCTATGTATTTAGATATGTATTGATGTATATGTGTATATTATCAATAGGTTCTTTTTTTGCTTTTTTCTTGGGAGTGAATTACATGCAGGTAGGGAGGCAATTAGGTTTAGCTGAATATTCCTCAAATGGAGGTACATTCGGTGGGCTTGTCAATCACTCTATGACATTGGGACCGATATCTATGATCAGTGCGTTAGCATTCTATGTTATTTATCAAAATAATAACTCAAAGATATTTATTATGTTATTCTTTCTTTCTGCAATGAGTGCAGTAATGGCTGCCAGCCGTTCTGCGCTATTGGGGGTGGCGGTTGCCATACTTTTTTCATTGTTCTTTATGAAAAGCAATGTTAATGGAAGTAAGAAAAGAATAATAATTATACTTTGTATATCTGCTTTGGTGGCAATGCCCATTGCTGATAGAGTTTTTGCAGGAGTTTTAAATAAACAAGAACAACGAAAAGAACAAGGTGGAGCTCTAAGTTCTCGGCAGAGTAAATTCGATTGTCGAATAGATGAGTTTATGAAATCACCGTTGTTAGGAGTTGGTTTTGTATCTGTTGATCCGGATGGGAATGACGAATATAATCCTGTCACTGGACAAGTGGAACCTGGAACTTCTCATTTGGCAGTACTCTCTATGACGGGACTGTTGGGAATGTTTGCCTATACCTTATTGCTACTAAATGCTTATAAGACTTCAAAACGAGATAATTCACCCAATGCCCAGTTTGTGATGTTGCTGTTGGTGGCTATGTTTACTCATGCATGGTTTGAGGGGTATGTATTGTCTGCAGGAGGTTTTTTGAGTATGACATATTGGATGATAGTGGGGCAGAATATAGATTGTAAATATATAACAGAACGTACACTATGACTATAGTTTTTGTATCCGTTGTCCTAAATATTCATCAGATAAGTATCGCAGATGAACTGTACCGTCTTACTGGTGGAAATTATTGGTTTATAGAGACTGGCGATTTTAATGGTGATAATAGCAAAGGGGGGGATGATTTTTCTCAGCGGCCTTATCTTATTAGAATTGCTGACGGTGAGGTTGCTTTACACAAAGTTCTTCAAATAGTTCGTGATGCTGATGTAATGATATATGGTGCTGCTCCGTTAATGTATTTGCGTGAGCGTATGAGTACTGGGAAACTTACTTTTATGTACAGTGAACGTTGGCTAAAGAAAGGACTTTTGAATTTACTCTCGCCTCGTTTACTTAAGCAGCAGTGGTTTTACCATGTTTATTGTCATGGTAAACCTTTTTATGTGTTGTGTAGCAGTGCCTATGCTGCTAGGGATTTTAATTTGATGCGTTCTTTCATTGGGAAATGTTATAAATGGGGATATTATACGGCTGTTCCTGCTCTTAATATAAAAACTATATTACGTGAAAAACGCAATTGTGACATTGTAAAGATACTGTGGGTGGGGCGTTTGATAGATTGGAAGCATCCTGAAACAATGATAAGATTAGCATTGCGGTTACGACAGGAAAAAATTAATTTTTATATAAACCTGATTGGAACAGGCGATATGTTTAACCATCTTCAGGCACAAATACAAAAGTTTGGATTAGGAGAGTATGTACATTTATGGGGTTCTATGCCTAATGATAATGTAAAGCAGGCTATGCTGACGCATCATATCGCCTGTTTCACCAGTGATAGGAATGAAGGCTGGGGAGCAGTTCTTAATGAGGCCATGGGATGTGGCTGTTGTCCTGTAAGTTCTATAGAGACCGGCTCTACGCCATATCTTATAAAAGACGGAGTAAATGGTTTCTCTTTTAATCTTAGAAAAAAGAATAATTTGTTTGAGAAAGTCTTGTGGCTTATTAAGCATCCTGTAGAATGTGAAAGGATGAGCTTAGAGGCCTATAATACAGTCCATAACGTATGGAGTCCGGAAAATGCAGCAACGCAACTTTATAAGTTATGTGATGCAATGCTAAAGGGGCAAACATTGGAAATTGCAGAAGGACCATGTTCTATGGCATAGGATTGTGCGGATTATGAATATTTTAATGGTTGATAACTGAATATATTATGGCAATAAATCCTGTTAAGATTCATTTGTTTAATTTATTTGTAAAGATTTGTCCTCCTTCACGTCTCAATAGCTTTAAAGTGCGATTACTGCGTTGGGCTGGTGCACAAGTGGGCAAAAACGTCTCAATTTTCTCACCAAAGATACTTGGTCAGTTTGAATTTATCATAGGTGATAATTGTTGGATTGGGCATGATGCACTTATTTTTGGTGCTGCAGGTAGTAAGATTGAGATGAAGCTGTATTCTAAAGTAGCATCTCGTGCTATAGTGGTAACAGGTTATCACGATTATGGTGTCCAATATGATTGCATTGCTGGTCCAGGAAAGTGTGATGATATTATCATCGGTCCAGGAGCTTTGATAGATACACAGGCAATGGTATGTCCTGGTAAGACAATTGGAGAGAAGTCACATGTGGCAGCATATTCAGTGGTTACTCACGATGTACCACCATTTGTAAGAGTGGCAGGAATCCCTGCAAGAGTAATAAAAAATTTTAGAGAACAAGTGTAGTATGAATATTTTCGTAATAGCCACAACTTTACAAGCCGGTGGGGGCATAACTATTTATAAGCAATTCTTATCGCATTTGCCTAAATATATAGGACATGATAAATATTGGGTATTTGTTAATCCTATACTGCCGCAAGTGGTGATAGAAGGAGTAGAATACATATCTTTTCCCTTACAGTCTAAACTGAAACGAATTTTGTTTGAAGGTAAATTATTGCAAAGTGAAATAGCAAAGCTAGGGGTGAATCCTGATATCTTGGTTTCACTTCAGAATAATGGATACAAAGAGATAAAGGGTTGTAAGCAAATAGTATATTATCATCAACCGATGCCGTTGTATCCTGGAGTATGGAATCCGTTTAAATCACAAGAACGTTCTCAGTTTTTGTATAAATATATCTTTCCGCACATTGTAAAACGTACATGGGCGAAGAATATTCAGTTTGTGGTACAGATACCATTTATAAAGCGTAGAATGGTAGAGTTCTTTGGAGTACCGGAGCAGAATATACATTTGTGTTTTCCTGATGTGGAAAGAATAGATGTAGAGAATGTGAAACCTTACGCATTCAAGAATAATAAATTTCATTTTCTTTGTGTGGTTGTTGGAGATGTTCCAAGGTATAAGAACTTATTGACGCTTATACGGGCGGCTGTAATACTTAAGCAAAATTATAAAGAAACTTATAAATCAGTTGAAATTCATTTAACAACGACTGCTGCTGATGCTTGTGTATGGGCAGCGGAAGTTAAGAAGTATGGAGTAGAAGATATTATACAATTTGATGGAAAATATAAGCATGACGAATTGTTGGAGTTGTATAAAAATGCTGATGCTTTATTATTTCCAAGTTATATAGAAACGTTGGGGTTGCCTTTGCTTGAGGCAGCAGCCTTTGGGCTTCCTGTTTTGGCAGCTGATGTAGATTATGCTCATGAGGTGTTGAAAGATTATGAGGGAGTGAGATATATTGATGTGTTTGATTATGAGAGTTGGGCAAAGAACATAATAGAGTATGGTATGAATAAAAAACGATATAAGTCGTTGCCACAAAATCGAGAAAGCGATTGGGGACATTTTTTTGAACTGATCCAAACCTGCTAAGTATGAATAAGGAGTCGGTCCTTTCAGCAAGGAACTATAAAAAACACTCAGAGCGTATCCCTAATGAAGAATATAGAACGTACGGATACAATGAGTGATTCTCAATAAATAGACTATAAACTATATAAAATGTTAGATATTACAGCCATAGTTCTTACATTTAATGAAGAACTTCATATTAAGCGTTGTATCGAGAGTTTAAGCGATATTGTTAAGCAAATTTGTATAATAGACTGCTTCTCAACAGACAGAACGATAGAAATAGCTTCGCATTATCAAAATGTACAAGTGTTACAACATAAATGGGAAAATAGTTATTCAAAACAGTTTAATTGGGGACTTGATAATGCTCCTATAAAAAGTAAATGGGTGTTGCGTATGGATGCTGATGAGTATTTGACTGATGAACTCAAAGCTGAAATGATGACGAAAATTCCTAGTTTGCCTGATGATGTGACAGCATGTTCTATAGTGCTTCGTCATGTGTTTATGGGGCGTATTTTGCGTAGAGGAATGCCTGTGTATAGGCAGATGAGATTGTTCGTATATGGTGCAGCTGAATGTGAAGCAAGGCTTATGGATGAACATATCCAATTGACTCGAGGCAGAATGATTGAACTTAATGGTGAATTTGCAGATGATAATCTTAATAATTTATCATGGTGGGCACACAAGCATGTCAACTATGCTATTCGTGAAGCGGTGGATTTATTGGATATAGAATACGACTTGACAGGAGCAGCAAGACTGGAAAAGCAGTTGACAACAGATGCATTGATTAAACGTAAACGTAAACATAGCTATGCCAAGAAACCTTTATTTTGGCGTTCATTTGCTTATTTCCTTTATCGCTATATCTTTCGTTTTGGCTTTTTGGACGGTAAAGAAGGATTTATTTGGCACTTTATGCAGGCTTGGTGGTATCGTGCATTATGTGATGCCAAAGTGTATGAGATAAAGAAAGTTTGTGGTGATGATAAGGAAAAAATGATTGATTTACTTAAGGAACAATACAATATAGATTTGAAGTCTGTTATTGAATAACTCCCTTTGATTTATTGATAATGATTCTTGTCTGAAATAGTTGAAAAAGAAAATTGTATAAATGAGCAAGAAAGTCTTAATTCACAGTCTTATCTTCAGCCCCGATGGCGTTTCCACTGCATATCTCTATAACGATATCGCGCTTAGATTTCAAAAGGAAGGTTACGAAGTGGTAGTACTTTCCACAACGCCGCACTTTAATGTAGTAAAGGAACAATTGGCAAAGCAACCGCTAAAATGGAAAATTCACGGAATTTATAAGGAAAGTAATTTTCATGGCATAAAAGTGATACATGTGCCACAGAAGAAGTTCAAGAGCACTGCATTACGCATTCTTGGTTTTGTTTATTGGCATATCATTTCGTTTATCCTTGGTTTGTGCATACGCAATGTTAGTGTAATAGTGTCGCCCTCGCCACCTCTCAGCATAGGAATGCTCAATCTCATCCTCGGTAAACTAAAAGGCTGCAAAGTTATATATAATGTACAGGAAATTTATCCCGATATCCTAAAAAAGAAAACAGGACCGATAATTGCTTGTTTAAAGAAAGTCGAACGTTGCATTTACAACAAGTCTGCTGCGATCACTACCATTGACGATGTTTTCTATAATACGATTGTGGGTCGTTTTGAAGATCCGGGCAAGTTGCACATCATTCCCAACTTCGTAGATACTGACCTCTATAACCCGACTAATGTAGAACCTCTTGATGAGAAAATCTTTCCTAAAACCGATTCTTTGAGGTTGCTTTATGCCGGGAATATAGGACATGCGCAAGACTGGCGTCCGCTAGTGGCATTAGTCGAAAAAACAAAGGATTTGAATGTGGAGTACTTTGTGATAGGTATGGGGGTGCAGCGATCATATTTGGAAGAGCAGAAAATAGAGAAGGGATTGGACAAGTTACATGTACTCGATTATCAACCTCGCCATCTGATGCCAAGTATATTGGCATACAGTGACGTGCAGTTCATCTTTATGGCACCCGAGATGGAGATGATGGGATTCCCGTCTAAGGTTTATACCATTATGGCGTGTGAGAGACCGTTGCTTATATGTTCCGGCGACAAAACACCTATCGTAAATTTCACTAAGGATCATAACTGTGCAAAACTCATAACTGAGAAGGATTTTGATAAGAAGGTAGATGAGATGGCGCAATGGCTGGCATCGGTGTCGCGTGAAGAGCTTCAGAAAATGGGGCGTAACGGATATAATGTGATACAGCGCTATTACACAAAAGAAAAGGTAACAAAACAATATGTTGATTTGGTAAATAAAATAATATGAAGATACTTATAACCGGAATCCACGGCTTTGTCGGAAGTAATATTGTAAAAGCCATGGGACGGAATCATGAGATTTATGGCCTTGATATTGTTGCTCCGGAAAAAGAGGGTGTAGTCAAGACCTTTTCCTGGAATGACCTTGATGAGAATAAGATTCCACAAATAGATGCTGTTATCCATCTTGCCGGCAAAGCACACGATTTGAAGAAAACATCGGGGCCGGAGATTTATTTCAAGATTAATACTGGATTGACACAGAAAATCTATGACTGGTTCCTTCAGTCATCGGCCGGAAAGTTTATCTTCTTCTCGTCTGTAAAGGCTGCTGCCGATTTTGTTCCGGGCGACATTCTGACTGAGGATATTGTTCCTAATCCTGTGGGGCCTTACGGTGAGTCCAAGATTAAGGCTGAAGAGTATATCTTGTCTCATCCTGCAACCGGTAAGCAAGTGTATATCCTGCGTCCCTGCATGATACACGGTCCCGGTAACAAAGGAAATCTCAATCTGCTTTATGGTGTGGTGAAAAAAGGGATACCCTGGTCGTTGGGGGCATTTGAGAACCGGCGCTGTTTTACTTCCATTGGCAATCTTTGCTTTGCCATCGAGGGTTTGCTTACCAAAGATGTCGCTTCGGGTATCTACAATATGGGAGATGATGAGTCTTTGTCTACGAACGAGCTTATTGCAGTCATTTGCAATGCGCTGGGCAAGAGGGCACGCATCTGGCATCTGCCCAAGGGATTGATGAACGGCATGGCAAAAGTGGGAGACGTTTTGCACCTGCCGCTGAACTCGGAGCGTTTGACGAAACTTACCGAAAACTATGTGGTGAGCAATGCCAAAATAAAAAAGGCGTTGGGGATAGATAAAATGCCCATACGTGCCGAGGAAGGGCTTGCGCAAACCATTAAATCATTTGCAAATACAAAATAAGTATGGTCGTATATCTGTTGATAGCAGTATTATTGCTTGTTCTTGAATTAGTATATTTCAAGATTGCTGATAAGTGTAACATTATAGATAAACCCAATTTGCGTTCATCGCACAGTTCTATAGTGTTGCGTGGCGGTGGTATTATTTTCTTGTTTGGAGCCTGGCTTTATGCCGCCTTTTATGGTTTCACATGTCCGTGGTTCCTGTTGGGGATCACCATGTTGGGTGGCATCAGTTTTGCCGATGATATTCATTCGGTACCCAATAAATTTCGACTGATTGTACATTTCGCCGCTATGACGCTCATGTTCTATCAGTGGGGCATTTTACTGCCTGAGTATTGGTGGGTGGTTATCATTGCACTTATAGTATGTACAGGTATTATCAATGCGTATAACTTCATGGACGGCATAAATGGTATCACCGGTGGCTATTCATTGGCGGTATTGATTCCCTTGTTGCTCTTGAATATGCAGGAGGAATACACCGATAATAATTTCATTATTGTGACTTTGTTGAGTGTATTGGTGTTCTGCCTGTTCAACTTCCGCACCAGGGCAAAATGCTTTGCCGGTGATGTGGGTAGTGTCTCCATTGCATTTATTCTGCTCTATTTCCTGGGCTCTTATATTTTACAGAGCGGAAACTATTGGGCTATAGTGCTGTTGATGGGATATGGTGTGGACAGTGTGCTTACTATCTGTCACCGCATCATGCTACACGAGAATATAGGTCAACCCCATCGCAAACATGCTTATCAACTGATGGCTAATGAGCTGCATATTAAGCATGTGACAGTGTCTACCATCTACATGGCTTTGCAGTTGGTAATTTCTTTGGGGGCCATCTATCTGCCGGTAAACAAGTATCTGTATCTTGTAGTGGTATTGGCATTGCTGTGTGTAGCCTATATATTGTTCAAAAAGAAGTATTATCATTTGCACGAAGAGTATCTGCGTGCTAAAGCTAACGAAAGGAATGATGGAAATTAATGACCAATTGCTTGATGAGTTGCTGTCTCAAGCTGAAACCAATGAGAGACGTCGTGTCAATCTGGATTTGCGTAATGGCGATGGAGACACTTCACAACGTATGCTCAATGCCTTGCAACCGGGAACGCATGTTCCCATTCATCGTCACACAACGACTAGTGAAACCGTAATTCTGCTTAGAGGTCATGTCACCGAACTTTTCTATAACGAAAAAGGAGTTGAATGCGGTCGTTATGATTTGAATCCCGTGAAAGGTGTTTATGGTGTTCAAGTCCCCGTTGGAATGTGGCACACTCTTATTGTACATGAACCTTCTGTTATCATAGAAATGAAAGATGGTGCTTATGTGCCCATTACCATGGATGATATTTGGCAGTACGAATAAATTCAGGGTTATTATAGAAAATATAAGACGAATGGCTGACAATAATTTCTTCTGTCAGCCATTCGTCTTTTTAATTTATACCTGCAAATACTCTTTTACCGCATCAAAGCACGGGCATCCCTTCATCGGATTCAAATCACGATGCCCCACAATCAACGCTTTCGGAAACTGTCTCCGCAACTCCCTCAACAAAGCAAGCAACGAGCCCTTTTGCTCTAAGGTACGAGTATCCTTCGGCTTTCCTTCCGCATCCAGCCCGCCTTCGTAGCAAATACCTACCGAATGTGCGTTATGGTTCCGGCAGTGTGCCCCAACCTTTTCAAGCGACCGTCCCCGATAAATCTCTCCGTCACGTGTGATATAGAAATGATAACCGATGTCACGAAATCCACGATGGTGGATATGGTCTGAACGGCAGGCTTCCGCCGAGAGGGATTTCCCCTCCGGCGTAGCGCTGCAATGAATGATAATTAGCGTAATAGTCCTCATTAGCCTACATACAGCTTTGCACTCCGAACACACCGCCGATGGCGGTGGCTACAGTGATGATAATTTTGAGAACCAGGCTCCATACGGAGCGACGTGATGATGAATTGCTCATAAGTCGATTTTTTTAAGATTAAAAGATTTGGATATTAGCGAGCCCTTCGCAAAAAGAAGGGCTCACAGAAAATAGGAGAGACAGGAGATAGGGGCAAGGGTTAAGCTGCCGGATCCGGAGTCTCTCCACCATCATCCGGGTTCGGATCAGGCGTATTGCCGGAATCCGAACCGGAACCGCCGCCACCGGAAGTGGTAGGCTTCTGATACTCCGCCTGCTGTCTCAGTTGGCTGTCGAGCTTCAGGTTGGTCGTTGACAGATTGCCGGTGGCACGTGCCTTGAGTCTCATACCGGTGATATTCTTCTCCAGCGAGAACTCTTCCAACGTTTCAGCAGCCTTGCTGCGGATACCTACACCGAAAATGGCAAGGTCGTCAATTTTCACACATTTGCCGTCGAGCAGCAACTCCTTGATGCAGTCCACCATATCGGTGAGCACACCCTTGATGACACCGCCGGAATACGGTGAATTGTGCTTCGACATATGTTCGGCAAGCTTGCCCAAATCATACGTCTCATCGCTTACCGCACGGGCGAACCACTTTCCCGCATTCAAGCCTTTCTTCTGCTGGTTCTGATAAATTTTGTAACGAATCATAAAACAATAAATTAAAGGGTTATACATGGTGTCTCCGGGATTCTTTCCCCTTTCGACGATACAAAGATACAACCCCGGACTACCGGAAAATCGGTTGTGTACCGTTATGCTCATACCTTGTCGGTTATATGCAATTAGGGTCGGTTATTCAATGGGAAATCGTTGGTTATGTGGAAATATTTTGTTACTTTTGTGACAGTAAATCAGAAACTTATCCATCATGAAAGAATTCAGAATACGTGCGTATGGACGCATGGAGCTGGCGCAACTCTATTCTCCCGAACTTACCGATATTGCCGCTTACCGGAAAATGAAGAAATGGATCCTACGGTGTCCCGGACTTTTACAACGCCTGTATGATTTGGGTTATCAACCGGAACATCGCTCTTTCACACCGTTGGAGGTGAGGGTGATTGTGGATGCGTTGGGCGAGCCTTAGGAGAGCGGCGTTTTACAACTGCTAAAGCGGCGCTTTAGAGGACGTAAAGCTAAGCTTTAGCACTCGTAAAGCGCTGCTTTGATACAGACCAATTACTGCGTTGTTAATAACGGGCAGGTACAGCAGGTACACTTTTCCGGGGCTCCCTTACACACGCACACGTGCGCGCGAGTAAGTTCCTTTTCCATCTATGCTGATAAGCACTCCGCTTTTTGTCAATCGTTTCAACCAGGTGAGGGCAGTGTTTTCTTTGATTCCCATGGCAGCTGCCTGTTCCAACAACTGTGCGCGGGTAAATTTTTCACCCAACTGTTCGAAGAGGAAATCCCGGTCGGCATTAGAACGGTGACTGATTTCTACGGCAGGAAGGAAAGACAGGATATGCGTGGCATGACAGTAGAGAGGTTCAGCAAGTGCAAGCACAGCTTTAAAGTCCTCGGGAGTAATAGTTACGTCCCAACGGGTAATAATGCCGTCATTGATGTTGTCAGTAGGAATCTCCTTGTCAGGAGTAAAGCTGGAAGCAGGGGATACCTTGAACTGATAAGACTGCGGACTTTCGAGAGCACGCAATACAGCTACTTCCGCCATGATACGACACAGATTGACAGCCAGGCGGGCTACGAAACTGTACATCTCCCTGCCATTAGCTATGCTCGAACGGGAGAACAGGCGGGAGAAGAGTGCGTCGAATTCTTCTTTCTGTCCAACCGTGAGCTGGAGTGTGTGAATTCCATGTGCTTTTATCATATCCAGTTTCCCTTTCCATTCCAATCCCATAGCGGTAAATACCTCTTCCAAATTTATCTTGTCCTCTGTAAACTGGCTCACCCATTTCCAGATGCCGTGCAGGTAGTAGAACAGTTGACGGGAGAAAGCACCGTCTTCTGTCGTCGGAATAAAAGTTTTGACTTGTGAGGGTGTTCCGGAAATCAGGACGGAAAGAAAGCTCTTTTTTACTTCCCGGTATTCCTGATCCGTACGGCGGTTGTAAGACAAGCGGTCGTGGTCGAACGCTTTGCGGAGCGTGTCGCTCCAGTGGCCGTAATCCGAGCCTATGGCAGTGGAAAGGGTATCCGCTTCGGCTTCACAGATAAGTCCTGTTCCTTCGGAATCCATGATATTTTGCAGGATACCCGTGCCGGTATTATTACCGGAAATGAGAAACATCCTGTTGGCAGGCATTTGCGGAGCTTCCACTTTAGCACGCTCTTTGCCCATTGCTTCATAAGCCGCTTTCTCTCTCTTATATGCTTTCATCTGTACGGCCACTTCTGTACGAATCTGGTCGTGGATAGGTTCTACGAGCAACCGGATATAGGAAAGGATGCTTTTGCCGGAAGCGGAAGGAGCGATGACGAAACATTGCATACAGGGATACTGGTATTTACCGCCATAAGAACAACGCACATACCGTTCCATGGAAGAACCTAAGGCTGTCAATGCTCCTAATAACATGATGTCATGTTGGGCCGCAGTGTTTCCATAGCTTATGATACGTTGCAGAAACTCCGGCCAGTCAGCTTCGGGGAAGGTAGGTAGCGGATGCTGCGGTTCACTGCCCGGCAATAGTTCTTCTTCTCCGTTTCCGCAAGTTTCGTCATTTCTTACCTTATTACGCGCGCACGTGTGTGTGGGAAAATTGCGGGGTGTACCTGCTGTACCTTTTGTACCCGCCGGGCTGTTCATAACTTCGTCTTTGCGGATGGTTACCCCTGCGGTTTCGGCGAGGTGGAACACTGTGCCCAGATGTATGTCGCCATGTTTCGTGGTGAGTGCGTTGGAGAATACCCTGTCGGCTTGTTCACGCTGATATTTGGCGGACATGCGGCAGAGACGGTGAAAATAGTCGCGCCCGGCTTCGCCGCAATCTGTGGCGATGGCAAATGCCAGTTGTACGTACTCAATGTAAGTCGGGGCGATATCCGCTCCTGCCGTTTCGACTGTCTCGGTGAGGCGGTGTAGTGATTCAATGTCGTTCATTTTTCTTGGATTGGGAATTATACAATTGAGAAATATAAATTCGTATATGGTCAGGCAATGACTTATAAGTCATATCAGATGTTTCTGAATAAGGCTTCGGGGTCGTGGCTCAGGAAGCAGGCTCTTACCAGGTCTTTCCCTGAACCGTCTACGCCTTTGGCAGTTGTCCGGGCGGTGATGTCCGTTGCCGGAGTGTAGGCCATTTCGACATATTGCATGGCTCTGTGGATGCTTTCTGTGACATTCCGTATCTCGTCTGCCGGAAATGGCGTGCCGGTCGGGATGAATGCTTTCACACCCCGGCCGCTGGGGCTGATATACGTAAGTATGGGGCGGAGGAAGGGATCGTCGAACAAGGTGCGGCGCATTCCGGCGGCTTCTTCGTAGGAGTCGAGGTGGTCTACGTCTATCACTATCAGCCGTGAGGGGGATAGGAAGCACTTGCCGTTGCGACGGGTGAAGGTGCCGCAGGGAGTCACGTAAGGCAGGAGCGTTGCTTTTGCCGTCCGCATATCCGAGGCGTTGCGTACTTGTTCGGTCAGGAGCCTGAGGTTCTCGTTGCAGGTGATCATCTGGAAAACTTGTTCCACGGAGATTTCGCAGAAGGGGAGAAGGGTGGCGGGGGTGACAATTCGTCCTTCTTCATTCCTGACGGGGGCGATGGGTGGCATGAAATAGGACATTCTGTAGTTGTTTGGCATATTGTTTTGCTGTAATGAGTTTAAATTTTTACCTTTGCGAAAAAAACACGAATGTGCTTTAAAACACGGTGTAAAATTAGCAAAGACAGAATAAACATCATCCCGACATACGGGATAAAAGTTAAAATAATTAATCGTTATGGTGTGTTTTTAACAATAAATAAGAATGAAAAAAGAAAAAGCTTGTTATGAGAGTTTGGGCGCTTGTATTTCAGAGTTGCAAGGCCGTTTGGGTTTGAAGAATCCTGAAGTGTATAAGGCAATAGGTATCGGGCATTCTACCTACAATGATGTAAAAAAGGGCTGGATGGCAGATTGAGTCATTACGTAGAAGTTGTCGATTTCTTTTTTGACTCCTTTAGTGAGGAGGAAATCGAGGCGTATTTGGATAAATGGAAGTTGCTGTATCTGGAGCACAGAAAGAGAAGAGAGGAGGAGCGGGGAGAACAGTGAAAAAACAGATAAAGTCAAAGAGCAGCAGGCGGGAAAAAAATTTCCCGCCTGCCTTTTTTTGCTGCAAACATATCAAATAGTAGCTATATCTTTTTCCGTGTGCGATAACGAAAATGGAAGAAATAACAATTTATTATGTAGAAAAAATATGGGGAATGCTTCGTAGTTCACAAATAATGATTAAATTTGCCGCGATTTGTAATGTTGAGTTTGCAAAATGACGAATAATACTATAAAGCATCTGGGTATTGTGGAAAACATACAGGGTTCTCATCTGTCGGTGAGGATTGTCCAGACATCGGCTTGTGCGGCTTGTAGCGCAAAGGGGCATTGTTCCTCGGCGGATAGTAAGGACAAAATCATAGATATTATAGATACCGCAGCTTCTTCCTATCAGGTGGGAGAGAAGGTGATGGTGGTCGGCGAAACATCGATGGGCATGATGGCAGTGTCATTGGCTTTCGTACTTCCTTTCGTACTTCTTATATTTTCATTGTTTCTTTTGATGGCGTGGATAGAGAATGAGTTGTATGCAGCACTTCTTTCTCTGGCTGTCCTCGCGCCTTATTATTTCGTCTTGTGGCTCAATAAAACACGATTGAAGCAAAAATTTTCATTTACTATAAAACCAATAAATAACTAAAAACATTATGAATTTGATTCTGATTGCAGTGATTTCATTGGGAGCTATAGCGCTCGTATTGGCCGCTATTCTTTATGTGGCTTCCAAGAAATTCGCCGTGTATGAAGATCCGCGGATTGCCCAGGTGGGGGAGGTGCTTCCTCAGGCGAATTGCGGCGGATGTGGCTATCCCGGTTGTAGCGGCTTTGCCGATGCTTGCGTCAAAGCCGGCTCACTGGATGGCAAGTTCTGTCCCGTAGGCGGACAACCTGTCATGGCAAAGATTGCTGATATCCTCGGACTGGCAGCCGGTGAAGCTGAACCGATGGTAGCAGTGGTAAGATGTAACGGAACGTGCGCCAACCGCCCGCGTACCAACCAGTACGACGGTGCGAAGAGTTGTGCTATCGCCGCTTCACTGTATGGTGGAGAAACCGGTTGTAGCTACGGCTGTCTGGGATGTGGCGACTGTGTGGCTGCCTGCCGGTTCGACGCTATCCACATGAATCCCGAAACGGGTATTCCCGAAGTGGACGAAGCGAAATGTACGGCTTGTGGAGCTTGTGTGAAGGCGTGTCCGAAAGCGATTATCGAGATTCGTCCGCAAGGCAAGAAGTCGCGCCGTGTGTACGTCTCTTGTGTGAATAAGGACAAGGGTGCCGTGGCACGCAAGGCTTGTACCGTTAGCTGTATCGGCTGTGGCAAGTGTGTGAAGACTTGTCCGTTTGAGGCTATTACGCTGGAGAACAACCTGGCTTACATCGACCCGGCCAAGTGCAAATCTTGCCGCAAGTGTGAGGAAGTCTGTCCGCAAGGAACCATTGTCGCATTGAATTTCCCGCCGCGCAAGCCGAAGACGGAAGAGGCTACGGCTGCTGCTCCGAAGGCTGCAGTTGCTCCGAAAGAAACGGCTGCTGCTCCGAAAGAAACGGCTGAAGCTCCGAAAGTAACAGAATAATAACAGAATAAAATACAGAATTGTATGTTAAAGACATTTTCAATTGGTGGAGTTCATCCACACGAAAATAAATTGTCGGCACATCAACCTATTATCACGGCGGAAGTTCCTGCAAAGGCAGTTATCCTGCTGGGGCAGCACATCGGTGCGCCTGCAAAACCGATTGTTGCGAAAGGTGATGTGGTAAAGGTGGGCACTAAGATTGCCGAACCTGCCGGCTTTGTTTCGGCAGCAATTCACTCTTCGGTCAGTGGTAAAGTGGCGAAGATTGATACTATAGTCGATGCCAGCGGTTATGCGAAACCTGCCATCTTCATTGATGTGGAAGGCGACGAATGGGAAGAAACAATCGACCGTAGCACCACACTGGTGAAAGAGTGTGAACTTTCCACAGAAGAGATCGTGAAGAAGATTGCCGATGCCGGAATCGTAGGTCTGGGCGGTGCTTGTTTCCCTACGCAGGTGAAACTTTGTCCTCCTCCTTCTTTCAAGGCTGAATGTGTGATTATCAATGCCGTAGAGTGTGAACCTTACCTGACTGCCGACCATCAGCTGATGCTGGAACACGCGGAAGAAATTATGGTAGGTGTTTCTATCCTGATGAAAGCGGTGAAAGTGAACAAGGCATTTATCGGAATCGAAAATAATAAGCCGGATGCTATCGAACTGATGACCAAAGTGGCTTCCGGCTATGCTGGCATCGAGGTAGTGCCCTTGAAGGTGAAATATCCGCAAGGAGGTGAAAAACAGCTGATCGATGCGATCACCAAACGTCAGGTGGCGAGCGGCGCATTGCCTATCTCTACGGGAGCAGTCGTGCAGAACGTGGGAACAGCATTTGCCGTTTATGAAGCTGTACAGAAAAATAAGCCGTTGTTCGAACGTGTGATTACCGTGACAGGAAAGTCGGTGGCGAAACCTTCCAACTTCCTGGCTCGTATCGGTACGCCGATGAAGCAGTTGATCGACGCTTGCGGCGGTCTGCCCGAAGATACGGGAAAAGTAATCGGCGGCGGTCCGATGATGGGTAAGGCGCTCGTAAATATCGAGGTTCCTACTGCGAAGGGCAGTTCCGGTATCCTGATTATGAATCGGAAGGAAGCCAAACGCGGTGAGGCGCAGACTTGTATCCGTTGCGCGAAGTGTGTGAGCGCTTGCCCGATGGGACTGGAACCCTACTTGCTCGGAGCTTTGTCCGAAAACGGAGATTTTGAAACAATGGAAAAAGAGAGAATCATGGATTGTATCGAGTGCGGCTCTTGCCAGTTCACTTGTCCTGCCAACCGTCCGCTGCTCGACTATTGTCGTCTGGGCAAAGGTAAGGTCGGAGCTATGATTCGCGCACGTCAAGCTAAAAAATAACGAATATGGAAAATAAATTAATCGTATCACTATCACCCCACGTTCATGGCGGAGACAGCGTACAGAAAAATATGTATGGCGTGCTGATCGCACTGATTCCGGCTTTTCTGGTGTCTCTCTATTTCTTCGGACTGGGTGCCCTGATTGTCACGGCTACTTCCGTTGCAGCTTGTTTGTTCTTCGAATGGGCGATCGGAAAATATCTACTGAAGAAACCTACCACCACCATCTGCGACGGCTCTGCCATCATCACAGGTGTGTTGCTGGCATTCAACTTACCGTCTAATCTTCCTATCTGGATTATCATTCTGGGTGCACTGTTTGCTATCGGTGTAGGCAAGATGTCTTTCGGCGGACTGGGTTGCAATCCTTTCAACCCGGCACTGGCAGGACGTGTGTTCCTGTTGCTCTCTTTCCCGGTGCAGATGACCAGCTGGCCGGTAGTCGGACAGTTGACCGCTTATACGGATGCTACCACCGGTGCCACTCCGCTGGCATTGATGAAACAAGCGATTCATGCTGCAGATAAGAGTGCGGCTATGGATGCTTTAAACCGGATTCCGGATGCATTGAGTTTGCTGATCGGACAGAATGGCGGATGCTTGGGTGAAGTGAGTGCATTGGCTCTATTGCTCGGACTGGTTTATATGCTCTGGAAGAAGATCATCACGTGGCATATTCCTGTGTCTATTCTGGCTACCGTGTTTATCTTTGCAGGTATCATGCACCTGGCAGATCCGGAAAAATATGTTTCTCCGGTATTGCAGTTGCTCTCCGGTGGTCTGATGCTGGGTGCTGTCTTTATGGCAACCGACTATGTGACTTCTCCGATGAGTAAGAAAGGAATGTTGATTTATGGTGTATGTATCGGTCTGCTGACGGTTGTCATCCGTCTGTTCGGTGCTTATCCCGAAGGTATGTCGTTCGCCATCCTGATTATGAATGCGTTCACTCCGCTGATTAACACCTATTGTAAACCAAAACGCTTTGGGGAGGTAGCGAAGAAGAAATGAAAAAGTTAGAATCATCTTTAAAGAATATGTTGCTGGTACTTACGGGCGTGACTGCTGTTTCCGTAGCGTTGCTGGCTTATGTAAACGAACTGACGAAAGGCCCTATCGCCGAAGCGAACGCAAAGACGCTGAACGAGGCTTTGAAGAAGGTTCTTCCCGAATTTACGAACAATCCGGTAGCGGAAAGCGATACTATTTTCGGTGAGAAAGACGGAAAGAAATTCGTTGACTTTATCGTCTATCCGGCAAAGAACGGCGAAGAGCTGGTCGGTACGGCTGTTGAAGCCAAGTCGATGGGATTCGGCGGCGAACTGAAAGTGCTGGTAGGCTTTAATGCCGAAGGCAAAATCTATAATTACTCTCTGCTGGCTCATGCGGAAACTCCGGGGCTGGGCTCGAAGGCCGACAAATGGTTTGGTGCTTATGACCCTGCCAAAAGCGAACAGGCGGTGTCGCATGAAGAAAGTGCGAGGTCTATCTTGGGCATGAATCCGGGTGAAGCTCCGCTGACTGTCAGCAAGGACGGCGGACAGGTGGACGCCATTACAGCTTCTACTATTACTTCACGTGCATTTCTGAATGCTGTAAATGCTGCTTATCAGGCTTATAAGGCAGAAGGTGGTGAAGTGAACGGTGTCAGCGGTGCTTCTCAAAAGGCTACAGGCGCAGACTCTGACGCTGCTACGGGAGCTACGATTAAAGTTGAACTTACTGATTCGGTCAGTGCTAAATAAGAAAGGAGACAGATATGAATAACTTTAAAGTAATGATGAACGGGATTATCAAAGAGAATCCTACGTTTGTACTCCTGCTCGGTATGTGTCCTACATTGGGTACGACTTCGTCGGCCATCAACGGTATGGGTATGGGACTGGCTACCATGTTCGTATTGATCTGCTCGAACGTGGTGATCTCTTTAATCAAGAACCTGATTCCGGATATGGTGCGTATCCCGTCGTTTATCGTGGTGATCGCGTCTTTCGTAACCTTGCTCCAAATGGTGATGCAGGCATACGTGCCGGGACTGTACGCTACGCTCGGTCTTTTCATCCCGTTGATTGTGGTGAACTGTATTGTGTTGGGACGTGCCGAAGCCTTCGCTGCCAAGAATAACGCGGTCGCTTCTATGTTCGACGGTATCGGCATGGGACTTGGTTTCACCATTGCCCTGACATTGCTGGGTGCTGTCCGCGAATTCCTTGGAACCGGTAAGATTTTCGATCTGACCATCATGCCGGAAGAATATGGAATGTTGGTATTTGTATTGGCTCCGGGTGCTTTCATCGCTTTGGGATACCTCATTGCGCTGATTAACAGTCTCAAGAAAGCCTAATTCAATTAAATAAGAAAAGAATATGGAATATATATTGATATTTATTTCGGCAATCTTTGTAAACAACATCGTGTTGTCGCAGTTCCTGGGTATCTGTCCGTTCCTGGGCGTATCCAAGAAGGTGGAAACTGCGATGGGTATGAGCGCTGCAGTTGCTTTCGTGTTGACCATCGCTACCATTGTTACTTTCCTGATTCAGAAGTTTGTATTGGATGTCTTCGGGCTGGGATATTTGCAGACCATTACATTCATCCTGGTCATTGCCGGACTGGTGCAGATGGTGGAAATCATTCTGAAAAAAGTATCGCCTGCCCTGTATCAGGCGTTGGGCGTGTTCTTGCCCTTGATTACAACCAACTGTTGTATCCTTGGTGTGGCTATCCTGGTGATTCAGAAAGACTATGACCTGCTGACGGGTGTTGTGTACGCGTTCTCTACGGCTATCGGCTTCGGGCTGGCACTGGTGCTCTTTGCCGGACTGCGCGAACAGATGAGCCTGGTGAAAGTTCCGAAAGGAATGCAAGGCACTCCGATTGCCTTGATTACCGCCGGTCTGCTTGCTATGGCATTCATGGGATTCTCCGGCGTAGTGTAAAGACTTACAGTTGATAATTGATTGATAGGAATTGGAAACCCCGTTGTGTGGCGACATGCAGACTGCGGATTTCCAATTCTTTTTTTATATCCGATTTCCGTAAAATCGTTCTTTGATTATTTTTTATTGAAATAAATGGCCGTAAATTGTTGGATTTTCATTTTATTTCCATAATTTTGTAGCTCAAACGACAAAAAGCCGGAAAACTAACCATTTATAAAGAATATGAAAGAAAGAATTTTAGTAACGGGCGGGACGGGATATATTGGTTCTCACACCGTAGTGGAACTACAAAACAGTGGATATGAAGTAATTATCATTGATAATTTATCAAATTCAAGTGCCGACGTTGTTGACAATATAGAGAAAGTATCAGGTATTCGTCCGGTGTTCGAGAAATTGGATTGTTTGGATTTTGCAGGGCTGGATGCCGTATTTACAAAATATAAAGGAATTAAGGCTATTATTCACTTTGCAGCGAGCAAAGCCGTAGGAGAGTCGGTAGAGAAACCGTTGCTTTATTATCGCAATAACCTGGTCTCTTTGATCAATCTTCTCGAATTGATGCCTAAACATGGAGTGGAAGGTATTGTGTTCTCTTCTTCCTGTACAGTATACGGTCAGCCGGACGAACTGCCGGTGACTGAGAAAGCTCCGATTAAGAAAGCGGAATCGCCTTACGGAAATACCAAACAGATTAATGAAGAGATTATCCGCGATACAGTAGCTTCCGGTGCTCCGATCAATGCTATCATGCTGCGTTATTTCAACCCGATTGGCGCGCATCCTACCGCATTGCTGGGTGAACTGCCGAATGGCGTTCCTCAAAACCTGATTCCTTATCTGACTCAGACTGCTATGGGTATCCGTGAGAAACTTAGCGTGTTTGGTGATGATTATGATACACCCGACGGCTCTTGTATCCGTGACTTTATCAATGTAGTCGATTTGGCTAAAGCGCACGTGATTGCTATCCGCCGTATCTTGGAAAAGGGACAGAAAGAAAAAGTGGAAGTATTCAATATCGGTACGGGACGCGGTGTTTCCGTATTGGAATTAATCAATGGCTTTGAAAAAGCTACCGGTGTGAAGTTGAATTATCAGATTGTCGGACGTCGTGCCGGTGATATTGAGAAAGTATGGGCGAACCCCGATTTCGCCAATAATGAATTGGGGTGGAAAGCCGTAGAAACTTTGGAAGATACTTTACGCTCTGCCTGGAACTGGCAGCTGAAACTTCGTGAGAGAGGTATTCAGTAAGAAGGAAACATATTTTAATCTACATAAGAGTTTAAACAAATCGTGCATGCGATTTGTTTAATTGATGCTAATCGTCCTGAAGCTGGTTATGAGTATGTGAATATACATAAGCAGTACTTATACCTCCCCGGTATAGACAGGAGGTTGCATAGTAGTTTTGTCGTGTTTTATTTTGTGTTTGTGTTGTGACGGTACTACGACGTGAGTCGTGGTACCGTTCTTTGTACGGGTGTTACTTGGGTTTTGAATTATAAAACATTTAGAGCCTGTTTAAAAATAGCTCGTATGCTTTGTCGTGTGCTGAATATACATCCTGCTGCAATGTTAGGTTTCTGAAACTTTGCCGGAACATAATTTCCGGCAAAGGACTATTGGCCTAACGTGCCTTTAAAACAAAACGAGTTACTTTTCCGGTTTATTTCCGGCAGCGCAGCATCCGGTGCGAACAGCCCGAACACGGAAGAACCGGAGCCGCTCATGGAAGCATAGATTGCCCCCTGATTATAGAGTTCTTGTTTGATTTCTCCGATGACGGGGTGTTGCGGGAAGACGCTTGCCTCGAAATCGTTGATTAATGTATCCTTCCATTCTGCCACCGGACGACGGATTACCTCTTTGACCGGATATTCGGGATGATGGGGATGAATGTTCGCGAAGGCTTCGCGGGTGGAAACAAAGACGTCCGGCTTCACAATCATAATCTGATAACCTTTTAATGAAAGTTCGATTGGCGAGAAGATGTTGCCGATGCCTTCGGCGTAGACAGGCTTGTTCTTGATAAAGAAAGCACAGTCTGCCCCCAAAGTAGCGGCGTATATTTCGAGTTGCTCTTCGGATAAGTTCAGGTGGAAATGCCCGTTGAGCAGTTTCAGCATAAAGGCGGCATCTGACGAACCGCCGCCAAGACCGGCTCCCGAAGGGATATGCTTATATAGATGAATCTCGACAGGGGGAAGGTGGAACTCCTTGTCCAGAAGTGAATAAGCTTTTGCCACCAGATTGTCTTCCGGATTGCCGGTTATCTCCATTCCATATTGGTGGAGAGTGATTTTCTTATCTGCTTCGGGGAGAGCGCGGATTTCGAGAGCATCCTCGAGGGCTACTGGATAGAAAACTGTTTCCAGGTTATGATAACCGTCCGGGCGTTTCTCTGTGATGGAGAGTCCCAGGTTTATTTTGATATTCGGAAAAACGATCATATGTACTATGTTACGATTTACGATTTACAATTTACTATTTGTAGTGGTGCACACCACAATTAATCGTGGCTTAATGTGATTCGGGGGCAAAGTTAGTAAAATCTTCATTTTTCCTTATTCATTCTTCGTGATTATATTCTATCTTTGTCGTCCCGACCGGAGAAGCTCTGTTATAAAGGAACCTGTCCGGTCGCAAAAAAATAGTAAATTACAAAATAGTAAATATCTCCATGGCTGAACAGAGAAAAAATACCCGCAATACAAAATCTGCCAAAGTACAACCGGTAAATGATTATGGTCGTATCCAGCCTCAGGCGCCTGAGTTGGAAGAAGCTGTGTTGGGAGCTTTGATGATTGAGAAGGATGCCTACTCGCAAGTGAGCGAGATTCTTCGTCCCGAATCTTTTTATGAGCACCGTCACCAGTTGATTTACGCAGCTATTACCGACCTTGCCATCAACCAGAAACCGGTGGATATTCTGACGGTAAAGGAACAGCTTAGCAAGCGGGGAGATTTGGAAGAGGTCGGGGGGCCGTTCTATATTACTCAGTTGAGTAGCAAGGTCGCCTCTTCGGCGCATATTGAGTATCATGCACGTATCATTGCGCAGAAGTCGCTGGCACGTGAGTTGATTACGTTTACGAGCAATATCCAGAGCAAGGCTTTTGATGAGACGCTGGATGTGGACGACCTGATGCAGGAAGCGGAAGGTAAGCTTTTCGAGATTTCGCAGCAGAACATGAAGAAAGATTATACGCAGATTAATCCGGTGATTGACGAAGCCTATAAGCTGATTCAGAAAGCTGCGGCACGGACCGACGGTTTGAGCGGTCTTGAAAGCGGTTTTACCAAATTGGACAAGATGACTTCCGGCTGGCAGAATTCCGACCTTATTATTATTGCCGCCCGTCCTGCCATGGGTAAGACAGCTTTCGTGCTTTCTATGGCAAAGAATATTGCCGTTGATTTTCGGAATCCGGTGGCGTTGTTCTCGCTTGAAATGAGTAACGTCCAGTTGGTGAACCGTCTGATTACGAATGTCTGCGAGATTCCGAGTGAGAAAATCAAGAGCGGGCAGTTGGCCAATTACGAATGGCAGCAGTTGGACTATAAGTTGAAGGATCTGATTGATGCACCGCTTTATGTGGATGATACCCCTTCTTTGTCAGTTTTCGAACTTCGTACAAAAGCGCGCCGTCTGGTGCGTGAGCATGGGGTGAAAGTCATTATTATCGACTACCTTCAGTTGATGAATGCGAGCGGTATGGCGTTCGGAAGCCGTCAGGAAGAGGTGAGTACCATTTCACGTTCGTTGAAGGGATTGGCGAAGGAGTTGAATATTCCGATTATCGCGCTGTCACAGTTGAACCGTGGTGTGGAAAGCCGTGAAGGTATCGACGGCAAGCGTCCGCAGTTGAGCGACCTTCGTGAATCGGGAGCCATCGAGCAGGACGCTGATATGGTGTGCTTTATCCACCGTCCGGAGTATTACAAAATTTATCAGGACGACCGCGGGAATGACTTGCGCGGTATGGCGGAGATTGTGATAGCCAAGCACCGTAATGGTGCGGTAGGTGAGGTGCTGCTCCGGTTTAAGGGTGAGTTTACACGATTCTCGAATCCCGAGGATGATATGGTTATCCCGATGCCGGGTGAGCCTGCCGGAACGATGCTGGTTTCTAAAATGAATGCGGGAAGCCCTGCTTCCGTACCGCCGCCACCGGCACCTGATTTTGCTCCGCAGACAAACAATCCGTTTGCCGCGCCGATAGGTGGGGATGGGCCGTTGCCGTTTTAGTTGCGCATTATTTTACCACAGAGGACGCAGTGGACACAGAGCTCTTTCTTTTTACTAAGTACTCATGTTGAATTGGTTTGTAAATTAATTATACGCATTTGCTTATTAAGGATTTGCACTTATTTTTCATCTTTCCGATATCCTCTGTGTCCTCTGTGTCCTCTGTGGTGAAATAACGTGCAATTTTTTATCAAACCTTTTCGGTCAACCGAAAAAACTTATTAACTTTGCGAATCTTTTGAGAAACAATAAAAAATTAATCATATGAATATCTCTTATAACTGGCTGAAAGAGTATGTCAACTTCGATTTGACGCCTGATGAAACGGCTGCCGCGTTGACTTCTATCGGCTTGGAAACAGGCGGCGTGGAAGAAGTGCAAACCGTCAAAGGTGGTTTGGAAGGTCTTGTGATCGGCGAAGTGCTGACTTGCGTGGAACACCCGAATTCCGACCATTTGCACATTACTACTGTCAATCTGGGAGAAGGCGAACCGGTACAGATCGTTTGCGGCGCTCCGAACGTGGCTGCTGGACAGAAAGTGGTGGTAGCTACCTTGGGTACGAAACTCTATGACGGTGACGAATGTTTTACCATCAAGAAATCAAAAATCCGCGGCGTGGAATCTACCGGCATGATTTGTGCCGAAGATGAAATCGGTATCGGTACGGATCATGCAGGCATCATTGTATTGCCGGAAGATGTTGTTCCGGGTACGCTTGCCAAGGATTATTATAATATCAAGAGCGACTATGTGCTTGAAGTGGACATCACGCCCAACCGTGCGGATGCCTGCTCTCATTACGGCGTGGCCCGCGACCTGTACGCTTATCTGATTCAGAACGGCAGACAGGCAACTCTGCAACGTCCATCGGTAGATGACTTCACGGTTGAAAACCGGGACTTGAATATTGAGGTGAAGGTGGAAAACACGGAGGCTTGCCCGCATTATGCCGGTGTGACCGTGAAAGGGGTGACCGTGAAGGAAAGCCCGGAATGGTTGCAGAACAAATTGCGCCTGATCGGTGTGCGTCCTATTAATAATGTAGTGGATATTACCAATTACATCGTTCATGCTTTCGGACAGCCTTTGCACTGTTTCGATGCTGCCAAGATTAAAGGCAATGAGGTGATTGTGAAGACCATGCCCGAAGGGACTCCGTTCGTTACGCTGGATGAAGTGGAACGCAAGCTGAGCGACCGCGACCTGATGATTTGCAATAAGGAAGAGGCGATGTGTATTGCCGGTGTATTCGGCGGACTGGATTCCGGCTCTACCGAAGCTACGACGGATGTTTTCATTGAAAGTGCTTACTTCCATCCCACATGGGTGCGCAAGACTGCACGCCGCCATGGACTGAATACGGATGCTTCTTTCCGTTTCGAGCGTGGCATCGACCCGAATGGCGTGATTTATTGCTTGAAACTGGCTGCCATGATGGTGAAGGAACTGGCCGGCGGTACGATTTCTTCTGATATTAAAGATGTATATACTACTCCTGCGCAGGATTTCATCGTAGATTTGGCTTATGCTAAAGTAAATTCACTGGTAGGCAAAGTGATTCCGGTAGAGACAATCAAGAGCATTGTGACCAGCCTGGAGATGAAGATTACGAATGAGACGGCAGAAGGGCTGACCTTGGCTGTGCCGCCTTATCGGGTGGATGTGCAGCGTGATTGTGACGTGATTGAGGATATTCTCCGCATCTACGGATATAATAATGTGGAAATCCCGTCTACTCTGAAGTCTAGTCTGACAACAAAGGGGGAACATGATAAATCCAATAAATTACAGAATCTGGTGGCAGAACAGTTGGTGGGCTGCGGATTCAATGAAATACTGAATAACTCATTGACTCGTGCCGCATACTATGACGGTCTGGAAACTTATCCGTCAAACCGACTGGTGATGTTGCTGAACCCCCTGAGCGCGGATTTGAACGCTATGCGTCAGACTTTGTTGTTCGGTGGACTGGAAAGCATCGCTTACAACACGAACCGTAAGAATGCCGACCTGAAATTCTTTGAATTCGGTAACTGTTATTATTTCGACGGAGACAAGAGGAATGAGGAAAAGGTATTGGCTCCTTATTCGGAAGATTATCACCTGGGATTGTGGGTAACCGGCAAGAAGGTTTCCAACTCGTGGGCGCATGCAGACGAAAACAGCTCTGTTTATGAATTGAAGGCTTATGTCGAGAATATTTTGAAACGTTTGGGACTGGATTTGCATAATCTGGTTGTAGGCAACTTGACCGATGATGTCTTTGCTGCCGCACTTTCCGTAAATACCAAGGGCGGTAAACGACTGGCATCTTTCGGTGTGGTGACTAAGAAATTGCTGAAGGCGTTCGATATCGATAATGAAGTTTATTTTGCCGACTTGAACTGGAAGGAGCTTATGAAGGCTATCCGTTCGGTGAAGATCAGCTACAGGGAAATATCCAAGTTCCCGGCTGTGAAACGTGACCTTGCCTTGCTGCTTGACAAGAATGTGCAGTTTGCCGAAATCGAGAAGATTGCTTACGATACGGAGAAGAAGTTGCTGAAAGAAGTGGAACTTTTTGACGTGTACGAAGGCAAGAACCTGGAAGCAGGCAAGAAATCTTATGCAGTGAGCTTCTTGCTTCAGGATGAGAACCAGACTTTGAACGACAAGATGATTGACAAAATCATGTCGAAATTGGTGAAGAACCTGGAAGATAAACTGGGCGCCAAACTAAGATAATCAGATAAACTTAAAATTGTTATTATAAAAATATAAACCAATGGGAAGAGCATTTGAATATAGAAAGGCCGCTAAACTGAAAAGATGGGGCCACATGGCTAAAACTTTTACAAGACTGGGCAAGCAGATCGCTATCGCTGTAAAGGCGGGCGGACCGGAACCGGAGAATAACCCGACCCTGCGTTCGGTTATCGCTACGTGTAAGCGTGAGAATATGCCGAAGGACAATATCGAACGTGCCATCAAGAACGCTATGGGTAAAGACCAAAGCGACTACAAGAGCATGACTTACGAAGGATACGGCCCTCACGGAATTGCTGTTTTTGTGGATACGTTGACAGACAACACGACTCGTACGGTGGCTGACGTCCGTTCGGTATTTAACAAGTTCGGCGGAAACCTGGGTACAATGGGGTCGCTGGCTTTCCTTTTCGACCACAAATGTATGTTTACTTTCAAGAAGAAAGACGGACTGGATATGGAAGAGCTGATTCTTGACCTGATCGACTATGATGTGGAAGATGAATATGATGCCGATGAAGAGGAAGGGACAATCACTATCTACGGTGACCCGAAGAGTTATGCGGCTATTCAGAAGCACCTGGAAGAGTGTGGCTTTGAGGATGTCGGCGGAGACTTTACTTATATCCCCAACGATATGAAGGATGTGACTCCCGAACAACGCGAGACACTGGACAAGATGATTGAACGTCTGGAGGAGTTTGACGACGTGCAGACTGTTTATACGAACATGAAGCCTGAAGAAAGCGAAGAATAAGCCGGTATGGAGTATGTTTATAAAACCAAAGGCACTTGCAGCACGAACATCGAACTGAATGTGGAAGATGGAGTTGTGAAGGAAGTTGCTTTTTGGGGTGGATGCAACGGCAACCTGCAAGGTATTTCGCGCTTGGTGAAAGGCATGAAAGTGGAAGAGGTGATTGCCAAGCTTGAGGGTGTACGTTGCGGTGGCAGACCGACGTCTTGTCCCGACCAGTTATGTCGTGCATTGCATGAGATGGGATATTAACGGACAACGTTTTTTTTTATAGTTAATCTCAGAAGGGGGGGAGCAAAGAGCTCCCCCCCTTTTTTTGTTCAGGCGCGGATTACACGGATAGCACGGTTTTATTGATTTTGAACCAAAATCGGACTCCAGTCGTTATTAATAAGTATATTTGTATTGGATAAACTATTATGCAAGAGATGAAGAATGTTTTTCAAGATTTAAAACGCAAAGATCATAAACGCTATTTGGGCGGGCTGGATGTGTTCAGATATATCGGTCCGGGGCTTTTGGTGACGGTAGGATTTATTGACCCGGGAAACTGGGCGTCTAATTTCGCTGCCGGTTCCGAGTTCGGGTATTCGCTGCTTTGGGTAGTCACCCTGTCCACTGTCATGTTGATTGTGCTTCAACACAACGTTGCCCACTTGGGGATTGTTACCGGGCTTTGCCTTTCGGAAGCGGCCACCAAATATACTCCCAAATGGGTGTCCCGTCCCATACTTGGCACGGCGGTGCTGGCTTCTATCTCTACCTCGCTGGCGGAGATTCTGGGTGGTGCCATTGCGCTCGAAATGCTGTTGGATATTCCTATCATATGGGGGGCTGTATTGACAACGCTTTTTGTATCTATCATGCTTTTCACCAATTCTTATAAGAAGATAGAGCGTGCTATCATTGCGTTCGTTTCCGTTATCGGGCTTTCTTTTATTTATGAGCTGTTTCTGGTGGAAATAGACTGGCCCGCTGCAACGGCAGGGTGGGTGACTCCGTCATTCCCGAAAGGCAGTATGCTGATTATCATGAGTGTGCTGGGGGCGGTGGTGATGCCTCATAACCTGTTTCTCCATTCGGAAGTGATACAGAGTCACGAGTATAATAAGAAAGACGACGCGTCGATAAAGAAGGTGTTGAAGTATGAACTGTTTGATACGCTGTTTTCGATGATTGTCGGCTGGGCGATTAACAGTGCGATGATTCTGCTGGCTGCCGCTACTTTTTTCAAAAGCGGTATTCGGGTGGAGGAATTGCAACAAGCCAAATCGCTGCTCGAACCGTTGCTGGGAAGTCATGCTGCAATCGTATTCGCGTTGGCTCTGCTGATGGCGGGCATTTCGTCGACTATCACGAGCGGGATGGCGGCAGGCTCTATCTTTGCGGGTATCTTTGGCGAATCCTATCATATCAAAGACAGTCACTCGCAGGTGGGGGTGCTTTTGTCCTTGGGCATCGCCTTGCTGCTGATTTTCTTTATCGGGGATCCTTTTAAGGGATTGATTATCTCACAGATGATACTTAGTATCCAGTTGCCCTTTACGGTCTTTTTGCAGGTGGGGCTGACCTCTTCCCGGAAGGTGATGGGGGATTATGTGAATAGCCGCTGGAGCACGTTTGTACTGTATGCGATTGCGATTATCGTATCGGTGCTGAATATCATGCTGTTGTTTTCCTGAGATGAACATGCATCAATACATACTTTTTTGTATTTTTGCATGAAAATAAAAAGCGGAAAATAGTATGGAAGATAGAATACAGAAAGCGGTGGAGCTTTTTAGGAGCGGATATAACTGTTCGCAGTCTGTTGTGGCTGCCTTTGCAGATATGTATGGATTTACACAAGAACAGGCCTTGCGCATGAGCGCTTCCTTCGGTGGGGGGATAGGCAGGATGCGTGAAACTTGCGGAGCTGCCTGCGGCATGTTCTTGCTGGCAGGCCTGGAAACCGGGGCGACGGAAGCGGCAGACCGGGAAGGCAAAGCTGCCAACTATGCGGTAGTGCAAGAACTGGCGGCTGAATTTAAGAAGCGCAACGGTTCGCTGATTTGCGGCGAATTGTTGGGATTGAAGAAAAAAGAACCGGTTTCTACCGTGCCGGAAGAGCGTACTGCTCAATATTATAGCAAGCGCCCTTGCGCGAAAATGGTGGAAGAAGCAGCAAGAATCTGGTGTGAATATCTTGAAAAGCATCCCAAATGAGTTCCTAAAAGGCTTTTTTATTACAAAAACGGTAAAAAAGTACTCAATAATATGTTATGTAACATCAAAATAACTATCTTTGTCTCCGAAATAAAATCTGAAAGTCTTTATGGCTAGAAGGATTTTAAGCATGTCTAACTAAAATTGCAAAGCAAATGTTGAAAGAAAAAGCTGGTGTAATTGCAGGTACTATCTGGAATGCACTGAATGAAACAGAAGGAATGACTGCCAAGAAGCTTAAAAAAGCAACTAAATTGGTTGACAAAGATCTGTTTCTTGGTCTTGGCTGGTTATTGAGAGAAGACAAAGTCTCTGTGGAAGAAGTTGAAGGTGAACTCTTCATCAAATTGATCTAAGCGAGTAACTCACTTAAGCAATAAAAAAATGCGTTGGTACATTGTCAGAATGTTATCAACGCATTTTTTTTTATTCCGCCATTTACGTATATTTGCACACCGAAAAGATAAAATAATAAGAATTCAGAATGAAGAATATACGCAATTTTTGTATTATTGCTCATATTGACCACGGTAAATCGACTTTGGCCGACCGCCTGCTGGAATATACCAAGACTATTCAGGTGACTTCGGGGCAGATGCTTGATAATATGGACCTGGAGAAAGAAAGGGGAATCACGATCAAGAGCCATGCTATCCAGATGGAATATACCTATAAGGGTGAGAAGTATGTCCTTAACTTGATTGACACTCCGGGACACGTGGACTTCTCGTATGAGGTGTCCCGTTCGATTGCCGCTTGCGAGGGTGCGTTGCTGATTGTCGATGCGTCGCAGGGTGTACAGGCACAGACTATTTCCAACTTGTATATGGCGATTGAGCACGATCTCGAAATTATCCCGGTTATCAATAAATGTGATATGGCAAGCGCCAATCCCGAAGAGGTGGAAGATGAGATTGTGGAATTGCTGGGTTGCAAACGTGAAGAGGTAATCCGTGCGTCGGGCAAGACGGGTATGGGCGTGGAAGAGATACTTGCCGCCGTTATCGAACGCATCCCTCATCCCGAAGGAGACGAGGATGCCCCGTTGCAAGCGTTGATTTTCGACTCTGTGTTCAACTCTTTCCGTGGAATTATAGCCTATTTCAAGATTGAGAACGGTATAATACGCAAGGGTGATAAGGTGAAATTCTTCAATACGGGAAAAGAGTATGACGCCGATGAGGTGGGGGTGCTTAAAATGGATATGGTTCCCCGCAACGAGCTTCGTACGGGAGATGTAGGATATATTATTTCGGGTATCAAGACTTCCAAAGAGGTGAAGGTGGGAGATACCATTACGCATATCGCCCGTCCGTGCGACAAGGCTATTGCCGGTTTTGAGGAAGTGAAGCCGATGGTGTTTGCCGGAGTTTATCCGATTGAGGCGGAGGACTTTGAAGACCTTCGTGCGTCTCTGGAGAAGTTGCAGTTGAATGATGCTTCTCTGACCTTCCAGCCGGAATCTTCGCTGGCACTGGGTTTCGGTTTCCGTTGCGGATTCCTGGGATTGCTCCATATGGAGATTGTACAGGAACGGTTGGACCGCGAGTTTGACATGAACGTGATTACCACCGTGCCCAATGTATCGTACAACATATATGACAAGCAAGGCAATATGAAGGAGGTGCACAACCCCGGAGGTATGCCCGATCCTACATTAATAGATCATATTGAAGAACCGTATATCAAGGCGTCTATCATCACTACGACCGATTACATAGGACCTATCATGACGCTTTGCCTGGGCAAGCGCGGCGAGCTTCTCAAGCAGGAGTACATCTCCGGCAATCGGGTGGAGATCTATTATAATATGCCTTTGGGAGAGATTGTCATCGACTTTTATGATAAATTGAAGAGTATCTCCAAAGGTTATGCTTCGTTCGACTATCAGCCCAACGGCTTCCGTACTTCCAAACTGGTGAAACTTGATATTTTGCTGAACGGTGAGCCTGTGGACGCGCTTTCTACATTGACGCATATCGACAATGCGTATGATATGGGCAGGAGGATGTGTGAGAAGTTGAAAGAACTTATTCCTCGCCAGCAGTTTGAAATTGCCATTCAGGCAGCTATCGGTGCCAAAATTATCGCTCGCGAAACCATTAAGGCAGTCCGTAAGGATGTGACTGCGAAGTGTTACGGAGGTGACGTGAGCCGTAAGCGTAAACTGCTTGAAAAGCAGAAAAGAGGTAAAAAACGAATGAAACAAATCGGTAACGTGGAAGTGCCTCAAAAAGCCTTCCTTGCTGTACTGAAACTGGATTAAGAATATTGCCGCAAGCAGTTTTTCAGAGTATTTTCTGAACAAATTGACTTGCGGTTGCTTTTTGATTGGAAAAAATCCGTATATTGCGAATCTAATATTATAAATACATTTCGTTATGACTATTTTGCGGACTATGCGGAATTTCTCATCCATGAATATCACAGCGAGTATTCTTCTGTTTCTGGCTGCTATTTCGGCAGCCGTCATTGCGAACTCTTCTGTGGCTCCGGTGTATCAGGCGTTCTTATCGCATGAACTTCATTTGCAGATTGGTAGTTTTAATTTACTTTCGCACGGTGGGGAGAATCTACGGATGATTGAGTTTATCAATGATGGCTTGATGACGATTTTCTTTTTGCTGGTGGGGCTGGAAATCAAGCGGGAATTGCTGGTGGGCGAACTTTCTTCTTTCCGCAAGGCTGTGTTGCCTTTTATCGCTGCTTGTGGTGGCATGCTGGTTCCTGTAATTATATATATGCTGATTTGCCCGCCGGGCAGTGTCGGCGGACAAGGGTCTGCCATCCCGATGGCAACGGATATTGCTTTCTCATTGGGTGTGTTGAGTTTGCTGGGGAATCGCGTTCCGCTGAGCCTGAAAATTTTTCTGACGGCTTTTGCGGTTGTCGATGATATTGGCGGTATTCTGGTGATTGCCATTTTTTATAGTTCACATGTCTCTTACGGTTATCTTCTGGTGGCTGCGTTGCTTTATGTTTTTCTTTACTTTATCGGAAAATGGGGGGCGACAAATAAGATTTTCTTTTTAGTGATTGGGGTCGTTATCTGGTATTTATTTTTGCAATCGGGTATTCATAGTACAATCTCCGGGGTTATCCTGGCTTTTGTTATTCCCGCAAAGCCTCGTTTGAACGTAGGGAAGTATATTGAAGATATCCGCCGTATAATAGCCGGCTTCCCGACAATGGAGTCGGGAAGTATTGTGTTGACTAATGAGCAGATTGCCAGACTGAAAGAGGTGGAGTCGGCTTCCGACCGTGTGATTAGCCCGTTGCAATCATTGGAAGACAATCTGCATGGGGCGGTCAATTACCTGATTCTTCCGCTTTTTGCTTTTGTCAATGCCGGCGTTGTGTTTAGCGGGGGCGGCGAGTTGGTCGGCAACGTGGGTATTGCGGTGGCAGCCGGATTGTTGTTTGGCAAATTCATCGGTATTTATTCGTTCACCTGGTTGGCTATCAGAACAGGACTGACTCCCAGACCATTGGGAATGAACTGGATGAATCTTACCGGAGTTGCATTGTTGGGTGGCATCGGTTTTACCGTATCGCTTTTCATTGCCAACCTTTCTTTCGGAGCTGATTATCCGGTCTTGTTGAACCAGGCTAAGTTTGGAGTGTTGTCGGGTTCCATACTTTCCGGATTATTGGGGTATATGGTGCTCCGGGTGGTGCTTGCAAAGGGGCAGGGGCGTTGACTATTCGTCTGTAAGTTCATCATCTATTCCGTCAATCGGCAGAATCTTCCGGCTTTCTTCATGTGGTAACTGCTCTACTTGCCGCAGTTTCCGTTCGATGGCGCGTGTCCGTTTTCCCATTACTTCTTCCAGTTGGTCGCCGGCACTTTGCAGGTTCTTCTGTACTTTCTCAAGCAATCCGCCGAACTTGCCGAATTCCGTTTTGACGGCTCCTAATACAGTCCAAACTTCGCCGGTACGCTTTTGGATGGCTAGTGTGCGGAATCCCATTTGAAGGCTGTTCAAGATAGCTCCTAGTGTCGTCGGTCCGGTCACTACGATCTTATATTCTTTCTGAAGCGTCTCTACAAGACTTGTTCTTCGGATTACCTCAGCGTAAATGCTTTCGAAAGGTAAGAACATGATGGCGAAATCGGTAGTAAAAGGGGGATCCACATATTTATCGTGAATATCCTTGGCCATCTTTTTAATCGTGCTTTCCAACTGCTTGCCGGATGATTCCATCAACGCGGCATCTCCTGCTTCGAAAGCATCGTAATATTGCTCGTATATGTCTTTCGGGAATTTGGCATCAATCGGAAGGTAAACGGTGCTGTTGGCATCGTCCTTTCCCGGAAGTTTGATGGCAAATTCGACGAATTCGGTTCCGCTCTTTTTCGTCTTGACGTTTGCGTCATACTGTTCGGGGCTCATCATTTGTTCGAGTAATGCTCCGAGCTGTACTTCACCGAATGTCCCCCGCATTTTTACGTTGCTCAATACTTTTTTCAGTCCGCCGACATCCTGTGCCAGGGATTTCATTTCTCCGAGTCCCTTTTGTACATTTTCGAGCTGCGAACGGACGATTTCAAACGACTGACCGATTCGTTCGTTCAGTGTCTTTTGCAACTTTTCTTCTACCATCAGGCGCATGTCGTCCAGACGTTTCTCGGTCGATTTAATCAGAACTTCCTGCTGGCGCGCCATTGTGTCGAATTTCTGGCGTTGCAACTCTCCACTGGTCATCATGTTCTTGTGCAGGGCATCCTGGAGCTGCTGCATATTCTGGTTGAGCGTTTGCGTCATCTCCATGCGAAGTTCCCGGATGCTGCGGTTCAGTTCTTCCCGGTTCTCCTGCATTTGTTGGCGCAAAGCTATCTGTAATTGTTCCGCTTGAGTCTGGTTGTTGCCTTTTGTCAGTGATAATACCAGCAGGACTGTCACTAATATGGCAATTATAATAAGTAGAATCAGTTCCATCAATATGTCAGAATTTCGTTTCCGGTTTCAGTAATCAGTATCATGTTTTCCCATTGGGCTGAGGGTAGCCCGTCGTCGGTGCAGACTGTCCATCCGTCAGCTTCGTCTACAAATACTTCGTAGGTCCCCATATTAATCATCGGCTCGATGGTAAAAGTCATGCCGGGTACGATCATCATTCCTGTGCCACGACGTCCGAAGTGTTCCACATCCGGTTCTTCATGGAACTTCATCCCCACACCGTGTCCGCAAAGGTCACGGACAACGCTGAATCCGTTCTTTTCTGCATGCTCCTGGATGGCTGCGCCCACATCGCCCAGTTGTTTCCAGGGCTGTGCGGCGGCAATGCCTATTTCCATACATTCTTTGGTCACCTGAACGAGTTTGCGCATTTCGGGACTTACCTTGCCAATCATAAACATGCGGGATGCATCGGAGAAGTATCCATTGTAAATCGTGGATACATCCACATTGATAATATCTCCGCTTTTCAGGATTTCATTCTTATTGGGTATCCCATGACATACCACATCATTGATACTCGTACAAACGCTTTTCGGAAATCCTTCGTAATTGAGTGGGGCAGGGATGGCTCCATGTCCGGTTGTGAAGTCATAAACCATCACGTCAATCTCTTCGGTGGACATTCCTTCACGGATATTTTCCGAGATATAATCCAACAATGCCGTATTGATTTTGGCACTTTCACGGATACCTTCCAGTTGTTCGGGGGTGCGGAGTACTTTACGTGGTGGAAGCTTATATCCTTGTTTTCTATATTTCTGTATTTTCTCTTCTACTGCTGCCGGATAATTGGAGGGGGTAAACCGGAATCCCTTGATAAAATTCTTCATTATTATAGGATGTTTTTTTAATCGTTCTGCAAAGGTAGAGAATAAAATGGAAGATATGTTTGCCTGGCTTCTAAAACTTTTCTGTCTTTACGGGAAGATGAGATATTATTGATTTTGTATTATACGATTTGTATAATACGAATAGTTCAAGGTTTATGAACAGATGATTCATGATTTAATAGATTGAAATATGTAATATTTATTTCCTGATATGATTACTGTCTTATTTACGGATTTGAGCGAGAAAAACAGGAAACTAAGGTCGGAAAATAGAGGAAAACGCCGTTGCCCAACGGTGTTTTCATGGTTGCCCAACGGTGAATTTGCCGTTGGGCAACGGCGAAAATGATAAAAGTAGAGAGGAAAAGTTCTATAAAGACGGTTTGTGACAGGGTGTTAGCATGTCATAGAAAAATACGTTCTACCAGTTCAACTTTGCTTTCTTTTATAGCTTTGTCATTCGTGACATCAAGAAATAAAGAGATGGGAGAGAAGCCGATATACTTCTTTTCTTGTATGGTCAATATGCCCACGAAATCATTGATGGTGATTTTCTTCAGACCTTCGTTTATCTCTTTGGGGACGCGGTAGTACCAATCGGGCTTTTCTTCATTTTCTTTAGCTTCTTGTTTGATGAAGATACATTCTTCCGTGATAGCAAACGGAGCTGCCCGAAATTCATAATCCTCCTCTGCCTGACCATCCTCTTTTATATTAATCATTTTGAACTTCTCTTTCCAATTATTGATTTGTTCTGTCATTTTCTCATCCGTCAGTCGGGTCAGTGATTGGAAATCCAAAATGGCTTTTCCTGCCACTAATTCGCATAACTCTATTTTTAGGGGAGACTGAGTATCGTCCATTTCGCATTTATACCAAGCTTGTTTATCTGTTTGTATTTGTTTCTTTTCCTTTAAAAGAATATGCATATAGGAACTTTTTGCTGCATATAGAACGAGTGTATTCCATTGATTGAAAAGTGTTATTTCAAATTTTTTGCGATGAATTTCCTGTAAGTCCAGTTTGAACTTATATTGATATAAGAAATAATTATCGGTGGCTGTTTGTTCAAAATCCCAAAAAGTGGTTGTGTCATTGTAATGGTCGGTGTCATACCAATAATGTTCTCCTATGTCTGGCAATTGCGTGTTGTGATTAATATGTATTACTAAATCATATGAATCTGTAGCGTTTATCAAACTGCAAAAGTTGTTTATTGCACAATATGTCATATAGATTAACATGATTCTGTTCTTCTGTTTGTGTCGGGTGAAATCATATTTCATAAATTCCAGTACCGGCATTTCCTGTACGGAAGGTTCTTTTCGGGCAAATTCTGTAAAGAAGTGGTGAAGTTTTATGAAATCACCGTCGATATCTTTCACATCTCCTTGTTTGGATTTATATGTTGGGAGTATCTTTAGCATGATAAGCAGTAAAGGGACCAATTGTACTGTCGGGCGTTTATTGATTGCATTAAGTAGCTTGTTTAATTTTTTGTCATTGCATTCTGGTGATTCCAGATTGTTTATACAGACATATCTGAGGTAAGCATGCAGGAGGTCAACGTCTGTTTCAGGATTGATATTTATTTTCTTAATCTCATGAATATAGAACTCGGAAGCTTCTTTGTAGGTCTCCAATGTTTCATTGATATCCAGTTCGTTGTAAGTGTCTTGTAAGATTTGCTTTTCCAGTTCTCTATATAGACATCGTGCTGTGAAAGGTTTTATTCTCTGTATGCTGTTGTTGGTTGTCAGATTATATTCTATATATTCACCGAATTCTTTTTTTGTGTTCCGGAATAATCTTAACTGGCAGAGATCGTTTAGACGATTGCGCAACTGTATGTCTTCTTGATTATCATGTTTCATATCTTCTAAGTATTTAGTATGTGAATACTAATCGTGGTTCATCTTTTGTTTAAGTGGCAAATTTATATTATTAATTGATGTGTCAACAAATAAATATTGATTTTCTTTGCGAAAGAAAAAAACAGTCCGTCCTATATCGGATTTTAAATTATAATCGATATATTTGCCGTGTATTGCTTGCAGTACAAGACATATTAGATTGTAAAGAGACGTTTGTTTTCTTTCGGGTCCTATAAATACCGCCAATTTTTATAATAAACCCCGAACAAAGAACGACAGACGTCCGTGTTCCATATATTGGCACGGACTGTTGTTTTATTCGGGGTAGGTTACTTGGCGGTGCCTTTAGGACGATAAAATGATGGTACCGTGCTTTTCTTTTCTATAAAGATTAAATTCAGCATTGTACTTTTGGAGATTTTAAGAATGAATTATTGTAAAATTTATTTATAATATCTGGTATTTTTTATTTTGTAGTAATGCATGGATATAATAAGATACATAAAGAATGAAGAGCACTATGCTTTATTAATGGATCAAGTTAATAAGGTGAAACACACACTTTGGATTGGTACTGCTGATTTGAAAGATTTGTATGTAAACTCTTTGTCTTCTACAGCTACTCCATTTCTTCAACTTTTAGAAGAAAAAGTGAAAGAAAAAGTGGCTATTCGTTTAATTCACGCCAAAGAACCCGGTACGAATTTCCGTGCTGACTTTGACAAATATCCTCTTCTTTGGACAGGTGTTGAGCGTGTTCTTTGTCCTCGTGTTCATTTCAAAATTCTAGTTTTCGATATGCAGTCGGTTTACATTGGCAGTGCGAATATGACGGGGGCGGCTTTTGGAATGAAAAGTACGAAGACTAGGAACTTTGAAGCAGGAATTTTTACGGAGGTTCCCGAACTGGTGGAGAGTGCGGTGGAGCAGTTTGATGAAGTTTGGATGGGGAAACATTGTAAGGAATGTGGGAGGAAGTTGTTTTGTGGAGATAGGGTGGTTTGATGATATAAAAGGAAATAATTAGAAATTATAAAAATATGTTTGGAATAGAGTTTGTTGCAGGGCAATTTGTTAAAGCAACATTAAAGTCGGCTGCTAATCAGCTATTGTCGGACCAAGTGGCAAAAACGGTCAAAAGGCATGCATGGTGTGCTTCATTAGTGATGATATTACCAACATTTGGGCTGGATTCGTTTCTTTTTATTGGTGTTTTATGGCATATGTATAAAAGGATTTGTGATTTAGTAAACATTCCATTTTGGGAACATTTCGTATCAACGTGTTTGATTGCTATTATTGTCAATTTGGTTTTTGCATTTATGGCAAGTTTGTTTTTGAGTTTTATACCATTGGGAGATTCTTTACTTGCATTTGTTCAAATTATGTTATCCGGCATTGCTTATTTGAAAGCATTGACTATAAAATATAATTCAAGACAGAGTATTTCTCACGAATAATATTAAATGTGTAACAAAGAAAAGAGTAAGAGTGAATATGGAAGATAAGATAACTTTAGTATCAATGTTCGAGTCGAACAGATATGAGTTGGAAAGAGAACTGGAGAATTTAGTGTTGCCTCAAGATGCAGCCAAGATTCAAAGCGTGGTTATGAACATATTGAATACTATGTTTGAAGGAAACGGAGAGTATCGTCAAAACTTAACCCAATCTGAAGATTATATTTTAGTTGCGGCTATAGAGTTGCTTAATGCCCAACAGGATATAGCACGCGAGATTACTGCCGGAATGGAGACGAAATCAGATAATGTATCCTATGTGTCCGAGAACAAGAATAAGCGAAAGGGTATAGATCCATATTTAATGGCGGGAGCCATTACAGGAGCAACTATCGGTATAACATCTGGTGTTTTGTTGGATACTTGGAAAGCTATTTTTTGTGCTATTGCGGGCACTGCTGTTGTGATATATGGCTCTTCCCTATGTAAAACTAAGTCAGTGGTAAGTGAGAATGTATCTCATCCGATAAATGTTCAAATATTTATGGGTATTATAAAAAATATTTGTGGGAAAATAGATGATTTGATAGAGACGTACCGTGTACAAGTGAAGCGGGTGAAGAATATGTGTGAGAAAAGAGAAAAACCTTCTTTACAAAAGGATTATCCTTTGTTGCTTCAAGCTATTCAGGAATTGGTAGTTATAGAGCAAAACACTAATGAGGCGGATAAAAGGATAAAGAGAGTAGAGAAGAAGATTGCAGAACTTCCTGAAATATTAGAGAATTATGGTTTGGCTATTATAAATGGAAAAATAACGGAAATACGATAATAATATGGACTATCTGTTGGTTAAGCCGGATAAGAATCGGCATAGGTATGTGGTTGGGATAGACTTTGGGCATGGCGAAACATCTGCTGCCTGGTGTGAATTGGAGTGGGATAAATCGGCCGGAAAGAGAGAATCTATACCTCATGATGTAGAATTAATTGGAAATTTAAAGGTGATTCCTTCAGCTATTAATATAACTCCGGACGGGAGGTGTTATATTGGAAAGGATGCTTTTCATTCAGATTTTATGATGGATGGTGCTAAAATGAGAGTTGGTTTTAAGCAATGTCCTAAAGAAATAGAAGGAGAATCTGAACAACTGATGATTGAATATATGCGATCTATATATGCGCGCATTATTGAGAAAGTTGATAAATTGCAAAAAGGTAATCATATTGTATATATTGCTCGTCCTTCCGGATGGACAGATGATGAAACGAAAGATTTGTATCGGCGGATGGCCTTAGAAGCCGGTATACCGTTAGGGGGACTGACTTCAGAATCGCGTGCAGCTATTTTCTATGCGATAAATAGAGATGAATTCAAGAAAAATGTGTTGCAAGGAGGCATTGTCTTTGATTTAGGGTCAAGTACACTGGATTTTACTTATTTGAATTTTGATGATCCTGATCCTATAGATCATGGGTATCCTTGCGGTGCATCTATTATTGAACAGGCGATTTTTGAGCAACTGTTGTTAAAGGATAATGTATTTTCTGATTTTCTAAAGAAATATCCGATGTATAAAGATGCATTTCTTTTTGAGTGTAGAAAGAAGAAAGAAGCTATTTATAATACAAGCGATACGAATTTACGTGTTAAAGAGAAAATAGAATTGGCACGTATTGTAAATTTGGATTCCTTTCCAGAAGAGGATATTGATAAATATGAAGATGTGGCATTGACATTGAAATTTTCGAATGTGAATAAATTCAATGAATGGTTGGAACAAGTGTGTCATTATAAGACTGATATAAAGAATGCCATAAGGAACTATTTGAATCAATGGATTCGTGGTAAAAAGGTTTATGGGGTTTATCTTGCTGGAGGAGCAACAAGGATGAACTTTTTAAAACCGATTATTACAGAAATGTTTCAACTCTCAGATGAGCAAGTGAAGGGTGATTCAGAACCTTCGTTGACTGTGTCAAGAGGGATCGCCCTAATAGGAACAGCTGATGCGATAACATCTGTATTGAGAGAAGATTTGGAAAGAAAAAAGATGCAGTTGGTAGAATCTCAAAGGCTGTGTATGAGAATGGACAAGTTGGTCCAAGATATGGCGGAATGTATCTCCGAAACTTCATGGAATGTGGTGCACGAGGCTTGTTCGGATTTTAAAAGAAAAGATTTGGATAAGAATTTAGGGGCAAAAGACTTGGAAGCCGATATCCGCATGAGATTAGAAAAATTCACAGAAAGTGAATTATCGTCTGTTATCTCTGGGATTTTTAATCAATTCTTTCAGTATGAAAGTGAAGATGTCAGGATGGAACTGAATGACATTATTCGCTATTATGCCCCTGGTCAAGAGATTAAGAATGTACGTAATGAGGTTTCGGATATCAGTTTGGATATACAAAGTATCTCCGATATATGTATGAAACACACATCGGGGATTGTCAACAAATTATTATGGGCAGCTCTTGGTATCTTTTTATTTGGTGTCTTTTCTTTGATATATCAAGCAATTAAATTTTTGATATATAAATTTAAATCAGAGGAAAACAGACGTAAGGATATATGCCAAGAACTTGAAAAGAACGAGTCGAAGATTAAGAGTGACATTAAATCGGAGTTGGTTAAGACGTTCTTGGAAGATGCTTCGTTTAGCAATATTGTGTCTAAAGAGTTAAAATCCTATCTTGAAAAGTTAATTCAATATAATATAGATAGAGTCAGAATTCCTATAGAGTAAAAAATAAAATAAGATGGAAACAATTTTAGAAAAGAAACCTCAAGATGGAAGACAAGATGAGGACCGTTTTGAACCAATAGCAAAAGTGCTGGCTGCTAACGCTGTAGCTCAGTCGTTGTCTTTTACGATGGAACGAAAATATCTGAATGAAATAGATAAAGAGGGGCGGACAGGTGCTGGGTTTGGATTAGAAGCGATTCATCAGTTCGATTCTCCATTGGTTCCCTATTGGATAGAAATAGAACGTATCGGGAAGCCACTTGATAATAATGTGGAGAATTGTTTTTCGGCTATACAAAAGATTCTTTCGGCTTGTTTTCTGCCGAAGAAGACGCAACTGATCTTTTTGGTGTATAGTGAAAATGGCGTTTGTCATCTTTATATAGGTATTCGCCCGATTGATAGTCGGGAAGTTAAGCTTTCTTTTGTAGATAGTTTGTCAGACTTTATAGAGGGGATTTGGCCAGGAATAAAATGTAGAACGGTAAAAGGAAAAAAACGTTTGGATTTTATAACCGATAAAATTAAGGATGAACAGAAAGGATATGATTATATTTATTCTATAACGGGTATTCCTTCTATGGAAAGCCAATATAAATCAATTTATCCGGCAACGATAGACAAATTGATTGCGGGAATGAGGAAGAAGAATTTCTCTTATTTAGTTGTTGCAGATCCAGTACCGGAACAAGAGGTTGATGAAATATTGTATAAATGTAGGGATTTTAATGGACAAGCTGAATCTTTGAAATCTTTTAATTTTTCAGAAAGTGCATCGGAGGGAACTAATGAATCCTTCAGTAAAGCAAAAGGGATTATTGAAGGATTTTCAGATTCTATTTCAAAGAAAACGATTAATATGCATGAAATTGCAGATGCAAGTTTACTGTTGGTATCTTCGTTTTTTCCACCGGCTAGTGTAGCTGTGGCTTCGTGTATCTCTCGAAAAACAGAATCTATTGGGGTTACTCAAAATCAGAGTAAAAGTATCAGTCAGAATTTGGTTAATAAGCATATCGAATCCGTTTCAGAACATTTATTTTACCATTCCAAACGATTTGAGACTGGAAAGGCTATTGGATGTTGGAACGTGGGTGTTTATTTGATGGCAGAAAAGGAAGCCGATATTCAAAGTGCGTCATTGCAGCTAAGGTCTATATTGAGTGGTCAGGAATCGATTTTTGAACCGGTTCGTATTCATGATGTATCTTCATTGGTTGATGAAGAGAAAAACAATACTTTAGCATTAATGGCAGCACCAACGATACGTATAAAAACTCCTTCTGATGAATATTTTGAGCATCCTTTAGGTAATCATTTTAAAGAGTTGAGGACACTTCTTACCACTAAAGAACTCTCTTATTTGATTAATTTTCCATTACGTGCAGTTCCTGGGATTAGTGTGATAGATAGTTCTCCAGAATTTAGTTTGAATCAGCCGGACGAAGGAGGAGAACATGCGATTACATTTGGAAAATTATTATATGGTGGAACTGAAACAAAACTAGAATATCATATTCCGATAGATGTGTTATCTCGTCATACTTTGCTTTCCGGAATTAACGGTAGTGGGAAGACGAATACGGTTCAATCTATATTGAATGGCTTAGGGATGAATTGTCCGTTTTTAGTAATTGAGCCGGCAAAGACGGAATATGTAGATTGGGCTTTAAATTATAATGAATTGCATCCAGAGAATCCTATTGATATTTATATTCCCGGTTGTAAGAAGTATAAAACAGGCTTTACTCCTAAAAAAATGAAACTAAATCCTTTTGAATTAGTTTGGTTAAAAGAAGAACAGGAGCCAAACGTATTGACTCATATTGATAGATTGAAATCAACTTTTGCGGCAGCATTTCCTATGTATGACATTCTCCCTGTGTTGATGGAGGATTTGATTTATACGGTTTATCAGAACAAGTCAACAGATTGGTTGGGGCAAGAGCCAAAGTATGGTGTTACGCTCCCGCCCACGTTGAACGGGATGAGTATCAGTGTGGATAAAGTCATTTCTAATCGGCAATATGAAGAGCGGATAGAGCGAAATATGAAAGCTTGTTTGAATACCCGTATTGATAGTCTGAAAAGAGGATGGAAGGGAGAAATGCTGAATACGCTTCACTCAACTCCTTGGGCGGACTTATTTAGTAAACCTTGCATCATCAATCTTTCTTACGTAGGAGATGATGTTGATAAGTCATTCTTTATGGCTTTGATTCTTCAATTCTTATATGAGTATCGTGCTGCGCAAGCTGAAGTAGGGGAGATTGATTTTAATGATAACACTTGTCGGCATTTGACGGTTATTGAAGAAGCTCATCGGGTGATGGCGAAATGTGAGAATCAGGAATTGCCTCAATACAAATCGGCAATGATGTTTAGTAATATGTTGTCAGAAATCCGGGCGTATGGGGAAGGGATATTCTTGGTAGATCAAGTGCCGACACGATTGATTCCTGATGCGATTAAAAATACGAATTTGAAAATTACGCATCGTTTGGTTGCTGAAGATGATTGTAAAGCAATTAGTGAATCAATGGGGCTAAACGATGAACAACGTAAAGTTATTGCGAAATTGATGACAGGTCAATGTGTCGTTTCTAGTTCATTATCTACAGATACGTATTGGGTTAAAGTGAATAAAGTGAAATAGTATGAATTTATTCAATCAAAAAGTTGAAGATATAGATATTTCAAATGAAAGGGTGAAGAGTCCAATATTGGGGCACTCCGAAAGTTGCTATTTAAAGGAGCTAGAAATAAAAACTGAGAGATGGGAGGAACTAAGCTTAGAAAAAAAGATTGATTTTGTACGGAATGTAGATGCCAGAATAAATGAAGTGTCAGAACAGACCGGTTTAAACAAAGATTCTCTTTTTAAGGAATTTTTCCCAGAGATACAAACTATAAAAACAGGTCAGCATTTTTGGGACGGAAAGAGTGTGAATGGTGTGAAATATTCGATGCAGCCATTTGTTTCTTCCACAGGAAAAATATATAGAGGTGTGTTTCCTGAATTTCCAATCAAACGAGAAATCTGTCTTCCTGATTACTGTATGTCTGATGCATTCTGGAAAAAGTATGGTAATGGTTCAGATAGAATGCAGATGAAATACGCTACAAGAATGTTAAAAGATGAATTAGTCAGAGAACCGAACTTGAAGGAATCTTTAAATCTAAATGATTACCAGTATGCCGATATTATGGATGAAAAGGATAAAATTTCCGGATTGACTTGGCATCATGATATTGATTATGGGCGGATGAAACTAATTGATGAAGATATTCATAGCATGAAGAAACATCAACATACAGGAGGCATGGCTACATGGAATGATCGTTGGATTCAAGATCACTTGTTGGCTGATTCTGATATGGCAAAAGTAGACGAGAATATAATTTTTGATGAAGCCGCATACAATAGTAAAATGTCTCCTTCTCAACTGGAATATATTAGTGAAGTATTGCCATTAAAAGATACTGATCTATTGATTGCCCGAATTGATGAATTAAATAGAAGAGACGACTTACCTCCTAAAGCTATTGATTCAGATAAAGATCTGGTAAAGCTGCTTGAGTCGATAAAACATGAGATTAATCCTTTATATTTGGAGGCTCCACAAGATTCTGTTCAGATAGAAAAAATATCAGAAACAATGAGCAGTATGGCGGGAATAGATTATAGTGAATGGAAAGAAATATCTTTTGATAATCGAATGGAGGTATTACAACAATTAGAGAATAAGATAGCTGCAATTTCCCATCGTCCGGCTTGTGAAGTTTGTACCAAAAACTTAGGAAATGGATACATCGGTAATTATTCACAAGATTCTAATAAAATAACAATAAATATTGACTATATTCGCTCAAATTCCGGAGATGCGTATATTCAAGTTTTGGATACGTTAGTTCATGAAGGACGCCATGCTTATCAACACTATAATTTATATGTGAGAGAAGTACATCCACGTCAGGGCGAAGTCTCTAATTGGTGTATAAATGAATTTGAGTATGGTTATAAAGATGTGCAACACTTTGGATTTAAAGTTTACCAAATGCAGCCTGTAGAAGCGGATGCGCGGGCTTTTGCGGAAGATGTGTTAAAAAGTTATATGAGTAAAATAGCATAATGACATGGAAGAAATAAAAAATATATTGATTTCAAGGGGGTATACGGAGAAACAGGCTCTTGCTATTGCTCCTGAATTGCTCCAAATAGATAATAGTTTACAAAAAGGATTTCGATGTTGGTTAGTCAGTGAGGAAGAAACGGATTATATAGTCGAGGGTTTTAAACTGTCAGAATTGAAACATAAATTTGATCTGACTTATCCGGCAGCTTTATTGACAATAGACTGGTTAATCAAAGAACCGGAGAGAGCCATAAAAAGTATTAATCGTGGAATTAAATAACAAAGATAATATGTCGCAATTTCAATTAACAACAAAAGTAAACATTCCGCTTAGTGGAGGGATGAGGATTGATAAAGGACAAACTTTTTTTGTGAATCTTCCTTTTGGGCATTTGCCATTTGATTCTATTAATAGTAAAGAGGCTGTAACCAAGCGGTTGGAACTTGAAGGTTTCAATATAAAGGGACATGAGAGTATATTGAGTAGTGGTTATTTTGATTTTAAAAAGTTGTAAAAATGGGAAAAATAAAATGCCCAAAGTGTGGGAGTCACAATGTATCATATACTATGTTAGGGTGCATAGAAAGAGCAGGAACATATGGAGTAGCTATTGCTGGAAGTTTAATCGTATCTTCGTTGACTCCTTCATGGATGCATACACAAACCTCTTCAATGATTAAAAAAACTATTCCATCAGAGTATTGTTGTAATAGATGTCATTATAAATTTTATTCCAAAAAAGAAGGTTAAATTTTATGTCGTTTATTGTTGATTTTTTGCAGTCAAACTGGATAACTAAAGCTACAAAGTGTGCTTATAATCTGAGACGGCTGAAAGCGTTAGTTTTTCAGTTAGGGCTATTTTTGTCGAGAAAAGGTTTGAGCCATCTTCGGGAACAACTCAATTTAATGTATTGTTATCTGCGGGATATTGCAACGGGAAAGTATAAAGATTATGATATCTGTAGTTTGATTTACATCATAGCAGCTACACTTTATCTACTTTCTCCAGTAGATATGATTCCTGACTTCTTACCAATGGGATTTGTGGATGATACGGCAATTATCATTTGGGCATTGAATGTTTCATCTAAGGAATTGGAGCGATATAAAAAACAGGCCTCCGATTGTGGAGAAAGCTATTGAAGCTTTAAAGAGGTTGGATAGATGAGAGATGGCTTTGTTTCTTTCAACTGAAGAATCGATATTGTTTAAAATGATTCTTTTAGATTTTAATGGAACAGCAATGAAATGGAAAATAAAGAAGAAATATATTTATGAAAATAATAATCAAAATTGGGGAGTCTCAATTACCTCTCCAAGTAAAAGATGAGTATGAAAAAGAACTTTGTTTTAAAGCACAAAAAATAATAAATGATAAGCTCTTGGCATATTCACGCGTGTATTATACAACCGAAGAAACGGTTTTGTTTAAGATGCTCCTTTTTGATTCTGTATTATCTGATTTGAAAGATGAAGGTGAGGATGAGGAACTTTCCCAGGAGTTATTTGGTAAAATGCAGAGACCTTCTAAGATGGAAGGTATAAAAGACCGAATTGTGTATATTATGGAAAAAGAAAAACTATCTATTCCTCTTTTTGCTAAAAAAATAGGGATTGGACCATCTACTTTATTGCACATTATCAGAGGTAAAAATGCTCCTTCTCTACAAGTTGTCCAAGCTATTCATAAAGCATATCCTGATATAGATTTAAATTGGTTGATAGAATAAAGTTGAACTAAGAATACATTATAAATAGTTTTCTGGCAGATTGTGTGGGAAATATATTTATACAAGTGATAATGGCAGATATAGAAAATTTAGAAGAAGAATACGCCAAATTGGTGGAAGAAAAACAACTAGAATTGATTTGGCATCCTGAAAGAAGGGAGGAATATAAAATTAGCTTCAGTGTAGACAATGTTGTTCGTTCATTTTATTTTTTTAGAAATGATCCTCCCATGTCAGTTTTTTATGAGTTTACATATTTTTATCTATATATGTATCTTATAGAAATGAAAAGTGATTGGATGAAGTATGCAGTTAAGGCAGCAATTTGCTTACGACAGATGCCGGTTGCAGTTCGGGAGACATATTTATGTTGGTATCATAAGGGGATTATGGAGGCTTATGGCTCTGGAAAAAAAGCAGAGATACATCGTAGACAGTACTTTTTGTATGCTTCGGGAGAAATTTCTCTTTCTTCTCTTGATGATATGATTGTAGAGGTTAAACAAAGTATAGATGGGTATTTGGCATTTTGCATTGAAATATTGTCCTATACAGTTAAGTGTGCGGATATTTTAGGAGAGGATGAATTTTATGTGTGGACAAGGGATCAGTATGAACTGGTAGAGAGAACATTGAAAGAGGCTATAAATTTGTATGGAGAACTAAACAGATATCCTGTGTCTTTGCGTTCCTGCCTTTACTATTTCCAAGGTATCTATTATAAAAAAACTCGAAGATATGTATTGGCTGAGCAGGCATTGCAGAGAGGTGTCGAGCTATTATCAAAAATAGAAATTTCGGCTGATAGAAACATTCGAATAGCTCAAAATAAGATAAAGGATATTCTGAAGGTTATTCAATACTCCAACGTCAAGGGAGTGAAGGTGGATAAAATAGATGAAATTCATCAACTTCTAATAACTGATTTACCGCTACTCGAACCGAAATACATAGCTTGTATAGAATTATTTTTCCATAATTCGATTGAGATTGATGAGGAAAATGAATGTGAGGAAAATGAAATAGTTGCTGGAGAATCTGAAAGAGACGGATATACTTTTGATGAGCTTTATGATATGGCAGAGAAGGGTGATGCAGATGCTCAGACAGTTATAGCTACCTGTTATTTGTCAGGAGATGGAGTTGTTCAAAACTTTCGTTTAGCTTTTGAATGGATGCAGATGGCAGCTCGTCAGGGACAAGTCCAGGCACAATGTTTAGTTGGAGAGATGTATTATGAAGGTATGGGTACGGAACAAGACCAGGAGAAGGCTTTTGAATGGTGGATGAAGGCTGCTATACAAGGAGAAGCCGATGCTCAGAATTATATTGGATGGGTATATGATGTAGGACTTGGCGTGGAATCGGACTATACCGAAGCGTTCAAATGGTTTGTTATGGCCGCTGAGCAAGGTTTAGCTATGGCTCAAGCTAATGTAGGAGAGTATTATGAATTAGGCAAGGGAGTTCCTAAAGATTTGGAACAAGCTGTTGTATGGTATCGAAAAGCGGCAGAGCTAGAATGTGAGGAGGCAGTTGAAGCTTTAAAAAGGCTGGGTAGATGAAAAGAGTGTTCTTTATGTTGGATGCTGAGTGGTAATATGGTAGTGAAAGAGGGATTAATAGAAAATGAGAATAGACAAATGGGATCTTTTTATGTGTAGTCTTATAGGTGGATTGGTAATATGTAGTCCGCTTATTGGTGTTTATTATGGAGTCAAGTGGATTATTAATCATACTCCTTCAAAAATAAAAAATAAAGAGGAACAAGACTTAGAAATTCATAAACTAGAACAAAAATTAGGTCTTATAAGAAGAGACAACAAAGCTCTCCATTATGATCCTCATTATTATAAAATAAATTTAATATTTATATCGAACTAACGTTAGTTTAAATAAGATAATATCATGTATAGAGGAAAAAACGTTTTCAGATGCACCCAATGTGGTAAAATCTTTGTAGCATCCGATTTTGAATATGCTGCTACAACCTATTCTGTTCCACAACCCTGTAAACGTTGTGGAAGCATAAGGACACTGCCTGCTTATCATATACTATTCAAATCGGTTTATAAAAAGATTTGGGAAGACATGGAAAAAATAAAGAATAAATAAAAGAATCATATACAAGTCGGCAACACATCTTAGCACGAAGTTTTTCAGCAACAAATACTATTCCATGCAACTTGCGTTCTATGGCCATAATATGGCTGTCGCTGATATTACCTACAAAAACGTGGCGGTGCGTCAAGATATTGTAGATTTTCGTTTGACGAATGCAAATTGGAGAGTATGTACGATTACTTTGACTGTCTGGACGGACTTGATAAAGACAAGGTAGCAAAGATCCTATCGGTGATATGTTCAGGAATGAAGATCTGTTCCGTATGATGAAACTCAGCAGTGAGGAGATTAAGGAAAAAAGACTTAAGCTTACGGGACCGATTCTTGAACGGATTCATCATAAGGTGGTCATGATGATGCAGGATGCGAAAATCATGGCAAGCGAACTGATGAGAAAGGCTGCGAGCTACATGATAAACCAGTGGAAATTCCTGAAAAATATCCTCAAGGACGGTGTGGCGGAAAATAGAATGATTACTCGTTTTGGCTGCTGAGCAGGGTAATGAAGAAGTTGTTGATATTTTGAAAGAATTGGGAAATTTGAAATAGGAAATTTTTGCTAGTTTTCTATCTTTTCTGTTGTGTTTTTCCATGTGTTCGAATATAACATTGAGTATTAACTGTAAATAATAATGTTGAAAATTATGAATATAGAAGTAGAGGAATATATAAAACGGGCTGAGCGAGGAGAGGCAGAGGCTCAGTTTTATTTGGGACTATTTTATGAGAAAGGTTATGGAGTAGGAAAAAATCTGGAATTGGCTGTAGATTGGTATCGTAAATCTGCTGAACAAGGTAATAAATTAGCAGTTGCGGCTTTGAAAAGAATAGATTAAAATAAGGGGTAGTAAACTGATGAACAATATGATATCGGAAAAGTACAATTTTATTCCCGAACGATAAAGTACACTGTTAAAAATGGAATATGTTATTATGGAAGGATCGAAAGTGATGAAACCGGTGCGGCTGCAAGTATCGGCTTTATTAAAATATATGAGTGAGGGACTTTTTGAGAAAGAACATATAATGGCTCTGGCTTTACTGACTACTTTAGCGGGTGAAAGTATTTTTTTATTGGGTCCGCCGGGAACGGCAAAGAGTATGATAGCCCGCCGACTGAAGATGATATTCGGGCAGGGTAGTTCGTTTGAATATCTGATGTCACGTTTCAGTACGCCCGATGAAATATTTGGTCCTTTTTCGATTTCTAAATTGAAAGAACAAGACATTTATGAGCGAATTGTAGATGATTATCTGCCTGCTGCCACAATTGTCTTTCTAGACGAGATATGGAAGGCTGGACCTTCTATACAGAACTCATTACTCACTGTGCTTAACGAAAAGATTTACAAGAATGGACGTAAAGAGATTGCTTTACCTTTGAAAGGTATGATTGCTGCATCCAACGAGTTACCGGCAGAGGGGGAAGGGCTGGAGGCTTTATGGGATCGCTTTTTGGTACGTGTTGTTTCCAACTGTATTTCCAACGAACGTTCTTTTTATAAAATGTTGCGGCAAGGAACTAAAACTACTATGCGGCAGTCAATTCCTAAAGTAATGCTTATTTCGGATGAGCGTTACAAACAATGGCAAGATGAGATGGAACAAATTGAGGTGTCGGACGAGATATTGAAATTAATAACCCATGTACGGATGGGTTTGAGGAAATATGTACAGAATACAGAAGAGGCGGATGGAGAAAAGTTTTATATTTCCGACCGTCGTTGGAAAAAGATTGTGCATCTCATGCAAGCTTCGGCATTTTTGAATGGAAGAAATGAAATTATAGAATCGGATGTATTACTTTTGTTTTATTGTCTTTGGAATACAACGGAGGCTATTCCTGTGATATTGGATGTGGTATCGGAAGCATTGTTTACTGATTATATTGAGAAGATAGAAGAAATAAAGAAGCAATTGGAAAGGATGAAAAAAGAATCCGTACGAAGAGAAGTGCCGGAAGATAATGTGAAACCGAAGATTTTCAATTATTTCTATTATAGGGTGGAACATTATAAAACAACTCCCTGCTATGTGTTTTCTTCAGATTACCGGCATCTTGACCGGACGAAAGATAGAGATGGAATCTGTTACTCGGATGCACAATCGCGTACTCATTTTATTCGTCTTATTGATATGGATGCACCTTTTTCTTCTTCCGGACAAAGGTATAATATCTTCCGGATAAAAGTCAGGAGAGGAAGAGGAACATTGATAATTGATGGTAAGGAATATCCGTTGTGTTGTTCCGAAGAAGGGAATTCCCAAGAAGAAATGCGGGAAGAATCTTCCTCTAATGACAAACAGATGTTGGATATGTGGATGAGGGAATGTGAGGAGCTCAAAGTGCATCTGGTTGGAAAGATGGCAGATGCGCAATGGACTGAAAACTTATTTGTCTCTGCTAATGATAGGCAATATATAAAAAAATATGCCCGGCAGTGTGAAAAGCGAATAGAATCACTACTTATAACTATTTGTAATCAGCGAGAGATGTTATGAAGAAGGAGACTGATATTGAATTACAGTTGTCGGTATATGCGTCTGCTTTTGATGAATTTGTAGATACGGGTAGATATCCTGTGTATGGTGAGGAAGATGTGTTGATGGCATATTTGGTTACTGTATTAGAGGATTGTCTGGGAACACAGTGGTGGAATGATGAGATATTGCGTGATTTATTAAAGAACTCAATATTGGAATTTTTCTCAATGCTCCTTTCTTGTTTTCAACAAATAGAACAGAGAAGGGAAATTGAATGGAAATACATAAATGCAATATTAAATGTTAAGGACTTGGAGCGGAAAGAAGAGTTATGGGAGAAGATTTCGGATTATTTGATGGGGCAGTATTCTCAGTATGAACTGAATGTAGGTGGATATAACAGCTTGCTGAAACAGGGGGAGTTTGACATGGATATTTTGTTTCAAAAGATTTGTGATGAATGGAGTTTGGCATATAGGCGGAAGATACGGGAGGAAAAACAAAGATGTTTGAATAGCAGTAAGAAACAGTTTGAAAGTTCTGTTGACAGGTCGAATATGAAAGATTATCGTATAATGAGCCGGTATCGTATGATAAGTGTGAAATATAAGGAGTTGAAAGAGATAGTGAGTTGCATGGGGAGGGAAAAAGAACAGACAGACGAATTGGATACGTTGATTAAGCAATACATCCCGGAAACTCTTTCTTCATCTGTGGCACATTCGGACATACATGGGGTGGAAGAGGGGAATGACTTGCAGGCACTGATGCCGACAGAAGTCGCACTGTTGGCGGAGCTTGCTACAGAAGATTTGTTCTTTATGAAATATGCTATGAGACAATTGCAATTGTTTTCCGGTCGTTCGGATAGTGTGTGGAAGAAGCAGGAGAGTCGAGCGAAGCGGAGAGAACCTCGCCCAATAAAAGGACCAATGATTGTGGCGATTGACACAAGCGGTTCGATGCAGGGAAAGGCAGAAAGCATTGCTAAAGCTTTGCTTATGGAAATCACTCAAATGGCGAAAAAACAATGCAGGAAATGCTTTTTGCTTTCTTTCTCGGTGCGGGCTCAAGTGCTGAATACAGCACATCCGGGAAATTGGAAAAAGGTAAGGGAGTTCATGGTTTCGCAATTCTCTGGTGGCACGGACGGGGAAGAAATGCTGACGACTATTCTTCATACTTTGACTAAGGAGAATTATCTGATGGCGGATGTGTTGATAATAAGTGATTTTGAATTTGCCTTCTGTTGTAAGTCTACTGAAAGCAGGATTCGTAGAGAGCAGGAAAGAGGTGTTCATTTCTATGGGTTACAGATAGGAAATGGGCTTAATGTATATAAGGAATTGTTGGATAAGGTATGGAGATTGGATCTTTGAATTATGAGGTTTCTCTGACACACTTTACGTCACATTCTCTTAGAACTTAGCATTAAGATAGAAATCGAACGATTCTAATAAATACTTATCAGGGTCTTTCATATTCATGAACTCTTTTAGCATATTTTGTTCTTCAATTTGATTGAATGCTTTTGCAAATGTCTGATTCTTTCTTATTAAATCCTTTGTGATGTAAGTCTTAAAAATGAAAAGACGTTCCTCAAAGTCCAATACTTCTCCGAAAGCGTATCCATTGGTAGTGCTCATTGCACATCGATTACCCCACATTGTTCCAGCGGTGATAAGGCCTATGTAGTTGTTTTTAAAATAATGTGTGATGAGATCCATTTTGCTGATAAGTTCATCTTTCAAGAATCTGGAATGATAGCGTGAAAAGAAATGAGGGGGAAAAATACAAATAGGGTCGTTCGGATTACCCGAAACCACTTGCTCGTAGACATAAGTTCCTTCTTCGCTTTGTACCAGTGATATAGCAAGGCAGGCGGCGTCATCTGCGCATTTCTTTGAGGTGGCATAATAAAAGATGTACCAGTCATTATGGGTCTTTTTACTGAAATAATGAATTGGATTGAAAATCATTGGTAAATGAGTGCTTTTGACGATTGCTCTACGTATTTTATTATCGTAGTTTCGTTTTAGATAGGGGAGTATATTCTCAATTATGTCTGTCTGTATTTCTTTTCTGAGCATTACAGGGCTCATTGTTCTTGTTATCATGTTGAATTATAATTATGTATTATGATAAATTTTTAGCTTTAAAAACAGGAGTTATCTTCTGAATCTCCGATTCAAAACCAAACCAATAGCCATGTCCATTCTCATCAAGGGGGAGGAAGCATAGTCGTAAATTATCTCTATACGAACCGTATGTAACGTCCCAATTTTCAGGAGGTGTTTGCCATTTTGTCCTTACCTTTTCAGCAGGAGCTTTCTTTAGAGACATTCCTGCTTCTATCCATGCGATGCTGACTTGTGTCAGGTAATCCGGATAATGATTTTTACAGAAATCATATAAGATAAGTCCTCTTTTTTCCAGACTTAAAGGAGTGTCGATGACATCGGTTTGCACCAAATGATTGAGGAATTCACGTAAGAAATGCGGATTCTCCAGAATTAGTGTCCGGGTAATCTTTTGCCAGGTAGAAGTATTGTAGAATCCGTCTAACATGCGGGACAGGTAATGGGCCGTTTGCAGTTCGTCTACTGATATTTCACGGGTCTGTAATACTTCATAGGGTGGTAGCGGTGAGTATTGGATACCTAATTCTTCTGCTCTTCTTCGCATTTCTGTGCCGGGGAGCAGCTTTAGGGATTCCAGTTGGATTTCTCCTGCGCCATATTCCGCTAAGGTGCGGACATCTTCGAATATCTCTGATAAGTGATAGAGTGGGAGTCCGGCTATTAAGTCGGCGTGTGTCTCCATATTTTTCAGGGAGCAGAGGTATTTTAATCCTTCAAGAGCGTCGGATAACTTTCCGATGCGTCGGCTTTGTTGTAGAACAGGTTCTTTTAAGCTTTGAATTCCGGCTTCCAAATGCAATAGACCTTTCGGTAGGGCGGATAACTCCTGCTTTAATTCTTCGGAAAGGAGAGCCGGATGGATTTCAAGATGGAAACAGATGTCCGGATAGTTACGGAATAAGTCGAGTAATTCTTTTGCCCGCTTATTGTTGTAATTAAAGGTACGGTCGAGGACGCGTACATTCTTGATTCCATGCTGGTGAATGTCATTCAGACGTCCACGGATAGCTTCCAAAGGAATGGTGCGGACAGGCTTTTCACCGCCACTGACGCAAAAAGCGCATGTGTTGAAACATCCCCGGGTTGTTTCAAGTTGGACAAAGGGCTTGCTCCAATTGAAAAAACGGCTCTTTTCAGGAGATATAAGTTGTGAGAAATTCATGACGCGGGCGATGCCGTTGTCTTGATATTGATTGTTTTCATCAAGATAACAGAGGCCTGTTATTGATTTCCACTCTTCTTTTGAGTGATTCCACACTTTTAGCCATAAAGAGAATACTTCTTCGCCTTCTCCGCGGAACACTCCGCTTACAAATTTGTTCTTATATAAGAAAGCAGCGTTATCTCCTAAAAACTCGGGGCCGCCGAGTATGATACAGCAATGAGGTAATAATGCTTTTGCACGTGAAACGATGTGTAATAGTTGCTCGTGATTAAATAGCCAGTTGGTGGCTGCAATGATATCCGGTTGGTGACGGTAGATTTGATTGACAACGCTACCGGTATTTTCATTAATCGTGGCAGAGACTACGCACCATTCAATAGTGGTATCGTCTGCTATTTGAGCATGGAGTGCAGGGAGTGCCAGTGAGGAGTGTGCATAGGAGCTATTTAAATCGAGCCAAAGAAGTTTCATGTAATTTTTTAAATATTATCGGGGCAAAGGTACAAAAAACTTATGGCTTGAAGTGTATAGTAAAATAAAAACGCTAAATTTGTATTTATAAACGCAATAAACTGGAAGATTATGAAAATGGTTAAGAGATATGCAGGTATCTTAATGATGCTGACTTTATTGGTTGGCTTTACTTCGTGTGAGGACGATGAAGACTTAGAAGAGCAGATGTTCGGCAGGATATGGGCAGGAGATGTCGGCATGAGTGCTGCCAATGGAAGGTATATATATAGTGAGTTTACTTTTGACTCGGATGGCTTTGGTGAAGAATATCAATATTATCGTAACGGTGAACCATATGACCATTTTCGTTTTCAGTGGTATTGGGAGGATCGTTACAGTAATAATCTTGTTTTGGATTATGGTAGAAATGGAATCTCCTACATGGATGATGTGAATATACGTCATGGATTAATGACTGGAATTTTTTATTTGACAGAAGATTCAAAAGGTTTCCCTTTTACATTGGAAATGCAATAGAAGATGAATATTTTAATATAAATAAAAAGCGGAAGTCTCTTTTTTTTAGAGTTCCGCTTTTATTTTTTATTTCTTCAGAAACAGCTTCTTGAAATCTGCCGGATAAGGTGTCTCAAACTCCATCAAATCTCCCGTTACCGGATGATAGAAACAAAGTTTGAAAGCGTGAAGTGCCATGCGTCCGATAGGATTCGAATAGTTTTCTCCGCCATATCTTCCATCACCGACAATCGGATGACCTAAATCCTGCATATGCACACGAATCTGGTTCTTGCGCCCTGTCTCCAAATCAAGTTCTACAAGAGAATACCCGTTCGCACGTTTGATGGTTCTATAATGTGTGATTGATTTGGAACCACCGTCGTCGTATTTGCTGGAGCTTACATACAAAGTCTTATCTGTCAACCAGGATACTATCGTATCATAGTCTTTCTCCATATTTCCTTCCACTACGGCCACATATCGGCGGTCGGTCACTATCTCATGCCAGTTGTCGCGTAGCGTCCGCTGTGTTTTTTCGTCTTTGGCAAACATCATCAAGCCGGAAGTGTCTCTGTCCAGACGGTGAACAATATACACACGAAACTGGCGTCCGGAGCGTTGTACATATTCATTGAGTATTGTATAAGCGGTACGCTCTTTCTGACGCTCCGTATTGACGGACAAGAGTCCTTGCATCTTTTCGACAACAATGATATAAGCGTCCTCATATACGATTTTCAGCAATCTGTTATTAAACTCTTTCTTTCCCTTTTGCTTGCTGATTTGCACCTTCATTCCCGGTTGAAGAGGGTAGTTGAATTGTGTAGTGATCACATTGTCAACAAATACCACCCGCTTGCTTAACAAAGATTTCAGCTTTGTGCGGCTTGCGTCCGGCATTTTGGCAGCGAGGAAATCCATGAGTTCCATCGGTTCCCTGACTGCATAGTTCGTATATTGGGCACGTGCTCTTTCAGCAGGTGTCTTTCTAGGTCTTTTTTCCATTTCTTTTTTCTTTTATCGAAGTTCTAGTAATACTACATTCTCCACATGATGAGTGTGAGGGAACATATCTACCGGCTGCACAGCTTTCACCTTGTATTTACCATCCAGTAACTGCAAATCGCGTGCCTGAGTAGCAGGATTACAACTTACATAAACAATCCGTTTGGGTTCGGCAAACAAAATAACGTCAACCACATCTTGATGCATACCTGCGCGAGGGGGGTCTGTTATGATAACGTCTGGGCGTCCATGCTGATTGATGAAGTCCTGAGTCAACATATCCTTCATGTCGCCGGCATAGAACAAGGTATTTTTAATATCATTGATTTCCGCATTCACCTTTGCGTCTTCAATAGCTTCCGGCACATATTCGATACCAATCACTTGGCGCGCCTGGCGTGAGACAAAGTTGGCAATCGTGCCTGTTCCGGTATAGAGGTCGTACACCAGTTCATTTCCGGTCAGTCCGGCAAAGTCACGGGCTATCTTATATAGATTATAAGCCTGTTCCGAATTGGTCTGATAGAATGATTTCGGACCTACCTTGAAACGCAGGCCTTCCATTTCTTCAAAGATATGATCTTTACCTTTAAATATGTGCACATCCAAATCATTGATGGTGTCGTTGCACTTATTATTAATAATGTATAGCAAAGATGTAATTTCCGGGAAAGAATCAGCGACAAACTGAAGCAGTTGCTTGAACTGTGTCATTTCGTGCTCTTCCGTAATCTTGCAAATCACGATTACCATCAATTCGCCCGTTGAAGAAGTACGGACAATCATATTCCGCAGCATACCTTCTTGTGTACGCAGATTGATGAATGAATAATCATGTTCGTAAGCATAGTCGCGTATCGCATTCCGGATACGGTTGGATATATCGTCCTGCAGCCAACATTTTTCGATAGCCAGCACCTTGTCGAACGCTCCCGGAATATGGAAACCGACAGCATTCATCTGGTCATACTTCACATCCTGGCGGACTTCTTCGTTGGTCAGCCAACGTTTATTGGAAAATGTGAACTCCAGTTTGTTTCTGTACCACTCCGTTTTAGCCGAACCGAGAATCGGGGAAATCTCGGGAAGCTCGATTTTTCCGATACGTCTCAGATTATCTTCCACTTGCTTCTGTTTGTATCTGATTTGCTCCGGATAGGGGAGCACCTGCCACTTGCAACCGCCGCATACGCCATAGTGTTGACAGAAAGGAACGGCACGATTGGGCGATAGTTCATGAAACTTCACCGCTTCTGCTTCGGCATATTTATTTTTCTTACGTTTGATCTGAAGGTCTACGACATCGCCCGGCACTACGTAGGGAACAAAAATTACCAGGTCGTTTACTTTTGCGATGGCTTTTCCTTCGGCAGCCACATCCATGATTGTTATCTTCTCCAATAAGGGAAGTTCTTTTTTCTTTCTTGCCACTTTTACACCAGTCTAATAATTACTTTGCAAAAGTAGGTATTTTTTTTGGAAAACTTTCGTGTCTGTAGAAATAATACAGATTGTAATGTCGAAATTGCATTTTGATAGAAAGTTTTTTCGCAAAAAGTTTTCTGATTTGCGAAATATCCTTAGATTTGCGAACAGAAAAAAGTCATAATGTAACTTTAAACACAATATTATGGATAAAAAAAGAGTTTATACCTTTGGAAATGGTCAGGCAGAAGGAAAGGCCGACATGAGGAATTTGTTAGGTGGTAAAGGTGCCAATCTTGCCGAAATGAATTTAATTGGAATTCCAGTCCCTCCCGGATTCACAATAACTACAGATGTTTGTACGGAATACAACACGTTAGGACGTGATAAAGTGGTTGAGTTGCTGAAAGATGAAGTTGTAAAAGCAATCACTCATGTGGAAGCGTTGATGAAATCTAAATTCGGTGATGTTGAAAATCCTTTGTTGGTATCTGTACGTTCTGGTGCACGCGCATCTATGCCGGGTATGATGGATACTATTCTGAACCTTGGTCTGAATGATGAAGTGGTGGAAGGAATTATCCGCAAGACTGGTAATGCACGCTTTGCATGGGATTCTTACCGTCGTTTTGTACAGATGTACGGTGACGTGGTTTTGGGAATGAAACCTACTAATAAGGAAGATATTGACCCGTTCGAAGCTATCATCGAAGAGGTGAAAGAAGCGAAAGGTGTGAAACTTGATAACGAGCTGGAAGTGGAAGACCTGAAAGAGCTTGTGAAGAAATTTAAAGCTGCCGTAAAAGAACAGACAGGAAGAGATTTTCCGACTTGTGCATACGAACAGCTTTGGGGGGCCATCTGTGCTGTATTCGATTCATGGATGAATGAACGTGCTATCCTTTACCGTAAGATGGAAAGTATTCCTGACGAATGGGGAACAGCCGTAAACGTACAGGCAATGGTATTCGGTAATATGGGAGATACTTCCGCAACCGGCGTTTGTTTCTCACGTGACGCAGCTACAGGTGAAGACCTTTTCAATGGTGAATACCTGATTAACGCGCAAGGTGAAGACGTAGTAGCCGGTATCCGTACTCCGCAACAGATTACTAAGATCGGTTCCCAACGTTGGGCTCAACTGGCCGGAGTAAGCGAAGAAGAACGTGCAGCAAAATATCCTTCTATGGAAGAAGCTATGCCAGAAATCTATAAAGAATTGGATGCGCTTCAGACAAAATTGGAAAATCACTATAAAGATATGCAGGACATGGAGTTCACCGTTCAAGAAGGTAAGCTTTGGTTCCTCCAAACACGTAACGGTAAACGTACGGGTGCTGCCATGGTGAAGATTGCTATGGATTTGCTCCGTCAGGGTATGATTGACGAAAAGACAGCCTTGATGCGCGTTGAACCGAATAAGCTGGATGAATTGCTCCACCCTGTATTTGACAAGGATGCTTTGAAAAAAGCAAAAATCCTGACTCGTGGTCTTCCGGCTTCTCCGGGTGCTGCAACTGGTCAGATTGTATTCTTCGCTGATGAAGCTGCCGAATGGCATGCTGCCGGCAAACGTGTGGTGATGGTTCGTATCGAGACCTCTCCTGAGGACTTGGCGGGTATGGCTGTCGCCGAAGGTATCCTGACTGCCCGTGGAGGTATGACTTCTCACGCTGCTGTGGTAGCCCGTGGTATGGGTAAATGCTGTGTGTCGGGTGCTGGTGCATTGAATATTGACTATAAGGCACGTACGGTGGAAATTGACGGTGTGGTGCTGAAAGAAGGTGATTACATCTCTCTGAACGGAAGTACGGGTGTAGTATATAATGGTAAGGTAGAGACGAAAGCTGCCGAGCTTTCCGGTGACTTTGCAGAATTGATGACACTGGCTGATAAATATACCCGTCTGCAAGTACGTACCAATGCGGATACTCCTCATGATGCGGAAGTGGCACGTAACTTCGGTGCGGTGGGTATCGGTCTTTGCCGTACGGAACATATGTTCTTTGAAGGTGAAAAGATTAAGGCAATGCGTGAAATGATTCTGGCAGAAGATGCTGAAGGGCGTCGCAAGGCATTGGCTAAGATTCTTCCGTACCAACAGGCGGACTTCAAGGGTATCTTTAAGGCAATGGCGGGCTGTCCGGTGACTGTACGTCTGCTCGATCCTCCTTTGCATGAGTTCGTTCCTCATGATTTGAAGGGACAACAGGAGATGGCGGATACAATGGGCGTAAGTTTGCAGTATATCCAACAACGCGTAGAATCGTTGTGCGAACACAACCCGATGTTGGGTCATCGTGGTTGCCGCTTAGGAAACACATATCCTGAAATTACTCAGATGCAGACACGCGCTATCTTGGGTGCTGCATTGGAATTGAAGAAAGAAGGGGTGGAGACTCATCCGGAAATCATGGTTCCGCTGACTGGTATCTTGTATGAATTCAAGGAACAGGAAAACGTGATTCGTACAGAGGCAGCGAAGTTGTTCGAAGAGTTGGGAAACAGCATTGACTTCAAAGTAGGTACAATGATTGAAATCCCGCGCGCAGCTTTGACAGCCGACCGTATTGCTTCTTCTGCTGAATTCTTCTCATTCGGTACAAATGACTTGACGCAGATGACCTTCGGTTATTCTCGTGACGATATTGCTTCTTTCCTTCCTGTTTATCTGGAAAAGAAGATTTTGAAAGTAGACCCATTCCAGGTTCTCGATCAGAATGGTGTGGGACAATTGGTTCGTATGGCAACAGAAAAAGGCCGTGCTATCCGTCCGGATTTGAAATGTGGTATTTGCGGTGAACATGGTGGCGAACCTTCTTCAGTGAAGTTCTGCCACAGAGTAGGACTAAACTACGTTAGTTGTTCTCCATTCCGCGTACCTATTGCAAGACTGGCGGCGGCGCAGGCTGCAATCGAGGAATAGCGGGATATAGCTGATACTCAATAAAATAGGCGGTATGCTTTTCATTTACAAAGGCTTACCGCCTATTGTATTTTTAAAAGGTACGTTCATTCTGCACGGAAAATGAGTAGAATTAACGCAAATGTTTAGAGAATGTTGTTGTGCTTTTCGTTGAGAGTTTAGAGCGTGTTTAGAGTTGTAACTGGTGATGTGGCAGTGAGTTAAGGCATTTTGGACTATTTAGATAGCTTTTAAAGAATAACAGATAGAAACATAGAACGATATGGCAACATTTAAAGCGTGCGTTCAAAAGGAACGCAAAGACGGATTTTATCCGGTTTACATCAGAGTTACCCATCATAGAGGTACGCAGTTTATCAAGACCGACAAGATGGTCACGAAAAAAGAGCTTTCCAGAGCTAAAGAAATTGAAGACCCTTATGTGCTCCAGTATTGTACCGGGCAGATAGTGGAATATAACGAACGGTTGAACCGGAAGAATATCGAGCATTGGACTGTCAAGGAAGTCGTGGACTTCCTTTTGAATGGTAATGACGATATTTGTTTTTCTGATTATGCGAGAGTGCATATTGACAGGATGATTGACCGTGGGCAAGAACGGAATGCCAAGAACTATAAACTTGCCTTGCAACACTTGGAGAGGTTTGTTGGAACCAGCCGGATGATGTTTGGGCAGTTGACTTCTACACAAGTAAACAAGTGGATAAAGTCACTTGAACAGACACACCGGGCAAAGGAAATGTATCCCATCTGCATACGGCAGATATTCAAAGCCGCCATGTTGGAATACAACGACTACGACAATGGGATTATCCGCATAAAGACCAATCCGTGGGTGAAAGTTGAAATACCATCGGCTGACCGTGCGGAGAAACTTGCCATCACCCCCGAAGCGTGCAGGGAGTTCTTTTCGTTTCCTTTGCCGGAAAGCAAGATGAAATACCCACAGACGGAGTTCGGGCGTGACATAGCCATGATGGTGCTTTGCTTGGCAGGAATCAACACTGTTGACCTGTACAGCCTAAGAAAGCAAGACTATCGGAACGGGATTATCCACTACCAACGTGCAAAGACGAAGAAGTTCCGTGCGGACGGTGCATACATGGAAATGCGTGTACCGGCAATCATCCAGCCCTTGTTTGAAAAATACATGAATACGTCCAAGGATGACGGACGGTTGTTCAACTTCTATCAGCGAATGACAACATCGGACAGCTTTTGCGCCAATGTCAATAGTGGCATCAAGCAGCTATGCAAGGCCATGGGGATGCCAAAGGAGGAATGGTATTCGGTGTACACGTTCCGGCATACTTGGGGTACGGTGGCGCAGAACGATGTGCGTGCATCCATTTCGGATGTGGCGTTCGGCATGAACCACAGTAACGGGCACAACGTGACACGAGGGTATATCAAGATTGATTATTCTCCGGCATGGGAACTGAATGAGAAAGTGATTGATTTTATTTTCTTCTCGGGAAAGGCTTCCGTGCGTGAGCAGAAGCAGGAAGATGCGCATTTTCGTTTGTCATATCGCTATATGGTGAATGCCGCCGCTTACCACAACGGGCATAAGGTGGCCGAACTGACGGATGTAGGGTTTAACAATGTGGATGAAGTGATAGCCCGGCTTGCGGCAATGTTGCCCGAAGATATTCCCTGCCGTTCGATGGTGATGTTCAAGATTGTCAATTTGGATAAGGACCAGACGGTGGTGTATCAGCGGCAGAAAGGTAAAGGGTTTAATTAACTAAGATATGAAACTGAAAGAATATTTCTGCCATTGGCGAAAAGTGGAGCGCATAACTATCACTTTGAGAAATCAAACATTTGGATTTCATGCAGCAGTTGAAGAACGTGAGATAACTTTCTTGGCGGACGATGAGGCTGATTTGGTTATTCCGTGTGTCAGTAAGTCGTGTGCCGGAAGTTCCGGCTACGACATCGGACGCATTGTAGCGGAAACCTTGAACAGTAAAGACGGGCAAGCGGCAGGCAAACTTGACTGTGACGGGAGAGAACATCATAAACCGGGTGCCTTGTGTTGTACAGGGCGTCTCTATTACGATGCAAAGGCTATATTCGTTTGAGTAAGCCGGACAATTTTCGACACTGCGTTACAAGGTCACGGCAGGACATATCCAGATTTCCGGATGCCATTTCCATCGCTTTATTGATTGTAATGGCATTTCGGGTGGATATTACCTTGGTGTTTTGCCTTGCTTCTGCAATGGAGCTGAATATCTTGTTGGCATCTTCAACATCGTCTAAAGCAGAAAGGATGTCTTTTAAGACATCTGATAGCGTTTGTGTGCTTACTGCGTTGAATCCTGGGAGTTCTGTTGTCATACTTCTTGTTTTTGAAATTCTCTGCAAAAGTAATCACTGAACCTTGAATTGGTATTTATCTTTTTATCCACAAGAATTTTTTCTTTGTGGGTTTTCTTTTTTGCGCAACTTTTTCTTTTCCACCATTCAAAAAAATATCTTCAAAATAAAATTCTTCTCACGTGCGCACGCACGCGCGGAAGATGTAGTAGATATATATACTTTACTTTATGGTCAAAATACGGGAGTTTTCCCACATTCTTCCGGAATAATCCTACATTCTTCCCGAATAATTACGGAATAATGTGCCATTATTCCCGAATAATCAAAAGGTTAACGGAATAAAAGAAATGTGATAAAACGGCTGATTTAACTTAAAATTCACATCTGTTGGTATGCGTTTGCTAATTTTGAGCTGAAATTAACATTCATTATTCCGGAATAATCGGCTATTCTTCCGTAATAATTCCCGAATAATGTGGCATTCTTCCCGAAAAAAGCCTTGTTCTTCCGCTATTATTCGGGAATAATCCTATATTCTTCCGTAATAATCACACATTCTTCCCGAATAATTACGGAATAATGTGACATTATTCCCGAATGCTTCCTGAATGCTTCCGACTGCTTATCGGCGCAAAAAAAGCGATATTCTCTCGAACATCGCTCCAAAGCAAATCAGTAAAATCATCCCCATTTCGGGTGGGGCTTCCCTTGTCTTAAACGTGAAGACAATCTAAAGTAGGGGGAAGTAGATTATTCCTCCTCGTTATCTTCATCCCCGGCGAGTTTGGCAAGTTTGTCCTCGATGGTGAGTTTAACCTCGTTGTCGTCTATGCTGATATTCTTAGGCATGATGATTTTGATAAACTCTGTTGAAACCTTTACCCTGTCTTTGGGTTCAAGCTCCAAGAAATCCTGCATTATCAGCGGCGCTATGTCTCCTTTCGGTATCGCATTGTGCGCTTCAAGCCATTTTTCTATCATTCCTTTAGCCAATGCCGTTACTTTATTGGGCGTGCCTTTTTGCCGCCCTCCGGTCTTTTTCCCTTTTGCCATAACAAATGATTCTGTGTGTAAAAAGATAAAATGATGATGCGAAGATAAGGGCTTACTTTCGCACGCAAGGTATAACTTTTAATAATCAAAAACAGAATCTTATGGGTTTAATTGGAAGTGCCATAGGTGCTGTAGGCAGCATTTTCGGTGGTATCTCTGCATCGAAAGCAATGAAGAAAGCAAAGCGTAATGTTGAGGCTCAACGAAAGAAAAACCAAGACTGGTATGACCGCAGGTATAACGAGGATGCTACTCAACGGGCCGATGCACAACGTATTCTTACACAGACAGAGGAAAGTATCAAACAACGTAACAAAGCTGCCGCCGGAAGTGCGGCGGTCATGGGTGGAACAGATGAAAGTGTAGCGGCTGCAAAAGAAGCGAACAATAAGGCTCTCGCCGATGCGACTTCGCAGATTGCGGCACAGGCAGATGAACGCAAGGATAATATCGAAGCCACTTATTTGCAGAACGACAATGCCTTTGTCGAGCAGCTTAATGCCATTGAACAAGGCAAAGCCAGTGCCATATCGGGAGCAGTGCAAGGAGTAACCAATGCGGCAAGTCAAATGCCATTTTAAATGATGAGCGATGGGAACGTATGATGAAATCTTGGGTACGGGCAATAATCCGCCCAAAGGCTCTCAGGAATGGCATGAGCAGCAACAAAACGGTTCTTCCGCATCACCTTCTGCAAAGGATACTGGGCAGGAAACAGTGACGGCTCCTGCTCCTGCGGCCACCGGCTCTAAACCTGATACTGTTGAAACACCACCTGCACAGCAGGATGCAAGCAGTGGCAGCCTTTCGTATGCCGAATTGTTCAAGCAACTCAACCCTTACAAGCCCCCAACGGAGGAAGAACTTGCCAAAGAGAGGAAAAAGCAGAAAAGAGAACAGATATTCGCTGCCATCGGTGACGGTATATCAGCGCTGTCCAATCTCTTTTTCACGACACAGTATGCCCCGAATATGTACACAGGCAAGGACACTGCTTCCGGAAAGGTGAAGGTGAAATATGACCGGTTGATGAAAGAACGCAATGCCAATGCCCGTGCCTATGCAAGCGGTTTGATTGGGGCCATGCAAGCTGATGATGCAAAAGCGGACGGGGAACGTAAATGGTTAAGACAGCTTGGCATTGATAAAAAGAATGATGATAGGTACAACGAGGGCATTCAGCACCGTAACGAGAGAGAAAGGGTTGCTGACCAACGTTATTCGGATGAATTTGCTCGCAAAAAAGAACGTGATAAGGTGGACGATGATAAATGGCAAAAAAGCTTTGATGAGAATAAACGAAAGGCTGACCGTACGCATAACCTTGCAGTTCAAACGCAAAAAGACAATAAAGACCTACGAGAAAAGCAGATTAAAGCGACAGGTGCGAGGTCTGCGCGTGGGAAACAGTTGGGGTTCTCTGATGGTGACGGAAACCAAGTAAGCATCTATGAGAATGTTTGGAAAGGTTCTATGCAACAAGTGTATGATGTTATGCTTTCCGACCTTGCCCCACAAGACGAGAAAGAAAGAAGGTCTTTTGAACGTCAGATGAAGAAACTCGATACCCAGCAGAAGAAAGAAGACTATGTCAAACAGAATTGGCACAAGTCTTCTAAAGCTGCTGCCATCATGATGTCGCTTTCTAAACTTGATCCGGCGACAATGACATCGGGAATTGACGAAGGTCTCGGTTGGGGACGAAATTCAGGGAATAATAATGAAACAGATTGGTAGTTATGAATGAGAATGAAGTAAAGAAATTATATAATGCCCTATTGAATAAAGGGTATTCCATCGATGATTTGGGTGATGAGAGCACGTTCAAAACCAAAATGGGTGATAAAAACAGCCGTAAAGAGCTATACGATTGGGTGTCATCAAAGGGTAATTTCCGTATAGGAGATTATGACGCTTACGAAAACCGATTGACATTAAGTGCAGAACCTATGCAATCGGAAAGTGACGTTGTCGATAAAGTTGAAGAAACAACTTTACCTTCTGATGCACAGCCATGGCAACCAACCGAAAAGGAAAAAATGGAAATGGTGGCTGAAACAGACCGCATGATGCACAATGTGAAAACTCATACGCAAGCATTCAACGAGCGCATGGATAATATGCAGGAGTATGGACTAAACCCCGGATTACAAACCAAAGAGGGAAAGATGCAATTCAATCCTGAAAGTGGAAAACTGGAAAAAACGTTCCTTACCCCTGCCGGCAACCGTTATCATAGCAAACCATTGGCTGACATGGAGAGCTTCCAATACCGACAAGCTGCTGATATGTCCATAGGCGGGCAGTTGCGTAAGGCTAATATTCGTTTGCAGGAATTGAAAGCCAAACAAGCGGAAAGAGCGTCAGAAGTATATGAGGAATGGACGTCAGAAACAGAAAATAACAAAGCGCCTCTCGCTTCCATATTGGGAGCTGCCACTTATACACCACGGCAACAATCTGATAAGGAAAGCCGTGCGTTATCCGTAGCCATTCGTGAAACGGAACAACTGATTAAGAACCTCGAAGAACAAAAAGACCGCGAGAATGGTGTGGATGTGGGCTTTTGGCGTGGTTTTGGACGTACTGTAAGCGATGTACGCACATGGGATTTCGGTATGGGTGATATGGCTGACGCCATGACTATGATGAATGCTGATGATTTGAAAAACGGTACGGCAACAGAGGGTGAGCGTGAAGCGTACGATGCGATGATGGGCGCAATCCATGAGAAGCAACAGGCAGAGGAAAGATACGGGGGAAATGCCGATTTTTGGAACAGAGCCGGTGTAATGACCGGATATATGCCTTCTTTCATGGTCGATTTTATTTTGACGGGTGGAGGATACAGTGGTATTAACTTTTTTGGAAAAGGTGGAACGAGGTTAGCGACTAAGGCTATCGGCACAGAAGTCATTGAAGATATTGCTTCTCAAGGTGTAAAGACTTTCATTAAGAACAATGGAATGAAAGGTTTGGGACAGGTTGCCGGTAACTGGACTATCAAGGCACTTGGAACAACCGCCGATGATTTGCTTGTACGTGCCCCGTTAATGACAAATACGATACAGGCAGGGAAAACCGCTTCTGACATCATTGACCGAAAGCTGGGAAATGTGGTTGTTGATGAAAACGGTAACTATGATTTCTCCAATGATAAGACTTGGGGGAGCGCCATTTGGCAGGGAGAAGCTAACAGCATCATTGAAAACTACTCCGAAATGTTTGGCGCGCACCTTGACCCTGTTGTCTCTTTGGGCAATATGAGTAAGTTGGCTAACATCATTGGGGCAAAACGATTGAGCGGCGTACTTGCAAAAGCCGATGCCGGAGCATTGAACGGTATAATGGGACAAACACACCAAATGTTTAATAAAATGGGTGTGAGTGATTATGTCGGTGAGGTTTCAGAAGAATACTACGGTCAACTATGGCGCACTATGCTCAATCTTGATGATGCTTACCAGCAAAATCCGGACGGAACACGTACCAACTTATTTGCCACCGGTCAATTTCATGGTGATATATGGGGTGGTATGGCACTTTCCATGGGGCTGATAGGCGCAGGAAAGCAAACCTTATCTGCCGCGAACTACGCCTCCATGAAACACGGCATAAACAAAGCTGATACAAAAGTGAATGAGTTGCTTGGCAAGGAAGTATGGGAACCGTTAAAAGCGACACTTGACCTTACCATCAATGAGAATTACGGAGAGGTTGCAGAACTCATTATCAATGATAAAGACTTTACGACTGAAGAGAAAGCAGCTGTATTGAACTATATGGAACGTTCATTGAACTTGCGTGGCTTTAATCTTGCTTCTATTGCCCGGTCTCGTGGTGGTACTCAAAGCGAAAATGAACAACAGGCAAATGACAGCTATCTTGATGGCTATAATGTTGCATCCCCACAGGAGATGAACGATGCGAAGAATATGTATGAGTACCAGCGTGAGCGTATGAAGTCGGCACTCGGCGTAAATGATGAAGTACTTGAAGGGGATGTAGTGGACTGGCTGAATGAAGCGAAAAACGCTATGAGTACCGGGACTGAACAAGGGCGAAAACGTGCAGATGTGATTATTGATTATGTGAATGCCAAACAAGTCCGTGATGGTATGATGCAACGTGTCCGTGATGACATAGATGCACGGGTTGAACAAAGCAATGCGATGATAGACGCACGTGTCAATCGCAAAACCGGTATGATACAGGGTGCAACCATGAAACAGGATGAGAGGAAAGTATATGTTATAAGCGGAGCACTTGTGCCGTATGCTGATGGTAGTGGTGTGAGCACAACTGATTCTGATAAGAGTATCATTATCCGTGATGCGGAAACGGGTGCACTTGAACAGGTATCGCCCGATGCGGTCTTGTCTATTGATGATGTGCAAGACCCTTACGAACAAAAAGAACTGGCAGAACAGACCATAGTCGAACAATATGCACGTGAAGCTGCGGACAAGATTGATGGTGTCGCCACATTCAACTTGGGAGATAACTATACTATTAGTGGTGAGGACGGTTCACTGGTGCAAGTACAGATTGTAGCCAACGAGGGCGGCATTGTGGATAACGGGGACGGAACAGTGAACGTGTCGGACGGTGTGAATATTTTCCCTTTGGCCAAGGAAACCATACAACAGCAGGTTGATGCGGCAAACTTAGCACGTATAGCACAGTTCGAGCAGCAGAGAGCCGTTGAAAATGCCGGGATAGAACAAGAGGTGCAGGAGGCTGACAGACCGCAATATGCCCTCAATGACATTCTTTCCCTTTCCGACGGGAACGGTGCTACCGTTCGTGGCAATATCACAACCGATGCAGATGCGGACGGGAAATATGAGGTATATACGGAATCCCCTATCAATGGCCAACGTGTGAATATGTTTACTCGTGATGAACTTGACAGCATGATTGAAAGCGTGTCGGATGAAAATGGTAATATCGTTTGGCAGCGTCAGAATAAGGAAAATATTCCGCACGAATACGTGGAAAATATTCAGGAGGGCAGCAATGGTGCTGAAAATACTCCTGACGGACCGGAACAGAACGGACAATCTGCAATGGAGCGTATCGTCAAAGACAAGCAAGGCAATCCTCTTTATGACCAGACCGACAGCGATACCGCTTGGGATGCCATTGTAGAACAGGCCGAGGGCGATGAGGCTATGGCACAGACCGTAGCCGATGGAATGGTAGCCGACAAGGAAGATGCCTTGAAGAAGTTAGAGAAAGCCAAATCGAAAGGTGGTGTTTCCATTGCCGAGAAGATAGCATCCGAGAAAGAGCGCAAAGCGGTGATTGATGCCGCCAAACGGGAACTGTCCGTTTGGCAGAAGATTGCCGGTACTGCTAATCGCAGAAAAATGGAAGTGGAGGCAGAACGCAGACGTATTGCCGATGAAGCCGCAGCACTGCGCAAGGCAGAGGAAGAAAAGTTACGTGCAGAGCGTGAAGAAGCCGAACGCAAGGAGCGTGAAGCCCTTAATGGAGTTCCCGATATGGTGGATGATGTTCCCAAAGATGCCCGTGCAAGAGGCTACAGGCGTGTGAATGGTCATAAGGTGGATAGGCAAGAACCGTTACAAACAGTACAAGGTAAAGAGGTCAATGTGAAATTCAGCAATGATGTATTGACTACTGGTAATGTTGCCATTATTGACGCATCGCAGCTACAGCCGAGCCATATACAAGGCGTGCGTAATCCATTGCATTTTATTGATGAAGCACAACCTAAAGAACGGAATGACGAAGCAAGTGTCTTGTCTGCACGTAAAATCGCTGAAAACATTCGTCCGGAAGAAATAACATCGAGTGTTACCGCTTACACTGGCGCACCGATTGTTAACGAACGTGGCGAAGTAATACAAGGAAACAGCCGAAGTGACGCTCTCCGGTTGATGTGGGAGAGCCATCCGGAACAAGCGGAAGCATATAAGAAGTATTTGAAAGACCATACGGAAGATTTCGGATTAAGTGCCGAGGATATTGAAACTGTGAAAAGCCCGGTGCTTGTCAATATGTTGGCGGTAGATGATGTTGCCGCAATACCTCTTGGGCAATATGTGGCGCAAGACACCGAGAGCGGAGGTGTGGAACGTATCAAGCCTAAAAATGCCTTGCAACGTATGGGAACCGAAGTACGTTCATTTGCCAACCTGTTGCTTAGGACTTCGGATGATGAATTGTCATTTCCCGGACTTGTGGATGCTAATGGCGCAAATGTCCTGAAATGGATGAGCCAAAGAAATTTCATCAGTCCTACCCAGTATAAAAGTGCGTTTGACAGTAAGGGTAATTTGACAGTTGAAGCTAAGAATGATTTGCGAGGTATTATGTACCAGAGTATTTTCAAGGATGGCAGTACCCGGTTGGAAGATATGTTCAATATGTTGCCGGTAAAAGCACAGAGGGCCATTCTTGCCACTGCTTTCCGTGACTATGACAGTCCCAACACGGAACGTATGGTCGGTGAGATACAAAATTCTATCCGTGCTTACTATGCTTTATCGCAAGATACAATGTTTGCAGAAGCCAAGAATTTTAAGGAAGCTCGTATTGCCATAGAAAACTGGAAACGCCAATATCAGATGGATGATGTCACAGGAGAAAGTTATCTCCCTGCCGAGAATTTCAGTAACTTTGTCTTGTATTTGGCTGCAATGTACAAAGGGGAGAGCCAAAGTCTCATTCAAAATACATTCAGTAGAATTTATGACCTTGTACAAGGTACACAAGAAGAAACCCTGTTTGAGCAGCCGGACAATACTCCACGCACGCTTGTACAGGCAATTAAAGAAGCATTAAATTTAGATTACAATGGACAACAGCGAAGCAATGTATTGGTTGGCGATACTACAACAAGCCAACGAGGGCAACAAGGAAGCGATGGAACTCTTGCGCCAGGAGAACGAATTGAGAGTGGAGAACGGCTTGCCGATGATACAGGCAGAATTACAGGAAATGGTGGAAGAATCGGAACTAATAGCGAAGATAGAGGAAATAAAGAAAAAGAAAATGATGAGACGGAAGTAATTGGTCGTTCCATGACTGCGGATGAAGCACAGGATTTCATTGCAGATATGGAATTGAATGCCGGGATTGCTCCTGAAATAGACCTTACGATTGAAAACTGGGATGCTTTATTCGGTGAAGATGGAATAGTTTCCACTCCGATAGGTGAGGTAAAAATGGGTGAAAACCAGTTTACAAAATTAATGCGACAGGGTAGAAATGGTAAATTGGGCATGATTAAACCTACGCTTGAACATCCAAATGCTATAATTGAAGATGTAAGTGAAGCCAAAGAAGGAGATACGACAGAACGTGCATCTTCCTATGTATTTATACGCTCATTTAAAAAAGCTGATGGCTCTCGATATTACTACTTTACTTCTATCACAGTCAGCAAAGACGGTAAGGAAGTGGTTGTTTCCAACCAAGAAAAAAGGAGGAACGCCATTGCGAACCTCCTAACTAAAGGTAAATTGGTTTGGAAACACGCCGATGATGTTTCTAATGCCTCAGACATGGCACAAGGCTTATACTCGTCGCAAGGGAATGTGTCTGACCTCACTACCGAGGGCACGGATGCGCCTCAAACCACTATGCTTTCCGACAACAAAGATAGGGAATTATCCCTTAAAAGCAATGAGTTAGGCGAAAAAATCACAGCAGCTGAGAAAGAAACCGATACTACCCCTACCGAAAAGCAAAAAGAAGCCGGCAATTATAAGAAAGGCCATGTGCAGGTAGGTATATTCAATATTACCATTGAAAACCCGAAAGGTTCTGTCCGTAGTGGAATAGATGCAGAGGGTAACAAATGGGAAACCATCATGCAGAATACCTATGGCTACATTCGTGGCACAGAGGGAGTGGATGGCGACCATATAGATGTGTTCCTCTCTGATAATATAGATGGATGGAATGGTGCCCGTGTGTTCATTATCGACCAATATAACCCTGACGGAACATTTGACGAACACAAGGTAATGCTTGGTTTCAATGAACAGGAAGAAGCCGAAACTGCGTTTTTGAGCAATTATGATGAAGAATGGGCTACAAATCGCAGACTTGATGGTTCGTCAGTACCGATTGAAGATTTTGAAAAATGGATAGATTCGTCACATCGTAAAACAAAACCTTTCTCCGAGTATAAGGGTGTGAAGAATGCAGAAACCACTGCTGTAGTATTAGGCACGAACCGATTGCAGGAGATAAAGACACGTATTGCTGAACTGAAGCCATTACAACAGGAAGCTCATGCAAAAAGTGACATCTTTGAGGAAGCACGTATCATTTCAGAAATCAATGATCTGTTTGCCGAACAACGTAAGTTGGAAAAAGAAGATGTTTCCAAAGTGGAAACAACCCCTCTTCCTTCTACCGAAGAATATACTATAACTTCGGAGCAGTACACCACCAAGAGAGGAAAGATACTTGATATGTACCTTTTGAAGTTTGCAGGTAATTTGGCAAAGGAACAACAGAGAGCAGCCAAAGAACTTGCCAAAGCAGAAAAGGGTTGGTATGATACTAAGCAAGGTGGATTTATGATGCGTAGCGAGGAAAGTGCTAGACAGTTGGCTGATACGATTCTCAACAATGACGATGCGGTAAGCAATGCACAACCTATTTCACTTGTTGACACACGAAAGGTCATAGAGCCTCAACAGGAAACCCAAACAGCTAATACGAGCGATAACCGTCTTGTCACTGATGAGCGCTATGCGGAACTCCGCGAGCGTATGCGCAAGAAACTTCTCGGTCAAATGAACATTGGCATTGACCCGGAAATACTTGCCATCGGTACTGAAATGGCTGTCTATCATTTGGAGAAAGGTACACGTAAATTTACCGAATATGCAAAGGCTATGATTGCAGACTTGGGTGATGTTATACGCCCATATCTCAAAGCATTTTACAACGGCGCAAGGGATTTGCCGGAAGTGTCAGAAAACGGATTGGATGCCGATATGACCCCATACGATGAGGTGCAGAAGTTTGACGTGGCCAATTTTGACAAATCTGGCATTGATGCATTTGCCACCGCTGAAACTGTAACGAGAGAGGGGGAAGTTGAGCAAGAAGTTGAAATTGCACAGGAACGTATAAAGAAAAACCGCCCTGCACGCAAAAAGAGTGAAAAAAAAGCAGTAAATTCACAGCAGTCAAATGAGTTAGGTTTATTTGACAGTCTAATTGATAACGATAAAACCAACAAAGATGGATTACAAGGAACTGATGAATCACGCATCGGAGGATTGCCAACCGACAGTAATAACCAACAACAGCCGCCTGAAAGAATGGGCGAAGAGAATCGGGAAGAAAGTGGAGGAACTGACCGAGGAGGACATCAAAGCGGAAGCCGAGGATTGGAGTCAGAACTGCAATCAGCCAGGCGACTGGATGGGCAGTTAGAGCCGAAGAATACTCGTAATAACCATTCGGAGCGCGGCAAAGATTATGCTCCTATTTCTGTTGATGCCCGTATCGAAGCCAATATCAAGGCTATCGAATTGGCAAAGCTGTTGCTTGAAAGCGGAGAACCGGCTACTGAAAAGCAGATGCATATTCTCCGCAAATTTAGTGGTTGGGGTGGATTAGGCAAAGCGTTTAGTGAGGGAACATCTTACTCTCCTAACACCATTGCAAAAAAACTCCGCGAACTTCTTGGAGAAAAGGCATACCAAGAGGCTGTAATGAGTGCGAACAGTGCTTATTATACTCCGGCATACGTTGTAGATACGCTTTGGGACATTGTCGAACAAATGGGCTTCAAAGGTGGCAATATCCTTGAAGGCTCTGCCGGTATCGGCAACATCTTAGGACAGATGCCGGCTCACATCAGCGAGCGTAGTGATATCCATGCCATAGAAATTGACGGAACATCCGGCGGTGTCCTCTCCCTCCTTTATCCCGATGTAAAAGTGGAGATACAGGGCTTTGAGCAGACACGTATCCCTAACGGAAGTGTGGACTTGGCCATTACCAATGTTCCGTTCGTTACCGGACTCCGTGTGAACGATACCACAGGCGACAAAGACTTGTCGAAGAAATTTCACAATATACACGATTTCTGTATTGCAAAGAATGTGCGCAAACTGCGTGAGGGCGGTTTGGGTATCTTCATTACGTCCAATGGCACACTTGACAACAGCAAGAAACTTCGTGATTGGATTGTGAGCGAGGGAGGCGCAGATTTTGTGGGTGCTTTCCGTATGCACAATAAGACTTTTGGAGGCACAGGAGTAACCTCAGACATCGTTGTTATTCGTAAGCGTGTGAACGGACAGAAGTCTGCCAATGCCATTGATGTAAGTGATGTGAGTGGAGAGCGCATGGCGGAGTACGATACTGGGGAAACACGCAAGATTAAAGGCAAGGAAACGCCTGTCATCAAGCAGCTTTCAATGGATTACAACCGTTATTTCATTGAGCACCCTGAAAATATGGCAGGTGAAATGCACTTTGCCTTTGAAAAAGGCGACACTTTCCGGCCAACAGCCAAGGGGTTGTATCCTAAACAGGATAAGAAGCAGGAAGATATGTTGTCGGAATTTGTTCGCTCGTTCAGTGCAGAAGAATTTGGTAAACGTAATGCTGAACCGATAACAGATGCAATACTCGGCAAGAAGATTGGTGAAATGTTTGTCAAGGATGGAAAGCTGTATATCAACTCGACAGCAAGCGTACAGCCCCTCGAAGTGAATGCTAACAAGGTAAAGGGGCATACGAAAGTTGAATGCTTTGAAGCATACACCACCATCAAGGAAGCCCTTGCAGAAGTCCTTTCCTATCAGACCGAGAACGAAAGCGATGAGGGGCTGAAACCCTTGCTTGAGAAACTCAACAAGGCATACGATGATTTTGTCGGCACATACGGACACTTCAACAAGAACACCGCCATTGCGTTTCTCCGCAATGATGTGGACTATGCCAATGTATTCGCTCTTGAAAAATTTGAAGAATCGGCAGATGAAAAAGGAAACCGGATACAGAAATTTGACAAAACCGATGTATTCAGCAAACGTGTCGTTGAAAAAGAGAAAGAACCCACTCCTGCCAATGTCAAGGACGGTATCATTGCAAGTATCTTCAAATTTGGTCGTGTGGATATACCATATATCGCCGAACAACTTGGCACGGGCATCGAGGATGTGAAGAAAGAAATCATCGAAAGCGGTTACGGTTTCGAGAATCCTGTAAGCCGACAGACGGAAGCATCTTACCAGTACTTGAGCGGAAATATCCGTGAAAAACTACGTCAAGCAGAGGAAAACAACGAGAATGGGGAATTTGACCGCAACATCAAGGCGTTGCAGGAGGTTATGCCAATGGAAATCCCCGCACACTTGATTGACTTTACCCTCGGTAGTTCTTGGGTTGACCCGAAACTGTATGAAGATTTCGTCAAGGAACGCACGGAGGTTGACGTACGGTTTACAGCCGTAGGCGGTACATGGTTTATGAAAGAACCATACTTTACCAACTACGAGAAGAATCGTGCAATGGGTGTAACAAGTGAAATGCTTGGCCGTACCATTATGGGGCATACGCTCATTGAAGCTGCCATTCAGAACAAAAGCATAACGGTTTCTACCACAAGAAAACGCTATGATGGTACAACAGAAACCATAACTGACAAGGAGGCGACACAGGCTTGTGCTGCCAAGATTGACGAAATACGCCAAGATTTTAAGGATTGGGCAAGACAAAAAATGCAGAGTGACCCTGGAATGTCGGCTTTGATGGAGCGCATCTATAATGATACATTCAACAACTTTGTACCGATGAGTATTCCGGATGATTTTGTTCCGGAATACTTCGGCGGTGCATCGCATAATCTCAAAATGCGTCCACATCAAGGTAAAGCCATTGTAAGAGGTACACAACAACCATTGTTACTTGCGCACGAGGTCGGAACAGGTAAAACCTTTACCCTAATCTCTACTGCCATGGAAATGCGCCGTTTGGGGACTGCACGTAAACCGATGATTGTAGTGCAGAACGCTACCGTTGGACAATTCGTTGCGAGCGCAAAAGAACTATATCCCAATGCCAAGATACTGACACTTGAAGAAGCAGACCGTAGTGCAGAGGGAAGAAAGAACTTCTATGCCAAGATACGCTACAACGATTGGGACATGATTGTCGTTCCTCAATCGACATTTGAATTTATCCCTGACAGCGAGGAAAGGGAAATGACTTTCGTGCAGGACAAGATTGAGGAAAAGATGCTCATTCTTGAAAAGATGAAAGAAGAAGACCCGGATGGAAAGAACATAATCACCCGACAAGCTGAACGGGAAATCGAATTGCTGGAGGAGCAGCTTGCCGGACTTGCAGACAATGCTTCAAAGAAACGTACCGCCAACGATGAAAAGAAGCGCGCTGTAACCTTGCAGAACGCAGAGGTTAAGGCTATGGAAATGCTTGATCGCCGGACTGACGATGTGGAGAACTTTGACGACATGGGCATTGATGCCCTGCTTGTAGATGAAGCGCATGAATATAAGCACCTTGGATTTGCCACTGCCATGCAGCGTGGAGTAAAAGGTGTGGACCCGTCATACAGTAAGAAGTCGCAAGGCGTATTTCTGAAAACACAAGCCGTTTTGGAAAAGAATAACGGACGAAACGTAATCTTTGCAACTGGTACGCCCATCAGTAACACCGCCGCAGAGATTTGGACATTTATGCGCTATCTTATGCCAGCCGACACGATGAAAGAGTATGGTATCTATTACTTTGATGATTTTGCGCGCAACTTCGGAAATATCCAGCAGATGATGGAGTTCACTACAAGTGGTAAGTTTAAAGAGAACAATCGCTTCGCCGGATATGTGAACCTACCCGAACTGGTACGTATTTGGTCGGGAGTTTCCGATACGGTTCTTACTAAAGAAGCCGGCGAAGTAAAGGATAAGATACCCGAAATGGAAGGTGGAAAAGCACAAGACCTCTACCTGCCACAGACACGCGCATTGCGTGGCATTATGAAGTTCGTAAAAGCACAACTTGAAGAATACGAACAGATGTCGGGTAAGGAGAAGAAAGAGAATAGCCATATACCTTTGACTATGTACGGCATAGCAAAGGCGGCTGCCGTTGATGCCCGTTTGGTACAAGCAGACGCAGAGGATGACATACATAGCAAGACTAATGAAGCCGTGCGCCAGACTTTGCGCTCACTGAAAGAAACAGCTGACTACAAAGGTACAGTTGCCATCTTCGCCGACAATTACCAAAACAAGCAGAGCGGCTTCAACCTTTATGATGACATCAGAAATAAACTGATTGCAGAGGGTATTCCTGCTGATGAAATTGTAGTAATGAGGTCGGGAATGACTGTCAAGAAGAAACTTGAAATCTTTGAAAAGGTAAATCGTGGAGAGGTTCGCGTGATTCTCGGTTCGACCTTTACGCTCGGTACAGGCGTGAACATTCAGGAACGACTGCACACGTTGATACATTTGGATGCACCTAACCGTCCTATGGACTACACGCAGCGCAATGGGCGCATCCTGCGACAAGGAAACCTGCACAAGGATATGGGCAAGCCTATTCGCATCTTGCGTTTCGGAGTAGAGGACAGTTTGGATGTTACCGCCTACCAACGACTGAAAACAAAGGGAGCGATTGCTGACAGCATTATGAACGGCAAGCAGATGATGACCAACAGCATGACCAACCGTGTGCTTGAGGAGGAAGAAGATGTGTTTGGCGACACCGTTGCGCAACTCTCCGGCAGTGAATACGCCATGCTGAAAAACAATGCTGAAAAAAATGTGCGCAAATATGCAAGCCGTAAAAAACAATGGGAAACAGACCAAACCTATATCTACAATGCCAAGCCAAGATTAAAAGCCTTTATTAAGGATGCGGAAAAGCGCATTGAGGATAACGGCAGATATTTGGATGCCGTACATTCATCATTCCCCGATGGGCAATTCAAGGAGATTGTAATCGGAAAACATCGCTTTACTTCTGTTGATACAATGGATGATTTCTTCAAGGAACACAACAAGAGTGTTCTTGCTGAAATGAAGCAGATGAAAGACGGTGAGATTGCAGGAGAACAAAAACGGGAATTGACCATACAGATAGGCGATTTTTCATTTGTAGTTACAATAAAATTGACAAGGCAGACCATGCGTGACGGTGCTACACTTTTCAATGATGTTGAGCGTAAAATGACCTACTCTTGTCCTGGACTTGGCATTGAAGATGTGCCGGTACGTCAAAATCTGCTTCGCAATGCCATTGAGGACATTGCAGGCAATGTGATTACGGGAAAGGATTTTGCCGAGAGATTGAGTGCCGGAGAGCGAAGCAAGAAGCATAATGAAGCCGAATTGAAAGAACTCCTGTCAAGAGAGGGCAAACCTTTCGAGTATGAAAAAGAATTGGAGCAGGCGAAATCACAGTTGGAGGAATACGCCGAACTGATGAAAAAAGAATTGGAAGAAAAAGAAGCGAAATATGCGGAAATAGATGCTACGGTAGAGACTGCTAACAGCATTGTCAATGCCGATGAGGATGATGTTCTATATCGCAGCGATGATACCATGTATCGCATTCGTGAGGATGTTGCTCCAAGAAATACAGGCATCGGATACAAAGTGTTTGTTCTAAAGAATGGCGAATTATATCCACCTATGGTTGCAAATCCCAATGGAGAAGCGACACCTGTTGGCGTATGGCTTGATGCTGATGCTGCACCGATAGCCGGGCAGAGTAAAACCGGACGTAGCCAAGTAAAGGCAGGTGGCAAGGGTACACAAGGCGGAAGCGGTAAGCTTGCTTACCGTCCGGGATGGCATTTAGGTGTTATTCCATATGCATTGCAGTTCAATCGCATTGATGAGAACGGGGATAAGACTTTATTTCCTGCCAATTTTGTTTGGGCTGAGGTGGAGTATGCTAACGATGTGGACTACCAAGAAGAAGCCATGAGTTACGGTTACAACAAGAATGGCAAGTTCCAACATAGCTATGCCGGATTGCCAAGGATTCCTGAAAATGGAGCATATACCTACCGTACCAACCCTAATCCCGAAACCGACCCTTGGATAATCACAGGTGCTATGCGTGTTAAACGTTTACTTACTCCGTCTGAAGTTGATGAAATGGTTATGGCAGCAGGTCGGAAACCTCAACGTAGGCAGGAAAATGCCGTTACCGATACTGTGATTACTGCGCTCAATGCAGAAATCGCAAATGACTATCGTAATGGTGTGGGTGCATACACCGATGATGAGGTCAGTTACGAGAATGACCCGGCTGCAAAAATGCTTGGCAGACAAACACGGACTGTGTGGCAACGTAAAAAATTTGCTGAGCGTGAACGTACAAGAATGGCCGAACGAGTACGAATGCTTGCAGACAAACTACATCTTGATAATGTGGAAATTATTACTGACACTTCTGCTCTTGAGGGTAAGAAACTGCGTGCGAAAGGTTTTTATTCAAAAAGTAGTGGGAATATAACGATTGTCATTCCGAACCATACAAGTATCTTTGATGTAGAGCAAACTTTACTCCATGAAGCTGTGGCACACTATGGCTTGAGAGAACTATTCGGAGAACACTTTGATACGTTCCTCGATAACGTACTCAACAATGCTGATGAAACAATCCGCAGACGCATCATTGATTTGTCTGTTAAGAATGGTTGGGATTTCCACAAGGCTACCGAGGAATATCTTGCTACACTTGCTGAAAATACCGAATTTGAAAACATCAATGCAAGCTGGTGGTGGCAGATTAAGGATTTCTTCTTAAATATGCTTCATAAAATAGGTTTTGAGGGTTTCAACGGTGTTACTTTGACAGACAACGAACTGCGCTATGTTTTATGGCGCAGCTATGAGAACCTTGCTGAACCGGGTAGATACCGGAGCATATTGGGAGAAGCAACCGATGTAAGCAAACAATATGAGTTGAAAGTTGGCAATTATGCCGGAACTTCGACGCAACAATCGAGCGTGGCAGAAAGTGATGACAATTTGTATCGTGACGGAGACCCCGAAACACACGAAAGAGTGTTGGCTCGTGACAGATATGAACAGCGTGTGAAGCGAGGTATGTATCAGACACAGGAAGCATTGCAAGATAGTATGCTTGGGTTGAAAGAAGCTATGAATAGCATTCTTGGCTATGGTAAAAAGATAGAAGAAGTCGAAGGATTTGAAAATGCCTATTTGGGAGAAAACCGTCTGTCAAGTGTAAACAAGGCTGAAGCGGATGCTTTTGCTTATCTACTGTTCAAACCCATGCTTGCTGAGGTTTCCAAACTTGCTCAAAATGGTGTAGAACGTGAAGAATTGACGGACTATATGATGGCAAAGCATGGACTTGAACGTAATCGGGTAATGGCTGAACGTGATGCCCAGCAGGATTACGATTTATATTTAAAGAATCATCCAGCAGGTAATAAGACTTTGCAAGATTTCATTGATGATTATCGTGAACGCGATTATGCCGGTCTTACAGCCTTAACAGGTTTTGAAGATGTTGTTTCAGCGGAAGCGGAAGCGCAACAAATGGTCGATGATTATGAACAGGCACATGAAACAACCGCATTGTGGGAAAAAGTTAATGCTGTAAGTAGAGCAATCCTTTCCAAATCATATGAATGTGGTATGATGAGCAAAGCGGCATTTAATAAAGTTTCAGATATGTATGAATTCTATATTCCTCTTCGTGGTTTTGATGAAAAGACCAGTTCCGAGGCATACGCATATCTTACACATAAGCAAAGTGTGTTCAATGCACCAATTAAAAAAGCACAAGGGCGTATGTCAAAAGCTGATGACCCTTTCGCCAATTTACAATCCATGGCCGAGAGTGCTATTATGCAGGGAAACCGTAATAAATTGGTGAAACAACGTTTTCTAAACTTTGCCCTTAATCATCCAAGCGACCTCGTTAGTGTGAGTGATTTGTGGTTGGAATATGATGCGAAAAACGATGAATGGAAGCCAGTGTTTCCTGATAATATAGAAATAGACGATACTCCCGAAGTCGTGGAACAGAAAATCCAAGATTTTGAGGAGAAGATGGAACAGCTATCTGAAAGTGAACCGGATAAATACAAACATGGAAAGGATACAGTAAACATTCCGTACCGTGTAGTAGAAAACCGTGATTTAAGGCAACACCAAATTGTCGTGAAACGTGGAGGGCGTGATTACGTATTGACCATTAATGGAAACCCCAGAGTTGCACAGGCATTGAACGGGCAAACTAACCCTGACAATGATACATCGGGAGCCATCGGCGCAATTCTTCATGCTGGAGAGAAGGTTAATCGGCAGTTAAGCGCATTTTATACTACTCGAAATCCTGATTTTATCGTGTCAAACTTTGTACGTGATATGCTATACACCAATTCTATGGTATGGATTAAGGAAAGCCCCAATTATGCTTTACGTTTTCATCGCAATTTTGGCAAGGCAAACATCATTAAGATGAAACGTCTGTTAGCTAAACATCGTAAAGGCACACTTGATATGAACGATAAGACTGAAGCAATGTTCCATCAATTTATGATGAATGGCGGTGAAACTGGATATGCTAATATTCGAGACATCGAACAGCATAAGAATGACATTCGTAAGGAATTGAAGAAATCTAACGGAAAAATGCCAGTCAGAAAAGCGTTAGACTTACTTGGAGAACGTTTTGACGAATTAAATAGGGCTGTTGAGAATTGCGCTCGTTTTGCGGCATTTATGACTTCCCGTGAAATGGGACGTAGTATTGACCGCGCTATCTATGATGCAAAGGAAATCAGTGTAAACTTCAATAAGAAAGGTAGTGGGGCAAAGTTCTACAATACAGCCGGACAGACAAAGGTGGGTAATGCTGCTGCGCTTATGTCGGGACTGGGTAGAAGTGGTTTTGTGTTTTGGAACGCTGCCATACAAGGTACAGCCAATTTTGGGAAACAAGCCAAACTGCATCCGGCAAAAGCATTTACAGGAGCCGCCGTCATGTTCTTACTTGGATCTATCATAGCCTTTTTGGGTGGTAGTGATGATGACGATGATGACAAAAATGCATATTACAATTTGCCCGAATATGTACGCCGTAGTAATATTCTGTTCAGTATTGGCGGTTATTGGATTTCCATCCCCTTGCCTGTTGAATATCGTGCTTTTTATGGTATGGGAGAACTGATGACTTCCACGTTTAATGGGAAAGAACATCTGACTGGTGGAGAGATTGCCAATGCCATCGCCGGACAGGTAACCCAAATTCTACCTATTGACTTTTTAGAAGGAGGCGGTGGTTTGAATGCCTTTGTTCCGAGTGCGGTCAAACCATTGTGGGAAGCATACGTGGCGGAAAAGAGTTGGACAGGTATGCCGCTCTATAAAGATACGCCTTATAACAAGGATATGCCCGAATGGACAAAGGCGTACAAGAGTGCTAACAAGTATATTGTAGGATTGGCGAATGTCTTGAATGAAACGACAGGTGGCGACCCTTACACAAAGGGAAATATAGACCTTAATCCTGCCAAAATCGAGTATGTTTTGAATGGATATTTCGGTGGTGTATCCGGGACAGTTGATAAAATGGTCAAAACAGCGGAAACCCTTTCCGGAACAAGAGATTACGACCCTCGCAATGTACTTTTGATGAACAGACTTGTCAAGGCTGGTGATGAGCGGACAGAATACAGAGCTATAAATAATGAATATTTTCGTTTGAAAAAAGAATATGACCAACTGAAAAATAGGCTGAAACATTACGAGGAGGACACTGATAACGGAATCTTCGATTATGCAGAAAAGATTGATTTCCTTTACAATTCGCCCGAATACGAGCGTTATGAAATCTTCGAGAACTATCGCAGAGATATTGATAATCTCTACAATGAATTGGCAGAAGTGGTTGATGATGAAGAACGTAAGGACATCGAAGCCGAATTGAATGAACTCAAAAAGGAGATGATAGCTGAAATGAATCACACTCGCAAACGTAAATAGTTAAACAAAGGGTGATTGTTCGGAACGCTATCTTTGTTCCGAGCAATCATTAAAACGTTGAAAATATGCATACGAATAAAAGAAAATTGTTACCAATGAGCCGTATCGCTCCGAAACGTAATGATACCGTTGAGATAGATACCGTTGTTTCTGCAAAGCGATATGGAGACCGCAGGGCATTTGATATTCTAATGGAGGCACAATACTATTGGAATCAGATGGAGGATTTCCGGAGAGATAGAGAGCGAAACAAACGCTATACATATGGGGCACAATGGGATGATATGATTTGCGTTGATGGAAAATCCATGAGCGAAGAAGAGTATATTAAAAGTCAGGGAAATGTGCCTTTAAAAAACAACCTCATACGCAGACTTGTGCGTAGCGTACTTGGTGTGTACCGTAGTCAAAGCAAAGAACCGACCTGTACGGCACGTGACCGGGACGAACAGAAACTTGGTGAAACGATGAGTACGATATTACAATGTAATATGCAACTCAATCGAATGCCAGACGTGTATGCCCGGACCATGGAAGAATTTTTGATAAGTGGTTTTATCGTTCATCGTAAATCATATGGTTGGCGTAATGGCAAAGAGGACTGTTGGACTGATTATGTACAGCCCAATAATTTCTTCATAGACAATAATATGAGGGATTTTAGAGGTTGGGATGTGTCTGTACTCGGTGAGGTGCATGATATATCTTTCGGACAGCTATGCGAACAATTTGCTTCCAGTCCACAAGAATACCGCCAATTACGTGATATTTACAAGTGGGCTGCAAGAAAAGATTATATAGCCACATATGCAGAGCGTTTCGGATACAGCCGATTGGAGAATTATGATTTTCTTTTTACCAATGAGCCGGGCAGATGCAGGGTAATAGAAATATGGCGCAAGGAGCAGAAGCCGAGATACCGGTGTCATGATTACCAAAACGGTGACATCTTCAAGATAGATGAGGAAGATTATGCACAGGTAGTACTTGCAGAGAACGAGGAGCGTATGCGGATGGCCAAGGAAGTGGGTATGCCTGAAGAAGAAGTCCCGTTGATAAAAGCCAACTGGTTTGTGGACGATTATTGGTATTTCTATTACCTTTCTCCGTTCGGAGACATTTTAAGGGAGGGAGAAACACCTTATGAACACGGTAGCCATCCATATATTTTCAAAGCCTATCCGTTTATTGACGGTGAGATACATTCATTTGTGGCTGATGTCATAGACCAGCAGCGATATACTAACAGACTTATAACCCTTTATGATTGGATTATGAGAGCAAGCGCAAAAGGTGTATTGATGATACCGGAAGATTGTTTGCCCGATGGTGTTAGCATTGATGACATAGCGGAAAGTTGGACCTGACTTCGTCACTTTTTTGAGTTCCAAAATAAGGATGCCTGATTTTCACCAA
>CANPJW010000001.1 GCA_947574505.1 uncultured Bacteroides sp. | reverse complement strand
TACTACTGGTGCGATAAAAATCGCGTTAGTTTAGAAGTCATCAAATAAAGAGAGTTCTTTGACATTTTGGTCTGAATTGGTTGATGGGTCTTGCTTGGTTATAAGCTGTCGCAATTCGATACGTTCCAACGCAGAAATTCTAATCAAGGTCGCCACCTCAGTAACTGAATAGCCGCTGTTATAATCAGCTTTTATTCTTGCTACCGTCAGATAAGATATGATGGCAGTCCAAAGGTGGACTTTAACAGCATTTTCGGAGAACCCCCAAAGGTTCTTGATGACAATGTTCTGCTTAATCCACTTGAAGAAAACCTCAATATCCCAGCGGTGGCGATAAAGATTTGTGATTTCCAATGCACTGACTTCAAAATTATTGGATATGAAATCAACAATGGCATCATTGTCCGGATCATATACCCGTACGAATCTCATATCCTCAGGATAGAGTTTGCAGGACTTGTATCCGGTGACACGGATCCGAGAGTCCTCTATGATACTTGGGGTCGTGTCGGGGATGGTCAACTGCTTGATGGTTGTGAACTTCATGTTCTCTTTTGGACGTGACACCCAAAATGCCTGCGACTGATGGAATCTGAACAATGCTTTGAAGTCAACATACGCCTTGTCCATTACATAAAAAGCGAATGGTTCCGGTGTGAGCATGTCAAGTTCGTTGCTATCATGCCATTTACCATCAGTGATATGGATGTTGGCAGGTACACTTCCTCGTAAATCAAGCAATGTGTGCATTTTTACTGCCCCCTTGCTGTATTTGCCCAACGCCCATGCCGCGAGCTTTATGCTTGTGGATATGGTCGTGGAGTCCAACGCATAAATTACGTTGTCTATGGTTATCTCGGAGAGTTGAACCTTTGAGTACATTGGTCTAACCAATCCAATAAGATAAAACCCAAGACCCTCAAAAATACGATAATCCCTACTTTCGTTGGCGCGAGACAATGATGTATGGTTCACTGTATTGCGAAAACCGAGGTGATAAAGGATTTTCAAGTGGGCGTCCAAGCATAGGCAAATATCTCGAAGTGAATCACATCCTGTCAATTGACCGAAGAGCAGATGAAGGAGGTGGTTGTAACTGGTGAGATTCTTTACATGCCAATCGCCTTTATATTGCTTTACCAGCTTATCGAACCGGTAGCGCGGTATAAACTCGATGACTTGGGAAAACACGAACTTTCCTTGATTCATAATCTTGATGCTTCTGAACAACAAGACTAATAAACCAAATTCAAATCAAAAAATCAATGCACTCTTGTATTTGACTAAATACTAATATATTAATCGCAATGGTTGGATTTTTATCGCACCACTACTAATTCTATATAATAAAAAACAATAATGACCAACGTACATTTATGGCAATAGGACAAGAGTATAATCTAATCTCTTATTCAGAACTAATGAATCAAGATTTCCTTTCCATTATATGGCTGAAAAGAAAATATACCTTTGAATAAATATGAGTATAAAACCTAAATACAAAGAAATGAAAACTAAAATAATATACACCATCGTATTTTTGATGATTGCTAAACTTGCTTATAGCCAAGAAGAGCAATATAGTGCAGATAAGTTTGTGGCAAAATGCCCCAATGAAATATTCATAGGAGCAATATTGGAAGCCAACAGCATCAATCAAGACACATATAAGTTCCTGAAAATATCAATGAATCCTATAAACATGGGGTACACCATTCCTATAAAGTCACAAACAATCACTCCTTCCTATAATAACATGATGAAAGCTATTCATGAAGCGTTAAAAACAAACGATGTCTTGAAAAGTAACTATTCTTTTTCATTCGTAATTAAAAAGATAAAATCATACCAAGAATTAGCTGTCAATTGGGGACAAAATATTAACCTTCAGCAACTATTAGGCATCACACCCGATTATAAGCCTCAAAAGAATATTATATTGATAGATATAAATCAAAGTTTTTTCAGCATTATAATGGATATGCCGGAATCACTAAGCACTGATCCACAAGTTTTGCAACAATTAGACAAGCTTGCATTTATAAACTCAATACAATTTGGCAGAAAAGTTATACTAGTTATTGAAAGTAATATTGATTATGACAAATTACAAGAAGCTATTGACAATTTACTGAAGTCTAAGGAAGTTAGTCAAAAAGAACTAGCAATATTAGCCAATTCTAATATCAGATTGATGACTATTGGAAACAAAGAAATAAAAGATATCAACCCAGACAATCCTTTTACAAGCATACTTACTTATTTATCTTCAACAGTTACACCCGATGATTTCGGAGGACCTATATCATTTTCCGCCTCTAACATAAAAGATAATTCTGTATTTGTTAACTATTTCAATGTACAATAAATAATCATCATTATGAAAAACATCCGTTCTATTTTACACATACTTCTGCGTAACGCTAATCTGCTCATGCAATGAAGCAACAGAATTAGCCCATATTACCCCTAATGTCAGTCTTATAAAATATAAAGATATTGTTAAAATAGACTCTTTATATACATATCCAGGAGATTCTCTATATCAGAATTGGATAAATCAATATAATAAGAATCTGGAAGACAAAACAAATATGAGCATAGATATTATATCCATGACAAAATATAATAACATTATAAACATTGATTCATCTGAAACATTTATGAAGGATTCTATTACGAATCCTTCATAACAATACACTATCAATCAGCTATCTACACCACAATGACGGATTTGAAGAATTTTCCGTCCTCTTTTAATTAATATACTCTTACAGGTTTAAAGCTCCCCCAGCCTTTTTCCCAATACCGGATGCACCACATCCGATGCAATCTCCGCCAGCGGGTCCATGACAAACCTCCGTTCAGTCATCAGGGGATGAGGGATTTCCAATTCCGGCGTATGCAGTATTAAATCGCCGTACAACAAAATATCTATATCAATCAGGCGGTCACTATAATTACCTCCCGCCGACTTCTTCATCCGGCCTAATTCACGCTCTATCTCCTGTGTTTCCCGCAATATATCCAAGGGAGGAAGCACACTCTCCACGCAACAGGCGGCATTCAGAAAAGAATTTTCAGAAGAAAACCCCCAAGGGGCAGTAACATAAAAAGCGGAAAGGGCAGTAACCTCCCCTATCCGCTCATTTATCTTCCGGACAGCAACATGCAGATTTGATTCTTTATCACCCAGATTGGTTCCAAGTCCCAAATAAACCCTCATACGCTGCTCCAACCGGTATTACTTATCCAAAATCAACATAGCGTCGCCATAAGTACCGAAACGGTAATCTTCCTTCAACGCTGTATGATAAGCCTCCATCACCAGATCATAACCACCGTAGGCAGCTACCAGCATCAGCAAAGTGGAGAGAGGCAGGTGGAAGTTAGTAACCATGCTGTTGGCTACCGAGAAATCATAAGGAGGGAAAATGAACTTATTGGTCCATCCGTCAAATTCTTTCAGATGACCATCCGTACCTACCGCAGTCTCTATCGTGCGCATCACTGTCGTTCCTACCGCACAAATATTCTTTCCTTCATCCTTGGCATTATTCACAATACGGCACGCATCCGCATTGACATACATCTGCTCCGAATCCATCTTATGCTTGGTAAGGTCCTCCACATCAATCTCGCGGAAATTACCCAGTCCGGCATGCATCGTCACAAAAGCAAAGTCTATACCTTTGATTTCCATACGCTTCATCAACTCGCGGCTGAAATGAAGTCCGGCAGTGGGAGCTGTCACAGCTCCTTCGTTCTTGGCAAAGATAGTCTGGAAACGTTCGGCATCTTCCTCTTCTACCGGACGACGGATGAAACTGGGCAGCGGAGCCTCTCCCAACGCATACAATGCTTTCTTGAACTCGTCGTGAGAGCCGTCATACAGGAAACGCAGGGTACGTCCGCGGGAAGTGGTGTTGTCAATCACTTCGGCCACCATGGAATCATCGTCACCAAAATAAAGCTTGTTACCGATACGGATCTTACGGGCAGGATCTACCAGCACATCCCACAAGCGAAGTTCCTCATTCAGCTCGCGCAACAAAAATACCTCGATACGGGCACCGGTCTTTTCCTTATTTCCATACAAACGCGCAGGGAAAACTTTCGTATCATTAAAGATAAACACATCTTTATCATCAAAATAGTCCAGGATATCCTTGAATACCTTGTGTTCAATCTTACCTGTTGATTTGTGAACAACCATCAGGCGCGACTCATCTCTATACTTAGCCGGATGCAAAGCTATTTTATCCTCCGGCAGTTTAAATTTAAATTGCGACAGTTTCATCTTATCTCTCCTTATTCGTTTATAACTTCTTCAATCTCTTGTTGGTCAAGCCATTCCGGAAAACTTTCCACCGACAAACAGTCTTCCAGTCTCACATCCCCCACCCGGGTACGTATCAGCCCTGTCAAATGAGCACCGCTATTCAAAGCTTCGCCAATATCACGGGCCAATGCACGGATATAAGTGCCCTTGCTGCACACTACCCTGATTTTAATCTCAGGCAGATTACATTCCAGCAACTCTATCTCGTCTATAATCAACGTCTTGGCTTTCAACTCCACATCCTCACCTTTTCGAGCCAAATCGTAAGCGCGTTTACCATCTACCTTACAAGCCGAGAAAACAGGCGGAATCTGTTCTATCCTGCCGATAAAACGCTGCAAGGCTTCCTCTACCAACTCGCGGGTGATATGTTCCGTAGGATAGGTAGCATCTATCTCCTTCTCCAGGTCGAATGAAGGTGTGGTAGCCCCTAACTGCAAGGTGGCAATGTATTCTTTGGTATGATACTGGAACTCTTCGATGCGTTTCGTTGCCTTGCCTGTACAAATAATCATCACCCCGGTAGCCAGCGGGTCTAATGTCCCGGCATGTCCCACTTTTATTTTCTTCACGCCCAGTTTGCGGCAAATATGGTATCTTATCTTGTTCACCACTGCAAATGAGGTCCATTTCAGCGGTTTATCAAAGTATAATACTTCTCCTTCTTTAAAATTCATCCAATTACATCAATGTGCACGCTATCGTAACGGCACCGGCTATGGCACAATAGATAGCAAAATAAATCAACTTACCTTTCTTCACAATATTAATCATCCACTTACAAGCTACACAGCCCGATATGAAAGCTGCCAGAAAACCTACAACCAATGACAATACAGATATATCTGATGTGCCGGCTGCAGCTCCTTTTACAATCTTCATACCATCCAGCAACGCCTCACCCAATATAGGAGGAATCACCATCAGGAAAGAGAACTGAGCCAGTTTCGCCTTGTTGTCTCCCAACAACAAACCGGTAGCAATGGTAGTACCCGAACGGGATAATCCCGGCATCACGGCACAAGCCTGTGCCAGACCTATAATAAACGCATCCTTCATGCTGATGTTCTCTTTCAAACGAGGTTTTGCATAATAAGAGAAAGCAAGAAGCAAAGCTGTCAATAACAGCATACAACCTACAATGAGCAAGCCGGAACCGAAAATTTCTTCCACATAATCTTTAAAAAACACACCCACAATGCCGATAGGAATCATGGATACCAGGATATTGATCACATATTTTGTCTCCGCATTCATCTCAAACTTGAACAAGCCACGGAATATCCAGCCTATTTCTTTCCATAATATAACCAAAGTACTGAGTACCGTAGCCACATGCACTGCTATGGTAAAAGTCAGATTATCTTCCCCTTGTATGCCAAACAATGCCGAACCGATAGCCAGATGACCACTACTGCTGACCGGCAAATACTCTGTCAATCCTTGGAGCACACCAAGGATCAATGCCTCAAACCATTCCATTCTTTAAATAAAAATTGAGAATTAAAAATTAAAAAAATCAAGAGTTAACCACTTCTGTCTTGTCCTTTGGCTTGCGGACAATGCCATAAATCATAAAGATAAAGCCAAAGAAACATACTGCGGGCGCCACTTTGATGCGACGTACACTAAAAATATCCGGCTCAAAATATCCTTCTGTCGAACTAGGTCCTGTCATCAGCAGAAAACCGACAATAATCACTGCCATACCTATGGCAAGCAATATAAAATTAGTTTTATCAAAGGCGAATTTTTGTCTATCCATATCCTTTTATTATTAAATGTAATACAACGCACTAGCTTTCATGCGCAAGTATTTGTTGATTGATATATATGCACACATAAAGGTAATAACCACACCAAACACAAAAACAGAACCCATTACCATAAGCATGGTCATAGGGGTAATAATCTCAATCAATTCGGGTTCATATCTTACCAACGCATAGGCCATTCCTATCAATGCCGCATCTGCCATGGCAGCGGCCAGTATCCCTATCCATATATTCCGCACCAAAAAAGGACGACGGATAAATCCCCAGCTTGCCCCTACCAGTTTCATGGTATGAATCAGAAAACGTTTGGAATAAATGGCCAGACGGATGGTGTTATTAATCAGCGCAAAAGAAATAAGGGTAAGCAGCGCAGCCAGTCCCAATAGCAAAAAACTGATTTTCCGTATATTGCTGTTCACTGCATCCAGTAAATCCTGGGGATAGTTGATTTCCATTACTTTCTTGTTCCGCATAATTTTCTGCTCTATCCAAGAAATGCTGTCCGAATTGGCATAATCGGCATTCAGTTTTATTTCAATAGAAGCTGTAAAAGGATTATATCCCAAGAATTCAGCCGGGTCTGTACCCATCGCTTCGCTCTGCTCTTTCAACGCCTGCTCCTTCGATATATAGGAAGTTTCTTTCACAAAAGGTTCCTCATTCAATTTTTTCTGGAATTTCAAAGCGTCCGCTTCTTTCATATCATCGCTGATGAGTACGGAGAAACTGATGTTCTCGCGTACATACTTGGATAAGTTATTGGCAGACAGCACAAAGAATACCACCATCCCCAACAAGAGCAACACCAGCATTGTACTGATGCTGGAGGTAATGAACTGCATATCGAAAAAGGACCCTGATTTTTTTCCCATAATCACTTCTTTCTGAATACATAAATCATTGAACTACTGCGTTCTTTTTTCGCCAGTGAACTGAACCAGGCCAACAGGCCCGTCCACATTCCCTTCAAAAAGGACAAACGGCTGCCTTTATATCTTTCCGTCAACATGGATACATAAAAAGCATCAAAAGGCATCGGATGCTGTTCCGCTAATTTAAAACCATGCTTGACACCGAATTGTTGCATGACGGAAGGTGTAAAATGCCATAAATGACGGGGCACATCGTATGCCGCCCACCATTCCTTATACTTTTCCGCATCATACGAACTGGGATTAGGCACAGCCACTATCAATACTCCCCTCTCTTTCAACAGCTTGAATAATTTCTCCCACGTTTCATTCAGATGTTCCAGATGCTCCATCACATGCCATAAAGTTATGGCATCAAAAGAATGATCGGCATATCCCGCCAAAGCATCCTCCGTATCTACATCCAATTCAAAATGCTCTTTGGCAAACGAACGCGCCTGCGGACTTTTCTCTATCGCTTTCACCCGCCATCCGCGCTCCTTCATAGCATTGCTGAAATATCTGGTACCGGTACCTATGTCTAACAAAGTACCTTTACTCAAACCGGATGTCCGTTTTATCAGCTTGGCTTTGCGTGACAGCATATACTTGCGTACCTCATGGTATACACGGTTCATCAGCCCCTTGCGGGTATCAGTGTGTGAAATATAATCGGGGGTCTCATAATATCGCCCTATCTCGGCTTCCACGGGTGCACCTTGTGTAAAAATAAAGCCACAATCATCGCAGCGAACCAAATTGAATTGTTCACCCGAAGCATAGTGATCCGTACAAGTGATTGCATGTCCCAAATGTTTTCCGCCGCACAACGGACAAGTATTTATTTTGAGTATATCCACTTTTTGCCCTAATTTGCTGCAAAATAACAAATAAATTGAATGAGAAGGACTATCCTTTAAGTACTTTTAAGAGTATAAGTTAATAATTCGTTTTTACTTTTCCTACATTTGTGCAGATAACTTAAAAAGAGACGGAAATGGAAAACAAAAAACTGACCCGTTCCAACAACAGAATGCTAGCCGGAGTATGTGCGGGACTGGCCGATTATTTTGGCTGGGATGTTACGGTAGTGCGCATTATCTATTCATTTGCCACGGTTTTCACAGCCTTTTCGGGCATTATTGTCTATATAATCTTATGGATTGTTATGCCCGAAAAGAAATATCGTGACGGTTACGAAGACCGGATGAATGACAGACTGCATAACCGATAACCGGAGGCATTATGCAATGCCCAGCAGTTCCACCTCAAATATTAATGTAGAGAAAGCAGGAATCGGCCCGCTTGTACGGTTGCCATATCCCATAGTATAAGGAATATAAACCACCCATTTATCTCCTACATGCATACGTTGAAGCGCCAGCTGCCATCCCTCTATGACATCACACAGCCGGAAAGCTTCGGGACAGTTACGGTCATAGGAATTATCAAACTCTTTTCCGTTTATCAGACTTCCCCGATAATGAACGGTGACAATACTTCGGATTGTAGGTGAAACTGTACCCGTACCTGTCTGCAATACTTTATAAAACATATTACAAGGTAAAGGACAAATACCTTCCTGTGTAGAAAGAACTTGCAAATATTGCAAGTTCTTTTCCTTATATTCTTCTTTTCTCCCCATCAGAACACCTCTTCTCCTTTCAATGTAGCCGAACTGGCTTCAGTAATGCGTACATGGACAAAATCACCGATACGATGATTCCCACGATCAAAGACCACCACCTTGTTTTGCTGTGTACGGCCAAAAAGCTGCTCTCTGGAACGCTTGGAAACACCTTCTACCATCACTTCGAAAGTCTTGCCTACATCACGGGCATTACTTTCGGCAGAAAGACGGTTCTGCAATTCAATGATTTCATTCAGCCGGCGTATCTTAACCTCTTCGGGTACATCATCCGGCAGATGCTTGGAAGCATATGTTCCGGGACGTTCGGAATATTTAAACATAAAGGCGGAATCGTACGCACACTCACGCATCAAGGATAGAGATTCCTGATGGTCTTCTTCCGTTTCCGAATGATAGCCGGAGAAAATATCAGTACTCAGACCACAATCGGGAATGATACGGCGAATAGCCGCTACCCTTTCCAAATACCACTCACGGGTATATTTGCGGTTCATCAGCTTCAATATGCGCGAACTGCCGCTCTGTACCGGTAAATGAATATGCTTGCATACATTAGGCGTTTCCGCAATGACTTGCAAGGTTTCATCACTCATATCCTTGGGATGTGAAGTGGTAAAACGAACACGCATGTCCGGAACCGCCTCGGCCACTGTGCGGAGCAGCATCGGGAAAGTAATTATTTCACCCTCTTTCTCAAAACGATAAGAATTCACATTCTGTCCCAGCAACGTTACTTCTTTATAACCTTTGTCTGCCAAGTCACGCACCTCATTCAGAATACTTTCCACATCACGGCTGCGCTCACGCCCACGGGTATACGGCACAATACAATAATGACAGAAATTATTGCAACCACGCATAATGGATACAAACCCGGAGATATGATTGCCGCAAATACGGGACGGAATTACCTCACGATAGGTTTCTGTAGTAGAAAGCTCCACATTAATGGCTTTCTCCCCCGCTTCCACCGAAGCGACCAAATCGGGCAAAGTGAGATAGGCATCCGGTCCTACGACAAGATCTACATGATGGTTCTCGATCAAATCATCTTTTACACGTTCTGCCATGCAGCCCAACACACCGACAATCAGATTCCGGCGTTTGTTTTTCTTCATAGAATGGAAAAACTCCAGACGGTTCAGAATCTTTTGTTCTGCATTGTCGCGAATGGAACAGGTATTCATAAATACAGCATCCGCTTCATCCAATGTTTCGCATACATGATAGCCTGCCATTTGCATAATAGAAGCAACCACTTCACTATCAGCAACATTCATCTGGCATCCGTAAGTTTCAATAAACAATTTCTTGTTTTCGGAATCAGTTGCAGATTTAAAGTCTGCTCCTGTTGTTTCTTTCATATTTTCTCTGTTTTATGGTTTCGTAGGCAAAGATACGGAGTTACCGACAAATTAAACGAATAAAAGAGCCGAAAATTGAATATTATAAGAGATTTATGCATTTAACTGTTAAATAATTATAACCAGTGAACAAAAAAGACCGTTAACGTTACCAACATATTATTATAATTCGCATATTTGCTTCCGAAAAACATTAGATTTTTTCATAGTTAAGGTTTAGGTTAAAAAAATAGGGGAAGACAACTGTGAAGTTCTCTTCCTTTTTTTATGCCCTTTTATAGAGTTAGTTATGAAATATTTTTCTAACTTTGAGCATTCATTATATAATAAGGAAAGTATGGATATCATTCAGGTTATCATATTTATAATAATCATTGTTGCAGCCATCGTGCAACAAATCTCAAGAACAGGCAAAGAGAAGAAAACACCTTCTCCAAAGAAAGTGCTTGCAGATATGTTTCCTGAAATAGAGCAGGAGAACATAGGAGAGGACCTTCCTGTTTCTTCCGTTCAAACAGTCCGCAAACCTCAGACTCCCCGCATGCAGCATCAGCCGATGGTCAAGAAGCCAACAGATCCACCCCGGAAAGAGAACAAAAGGGAAGACCGGACTCCTATAAGACTGAGTACTAAAGAAGAGGCACGACGTGCTTTTATTTATTCAGAGATTTTTAATCGCAAATATTAATAACAACTATACTAATAAGAATAACACATTGAATATCATGGGATTTAATATTATTTCCGCAGCCGAAGCAGCCAGCTATATCAAGCATGGCTACAACATTGGACTCAGCGGCTTTACTCCGGCAGGAACACCGAAAGCCGTAACACCCGAAGTCGCAAAAATAGCAGAAGAAGAACATGCCAAAGGTAACCCTTTTCAAATTAGTATCTTTACCGGTGCTTCTACAGGAGATGCTACAGACGGCATCTTATCCAGGGTCAAGGCAATCCGTTACCGTGCTCCTTACACAACCAACCCCGATTTCCGAAAAGCCGTAAATAACGGCGAAATAGCATACAACGATATCCATCTGTCACAAATGGCACAGGAGGTACGTTACGGGTTCATGGGTAAAGTAGATGTCGCTATTCTGGAAGCGTGTGAAATCACTCCCGACGGCAAAGTTTATCTGACAGCCGCCGGTGGAATTGCACCGACTATTGCACGTCTGGCAGATAAAGTGATCATCGAATTGAACGCTGCCCACAGTAAAAACGGTATGGGCCTGCACGATGTTTATGAACCGCTTGACCCGCCTTACCGTCGTGAAATTCCTATTTACAAACCCAGCGACCGTATCGGTCTGCCTTATGTACAGGTAGACCCGAAAAAAATCATCGGCGTAGTGGAAGTAAACACCCCTGACCAGGCCCGTTCATTTACCGCACCGGATCCTATCACCGACCAGATTGGACAAAATGTTGCCGACTTCCTGGCAGCTGACATGAAACGGGGTATTATTCCTGCAAGCTTCCTGCCATTACAGAGTGGAGTAGGTAACATTGCTAATGCCGTATTGGGTGCTTTGGGACGAGACAAAACAATTCCCGCCTTCGAAATGTATACGGAAGTATTACAAGACGCAGTGGTGGACCTGATTCGCCAGGGACGTGTAAAATTTGGAAGTACCTGTTCATTGACTGTCACCAACGAATGTCTGCAAGGTATTTATGATGATATCGACTTCTTCCGTGACAAACTGGTCATGCGTCCGTCTGAAATCTCAAACAACCCGGAAATTATCCGTCGTCTTGGTGTTATATCTATCAATACAGCCATCGAAGCAGATATTTACGGTAATGTAAATTCTACTCACATCAGCGGCACCAAAATGATGAATGGTATTGGTGGCTCAGGTGACTTTACCCGCAATGCCTATATTTCCATCTTTACTTGCCCGTCTGTGGCAAAAGAAGGAAAAATCAGTGCCATCGTTCCTATGGTTTCTCACGAAGATCACAGTGAACACGATGTCAATATCCTTATTACTGAACAAGGTGTTGCCGACTTACGCGGCAAGAGCCCGGTAGAACGCGCCAAGGCTATCATCGAAAATTGTGCACATCCGGATTATAAGAACATTCTTTGGGATTATGTAAAAATGTCTTCCAAAGGACAAACTCCTCATTGTATTCCGGCTGCATTGGCTATGCATGATACGCTGGCCAAGAAAGGGGATATGCGCCTGATAGATTGGGCAGAATATAAATAGTCATTATTTGCTGTATCTCATACGTTTCCGGTCGGTACGATGTATCCGGCCGGAAACTTTTTATATCTATCCCACCTTTTTGTATAAAAAACAATATCTTCCACCTTTTTAATCAAAAAATACACGGACTTTTTTCACAATTATTCTATTTTTGCCGTGTAACTAATCATTTTTACCATTTTACTATGAGAAACAAAATTCTATATTTATTTGCTTCCCTTGTGATGCTAAGCGGCTGTAACAATCAACCGGCTTATAAAGACAGCAGTTTATCTCCCGAAGAACGGGCAGAGGATTTATTGCAACAACTTACTCTAGAAGAAAAAGTTGCCTTAATGATGGACAACTCCAAACCTGTCGAAAGATTAGGCATTAAACCTTATAATTGGTGGAACGAAGCCTTGCACGGAGTGGCACGGAGCGGACTGGCCACCGTCTTTCCTCAGCCTATAGGCATGGCGGCCTCTTTTGAGCCCGATGCCATACATACCATCTATACTGCAGTTTCGGATGAAGCCCGGGCCAAAAATGCCGCATACTCGGCGGCGGGAAGCTACGAACGGTATCAAGGCCTGACCATGTGGACACCCACCGTCAATATTTATCGCGATCCCAGATGGGGGAGAGGTATTGAAACGTACGGGGAAGATCCTTATCTGACAAGTGTCATGGGGGTAAATGTGGTAAAAGGATTGCAATGCATGGATGCTAATCAAAAATACGATAAAATACACGCTTGTGCCAAACACTTTGCCGTCCATTCAGGGCCGGAATGGAATCGTCATGAGTTCAATGCGGAAAATATCAAACCGCGTGACTTGCATGAAACTTATCTTGTACCTTTCGAAGCATTAGTAAAAGAAGCAAAAGTAAAGGAGGTAATGTGTGCCTATAACCGTTTGGAAGGTGATCCGTGTTGCGGAAGTGACCGCCTGCTGATGCAAATTCTCCGTCAAGACTGGGGATATGACGGCATTGTACTTTCAGATTGTGGTGCTATTGACGATTTCTATCGGGAAAAAGGACACAAAACACATCCGGATGCTGAATCGGCCTCTGCCGCCGCAGTATTAAGCGGTACGGATCTGGAATGTGGTTCCAGTTATAAAGCATTGGTAGAAAGCGCTAAAAAAGGATTAATCAGTGAAAAGGACATTGATGTATCCGTAAAACGATTATTAAAAGCACGCTTTGAATTGGGGGAAATGGATGATCCTGACAAAGTGGAATGGACTAAAATTCCTTATTCAGTGGTTTGCTCGGCAGAACATGATTCCCTGTCACTAGATATAGCACGCAAATCAATGACGCTGTTACTGAACAAAAATAATATCCTGCCACTGAAACGCGGTGGACAAACCATCGCCGTCATGGGACCTAACGCAAATGATTCTGTGATGCAATGGGGTAATTATAACGGTACTCCCAAACATACGATCACCTTATTGGAAGGTATCCGCTCAGCCATGGGAGAGAACGACAAGCTGATCTATGAACAAGGTTGCAGCTGGGTGGAGCGCTCATTAATCAGAAGCGTTTTCAGCCAGTGTACTTCTAAAGAAGGTCCAGGATTCTCCGCCCGCTATTGGAACAACAAGGAATATGAAGGAAATGCGGTAGCCACCGCACAACTTACCACACCGTTCCGTCTTTGCACTTCCGGAGCTACCGTATTTGCTCCCGGTGTGAACCTGACCGATTTCTCGGCCGTCTATCAAAGTGTGTTCACCCCCCAGGAAACAGGAGAGGTTATTTTCAACTTCTATAGTTGTGGAGCTACACAATTATTGATAAATGGTGAAGAAGTAAAGAAATTCACCAACAAACATGGGGGCAGGGGACAAGCTTACGCCATGCATGCAGAAGCCGGCAAGCCATACGATATAGAAATCCGCTTCCAATACTTTAGTGGAGATGCACAGTTGAATTTCGATCTTGGATTTAAAGAAGAAGTCAACATTAAAAACACGGTAGCAAAAGTGAAAGATGCTGATGTAGTTATATTTGCAGGCGGTATATCTCCAAGTTTGGAAGGAGAGGAGATGGGTGTCAATTTACCGGGATTCCGCAAAGGAGACCGTACTGACATCGAGCTTCCGGCTGTTCAGCGTGAATTGATAAAAGCACTCTGTGATGCCGGGAAAAAAGTTATTTTCGTTAATTTTTCCGGATCACCCATTGCCATGGAACCCGAAACCAAATATTGTCAGGCTATTTTACAAGCATGGTATCCGGGACAATCCGGAGGTAAAGCTGCCGCCGAAGTTTTGTTTGGAGATTACAATCCTGCAGGACGACTGCCCGTTACTTTTTACCGGAATATAACGCAATTACCTGATTTTGAAGATTATAATATGACAGGACGTACTTACCGTTATTTTAAAGGTGATCCTCTTTTCCCATTCGGTTATGGTTTGAGTTATACCACTTTTAACTATGGTAACATCAAACTGGAGCAAACGATTAAAGTAGGGGAAACTGCCAAAATTATTGTTCCTGTAACCAATACCGGTAATCGTGACGGGGAAGAAGTAGTACAGGTATATCTGAAAAAACAAGAAGATGCGGAAGGACCGGTTAAAACACTGCGTGCTTTCAAACGTGTACAAATTCCTGCAGGAAAAACAGTCAATGTAGAATTAGAGTTAACACCCAAACAATTGGAATGGTGGGACGCGCAGACAAATACCATGCGCACCATAGCCGGAAACTTCGATATAATGGTAGGGGGTAATTCTAAAGATGCCGAATTACAAGTAAAGACGCTGACACTGCAATAATAACTCCGAATAAAATAAATCAAGTCTGCGGCATTTTTGTTTTAAATATAGAATTTGACAAAAATGCCGCACTTGACAAAATAAAAACATCAGAACAACTCAATCTGCTTATCTGCCTTTATTTGTTGCACAAAATAGTTGTCATGACTCACCACCAACAAAGTGCCTTGATAATCCTTCAAAGTTTCGGTCAATATCTCCATACTCAGAATATCAATATTATTAGTAGGTTCATCCACAATAAAAACATCGGGGGCCTGTGCACTCACCATAAGACAACAGAGAGAAAGTTTCATCTTCTCACCTCCACTCAGATAGCTACACTTCTTGTTCCATGTGGAAACAGGAAACAAAAAACGGTTGAGAATCGTTCTCAGTTCATTATCATACAATTCACTATTGAATAAGGCAAGTTGTTCCAATACCGACAAATCATTACGAATTATAGAATATTCCTGATCAAGATAAACGTACGTCAGCCCTTCTGCCTGTATCAAAGAACCTTGAGTAGGAGCAAGACTTCCGGTTATCAACCTCAATAAAGTTGTTTTACCACTACCATTACTTCCTTTCAAATGAATACGGTCACCACTTTTGATGGTAAACTCAAGAGGAGAAGACCACAAAGGATTTTCTCCATACGAATAATTCACACTTGAAGCTACGATAAGTATCTTACCGATATGCAAAGAAGATGAATTGAAATTTACTTTCATCGCCTTCATATCAGGTAAAGCTTTATGCAGTTCTACTGTTTCTCCTGCCAAAAAACGGATCTTATCAGCATGAACATCTCCTAAACGGACAGTACTTTTCTCAGCCTGATCCCTGAATGTATGCATTGCCATCTTTCCGACTCCTTTCTTCACATTTTGTTTTTTACCTCGCACATCATGCTTTTGTTGACGCTCCATTACCTCACGTGCCTGCTTTCGGGCTTTTTGTAATTGCTTTTCATTCTCCTTCAACCGGGTTTGCAGAGCTTCTACAGCCAATTTCTTCTGTTCTTTATAGAAATCGTAATTTCCAGCATAATAAGTGACACCTTTTGCAGTAAGCTCATAGGTAGAAGAAAGTAAATTGAGTAATGTCCGGTCATGGCTGACAACCAGTATCCCTGCTGCAGCAGTAGTTATAAAACGGTACAGCCGGATACGGCTTTCGTCATCCAAATGATTGGTAGGCTCATCCATCAAAATAAAAGCAGGAGAGTATATAGTAATTCCTGCTAGAAAAACTTTTGTTTTCTCACCGCCACTCAACAAATGCATGGGATAGGAGAGAGGTACTTCTGCCAACCCCCATTCATTCAAAGCAGCAACCGCTTTCTCTTCTATTTCCCAATCATCCGCCAAAGCCGTAAAATGCTCTATTGAAGCATCGCCCTGTAAAATGGCATGAAGTGCATATAACTTTCTTTCTATTCCCAATGCCCCGGCTACTGTCAAATGATTAAACTGACCAAAATGCTGTGGAATAGAATAGGGAATATCCGGACATATAATTTGTCCTTCAGAAGGTAATAGCTCTTTAGTTATCAATCGCATCAAGGTAGATTTTCCCGAACCGTTGTTTCCGATGAGGGCTACTTTTTGCCCTTTACTGATAGTAAAACTGACATTACTGAAAAGCACATCTTTATCCGGATGCATGTAAGTAATGGACTGTACATGTATACACATACTCTTTCTAAGAATTTTAAATATGAATACTGAAAAGTTCGTAGTTGGAATAAGAAGACAACTATTGCGCCACAAACGAAATTATTTCGCCTGCTGTCCCAACATAAAAACAAATAGTTGTATGGAAATGAATGTTTTAAATTCTCATCGGAATATTTTTAAATTTGCGAGGCAAAGATAGCAGGTTTATGGAACATAAAAAAATATTCCCCAATCTAAATGAATAGATTGAGGAATATCAGAATAAAAAATCTATTTATTCAAATGAAGGCAAAGTCACAGAGAAATGAGGATTCGGAGTATGCTGTGTTCTGATAATCTCTTTCATTTGTTTCACAATATCCGGATGTCCGGCAGCGATATCATGGTCTTCATGAATATCTGTAGCAAGATTGTAAAGGAAAGGAGTCCCTTTTTTCACTACCATCTTCCAGTCTCCCATACGTACACCAATCTGATCGGTTTCATCAAATTCCCAATACAAGAAATCATGTTTCTTCTGTCCTTCCTGCCCTAACAAAGTCGGAGCAAAAGAAATACCATCAAAATAATCCACATCTTTTTTCTTGTTAGTGTACTTCTTTACATAATTCTTCACACCTGCCAAGTCACAAAATGTAGGCATCAGGTCATAGAAAGCTAACTGGTGATCATTAACCGTTCCTTCGGGTACTTTACCCGGCCAACGCACAATGAACGGAATACGAATCCCCCCTTCATAACATTGACGTTTCAATCCACGAAGTTTGCCATCACGACCAAAGAAGGTAGGGTCAGCCCCCCCTTCTTCATGGGGGCCGTTATCACTGGTAAAAATCACAATGGTATTTTCGTCCAGTCCTTTCTCCTTTAATTTGTTCAAAACTTCTCCTACATAATAATCCAAGCGAGTAATCATGCCGGCAAACTGCGCATGGGTGTGTACCGACGGATTATATCTTGATCCTTCCTGTCCACCCCAAGTTTTATCTTCAAAAAACTTCTTTTGATAACCTGTCAGAATAGAATCTTCGGGCTGCGCCAGCTCTGCATGAGGAAGCGTATAAGTAAAAATACCAAAGAAAGGTTGCTTGCCATCCTGTTTATCCAACCATTTCATTGCTTCTTCATGGATCATATCCGCAGAATATTGCGGACGTTTGAAATAGTCCTTACCAAACATAGGATAGTTGATATTCTCATCCATCACTACACGAACCACTGCCGTATCACCAGCCGATTTACTATACCGGTTCAGGAAATTCGGATAATATAAATGAGCCTGAAACTGACAAATATAACCATAATATTCATCAATACCCCGTTTGTCCGGCGTAGACACAGATCCCTCATAGCCCCCTGCCCATTTACCAAACATACCGGTAGTATAACCGTTATCTTTCATTATTTCAGGTATAATCACATGACCGGGATCGTATGGATGTTGCCCCACCACGGCATATTCCTTATTATTTCCATACATCACAACAGGGGCATCGCGCCAGTACTCTTTGTTCCCACGTACTTCACAATGTCCGGAATGTTGTCCGGTCATAAATGACGCACGTGATGGAGCACTCACCGGACTACCGGCATACGCTTGTGTAAAACGCATACCTTCTTTAGCCATATTATCAATATTCGGTGTACTGATGTAGGACTGACCATAACACCCTAAATCACCATAACCCATATCATCACACATAATATAAATGATATTCGGTTTAGGAGTTTTCTGAGCATAAGCGCCTAATAGAGGAAATGCTAATCCACTGGTTAAAAGAAAGAGGTTTCGATTTTTCATATATTCTGTTTTTTACTGAATTTAATAATTACTACTCCTGCTATAAACATCGGCAATTTAGAGAAAATATCCTAGGCTGCAAAGCTATAGAAGAAAAAAATATCATTCACCTACTCTCGATAATAAGGATTCAATTTCACAGGAATAGGAGCATGAGTTTCTTGAATCCACTTCATCAGTTTCTGATAAAGTTCTCCTCGCTTTACAGGATTTGAACCTGATAGATCTTGTGATTCTCCCAGATCATTCTTCAAATTAAACAGTTCCATAGACTTATCTTCATAATGATATATCAATTTCCAATCACCTGAACGAATACTGGAATAAGGTTTTGCACGGAAATCTCTTCCCCCGTTTAAATAAGACTCCAAATAAGCCGGAAAATGCCAGAAAAGATCACGTTCCGTCTCATTATTATTTATAAGCGTAAAAATATCTTTTCCATCTAAGTTAGCAGGAATCTTACCCTGTGCCAAAGTAACAAAAGTTGGATAAAAATCAACTCCTGTTATTGGAACAGATGAACGGATGCCTCCTTCTATTTTACCAGTCCACCTTATAATCAACGGCACACGGCTCCCACCTTCATAAGGCATTCCCTTTCCTCCATTTAACGGATAATTGTCTGTCACTGGTTCCGAACCTCCATTATCTGAATAAAAAATGACTATTGTACGATCTGCTATTCCTAATGTCTTAATAACTTGGCATATCCTACCAACACTATCATCTAGTTTTTCAATCATTGCAGCATATATAGGATTCTTATGATATTTACCGGGAGTTTTATTACGATATTTATTTATCAATGAATCAGGTGCTTGCAAAACCGTATGTACGGCATGATGGGACAAATGTAAGAAAAAAGGACCTTCACTATGAGATTTTATAAAAGAAACAGCTTCTTCAGTCAACCGATCAGTAAGATATTCACCCAATATACCTTCTTCTAATCCCACATGACATTTACTTTTATCAGGCAGACAATAGGGATAAAAATAAGAATAGGGAGCTCCTGCTCTATTACCGCCCACATTCCATATAAATCCCTGTGACAAGGGTCCTGTACCGTCCTCATCATCCCCCAAATGCCACTTCCCGATATGACCACACTGATAACCCTGTTCTTGCAAAGCCTCGGCCATAGTCACAAAGTCGGCACAGACATCTTCTACATTGGGAATAGCTATATATTTACGTTTGGTACGATCACCACGGTCGGGAGGACTAACTGTATATACTCCATGGCGTGGTGTGTACATTCCTGTCATCATACAAGCACGGCTAGGTGCTGAATTGGCGGCTGCAGCGTAAGCATTGTCAAACAATATTCCTTCTGTAGCAAGACGGTCTATATTAGGAGTTTCATAATAATCACTGCCCATTACACCCAAATCCGTCCAACCTAAATCATCAGCCAAAATAAACACGATATTAGGTTTTTCTTTTGTAACTATATCGATAGAAAAGCTCTGTTGTATTCCTACGGTACACAACACTACAGTAGTCAATCCTATTTTCTGAAATCTCATTTTATTTCGATTTTTCTAAGTTTAAAAACCAAACAAGACCGTCTCCATACGTTATTCCGCATTTGAGACAGCCTCATTCGTATCACACTATAAATTACCAACCAGGATTCTGTTCCAGTTCTGGGTTCAATAATATTTCGGTAGTCGGTACTTGATACAAATAATATTTATCTAACCAACCTTTACCTTCTTTTAGAGGATCATTGAAAAGATACAAATTACCTTCCGTCAATGAACCGTCAGTTCCATCAGAATAACCAGTTTCAGGATTATATAAAGTCATATTATTTTTCATTGCCTCTTCTTTACTCATCCAAAGACCAGTTGCAGGTTTATTGAGGAACCACGGAGCCATACGCCAACGACGGATATCATAAATACCAAATCCCTCACCCATCAATTCTATAATACGTTCGCGACGAATTTCCCATAAGACAGGATCAACCAAAATACCACTTTCATTACCTTTAAGATAGTATTTTCCACGGTTAGGATCAAAACTATCATTAATGTCAGCAACCACCATTTTGACTACACCGGCACGATCACGCAACTTATTGATTGTTTTGTCTGCAACCCCTTGGTCAAATACTCCCAATTCAAATTTGGCTTCAGCTTCATTCAACAGGACTTCTTCAATTTTAAAAATAGGTTTGTCAGCTGTATTCAAATTACCATTATTAAAGCTGGTTTCCCAGTTATCCCAATTCTTCCATACATAGTAGCCTGAACGGCAAGTCACAAATGCTCCAGTACCTAATCTTGGTATTTCAGGTACAAGTGATGCACTCCAGTTCTGCCCAGGCAAACGTTTCATACCAACACCCGGGTTACTGCAACTTTCATTTGCTCCCATAATATCAATATATTCACGGTCTGCCGGATTGTCTGTATACGACCAGGTAGGATAGTCGCCTTTTCCAGATTTTACTTTATAAGGAGGTATAACCGTGTGATACAAACGCGGGTCACGGTCACGAAATACCGCATACATGTCCTTATTTCCATGGTAGCCCGATCCGTCAGCCAAAATCGGCTTGCCATTCTTCATCAAATAAAGATCTACCGTATTCTGGTTCATCTCCACATAGTGTGAAGAAGTATGTTCAATATAACTCATGCCCATAGGATTTATATCCTTCACATAAGATTTATAGAGAATGATACCTGGAACTTGTCCCAAATCCTCTGTTGTCCACATTTCACCATATCCGGCACCGGGTTGACCGTCTGTTCCTGTGTAAAGAGTAGGATAAGCGGCCATTAATAACTCGGATGCGCGTACACACTCTTGCAGATATTTTTCAGCATCACCCAATTCATGATATTTCCTCCATGTACCTTCACGTAATCCGAAACGCGAAATAACGGCACGTACACAATCTTGGTTAATCGTATTGTCCCCATCCTGTGATGTGAAATTTCCAATATTCTGTTCCGCCCATTGCAGACGTTCCAATACCTTGTCGGCTACGGTTTTTCTATCCACACGAGGTCCATAAGCTTCGGGAGAATCTTCCTGCAATACCTGGTCCACCCAAGGCACATCGCCAAAACGATCTATCAATTCCATATACCAAAAAGAATGAAAAAAATATCCTACTGCACGCCAATGGTCTTTCTGAGCCTCTGTCATACTAGAATTATCAATGTGTGAAAGCATGATATTGACACGGCGGATAAATGATTTAAAATCCCAGCCATTACCGGATGCTACACTGGCAACTGTCTGATAAGCAAATTCATTGTAGCCACTTTCATATTTTTGCTGAAAGTATCCTGCTGCCATATCGCCCTTATACTGTCCGTCTTGTCCGAATCCTTGTAAGGAAGTGCGAATAGTATTATTTGTAAACATCTCATAACAAGGCCACATAAAAGCCTTGAAGTTATCGTAGGAATTGAATGCATTATTCTCCGTCAAGTCTGTAACAGGAGTCTTTTCCAAGAAACTATCATTACAACTAGAGAGGCTGATTCCTGCGAGAATTGCTAAACTTATAAATAATCTTTTCATATACTCGTACTAATTTAAGGTTTATAATGTAAGATTAAGCCCAAAGGATACTGTGCGGAATGCGGGATAATCCCATTTCAGCGTTTCCGGGTCGATACCCTTTGGCAATGATGAGAACGTTGCCAGATTTTCTACACTGACAAAAGCACGTAACTGCGACAAAGATATTTTGGTAATCCATGCTTTGGGGAATGTATATGACAAAGTAACATTCTTGATACGCAGATAAGAAGCATCGGACAAGTACTTGTCTGACTGGCGGTAATTAGAGCCTTGGTTACCATAGTTGCCATAAATACGTGGGAACTCAGCATTAGGATTAACTGCTGTGTAATCACCATTGGCAGCATCTACCGGTTGCCAGTAATCACCCAAACCTTTATATAAAGGAATAAACTTAAAGTCAGAATATAATGGGAAAGTCAATGTATTGGCAATCCATTTATCGCGTTTACCGGTTCCTTGCAAAAAGGCACTCAAATCAAAACCTTTATAGTTTAATCCTAGATTAATACCATAAAGATAACGAGGAGTTTCATTACCAATCACTTTACGGTCGCCCGGATTATTCAACGTATTGTTGCCGCTGGAAATCATATTTGTCCCTCTTTCATCATCCATTAAGTTCTTGAACTTCACATCACCCGGACGAGGATTATAGCCATCTATGCTTGGAACGCCATCCTTTAATTTCCATGAAGAAGTATCGACAAAATCGTCTACGGTATAATAACCATCTGTTTCATATCCCCAGATTTCGCCTAATTCCTTACCTTTATAAAACTCCCAAAATGTATATGTTCCACCCGTCAGCGCATTCGTCTTTTGGCTGCTTAATATGTAGGATGAGTTACTGTCATACTTCACAATCTTTGACTTGCTGTCGGACAGGTTGAAACCGACTCGGTAGCTCACCTTTCCAATCTGGTCGCGCCAATTGAAACTCAGTTCCCAGCCACGTGTACGCATATCTGCCGTATTCTGATAAGGAGCATCCGCACCTACTACAGCAGGCAATTGCACACCCGGAGCAAGCATGCCGTTCGTATTACGCTGATACCAGTCAAAAGTACCTGTAAAGCGATTACTGAACATAGAGAAATCAATACCGATGTCTAATGTCCCTACCTTTTCCCAAGTAAAGTTACGACTTACCAATGAAGGAATAGAAGTAATAGCGGTTACATAATTACCATTGGATATCCAACCATTGTATTTATTATTCACCGCCATAGTTGGAATAAACGAATAAGCAGGCACGTTCTGGTTACCAATCATACCATAAGAAGCACGTAGCTTCAAAGAACCTAACCAATTCTGAGTACTTTCCATGAATTTTTCCTGTGCAATGTTCCAACCGGCCGAAACAGAGGGGAAGAAACCGTAACGTGATTCTTTAGGAAACTTAGAAGAACCGTCATAACGTCCGTTTACTTCCAGCAAATATTTATCCTGATAGTTGTAATTCACACGGAAGAATCCGCCGCGAACAGAAAACTCATTATACTTGTCCGTAGCTTTCAATGTAGATGTACCCGAACCCAATGAAGGCACCTCAATAACAGCTTGTCCATAGGATAAAGCCTCCATTGTCTCCTGATAACTGGATTCTTGATTGAAACCTGCCATTATCTTAAACTGATGATTACCCAATGAGAAATCATAAGTACCATACAAGTTGATTGAGTTATAGTCGGTATATCTTTTCTTTTTTTGTAGATAGTCATTGGTCGGAGTCGTGTCTTTACCACCTTGCACAGTAGTATATACCACACTTCCCGTATACCAGCTATAATCATATATATTCTTGTCGAAAGTATATTCAAATGCTATTTCAAATCCCTTTAATGGCTTCAATATAGACTTCAGGAAAATACGAGGATTGTCATACAATGTTTTTTCTGGATTGGACCAACGTATCTGATTGGACGGAGTAAAGAAAGGTAATCCATCGCCTGCAGCAGAAATACCTTCCGGCATATTGCCTTCCGGATAGAAAGAAGCAAGACGAGTACTGTAAACAGCGCCCAAAGCAGACTTTGGCTCCATTCTTTTACTATGTGCATAGCTAAAAGTGGCTTCCTGAGTAAACCATTTTGTAACATTGGCAGATATAAATCCACTGACATTCATTCGTCTGTATTTATCCTTGTCAGTAATCAGCACACCGTCATTATCAATAAATCCGGCAGAAAGACGATAACGGAGCTTATCAGTACCACCTGTCATTGATATATTATGTGTATGCTGGAAACTAGTCTCAAGCATGTTCTTCACCAAGTCCTTTTCATTCATATAATAAACAGCCCCATCCGTATCTTTAAAGATACCATCGCCGACAGTAGGAATAGAAGACGGATTATTACGATATTGCTCCAAATATCCCATCCATTTGCTTACACTAGGCGAACCCATTGTCCAGAATTGATCTCCGGCTGCATCAGAATAGGCCTGCAAATATTCCATCAACGGTGCCTGTTCTGGCAAATTCATGGCAGTTGCAAAGGCAAAGTTATTATTATAATTCAGTTGGAAAGAAGTTTCTCCTTTCGGACGTTTGGTAGTAACCAAAATTACACCACCGGCAGCACGGGCACCATAAATGGCAGCTGAAGCAGCATCTTTCAACACTGTAACCGTTTCAATATCCTCAGGATTAACCATATCCAAGTCTCCTTCCACATTGTCAATTAAAATCAAAGGCTTGATAGCACTACCATAAGAACCATCATCATTTTTAATACCTACAGAATAAGCGCCACGAATCTGGAATGACTTACTTTTACCTGGAGCATTGCCATCACTAGACACAAACAAGCCGGGAACCGTACCTTGCAATGCATCAGCAGCTTGTGACAAAGGACGATTGCCTATCACTTCATCCATCTTGACCGAGGCAACGGCTCCTGTCAGGTTTGCTTTTTTCTGCGAACCGTATCCCACTACCACCACTTCATCTAAAGTTTCAGTGTCCTCACGTAATACCACCTGAATAGTTTTTGTATCACGTACAGTTACCTCTTGAGATTTATAACCAATATAACTGATTTGTAACTTCACAGGAAATTCAGAAACTTCTAAAGAAAATTTTCCATCAAAATCTGTGATACACCCGTTAGTAGATCCCATTACCACAACAGAAGCACCAATAACTGGTTCTTTTGCCACATCCATAACCAATCCGGTAATTGCATTTTGTCTTGATTGCTGGGGTTTATAAACAGAAATATGCTCCCCTTCCACTTTATAACGGATATTTTTCCCTACAAACAACATCTCAAGCACCTCTTCCACACTTTTATTTTTAACATCAATAGATACTTTCTCATTCATATTAATATCATTATTACGAACAAGGAAAGAGTAGCCGGTCTGTTTTTCAATCTCATAAAAAACCCGACTCAAAGCCACTGAACGCTGTTGTATAGAAAGTTTTGCCTCCTGAATAGGCAATGCGGCCATAGTGACATTTCCCCATAGTAGAAATGAAACTATCCATACAAGAGAGAGGCAATGCCCCCTACGAACTTTACAAAAGTTTTTTTTCATACTTAGAATTTTTAGTTAACAATTATTTAAGCATGTACTTTTCACAGTACTTTTTATCTATCAGTTACCGGTCTGTAATAACTATTGTTTTTCCTTTCTTTCTCCACATAAACTTATTATCCACATCTAAATAAGAAAGAATTTCATCCAAAGTCAGATTCGTATCTATACTTCCTGAAAAATATTCAGTATACACTTTCCGAGACTGCACAAGTATCTGTACATCATATTTTTTCCCGATTGTTTTCAAAATATCAAATAACTTTTCATTAACAAATACCAGTCTTCCTGTAGTCCATGCTGCTTGAGATACCGCATCTATCTTTCTCATAGACAATACCTTATCATTTTTATTATAAACAGCTTGCTCATCAGGAGAAAGAAGAATATTCTTTTTAGCATCTGAAGTAGTGTAAACATTCACACTACCTTCCACAAGGCTCACTTTTATTTCCGCATCATCAGGATAAGAAGCCACATTAAATGTTGTACCTAATACTTTTATATTCAATTCCCCCGTATGAACAATAAAAGGCTTGAGCATATTTCTAGAAACTTTGAAATAAGCCTCACCTGAAAGAAAAACTTTCCGGTCAGTCCGCTGCTGCAAAGAAACATCATACTTTAAAACCGTCCCCCCATTCAGAAAAACAATGGTACTATCAGGCAATAATAATTTCGAACTGGCCCCCTGGGGAACCTCAATCTGACAATAAGAAGGAGTAAGAACTTCTGGACTAGACGAATGATATAAATAAAAGAATGTTATACTACAACCAATCAGTAAAGTCCATATAGCAACGCTTCTCCAAACGCTTATTTTACGGAAAAAAGAATGTTTACGAGAAGAATAGAAATTCAATGTATCACACAATTGCTCAAAGTTTTGCTCTTTCCTGCGTGCAAACCAAGAAGAGGATGCCAATGCATAAGAACGGGCTATTTCACGATATTTTTCGCGACAAGCATTCTCTCTTTTCAGTAATATAGTTAGTTTCTGCATATCTTCAGACGAGATTTCGCCTTTCAGATAATCCAGCATTATTCGTTCAAATTCATCTATTTGGCTGTTCATTTTATATCTTTGGAATTATCTACTATAGATAATACACAAGCAACAGACAAAACATTTAAGCCAAAAACAGATTTTTTTCATTCTTTTTTTAGAAAAGAAAAAATAATAGAATCCCTACTCTAGATCCCACCTTTTCTCTTATTTTATCCATGGCATTTTTTACATGTACTCTGACTGTATTGACTGAAATATTATTTTTATCTGCAATCTCTTGAGGAGTCAGATTGGAATAAAGATATTGCTCAAAAATGAACCTGCATTTATCAGGCAAGGAAGACACTATATTTTGGACTGATTTTTCCAAATCAGCTAATTCCATTTCTTGCAAAGGCGAACACTCGGAAGCACAAAATTCTTCTTGATACTCAAGTAATGCTTCACGGTATTCATCTATAATTCTTTCACGGCTGTGAAGCGAACGGAGGTAATTCAAACACCCGTTCTGAATAGCACGTATCAAATAAGCATGAATAGGAAAAGATAACTCACCACGCCTATACCATATTTTAGCAAAAGTTTCATTAACTATATCTTGCGCTTCCACAGGGTTAAAGATATAAGAATTAGCACAAGCACAGAGATAGACAAAATAGCTATTATATAAAACCTCAAAAGCTTTTTCTTCTCCTTTGTTTATTCTTTCAATCAAATCTTTATCTACTATACTTGCATCCATCTTTATTAAGACTATTAATATTGCAAATATAGCATTTCTTAAAAACATCATGCCAATAAAACTATTTCTTATTAAAAAACTCTAGTAATAATCAACTGAAAAAAGAAATAAGTTCCAGCTCATAATCTGAAGAATAATACCTAACTTTGTTTCCGACGAAAATCAAACCCTAAATAAAATGAACAAAAAGCTATTATTCTCCCTGTTACTGGCAGGAACAGCTTTCACCGGACATGCCGATGAGGCTAGGTTACTCCGTTTCCCCGCTACCAATGGCTCCGACATTGTCTTTTCTTACGCCGGAGATCTGTACAAAGCACCTTTGAATGGAGGAGAAGCACAAAAGCTGACTTCTCATATCGGTTATGAAATGTTCGCACGTTTTTCTCCGGATGGAAAATCAATTGCTTTCACCGGTCAATATGACGGTAACACTGAAGTATATCTGATTCCAACCGATGGAGGCGAACCCCAACGGCTTACCTATACAGCAACAAACAGCCGGGATGACTTAGGAGACCGAATGGGTCCCAATAACATTGTAATGACTTGGACACCAGATGGAAAAAACATAGTCTACCGCAATCGTATCAGTGACGGTTTCGATGGCAAGCTGTGGAGTATATCGAAAAACGGAGGAATGTCCGAAGTGATTCCATTACCCGAAGGAGGTTTTTGCAGCTATTCCCCCGATGGAAAAAAGCTGGCTTACAACCGGGTTATGCGAGAATTCCGTAATTGGAAATATTATCGCGGTGGCATGGCAGATGACATTTGGATTTATGATCCGGCTGCCAAGAAAGTAGAGAATATCACCAATAATATTGCACAAGATATTATCCCTATGTGGATAGGAGAGGAAATCTACTTTATTTCCGATCGGGATCGCACCATGAATATCTTTGTTTATAATATCCGGACCAAACAAACTGAAAAAGTAACCCACTATACGGATTATGATGTAAAATTCCCCAGCAGTAACGGACAAATTATTGTCTACGAACATGGAGGATACCTCTATAAACTGGATCCTAAAACGCGCAAATCAGAAAAAATCTCCATCACGCTGACTTCAGACAATATCTATGCCCGAAAAGAAATGAAACGGGTAGCAGATAACCTGACTGCCGCCAGTCTTTCACCGGATGGGCACCGCCTGGCAGTAACTGCCCGCGGAGAGGTATTCGATGTTCCTGCCGAAAAAGGGGTAACCCGTGATATCACCCGCACCCCGGGAGCCAATGAACGGGAAGGGGAATGGAGTCCGAACGGTAAACAAATAGCCTATATCAGTGACCGTACCGGTGAAACTGAAATCTGGCTGCAATCTATCGAAGGGGGTGATCCCATCCAACTGACCCAAAACAATGATACTTATATCCGCCAACTGATGTGGAGCCCGGACAGCAAGAAAATACTTTATACCGACCGTAAAAACCGTATCGTAGAAGTTGATATTGCCTCAAAAGCGAAACGGACTGTCATGCAGAATCCGGAAGGAGAGTTCTATGAAGTAAACTATTCACCAGACAGCCAGTGGATTACCTATACTAAATCCGGAGCTAATAACATGAGTGTCATTTATGTATACCATCTGACTTCAGGTAAGGAATATCCGGTAACCGAAAAATGGTACAATTCTTCTTCACCTGTTTTCAGCACAGATGGAAAATACCTCATATTCAGTTCCGAAAGAGATTTTAATCCCATTTACAGCCAGACAGAGTGGAACCATGCCTATAATCGTATGGGAGGAGTCTATATGGCCATGCTCGCCAATGATACGCCATCACCTTTATTACCTTCGGATGAAATGGTCAGCATAGAACAACAGGCAACTGATGCTGTCAATAAAAAAACGGAAGCCACAAATAATGCAGTTAAAATTGATCCGGAAGGCTTGCCCGGAAGACTGATTAAACTGCCTTTACAAGCAGGTAACTACGATAATTTCTATTCAGACGGTAAAAAAGTGTGGTATGCCAGTGGTAGAAGTACCAAAGTATATGATTTGACCGAACAAAAAGAAGAAACCGTGGCCGAAGGAGCATATATGGATGTAGCTGCCAATCATAGGAAAGCATTGTTCTTTAAAGGAAATAATCTGTATATCTGTGATTTTCCATGCACTAAAGCCTCATTGGAAGAGAACGTCAACTTGGACGACATGATTGCTCCCATTGACTACAGTCAGGAATGGGCTCAGATATTCGATGAAACATGGCGGGCTTTCCGTGACGGATTCTATCTGGAAAATATGCATGGAGCAGACTGGAATGCGATTAAAGAAAAATATGCTGTATTAGTTCCCCATGCAAAAACCCGTCTGGACTTGAACTATATCATCGGTGAGATGATTGCCGAGCTGGCTTGCGGACACGCTTATGTGAGTCCGGGTGAAATAAAAGGTCCCGAACGTATTCCAATGGGATTACTGGGAGCTGAACTGAGTCGTGACAAGGGTGGCTTCTACCGTATTGACAAAATTCTACCGGGTGCAATTTACAGTCAGAAACTGCGTTCTCCCCTTACAGAACCGGGTATCGGAGTAAAAGAAGGAGATTATATCACAGCTATTGATGGCATTTCAACAGCTACTGTTGATAACATTTACAGTCTGCTGGCAGGCAAAGCCAATGTCTTGACTGAACTAAGCATAAACCGTACCGCATCAAGTAAAGGAGCACGTAAAGTAGTCATTAAACCATTAGACAATGAATACCCATTGTATCATTATAACTGGGTACAGAATAATATCAAAAAAGTGGAAGAAGCAACTAATGGCCGTGTAGGCTATGTCTACATTCCCGATATGGGACCGGACGGCCTGAATGAATTCGCCCGCTACTTCTATCCCCAACTCGATAAAGAAGCCTTGATTATTGATGACCGTGCCAATGGAGGTGGTAATGTATCTCCAATGATTATCGAACGTTTGCTTCGTGAACCCTATCGCCTGACCATGCGTCGTGGATCAACTAAAATCGGTACCATTCCTGATGCAACACTAGTGGGGCCGAAAGTATTGCTGATCAATAAATACTCGGCTTCAGACGGTGACTTGTTCCCATGGAGTTTCAAGGCAAATAAGATCGGTAAAGTTATCGGTACTCGTACATGGGGTGGCATTGTCGGTATCAGTGGTCCGTTACCTTATATGGATGGTACGGATGTGCGTGTTCCGTTCTTTACCAATTATGATGCAAAGACCGGTCAATGGATAGTAGAAAATCATGGAGTGGACCCTGATATTCTGATTGATAATGATCCGGTAAAAGAACAGTCAGGTGAAGACCAGCAGTTGAATAAAGCTATTGAAGTAATTCTACAAGAGCTGAAGGATCGCAAACCGTTACCTTCTGTCCCGGCTCCGAGAACTTATAAAGATTTGGGAGTGGAATAAAAAGCCCGTAAATTAAACATATAAATGATGCAGCCGAAAGAACTATAATCTTTCGGCTGCATCATTATAAATCTTCTAATCTTACCGCCTATATATCGTACAATTGCTATTTGTACAAATAAATATAATAATTTTTGGAGGTATATATATTATATATTCCTCCAAAAAGTGTCATCAAAAAGAAATCTATATACATAACAAGAAGTTTTTTATTTCTGTTCTTTCCATATATCTCCCCGACTTTCATTATCTTTGCAATCACTTAATAACAAAGATATTAAATAACAAAAAATAGATCATGGAATACAATTTCAGAGAGATTGAAAAGAAATGGCAGCAAAGATGGGCAGAGAACCATACCTATCAAGTGACTGAAGACGAAAGCAAAAAGAAATTCTACGTATTGAATATGTTCCCTTATCCGTCGGGAGCCGGATTGCACGTAGGACATCCGTTGGGATACATAGCCAGTGATATTTACGCCCGTTACAAACGCTTGCAAGGTTTCAACGTGCTGAACCCGATGGGATATGACGCATATGGACTTCCTGCAGAACAATACGCTATACAAACCGGACAACACCCTGCCATCACCACTGTGAACAATATCAACCGCTATCGTGAACAGTTGGACAAAATCGGCTTCTCTTTTGATTGGAACCGTGAAGTACGTACTTGTGAACCAGGATATTACCATTGGACTCAGTGGGCTTTCCAACAAATGTTCAACAGCTATTATTGTAACGATACACAGCAGGCACGCCCCATCAGCGAACTAACGGAAGCATTTGCCCGATACGGCAACGAAGGACTGAATGCGGCTTGCAGCGAAGAACTCAGCTTTACAGCCGAAGAATGGAATGCCAAAAGCGAAAAAGAACAACAGGAAATCCTGATGAACTACCGCATTGCCTATTTGGGAGAAACCATGGTGAACTGGTGCCCGCAACTAGGAACTGTTCTTGCCAATGACGAAGTGGTGGATGGCGTTTCGGAACGCGGCGGTTTCCCCGTCGTTCAGAAAAAAATGCGCCAATGGTGTTTACGCGTATCGGCTTACGCACAACGGCTGCTGGACGGACTGGACACTGTGGACTGGACTGATTCACTGAAAGAAACACAGCGTAACTGGATTGGACGCTCGGAAGGTACGGAAGTACAATTCAAAGTGAAAGACAGTGATATTGAATTCACTATCTTTACTACCCGTGCAGATACCATGTTCGGTGTAACCTTCATGGTACTGGCGCCCGAAAGCGAACTGGTTCCCCAACTTACTACTGAAGCACAGAAAGCCGAAGTGGAAGCCTATCTGGACCGCACCAAGAAACGTACGGAACGTGAACGTATCGCCGACCGCCGCGTAACCGGTGTATTCAGTGGCTCATACGCCATCAATCCGTTTACCGGCGAGGCTGTTCCCGTATGGATCAGTGATTACGTATTGGCAGGTTATGGAACAGGCGCCATCATGGCGGTTCCTGCTCACGACAGCCGTGACTACGCTTTTGCAAAACATTTCAATCTGCCTATCGTTCCGTTGGTAGAAGGTTGTGATGTAAGTGAAGAAAGTTTCGATGCCAAAGAAGGTATTGTTTGCAACTCACCCCGCAAGGATGTCACTCCTTATTGTGACCTTTCTTTAAACGGACTGACCATCAAAGAAGCTATCGCAGCTACCAAAGAATATGTGAAAACCCACAATTTGGGACGCGTGAAAGTGAATTATCGTCTTCGTGACGCCATCTTCTCACGCCAGCGCTATTGGGGTGAACCGTTCCCTGTATATTACAAAAACGGTATGCCTTATATGATTGACTCATCTAAATTGCCGCTTGAACTTCCCGAAGTAGCTAAGTTCCTGCCAACCGAAACAGGCGAACCTCCATTGGGACATGCCACCAAGTGGGCTTGGGATGTAGAAAAAGGTGAAGTCGTGGAAAACAACTTGATTGACAACGTCACTATATTCCCGCTTGAACTGAATACCATGCCGGGCTTCGCAGGTTCATCCGCATACTATCTGCGCTATATGGACCCACACAACGCACAAGCACTAGTATCAGAAAAGGCAGATCATTACTGGCAAAATGTAGATCTCTATGTAGGCGGTACCGAACATGCTACGGGTCACTTGATTTATTCTCGTTTCTGGAACAAGTTCCTGCATGATCTGGGCGTAAGTATCAAGGAAGAACCATTCCAAAAATTAGTAAACCAAGGAATGATTCAGGGACGAAGCAATTTTGTATATCGCATCAAAGACACCAATACCTTTGTGTCATTGAACCTGAAAGACCAGTACGAAACCACTCCGCTGCATGTGGATGTGAATATTGTATCCAACGATATTCTGGATGTAGAAGCTTTCAAAGCATGGCGTCCTGAGTATAACGATGCTGAGTTTATCCTGGAAGATGGAAAATATATCTGCGGATGGGCGGTAGAGAAGATGAGTAAATCCATGTACAACGTAGTCAATCCGGATATGATTGTCGAGAAATACGGTGCCGACACGCTGCGTATGTACGAAATGTTCCTCGGTCCGGTAGAACAGTCCAAACCTTGGGATACCAATGGTATTGACGGTGTTCACCGTTTCTTGAAGAAACTGTGGAATCTGTTCTATAGCCGCACAGACGAATTCTTGCCTGTAGAGGGTGAACCGACTAAAGAAGAGTTGAAAGCAATTCATAAGCTGATTAAAAAGGTAACCGGAGATATTGAAACTTTCTCTTACAACACTTCTATCAGTGCATTCATGATTTGTGTAAACGAACTTACTTCATTGAAATGTCGCAATAAAGAGGTATTGAGCAATCTCATCATCCTGTTAGCTCCGTTCGCTCCACATTATGCAGAAGAACTTTGGGAAGCTCTGGGAAATACCACCAGCGTATGCGATGCACAATGGCCTGCATTCAATGAAGATTACCTGAAAGAAGACACTGTAAAATACACTATCTCTTTCAATGGCAAAGCACGTTTCACCATGGATTTCGCCGCTGATGCTGATAACAATACCATTCAGACAACAGTTATGGCAGATGAACAAGCCCAGAAATGGATTGAAGGAAAAACCCCGAAAAAGGTAATCATCGTTCCCAAAAAAATTGTAAACATCGTATTATAATCGATACTATCCTTGAGGTGTGTCAAAAGCAGTAACTTTTGACACACCTTTCTACTTACATTAAAAACAATCCTCATTACCATGGACCAAATATTAAAAATCAAACTAGGCAGAGAGGTAAAAGACTATTTATCCATTACCTTCGGACTGATTTGCTATGCACTGGGATGGGCGGCTTTCTTACTGCCTTATCAAATAACTACAGGCGGAGTAACCGGTATTTCAGCCATTATATATTATGTTACAGGCATTGAAATCCAGGTTTCTTATTTTATTATCAACGCTGTTTTCTTAGGTTTCGCATTAAAGATACTAGGACCTAAATTCAGCCTTAAAACCATTTATGCCATCTTTATGCTAACATTCCTATTATGGCTCTTTCAAGCATTATTGAAGAACCCGGATGGTACACTGCCGCAATTGTTAGGACCGGGACAAGAATTCATGGCTTGTGTAGTAGGTGCCGGCTTGCTGGGATTTGGTATCGGCATTGTTTTCTGCAATAATGGAAGTACCGGCGGAACGGATATCATTGCCTGGATTATCAATAAATATAAAGATGTAACCCTTGGCCGCATGATGATGTATTGTGATATTGTCATCATATCCTCCTGTTATTTCATATTCCATGACTGGAAACGGGTGTTGTTTGGTTTCTGTGTATTGTTTATTATGAGCATTGTGATTGATTATGTTATAAACAGTTCACGCCAATCCGTACAGTTCCTTATTTTCTCGCGTAAACATGATGAAATAGCCGAAGGAATCACCAAACAAATAGATCGTGGAGTTACCTTATTGGATGGTACAGGATGGTATAGCAAACAAGGAATCAAGGTCGTAGTGGTACTGGCAAAGAAAAGCCAGTCACTGGATATATTCCGATTGGTGAAAGATATTGATCCCAATGCATTTATATCACAAAGTAATGTGGTAGGAGTGTATGGCGAAGGATTCGACAAACTAAAAATAAAGTAACTAAAAAATAATCTCTTCCATTGCTTCACTGTTTCTGCATTGAAAAACAGAACGATGAAGCAATGATAAGATTACTACATATCGGTTAATCTATTTTCTCAAATTTCTATTTTATACAATATATGTCTGCATAACCAATGCCCTTGTTCCACCAAAGGATGATCGAACTCTTTTTCAAAATGCATTCCTATTTTCTGCATGACCCGTTCAGAGCGTTTATTGGGTATGGCAGTGAACGAATATACCGTTTTAAAAGGTAAATTATCACTCGCATAATCCAGACAGGCAGAAGCGGCTTCTGTGGCATATCCCTTTCCCCATGCATCCCGGCACAATCGCCAGCCTATTTCCACTCCGGGAGTAAAATCCGACTCGAAAGCAATATTATGAAAACCCACATAGCCTAGAAAATTCTGAGTTTCTTTACATTCTACAGCATACAAACCATAACCATATTCTTCAAATTCTTTCCGGATACGACAATAAAAAGCCATCGTCTCTTCCTCTGTCAAAGTAGTGATAAAGAATTCCATTACTTCTTTATCACTGTTCATACGGACAAACGGAAGAATATCTTCTTCCTCCCAGTCCCGTAACAACAAATGAGGAGTTTCTATATATACCATACTATCAAGTATCAAATGATACCAACAAAAATAATCAAAAATTGAAAATACACATAGCAAACAAATTACTATTTACCTTTTCACCTATATTATTCTGTCAGGAATTATCTTACTTTGGTTCATTCTCAGTATCTTTGCATTCAATTAATATGATATAAAATGAAAAAGAAATTAGTATTTGCTACAAACAATGCTCATAAACTGGATGAAATATCCTCCATTCTAGGAGAAAAAGTTGAATTATTGAGTTTGAAAGATATCCATTGCCATGTTGATATCCCCGAAACTGCTGATACGTTGGAAGGCAATGCGATGCTGAAAGCGGAGTATATTTATAAAAACTACGGTTTAGACTGTTTTGCCGACGATACAGGCCTGGAAGTGGAAGCTTTGAATGGTGCTCCGGGTGTTTATTCCGCCCGTTATGCCGGAGGCGAAGGACACAATGCGGAAGCCAATATGCAAAAATTATTGCAGAATATGCAGGGAGTGCAAAATAGAAAAGCACAATTCCGCACAGCTATCTGCCTGATTCTGGATGGAAAGAAGCATTTGTTCGAAGGAATTGTAAAAGGTGAGATTATCAAAGAAAAACGAGGTTCGTCAGGTTTCGGATACGACCCTATCTTTGTGCCCGAAGGATATACTAAAACTTTTGCCGAACTAGGCAATGAGACGAAAAACAAAATCAGTCACCGTGCGCTGGCCGTAGAGAAACTTTGCCGGTTTCTGAAGGCGTAACTATATAAATTAGTTATATCATTTGTTTACCTCTATTGAGCCTCATAAAAACAAGTATTCTGTTTTCCTTTGAAAACAATTTTGACGGAATAATGATTTCCATGAGAACCATTATTCCGTCAAAACAAATCTTTAATGAAACAGAAATGTCACTCCTATTCCGATGATAAATCCTTTCCAGAAGAATTCCCCTTTACTTTTAAGAATAACAGAAACGTCTTTTATTAACCACATCTTGTTATCTTTTACAAAAGTCATAATCCCAGCTTCTCCGAAATTTCCAGCATCTTCTTGATAGGTTTCACTGCCTCCTCAGCTACCGCTTCATCCACTGTCACTTCCGGCCATTCATACTTTAACGTATTGTACAGCTTCTCCAGCGTATTCAGACGCATGAAATTACATTCATTGCAAGCGCAGGTACTGTCTTCGGGAGGAGCGGGAATAAAGTTCTTCTCAGGACATTTCTTACGCATCTCGTGCAAAATACCGCTTTCCGTAGCCACAATAAAGTCTTTTTTGTCACTGGCAATGGCATATTTCAACAATCCTGCCGTAGAAGCAACCTTGTCGGCCAGTTTGGAAACGGCTCCTTTACATTCGGGATGAACCAGAACAGCAGCGTCAGGATACTGTTTTTTCAACTCCAGTATTTTCTCCACAGAGAACTGTTCGTGCACATGGCAGGCACCATCCCAAAGCAACATATTGCGTCCTGTAATCGAATTGATATAATTACCCAAATTTCTATCCGGACCGAAAATAATCTTTTCATCTGCCGGAAAACTTTCTACGATCTGCTTGGCATTGGTAGAAGTGACCACCACATCGGTCACCGCTTTAACAGCCGCTGTAGTGTTAACATACGAAATCACTGTATAATCCGGATGCTCTTGAACAAATTTAGCAAACTCATCAGCAGGACAACTGTCGGCCAATGAACAGCCTGCATTCAAATCCGGTACCAGCACTTTTTTATCAGGACAAAGAATCTTAGCTGTTTCACCCATAAAGTGAACACCACACATCACAATGATATCCGCATCCGTTTTTGCCGCCCATTGTGCCAGTGCCAAGCTGTCACCTACAAAGTCGGCAATATCTTGTATTTCGCCCGACTGGTAATAGTGACCTAGGATAAGCGCATTCTTTTCCTTACGCAACTTATCAATTTCAGTTTTCAAATCCAGAGTTTTGTCTACCAGTTCGGTAACATACCCTTTTTTCAACCATTCCTCTTTATTCATTATATCTATATTTTTTCTCCTTCTTTCAAAAAAAGAAATATGGGTATTGATAATATGCAAAGTTAAAAACTTTATGGTTATGACCACCCAAAATAGTGATTTTTATTTCCCCGACTTCAATGTACCTGCATTGCTATCTTCGTTATTCACACGTTTCTGCATGGTTTCATACTTACGTCCAAAACTGATATTCCATGATACTTTTGCCACAAACAGGCGGCAGCTCTCTTTCACATACCACCAATTCTTAGAAGGAGCCACTTTACTGAACATTTCTCCTCCCATTCTGTAATTATCAACAAATGGATTCAAAGTCATCATCCCGATATTCAAACGCTTGTATCGATAGGACAATCCCAAGGTATGAAAACTCTCTCCGTATGACAATGTTTCCCCATAGAAATTATTCCGATGATTTTCCATTTGAAAGAATCCGGACCATCTTTTATAAGATGCCATCACTTCGGCCCTGTAATACCAATTGGTATATGTATGATGATAATCCAAACCACGACTATCATAATAATTTATACCGGTAGAAAAAGAAAAAGTCAAAATATCTTTCAGAGGACCGAGTTTCAATTCCAACTCAGGATTCAATTTCTGCCAACTTAACTGATTGGCATTGGTACGGACAAAACTGTTATTCTTATCTCGTATGGTTTCTTCCATGATAGGCCTGTGCTGATACTGATACGACAAATGAACATTACCACTAAACAAACCTTTCCGGAAATCTGCCTCCAACTCATTTTTATATACTGTGAATATCTTTAATTCCGGATTTCCGCTTCTCACCTATAAAGAGTCAATCAATTGTCTCACATTTCCCATATCGGACAAACCGGGAGATTTACGTGAAATCTGTCCCCGGTAACGGATAAAGACATTATCTGAAAATTGGTACCCCAACCTCAAACGGGGCAATAACGAATACCTGTTATATCCTTCCTCTTTCTGTTTGAATCGGGAATAACTGCCTTGCAGTCCAAAAGAATAATTGAAACGATCCATTTTCCCACTGTATTCCACATAAGCTGTCGCATGGGTTTCATGCATCTTTGTTTCAGATGACTCGTTTCCACCATAGGTATTATCCGCCAGACTTTGCTGATATTTCACTCCTGCACTCAATCTGCTCTTCTTGGTTACTTTCCTTTCATAAATACCCTCTCCTATAAATGAGTATTTATTTCCCGATACGGTAGAATAAATATCAGTCAGCGGTTCATTACTCTTCCCCTCCGTATAACTCCTGTCACTTTGAGTGTCAATATATGTAGTCACAGCATTGATAATCAATGACTGGTCATTGTTCAGTTTACATTGAAAATACAAGTCCACCGATGGACGGGAAGTCCGGCCCGTACTATGTTCTTTCATCATCAAAATTTCTTCAGGCTTCTCCAAAATATACAGACTGCTTTGGTTATTCTGCTTGTTCTTATTAAAAGCCCACCGTACAGTGGAATTAAAGAACCATTTCCCCTGATCCTGAAAACTATAATTCAATCCTATATTATGCCCATAAGTGGAAATTCTACTCGGAATACCATCTTCCACCCGTGTAAAGGAAGAACCATCCTCATAGCGGAAAGTTTCCCAATTATTACGCCAATAATTATCTACCGAACGATAAACATTATTATAATTCAAACCGAATTCTGATTTTTTATGGTTTATCTTCACTATAAAATTATTGTTTCCAAAAAGTACGTGCGGAGAATCCTGCGCATCCAAAGCCACATATCCACCGGTTTCATGCCGTCTTACAATGTAATCAATCACAGCAGCCGTATGATCCCCATATCGCAAACCGGGAGCATCATGATATTCTATACGAATCACATCTTCAGGACGAAGAACCAATATATCCTGTATCTCGGCATTTACTCCATTCATCCGTAACTGTACATCCCCTTCACCGGAGGATGTTACCTTGTTACGCATTTGATCCACTTGTATTCTGCTCAGCTTCATCTGCTGCAATAAAGACAGACCATTGCCGGCCGATTTTAACTGATGTGCTGTAGGAAGGATAATTTTCCTGTCGGCGGCATTTATCACACTGGCTCCCGTTACCACCACTTCCTTTAACAGGATCGATTCCGGAGATATCATGATAACGCCTAAATCCTTAGAAACAGCTAAATGATCCAATGATATAATCCGGGAGGTATATCCCATACCGGAAATACAAAGCAGATAACTTCCTGTTTGGATATTCTCCATCATGAACCTTCCTTTACTGTCGGTTACTCCTCCGGCTATAAATATAGAATCCTTTGTCTGCAATACGACATTCGCAAATTCCACCGCTTCATTTTCTGAAACTACTTTTCCTTTAACCTGTACATTTTGAGCAAAAAGTATGCAGCACATACACAAAAGTGATGTGGCAACCAATATTCTTTTTATCATATTCTTTATCTTAGTGCATTAGTTAATAAAAAGACCGCGATCTTCTACCTTTTATTTCTGTTACTTAGACGCAGGAAATTACTACAGGTTACATTTCAAGAAACACAATGAACAGTTACCAACAATTTCTTTGTATCTATTATATCTATATTTTTTCTCCTTCTTTCAAAAAAAAGAAATATGGTATTAATAATAGGCTGTTTATATTGTTAGTAAAAAAGAGTTCTTTCTCTTGTCTGATAAGTTATTTATATATAATACCAAGATATGAATAAATAATCAACCGGCTTAAATACTGATAATACAGGTTTTACTTATTCTATTAACATATTGTTGATAAGAATATGAGTTAAAAACTTTATGGTTATGAACGCCTGAAATAGTGATTAAATTGTGTTGATATTGATTGTTTAAGTTATGTGATTAATTTTTGGATTGTTGATTTTAAGTGTATGTTATACCATTATTTGAAATATGCAAGAAATACTTTTGAAATGATATCCTCATTCTTTTTACATGTTTTCAACCGTTATCAACAGGGGGATGTGAATTAGTTATTATCTTTTCTTGTATAAAGAAATCCATCTGTTTTACAATTGAGTTTAGGACTGAAGTAAAAATAAAAAGAGAGTAGGAGAGACTTCTTTTTCATTATATAGGCGTAAAGATCATAGATTTTTATGTAAGTTTGTAACCGTTAATAATAAAGTAGAAAATAGAGTATGAGGAAACTCAAAATAACAGAACTGAACCGGCTTACTGTAGACGAATTCAAGAAAGCCGATAAGTTGCCTTTAGCAGTGGTGCTGGATGAAGTACGCAGTTTACACAACATAGGGTCAGTGTTTCGCACATCGGATGCATTTTTGGTAGATTGCATTTATTTATGTGGTATTACAGCCACTCCTCCCCATCCCGAAATGCATAAAACAGCTTTAGGAGCTGAGAATTCGGTGGAGTGGAGATATAAAAAGAATACGCTTGATGCCGTTCAGGAACTTCATGATCAAGGGTTTACCGTATTGGCTATCGAACAGGTGGAAGGCAGTACTTTGCTGGACAAACTGGAACTGGATGCCGATAAAAAATATGCCATCGTAATGGGAAATGAAGTGAAAGGGGTACAGCAGGAAGTGGTCAATGCTTGCGACGGTTGTGTTGAGATTCCCCAATACGGCACAAAACATTCGTTGAATGTATCGGTTACCACAGGAATTATTTTATGGGAGTTTGCCAATAAATTAATGAAATTCAGATAATAAGAGTAAAATTCAAACAGTAGGAATCAGTTAGATTTGTCCGTTTTCAACTAACAATACCACCCGTTCGGTCAGTCGATCCTCTCCCTCCGGATGATATTCTTTCTTCAGGCTGGCACCAAAAAGTGCTGCAAAAGTTTGATAGAATCCGGCTTTAAAGGGTCCCATAAAAGCTTTTACCAATTCATAAGAGGAAGAATCCGTTTGACGGTTTACTAACTTTATCAACAGTTTACCCTGTGAAAAGGTTAATTTCTTCATAATCGGTGTATATTGCTCTTTTAGTCCCTTCTCTACGAGTTTCAGGTGCTTTTCCCTGGCTTTTTTGTCAGGCAGTGTTTCTATATATTCGTAAGTTTCTATCACAGCACGGTTAATTTCACGGGCTAATGGCAGGGTTTTCTTCACATTCCTTACCAAGCGGTAGTATTCCCGTCTTTCTTTTTCGTTTTTGAATTTTAATGGTCTGAAAATGTATACATTAGGTAACTGTACAGCTGGAATAGTATCTCCTTTGTATACACATACAGGTACCATGTATCCGTTTATAGTAGTCGTTTGTTGCTGGGAATAAGCAGCAGCGGCTATAAAGGAAAAAAACAATGCTATAAAGAGTTTCCTTTTCATCTTGGTGCAAAAGTAGCAAGAAATATGATTACTCTGTATAGTGGATAAAACTATTTAACTTAAAACACGCCAATGAATTACAAAATGAACAGGTTGTTAAGAGTAATGTTAATTATCTGTATTACAATACTTTTATCGGTGCATAACCTGTGTGCGCAGGAAGTATGGGAAGAACTGGCAGAGCAATTGATGGATGAAGATGAAAACAGTTCGTTTCAATGGGATACTCACTTTGAGGAGCTTTCCGAATTACGTGAAAATCCCATCAATATCAATACAGCAACTAAAGAGCAACTGGAACGTTTTCCATTTCTCTCTGACCAACTGGTAGAGAATATATTGTATTATCTGTACAAATATGGTCCTATGCTTACCCGCAATGAGTTATGGATGATTGAAGATATTGACAGGCAGACTATTCACTATTTACTACCCTTTATTTGCTTTGAAACTCCTGAAAAAGAGCAATATAAACCAAATATAAAGCGAATATTGAAATACGGTAAACAAGAGTTATCAACACGTGTCGATATTCCTTTTTATACGAAGGCCGGGTATCAACAGTACCCGGCAGAAACTTTAAAAAAGAATCCGAACAAACAGTATTTGGGATATGGATATTATCATAATCTGCGATATAGTTTTCATTATCGGGATCAGATTTATGCAGGAATTACTGCTGAAAAGGATGCAGGAGAACCTTTCTTTACCGGACAAAATAAAAAAGGTTATGATTTTTATTCACTATACTTGTTAATTCGTAATATAGGTCATATCAAGACTTTAGCTCTTGGTAATTACCGTGTCAGCTATGGTTATGGACTAGTTATCAACACTGATTTCGGGATGGGAAAAACAGCTACACTCTCTACTTTGGGAAATAAGAGCCGGGGCATACGCAAGCATTCTTCTACCGATGAATATAACTATTTTCAAGGAATGGCAGTCAGCTATAAGTTGGCGAAAAGATGGACATTGGATGGTTTCTATTCTTATCGGAAGATGGATGGTATTGTTGATAACCAGTTTATAAGATCGTTGAAAAAAGATGGATATCATCGGTTGTATCGTGAGTTTGAGAAGAAAAATACATTAACTAATCAGTTGGTTGGCAGTAATTTAAATTATAATGGAAAGTACTGTGAGTTAGGATTAACAGCTGTTTATAATGTTTTCAACAAGCCGTTGAATCCTGAGAAGAAGTACTATAATATTTATTATCCCCGTGGAAAGGACTTTTATAATGTGGGAGGAGATTATAAATTCTTTTGGAAACGCTTCTCTTTATTGGGTGAAACGGCTATAGACAAATGTGGTACTTGGGCAACCATGAATATGTTACGTTATTCACCGAAAGGAGGAACACAGTTAATAGTTATGAACAGGTATTATGATGCCAAATATCAATCGGTTTATGCTCGTTCTATAGGAGAGGGAAGTACGGTACAAAATGAGAGTGGATTTTATATAGGATTGGAAACCAGTATTTTAAAGTATATCAAAATGACTTGTTATGGTGATTTTTTCTATTTCCCTTGGAAGAAATATTTAGTAAGCAAAGCAGGAACCAAAGGATTGGATGGATTACTCCAATTAAGTTATTCACCTACTTATGAACTGGAAATGTTTATAAGATATCGTTATAAAAAGAAGGAAAAGGACTTCACTGCTGCGGATAAAACCAAGCAAACTATTCCATCTATTCAGCAGAAATGCCGATACCAATTGAATTATAGCGTGAAAGATAAACTGACATTGAAAACCATAGCGGATTATGTACGCATCAACTTTCGTGGGCAATCTGCTTCCAATGGTTTTCTGGTTTCTCAATGTGCTGCTTATACATTTCATTTGCTTCCTCTTCAGCTTGATTTGAGTGCCGCATGGTTTAATACGGATGACTATAATTCCCGTCTTACTATCTATGAAAAGAGTGTGCTCTATGCTTTTTCCATGCCTTCATTCTATTATAAAGGTATGCGTGTGGCAGTGAACGCCCGTTATGAATTGAATAAACACATTATCTTGCAGGCCAAGTACGGAACTACCCATTATTTCAATCGGGATAAGATAAGTTCCGCTTTGGAGGAAATTGACGGCAGTACAAAGAGTGACCTTTATTTGCAGTTGAGACTGAAATTTTGAAAAACATTCTGTATTTTTGTACTGTTATCAACTGAAAAAAGAACTATGTCAACAGTCATTTATCCTTCTCCCATCTTCGGTCCGGTACATAGTCGTCGTTTGGGAGTGTCTTTAGGAATCAATCTTCTTCCTGAAGATGGTAAATTTTGTACCTTCGATTGCATTTATTGCGAATGTGGTTTTAATGAAGATCATCGTCCCCAAAAGAAACTGCCTACTCGCGAGCAGGTTCGTGAGGCTTTGGAAGCCCGTTTGATTGATATGCAGCAAAATGGTCCTAAACCGGATGTGCTGACTTTTGCCGGTAATGGCGAACCGACGGCTCATCCTCACTTTGCAGGAATTATAGAGGATACTTTGGCATTGCGTGATATATATTTTCCTCAGGCAAAAGTGAGTGTATTGAGTAATTCTACTTTTATTCACAAACCGGAGGTATTTGATGCATTGAATAAGATAGATAATAATATATTGAAGCTGGATACTATTGATACGGATTATATTCGATTGACAGACCGCCCGACCGGGCACTATGATGTGCGGAAAATTATAAAAGGGATGAAAGCTTTCAAAGGTAATCTGATTATTCAGACCATGTTCATGAAAGGTAAATATCAAGGGCAGGATGTGGATAATACTTCAGATCGGTATGTGCTGCCCTGGCTGGAAACGGTGAAAGAGATTGCTCCCCGTCAGGTGATGATTTACACCATCGACCGTGAAACGCCCGATCATGATTTGGAAAAGGCTACTCATGAGGAATTGGACAGAATAGGAAAATTGATAAAGGATTCCGGCATTCCGGTATCGGTCTCGTATTGAGAAAAAAGTAAGTTGACTTCAAAGGGCAAGTAAGTTGACTTACTTTGCCGATGAAGTGAGCTTACTTTGCTCATGAACATATCTTACTTTTTCAGGTCACTATTAAAACATATAATTTATTCCTGGATATTTTTCAAAGACTGGAGATACGTTGTTTCACATACTTGCAATTGAATGGATTTGAATAATAATGGAATATACTTCTATCCCTGATTATAATGATGGAAGCTTTAATCTTTATCAGAACGAACTGATGAACTTTTTCATCTTTCTGACCAAGGTACATCCAGCTTTTATTCTTGACAAGTCATTGAAAGCTTAATGCTGTCTGTTTGTTCTGTCCGCTTGCGATGAGCTTTGTGATATGAATAAATAACATCACTTTAGCCGATTTCCAGCTGAGAATTAATGAATTGTTAGTTCTTTTGTAGGATGCCCATACTTTTGTGAATATAGAACCGTTGTCGCTATATCCATTTTCTGTCCGCTATTTTAACGGGAATTTTTATTTATACTCCATTTTTTGGAACACATGATTCAGGATATGAATCAAAGGGGAGTTTCTTTGCTGGTTGTTGATATGCGGTATAATGGGGGAGGTAACAGCCTTTTAGGAAATATGCTGTTGGAGGCATTGAATATTCATTTATCTATTTCCATAAGCTATGGAAATACAACAAACACGAAGAAAGCACTTGGCTATATGGCAGGAAGGGCTTAGGGATGCGGATAAGGTCTTTTAATGATAAATCTGATTTCAAGATTTTAAAACACCAGTGAGGAGTATGGGGGCATTTTACACTTATTTACTGAAAAAAGGATATTGGCTTTCTATTCCTGTCCTTCATTAGCAGAATAGAATCAAAAAGGAGAGCATTTATTTTAGTCCATAATGCTCTCCTTTCTTATTTTATTTTTCTATAATAGCCTTTGCTTTCTCCAAAGCCACATTGATATTAGGACAGATATTTTCTTTTCCCAGCAGTTCATTAAATCCTGATTTTTCAAGAATTTGATGCACTTTTTCATTCACTCCCGAAAGCACAATCTGAATATTTTCTTTCTTAGACATTTCGCATAGATTAGTCAGGTTGTGAATACCGGTAGAATCAATGAATGGTACTTTACGCATACGTACGATCCGTACTTTGGGACGGTCGCCCAGTTCGGACATGATTTCCTCAAACTTGGTAGCGATACCAAAGAAGTAGGGACCGTTGATTTCATATACTTCCACACCTTTGGGAACCATGAGATGTTCTTCGTGCACTTCCAGATCGGATTCATTATTGGGGTCGATTTCATTTTTGATAACCGATATTTCTGTTGTTTCCATGACACGTTTCATGAACAATACACAGGCAATGAGCAAACCTACTTCAATAGCTACGGTCAAATCGAAAATAACAGTCAAGAAGAAAGTGATCAACAATACGGTGACGTCTGATTTCGGATTCTTCAGCAACGCTTTGAAAGTACGCCAGCCGCTCATGTTATAGGAAACAATCACCAATACACCTGCCAGACAGGCCATCGGGATATATTGTGCCAGAGGCATCAGAAACAAGAGAATCAGCAACAGAATGACTGCATGAATGATACCTGCAACAGGTGATTTTCCACCGTTGTTGATATTGGTCATGGTACGTGCGATGGCTCCTGTAGCAGGAATACCGCCAAACAGCGGAGCGATAATATTGGCTGCGCCCTGGGCTATCAGTTCCGTGTTTGAATCGTGGCGGTCACCAATGACACCATCGGCTACGGCAGCAGACAACAGAGATTCTATGGCTCCCAGTACAGCAATGGTGATGGCAACCGGAAATAAATTCTTGATAGCTTCCCAATTTAATTCGGGCACTACTGCATCCGGCAGCTGTGACTGAATGGTAAAACGGTCGCCAATGGTGTCGATACAAGTGATTCCGCCATATGTTTTCATCAGGTACACGGCAATGGTTACTACAATGATGGCAATCAGTGAACCTGGAATCTTTTTTGAGAACCGGGGAGTCAGTGCGATAATCAGGACGCTGACTATGCTGACAATGGCGTTCCACCAATTAACAGTATCAAAATGACGGAAATACATCATCCATTTACCTATGAAGTCTCCCGGTATTTTTTCTCCTCCGAAGTTCAGTCCGAAGATATCGGCAATCTGTGTCGTAAAGATGGTAACGGCAATACCACTGGTAAATCCTACAATAATGGGATAAGGAATGAATTTGATAACAGCTCCCAGCTTGAATACACCTAATAAAATAAGGAGTACTCCTGCCATAAGAGTTGCTACTGTTAATCCGCTGATGCCGTATTCTTGGATGATTCCATAGATAATTACGATAAATGCTCCGGTAGGTCCGCCTATCTGTACTTTGCTTCCTCCTAATAAAGAGATGATAAATCCTGCTACAATAGCAGTGATGATGCCTTTTTCTGGGGAAACTCCCGAAGCGATACCAAATGCGATAGCCAGTGGAAGTGCAACAATACCTACGATAATTCCGGCCATGAGGTCGGCCATGAAGCTCTCTTTTGAATAATTCTGTAGGGTAGTGAAGAGCTTCGGTTTGAATTCAAATGCTTTCATTTGTCAACTACTTTATGCTATGATTTTAAACGAGTTGCAAAAGTAGATAAAATTAATGTATAAATTAAGGTATTATTCTATTTAAATTCGTATTTTTGTTATTCATAGGGTGTTTTGTTGATGGTAATGGTGCGTTGGGCGGTAGAATCATTTGTGATACTGGTTACATCTCCTCTCGTAGTGAAGTAAACGTAATTTCCTTTATCGTAAAAACGATATACCTTGCAACCGTCATGTTCAAACAGATAGCTGACAGTGTAAGTGGAGTTGTTTTCAGACTCTCCGATTTTTAACGGTATGGACGCACATGAATTAAATCCTATTATAGTAAGGAGGGGAAAAGTGAATAATTTGATGATGTTTTTCATAATGGAAAATGTTAATGTTGTTGTGAACACAAATATAGGTGTTCTTGTTTATTTTATATAAAGTGAACGTTTAATTAAATATAAAAACGTAATTGTAATAAATACAATTTTGAAATAAAATATATATCTTTGTGTCATCAACAGATGATCAAATAATACTAACTAATAAAACTAACAATTATGGCTAAAAGCGTAAAAGGTACACAGACAGAGAAAAACTTGCTGACTTCATTTGCAGGTGAATCACAGGCTAGAATGCGTTATACTTACTTTGCAAGTACAGCAAAGAAGGAAGGTTATGAACAAATAGCAGCTATTTTTACAGAAACAGCTGATCAGGAAAAAGAACATGCAAAACGTATGTTTAAATGGTTGGAAGGCGGTATGGTAGAAATTACTGCCAGCTATCCTGCAGGTATCATTGGTACCACTATGGAAAATTTGAAAGCTGCCGCTGCCGGTGAAAATGAAGAATGGACTACTGATTACCCTCACTTTGCTGATGTGGCCGATCAGGAAGGTTTTCCTGCTATCGCTACTATGTATCGCAGAATCGCTGAAGCTGAAAAGGGGCATGAGGAAAGATATCTGGCTTTATTGAAGAATGTGGAAGAAGGCACAGTATTCAAGAAAGCGGAAGAAACTGTATGGCAGTGCCGTAACTGCGGTTACATTTATGTAGGTACGGAAGCTCCTGAAGTATGTCCTGCATGTCTGCATCCGCAAGCTTATTTCGAAGTGAAGAAGAATAATTATTGATTGAAATAAAACCACTCGTTCATCATGGATCCGGTTTCTCTGAAAAGGGGAAACCGGATTTTTTATTTTTAGGAAATGATTTTTGATTAGTTTTTATTCTTCTCTTTTCCCGTTTACAAATTCCCCCGGTTTCATGCCGAACTGTTTTTGGAAACATTTGGAGAAATAAGACGGATTATTGAATCCTACCATATAACAGATTTCATTGATGCGATATTTGTTTTCTGCCAGCAAGATCGCTGCTTTTTTCAAACGTACCACTTGAATCAGTTCATTAGGGGTGATATTGGCCAATGTCTTTATTTTGGCAAACAGACCCGAACGGCTGATACACAATTTTTCGGCCAGGAAATCTACGGATAATTCCGGATTGGAGAAATTCTCTTCTATGATTTCATTCATACGGGTAAGGAACTTGTCGTCCATAGAATTATTGGCAATGCTGTTCAGCGGAACCAACGGCATCTTCGAGAATTTCTGACGCAGCAGATTACGCAAGTCTACCAGATTCTTGATACATGCTTCCAAGTATTGCATGGAGAAAGGTTTCTCTATGTAGGCATCTGCACCACAATCCATACCTTCTATCTTGGAGTTGGTATCTGTCTTGGCCGTTAGCAGGATGAAGGGTATATGACTGGTAGCCTGGTTAGTCCTTATCGTTTTGCAAAATTCCACTCCGTCCATGCGTGGCATCATCCAGTCGCTTACAATGAGTGTCACTTCGTTTTCTTTCAGTTTATTCAGTGCTTCTATACCGTCTTCTGCGGTAAGTATGCTGTATTTATCAGCCAGACTACTCGAAAGGAAATTCAACATTTCCTCATTATCATCCACAATCAGCATGGTTGGTTTATGTTTGATAGGAGAACCGGAGAGGTCCTCTTGCAAGATTCCTTCGGGAATGGCTGGGTTGTTCAATAGTGATGTGCCCGTATCCTGTGGCAGGACTTGTGCTTGTTCTATAGGCAACGTTACGATAAAAGATGATCCTTTGTTAACCTCGGATTCCACTTCAATACAGCCATTGTGTGATTCTACGATACTTTTGACAATGCTGAGGCCGATACCTGTTCCCGGCTTGTTATCCATAGCCTGATAGAACGGATGGAATATCTTCTTTTGTTCTTCTTTGCTGATCCCTATGCCGTTATCTGTCACTCGGATTATAAAAGTATGTTGTTCCGGCTGTACGATACAGGTAAGAGTAACTTCATCTTTTGTGTATTTACTGGCATTGGTCAACAGATTGCTGACTAGTTTGGTTACCGCCTCACTGTCTACTATAGCCGTGAAATCTGCTTCAGGATATTTCACAGTAAGCCGTGCTCCATGTTGGGCGATGAAAGGTTCGAAACGTTCACAAACCGCTTTGAGCAGTTGGTGGATATTTTGGGAAGCAAACTTCATTTTCATTCCTTCCTGTTCCACCTTCCGGAAATCCAGCAATTGGTTTACCAGGAACAGCAGACGCTGGCTGTTACGGTCAATAATATTCAGATCGTCGCGTACTGTAGACGGCAGGGACACGGGAGATTTCATTATTTTCTCCAAAGGTCCTATGATAAGGGATACCGGTGTGCGTATTTCGTGGGCTATCATGGTGAAGAACTTGATTTTGGCTTCGTGTACTTCTTTTTCCTTGTTGGCGTTCAGTTTGTTTATTTCAGCCGTATGTTTCTTCTCTGTCCGTTTGATGATGAAGCGGATGACGAATCCGAAAGCTATGCAAACCAATACAAAATAGAGCAGTTTGGAAGCGGTGGACCAATAGAAAGGAGGGTGGATGGTGATTTTCAGACTGGTTCCTTTTTCATTCCATATTCCGTCATTATTGGTCGCCTTTACTTTGAAAAGATAGGTTCCTGCGGGCAAATTGGTGTAAGTGGCCTTATTTTGGGAGCCTACATAGTTCCAGTCTTTGTCAAATCCTTCCAGTTTATAGGCGTATTTGTTTTTATTGGGGGTACAATAGCTTAAAGAGGCATAAAGCAAGCTGAATGCATTTTCTTTATAGGATAGCTCCAGTTCTTCCAACTGGTTGAGAGATTTTGGAAGCAGTTTGTTTCCAGTTTGGATTTCCTTATTATCTATTTCCAGTTCTGTAATGATTACTGGAGGAAGCATCACATTTGTCTTAATCTGATGGGGGTAGAAAGCATTGAATCCGTTTACTGAGCCGATATAGATTTTTCCATCCGATGCTTTTAAGGCAGCATTAGGTAGGAATTGTTCACTTTGCAGTCCGTCGCTTTTAGTAAATACTCGGCAACCTTCTCCAGGGGTGTAGCGCACTAGCCCTTTGGTGGTGGTGAGCCACAATATGCGTTGGTCTTCGATGATGCTGCATATATTGTGACTGGGAATTTCAAGAGGTAAAGTTTCGAATGCATCTTCTTCCGCATTGTATTTGCAGAGCCCGTTCATGGTTCCCACCCACATCTCTCCGTTTGTGTCAATCAGTACGCAGTTCACTTGGTTGTTTGCCAGTGAGTTCGGATTTTTATGGTCATGTATATAGTTCTTCCATATCTGTTTTTCTGGATGGTATTTAAATAATCCCTTGCCTTGGGTGGAGAACCAGAGATTTCCTTTGGTATCCTGGTCAATGTCAATGGTCAGTGCGTCCAAGTCTTTAATTCGGGTGAAATTATCTTTTTCCCGGTTATATAGATTTACTCCGGACATGGAGGTGACCCATATTCTCTCTTTTCTGTCTTTGAATATGGCATAAGAACTGGTTCCGTCCAGTGAGGCGGGATTATCCTGATAGGCAGAATATGTTTTAAAAGTTCCCGTTTGCAGATTTAATACGTTTACCCCTCCAGTATAAGTACCGATCCATAAATTATCATCGTCCATACAAAGTGCATGTACATTGTGATAGGACAGACTGTTTTTTCCCTCCAAGGGCAAATAATGGGAAAATTTTCTATTTTGAGGAGAAAAGCAGTTTAACCCTCCGTCATCCGAAGCGATCCACACATCTCCGTTAGAGTCTTCGCAGAACCGTCCGATGACTGTTCCGTTAACAGAATTGGAAAAACGTGAGTGGACAAAACTTTCGAATTGTCCAGTATTGGGTGAAATATAATTTACTCCTCCATAGTAAGTTCCGATCCATATTCCACCTTCATGATCTTTTATAATAGGATAAACAAAACGGTTGGACAATGAATGTGGGTTTGTTTCATCTTCTGTAAACAATTGATATTCCTCTGTAATGGTATTGAATAACAGAAGCCCGTCATCCGAGCCTATGAGTAGCTGGTGAGGGGCATATTCCATGATAGAATGAATATGGGTGGCACCTTTTCCGTCTGTGGGATGCAGATAAGTAGTGGCCTTTCCGCTGTATTTATCGATTTTTTGCAAACCACACTCCCAGGTTCCTAACCACAGTGTATGTTCCGAGTCTTCCAACATGACCAATGCGTTTGAGTCATGCTTTCCGCTTTCATAGGAGAGCGGAAAAGTCTCGAATTTATTTTCTGCTTTATTCAGTTTGAAAAGACCTGAGTTTCCCCAATTGGTAATGGCCCATATTTGGTTTTCACTATCCACCAGTACACTTGCCATTAAACCATTTGCGTTTTTAAATTCGTATTGCTCCAAGTGGTTGGTGATAGTGTTGTATTTGAATATTCCTTGTCCTACCGTAGTGAACCATAGGTTTTTGTCTTTATCTTCGACAATATGGTTCGTATTTGTTTCAATATGGATATTTTGGGAGGTGGCCAGTACAAAAGGCATTATATCTTCTGTTTCGTAATCATAGATATATATGCCTTCGTCTGTACCTATCCATATCTTATTGAGGGTGCTGTATAAAGATGAAATAGCTTCATTAGCTCCCCTATCTTTCAGTCTATAGAGTTTTACAGTAGTACCGTCATAGCGGTTCAGTCCTTCATCCGTTCCTATCCATAGAAAACCGTATTTATCTTGCATTAAAGCACGTACCGAATTGGATGATAGTCCGTCTTCTACAGAAAAATGACGGAAACAGAGGTCATTGGACGCTGCAAACAGAATCATCGGCATCAGTAAGTTCAATAGCAATAGGACTAGTCTTTTCATAGTATTTTCTTCTTATTTTCTAAATCTTATGCAAGATTACTATTTTTCTGAGAAAGAAAAGAGAAAATTCGAAGAAAAAGTGAGGATTCCAGATGAATCTTTCAATAGACCTTTTCAGACATTCTCTAAAAGCTAGCTTATCATAATCCTGCTGCAGATTTTAAGCGGCTGATAGCTGTTTCTATCATATCATGTGTGCCACTGCCGTCTGCTACGTATTTTATGACCATTTCAGTGAATGCAACAGCGTCTTTTAATGTCGGATCTGTAGAATCGTCTATGGTGCCTACGCGCCTTAATAGAGCAGATAAAGGTCTTAAATCTTCCATTTCGGGTAAGTTACCCGGTCTCATTGTATTGATGACGGTATTCAAACTAGCTACTATGGCATTGACTTCTCCTTGGGAGTAGTTTTTATCCTTATTAAAATATACATTTTGGGCATGTTCCAATGTACGTTTCAAACGGGTAAACCCGAAATGAGCCCAAGGAGCAAATTCAGGAATCTTGACTGCGAGAGCATTCCATTTTTCTTGGTTTGTTTGGCGTTCCATAGCTATATTAAGTAACTCCTTTAATTCTGTTTTATCTACATTATTTGCCAGTACCAAAGAAGCGGTGGCATCTTGTAGTGATAAAGTTTGTTTGTCAATAACGGTTTGTAAATCAATGTTATCCATTACTTCATGGGCGCTTTCAAGAGTAGCTTGCAATGTTTTAAAACTATCAGTAGTATAAAGGTCCGGATTACATTTTTTAGCTATATGGATACTGGCTTCAAGATTGCTCTTATCTAATCGGGAGGCGACTAATGATTCTATGGCCTTGTCAATATTGTCTACACAAGTAGAAATGGTAGTTTCTGTCAGAGGAGATATTTTCATTAGTTTCTCTCCCTCTTGTATAGCGGTTGTTAGTTTGGCGAAACTTGCTTTTGTGTAATGGCTTTTACTAAATGCCGTAGTTTCTCGTAATTTTGCCGACAGAGCCATTTTCAGTTCTACAGTAGGATCTTTAATATGATTGATGCGGAAGTAATGAGTTGTATGGTCATGGCGATAATAATCTGGTTGGAAAGTTCGTCCACCTTGCATCAGTGTATATAAATTTCCTGTAGTACCGGTTTGCGGACCGTTAGGTTCAACAACGGTAATACTGGCAAGACGTGAGTCTATATTGAGTGTTGCTTCCGTCCAATTAGTGATATCGGTAGCTGTCATGGCAAACGGTCCATGCATTAATGTACCTACCCAAGCCGTTTCAAGTTGGTGTCCGTCTTTACTTGCTATTTCAGCCGGTAGCTTGTCGGGACCATAGTCTATATGTTTGGTGAATGGCATTGTAATTTCTACTATATCATTTTCTTTCCATTGCCGGGTAGGTATTACCGCGTATGAACAAGGTTGATAATGAGTGGCAATAGAGATTCCATTTAGTTTTACATCAAAGCCGTCGGTGGCCCAATAAGGTACTCGCAGTTTCATGGCAAATCGGGCTTCTCCGGCAGTAACTTTAATTGTGGAGCTTTTTGCTGGCCACAAACATTCCTGTTGTAAAGTGATATTTTTCTCTTCCCAATGGAGTGTGGTAGGCATATAAAGGGCTACCCACAATGTATTGTCCGAAACAAAGTAGGTTGCTTCCTGATATTTTACATGATTTTCAGATCCCGTACCTCCGCAGCAGGTAGATTGCGGAGTTTCGTTGCCCCATGGTTTCGATGCATTTAGTCCTACGGCATATTGATAAGTAGTCTGATAGTGTTCAGGGTGTAATGAGCCGATTATTTGGTTGTAAAGTGTCCGTTCGTAATAATCCATGTAACGGGCATCGTCCGGATTAAAACAGTTGAGGTCTTTTGTTAATTTTAGCAAGTTATATGCACAACAAGTTTCATTGATATGTGGATTTGAGTGACTCTCTCCTTCAGATACGCCATTCATGGCCATACTTACTATTTGGGTATAGGGCTGTCTGAACATTTCGCCATTACCCACACCGCCGGTAGAATAACGATAACTTCCTTGTATTAAATTCCAGAAATTATGGGATACATGATAATAAAATGTATCATTGTTACTTAAATAACTTCTCAGTGCACCGATGATCATAGGGATATGCTGATTGGCGTGTCTGTTACGTATATCATCAATATTCTTTGAAAGCGGTTCGTAAAAGGCCGGACTATCAAAACAATTGGATGCTTCTATCAGACGCGCCTTCTCTTCAGGGGCGCTGACCATTTCTGAAAGACGTGCTAAAGATTCTCCCATACCTCCCACTTCACCTGCAATGTACATGTTCCACATTTCATAACGATTGCCGGGATGTGTCCTGCGTTCTTCTTGTGTTCCGTCTTTTTTTACATAAGTGCGGTAGTGCATTCTATTCCATACCCACAGACCCATATCTTTGGCTATGAGCAATGCTTTGTCGGCAATGCTTTTATCATCCATATAAGTTGCAATATCTATCAGACCCGCTAACTGTTTGTGAATGGAGTAATAGGGAGCCCATACCCAGTCCGAATTGTTATATGCACGATACATCTCTATCAGTGCGGGATGGTGCGGGGGGATCGCATTTAGATAACCATAGCCATAAGTAGCCCATTTTGTTTTATGTTCATCAAAAGCTTCCCATGTACCTTTCATCTTTTTCAATTCTTCTTCAGGGGCAAAATCACGGGCTTCGAGATACCTTCCTAATTCTTCGCTCCATACGAATGTACGCTCCTGACATTCGCGCAGTTCATTCACCATTCGGGTGATGTTACGGCGTAAAATTTCTTTATGCGAAGGATTTGTTGCAGCGGCATAGGCAAGGGCCAGTGCGGACATATAGTGTCCGGAACCATGTCCTTTTAATTTAGTTTCAGGTGAGTCCCATCCGTCAGACCGGGTATATCCTTCGGTACTCAGTCCATAAGTGTCGCGATAATTATATAGCTGTTGGCTTACATCCCAACTGATAATCTCTTTAATGGCAAGATCACGATTGGAGGTCAGGCGATTGTTGCCGTTAATCTTTACATTGTTTAAGGGGATAGTATGGGCTATTAGCTTGGGGGAAATTGTATTTTTAGTGTCTACCACCTCTATTTTAGCAGTGATAGGATATCCGTTTTCTGTAGTATCGTCTCCTATAATGAATCCGTTTATTGTGTATTGGCTTCCAATGGGATAAACTTTATCGTCAGCCTCTGATTGTTCTGTGGATAAAGCGGAATTGGACCATTTAGTTTGACGGTATTCACCTTGTCCGTCTGAATAAGTCACCCATACTTGATAAGGTAATTGAGGAACAGTTCCCACAGGACAATAGATCACGATGGGTTGTACAGAAGTTATGCTTCGTACTTCGATAACATTTGTCTGTAAGATGGATGTTGCTGTTTTATTAGGATTTAGTGTATACGCCTCAATGGGTATTGTTGTCAATAGGGATAATCCTGTAAAGAGAGTAAAAGATAAATATCTGTTCATTTCCATGAGCATATTTTAAGTAATGATTTTATAAGAGATGGGAATATAAAGCCCGGTTCTAATAACTTAAACCGGGCTGGAAAATAAATATTTGTTTAAATAATTAGCAACTATTGAGAAGAAAGAAGGTTGCTTTCTATCACATTATTTCTTATTTACCGGCATAGCCTGGATTTTGCTGTAAATTAGGGTTTGTATTAAGATGATCTAAATGAATCGGGAACAGGATAGAGTTGCCATTCAAGTCATTGGCAGTCGGAGTATGATTAAACCAACTTTTCTTCTGATAGGTTCCGAAGCGAATCATATCCGTACGTCGACGGGCCTCGGCTGCAAATTCCCATCCCCATTCATCATAAAGTCCGCCTAATTCTACGACTTCTGTATTACCCGCATCATCAATCTGACCTTTTTCGTCAAGCGTACCATAGTTAATGTGTGTATCGCCTTTTAACCAAGCTGCATCAACCGTTGCTTTTTCCGGATGAGCCGATTCACGGAATGCACGCTCACGGATCTGTGATACGATATGGGCTGCTTCGGTTTCGTTTTGTCCTAAGCGGAGCAGACATTCTGCTTTCATCAGCAATACTTCAGTATAACGGAAATAAGGGAAGTCGTTGCTTAGAAGGCTTTTAGCTCCTACCTTAATTTCGTATTTTCCTACCCGATAACCGTCATCTGTGTCTGTTTTGTAAATACTGGGTAGCTTATTGGGGAAAGTGGTGATCAGTACTCCGTCCGGGCTGTACTGGTCACCTTGCAGCCATGTATATTTTAACCGCATATCATCAGGATCATAGCTGTTAATGAACTGAGGGTTTGCTGCTGAACCTCCCCATGGGGTGGTTTGCATATTGAAGACCTTACGACTGTTTGAAGATAGAAATTTCATGTGGGCTCCAAAAACAGGACCATTGTTGTCCCCTTCATTATAAACTTCATCATAAGGAATGGCAAAGATCGTTTCCACACATCCGGAGTTTTCTGTTTTGAAGATATCTGTGTAGTTTGTTTCTAAACTAAACAAACCGCTGTTAATGATATCGTTACATTGTTCCAGACATTCGTTCCACATTGGAGTTCCTGTATAGACCCCAGCATTCAGATACATACGTGCCATCAAGCATTTGGCCCCCCATTGAGTGAGTCTGCCATAAGTGGATTTATTGACTTCAGTAGGCAAATTGGGCATTACTTCTTTCAGTTCATTGATAATGAAGTCAAAAACTTGTTTACGAGTAGATTGAACCGGAATCTCTTCACTGAAACTGGTTTGTATAGGAATATTTCCATGTGTATCGCAAAGAATGGAGTACCAAAGTGCACGTACTCCTTTTACCTCAGCTACGACTTTAGGTTTACTTTCTTCTGTAAAAAAACCTTCATCGGCACGTTTTAATATTTTATTGGCATTGGCGATGCCTTTATAGCAATAGTCCCAAATACTTTGGGGCTGTCCTTGCTGGTTGTCCCAAGTGTGTTTGTGCATTTGCTTGTAAGTACCTCCGTCATCCCAGCCGTTCGGGCGGGTAGGTGTGACAATTACATCGCCCGATTCTTCCTGTAGGTCAAACAAGCCATACCAGTCCATCACAAAGCGTAATTGTGAATAGGTGGTAGCCAACAAGGCTATCTCATCGGCTTCGGTTGGTACATAGTCTTCTTCAATGATTTCAGAATAAGGCTCCTCATCCAAATTAAAGCAACTGCTTATACTGAGCATGGCAGATGCACAGAGTGCATAAACACCATATTTAAATAGTTTCATAACTGTTCTTTTTTGTTTAATTAGATTTAGAATGTAAGATTAACTCCAAAAGTATAAGTGCGATTGGTAGGATACTTGTCGCGATTGTCAGTACCGGCATCCAATAATCCATAGGTGTTGCTGCTCAATGGTACTTCCGGATCCATACCCTTGTAACCGGTAATGGTAGCTAGATTCAATACTGAAGCATAGATACGTAGGTTTTTGATGATATGCTGTTTGGATAGTTTGAAGGTATACCCCAAAGTCACATTGTCAATTTTCCAGTAATCACCGTCCTCTACGTAATAGCTGACATAGCGTTGGTCATCTTTCAATTGGGTTTTGCCATATACTTTGTCAAAAGCAGAATTCAGGCGGTTGTACTGGATTTCAGGTTTTGCATTTTCATAATACATACGTTGGTAATTCAAAATCTGGAAGCCGAAAGCACCACGCATATTTATACTTAAATCGAAATTAAAGAAATTGAAGGTATTGTTCCAGTTCAGATAATGTTTAGGAATACCATTACCTAATACTTGCCAGTCAGTGGCATCGGTTTCCTCGGCTAAAACATGTTCACCTTTTTTGTTTTCTACCAACCATAGTCCGTCATCTGTAATATCAACCGATTTCAAACCATAGAAAGTACCTATAGGCTTGCCTACTTGGACGATATGGGTAGTGGTTTGAATGGGTTCTCCGGTATACCCTGTATAGAAATAATCTTGGTCCATCGAGAATTTCTCGCTGGATAGTGCAACGACCTTGTTTGAATTAGTAGAATAGGACACATTGGTATTCCAAGTGAATTTTTCTGTCTGGATAGGCGTAGCACGAATTAGAATTTCAAGTCCTTTATTTTCCATTTCCGATGCATTGGCTAGCATGGTTGGATACATATAAGGCGGAACAGGAACCTCGTAGTCCCAAAGAGCATCTTTTGTTCTACGTATATAGTAGTCAACGGTTCCACCCAATCGTCCTCCTAGGACATCCCAATCCAGACCTACATTGAATTCGTGTTTCTTTTCCCAACGCAGGTCAGCGTTGTTGTTACGGATTGTTTCCAATGCTTTGACCCATGTTCCATTGTACAGGAAAGCGCCATTATAATTCAAACTTGAGAGTGATGTGTACGGGTCGGCTACATTGATTCCGGTCACACCGTATCCCACGCGAAGTTTCAGGTTATCCATCCAATTCACATTTTTCATAAAATTCTCTCTGTTAATTCTCCATCCTAAAGAGATGCCGGGGAAATTACCCCACTTATGATCTTTACCGAACTTGGAAGAGCCTTCATGACGCAAAGAAGCCATCAATAAGTAGCGGTCATTGAAATTGTAACTGACACGGGTGAATAATCCGATTAATTTATCAGAATTTTTATAACTGGTCATGGAAGCTTCACCACGTTTCAAGGCCATACCTGCTTCCATTTTGTTGTAAGAATAAGCATCGGTAGGAAAATCGTAGTTGGACATGGACAGGTTAGAGTTGGTGTTGTCTTCATAGTTATAACCTATCAATACACTGACATTGTGCTTGCCGAATGCTTTCTGAAAGTTGGCCGTCAATTCTATCAGATTATTATCAAAATCAGAATCATAACGATATGCATAGCCGTTACGGCCACTCTTGGTTGTAGATACATGTTTCTTGGTTTGGTAATATCCATCGGTAGAAGTCGTACTCCGGCGGGCATACATGGCTTTCAAGGTCAAAGATTCAATAGGGCGGAAAGTCAGGCTACCATTGAAACGGATGTTTTTACGTTTCATTTCACCAATTGTTTCGCGGATATAACTTACAGGATTATCATAAAAATACAAGTCGCGCTCAAACCAGTCACCGTTCTCATCTTTTACAGGTTCTGTAGGATTGTGAATCAAAGCCTGTCGATAAGCGTATGTATTCCAACTGCGAGGCATGGTATGTTGGCTGACGAATGTACTGACATTGGCTGTCAATTTATTGTCATACATAGAGTGAGTGATGTCCATACGACCGTTTATAGCTTCAAAGTCAGTCTTTATAAAAGTACCTTGCCGGTTGGTATAGTTGATGGAGGCTGTATAATTGGTATTTTTACTACCACCTCTTAAGGATAAGTTGTGTGAATGAGAAACAGCTGTGCGGGTCAGTTCACCCAGCCAATCGGTATTGGCTCCGAAATCTTTCAAGTTAGCTCCGTTGAAAGTATATCCTTCATTCCATTTCTGACGAAGGTCATCAGCATCCATGAAATCAGGTCTGTTTAAAATGTTTGATACAGAAACATATCCATTATAATCAATGGTGGGAGCCATTTCTTTACGACTTTGTTTGGTTGTAATAATAATTACGCCATTTGTACCACGTGTACCATAAATGGCAGTAGCCGAACCGTCTTTTAATACATCGATGGACTCAACATCTTCAGGGGCTACTGTATTCAGACTTCCTGGCACTCCGTCAACTAATACTAATGGTGAAGTTCCACCTTTTAAAGATGAAATACCACGTAGCATAATTTGTGTGTTGCCGGTAGGATCTCCTGAAGGTAAAGAAATATTCAGCCCTGCTACCTTACCTTGTATCAGCTGGCCTGCATCGGTTACCGCCCCCTTCACAAAACTTTCTGATTTTACACTTGAAATAGCACTGGTCACATCACCCTTTCGCTGCGTACCATAACCGATCACAACCACTTCATCCATCAGTTCGGAATCGTCTTGCATGGTAATATCTTTCTTACCACCATTTCCGACTGGAATTTCCTGAGTCTGATAACCGATATAAGAAACAACCAATATGGATTTGGCATTTTTTACCTTCAGCGTATATTTACCGTCAAAATCGGTAATGGTACCGTTGGTCGTTCCTTTTTCCATGATATTGGCACCAATGATAGGCTCCCCTTTCCTGTCTTTCACCACACCGCTTACGGTTACAGTTTGCTGTTGTACCATTTCGGTTCTCATAGATTCTGTTGTTTCCGGTGTTGCCCATACACTACTGACTCCTGCACCCGCAGTAAGGAAAAGACAGGTGGTAGCCTTCAGCAAAGCCCTGCTGAACAAGGCCCGGTTCTCATGTGTTTTCATCATACAGTTTTATTTAAAAGGTTTATATGTTCATTCAGTTCACTTTCCATTCAATCACCCCTCCCGAAGCTCCTTTCTGCAATTGTGCTGCAATTTTAAGCCCCTTTGTTTTGACAGGTTTGAAATCCAAACTATTATAGCAATCTTTTTTTACAGTATATTCAGTCAACGCCTCTACCTCTTTCCAACTTTCGCCTTCTTTATAATATAGTTTCCAGCTTTCCGGCACACGGAAATCCCCGTCATAATGGTCAAAATCCAACCAATACACTTGTACGTTCGATACGGTATAAGGCTGGTCGAATTCATAAGCCAGTGTTTCGACAGTACCGTTCTTCAGCCACCAATAGTGGTAAGGTTTCGAGATATCCGATGAGCGTTTAGGTTCCCATTGGTCATTTACCCCCCATGCCCATGTTTCCACCGAAGCCGATTCGGGAGCATCTTTCTGTATAGGAGCCTGTATCATCAGAGTACGTGCTTTGCTGGCAATAGTAGCTTCCGGAGTGGGGCGGGCATACTCGGCCGCTTCGGGAATCCATACAGCCATCTGGTCGGCACCGCGGTTGTTCCATGTAGAATAAGGAATTGCTTTGAAGGGAACATCTTTTACCTTACCATTCCTGTCAATTTCTTTAGCTGTACCGCTCAGCACCATTACGCCATTCAACAAACCGGCATCGTAAGAAGCCTCCATCGGAGTACCGTCGGGGATGAATTTGTTGAATACAGTACTGTCGGCCTGGTCTTGTCCTTCCAGACAGAACATAATAGGACCCCGTTCTATAGCCAGTTTGCCACGGTCATCCTCTACTTGGTCATTTGCTTTCACACGACGTACCTCCATAGGAAGATTGATTTCAACCACATCACCCGCTTTCCAGTTGCGTACAAGGGTGGCATAACCGTCATATTGCTTCGCATTGACTTTGGAACCGTTCACAGAAATGCTGTAAGCCTGAGCCTTGTCTGTAAATGAGTAGAGATCTGTGGGTACGGGAGCGTCTTGCGCCCATCCGGGGATACGCACACGCAAAGCAAACTCCTGTTCTTTTTCGGGAGTGACGGCAATACTTATCTTTCCGTCCCACGGATAGCCTGTAGTTTGTTCCACATTTATTTTATTACTTTCCGTTTCAATATCCGCCTTGCTTTGGATAAAGAGATTGACATACACATCATTGCCTTGAGTGGCATACATATAATAAGGTACTGAAGCCATGAAACGGGTTATGTTGCCCGGACAGCAGGCACATCCGAACCAGTGTTGGCGCTCATGCTGCCCCATGGATTCCAACGGATTGTCATAGAAGAACTTGTCACCGCTGAGTGATACGCCCGAAATGACCCCGTTATACAACGCGCGTTCCAGCACATCCGCATATTTGGCATCTCCCGTAGCGAGAAACATACGATGATTCCAATACACATTGGCTATAGAGGCGCAGGTTTCGCAATAGGCTGTGTGATTATTCAGTTCATAGTTCGGACCGAATCCTTCACCTTGTGGGCGGGAACCGATTCCGCCTGTGATAAAGAGTTTTTTGCCGGCCATATTTTCCCAAATACGGGTTAAGGCATTGAAATAGGCGGTATCATGAGTCAAAGCGGCTACATCTGCCACTCCGGAGTAGAGATATCCGGCACGGACGGCATGACCTACTATCTCGTCTTGTTGCAGGATGGGCTTGTGATCCTGACTATATTCGCTCAGTTTATGTCCGTCTGTTCCTCTGCCGGTTTCTTCTACAAAATACTTAGCCGTCTGCAAATATTTCTCATCACCTGTCACCTTATATAGTTTGACAAGAGCCATCTCGGCGATAGGATGACCGCTGGGACGATGGATCTGCCCTTCGCCGGGTCCGAAGACCTGACATACCAGATCGGCATTTTTGATAGCCACATCCAATAATGTACGTTTTCCGGTGGCGCGATAATGAGCAACGGCGGCTTCGTACAAATGACCGCTGTTATAAAGTTCGTGGCTGTTGATTTTTTCCCAGCGGTGCGTGCCCCACCAACCGGATAAACGGGTACATTGATTGGTTACACAAGTAGTAAGATAACCATCCGGTTCCTGTGCGGTAGCTATGATATGGATTACACTGTCCAGATAATGATCCAGTTTCCCGTCATATTTTACGGCCAGCGAGTAGGAAGCTCCTTCTATAATTTTATAGGGATCGGTATCGTCGAAAGAAAAGTCACCGCGATGCTCGCCTTTCATCAGACCACCCGCAATGGCAAAGTTATCGAATCGGCCGTTCTTTTCACATTCTTTGAAAGCGGATGGGATGGAAACGGTGCGGTTGGTTTCAATCCGCGGTGACCAGAAATTATCATCTAAATGAACTTGGGTGAAAGGAACTTCTTTGATAGGAGCATCAGGTTGTGTATAAGGTGTGCTACATGCGCATACACTTATTATAGCAATGCTGCTCCATACTATTTGCAATTTGTTTTTCATACTATATCTGTGTTTTTTATTTCAGTATCAACTATGTCAACAGATGCAAAGTAAGTGAACAAACCATTAAGTAGATAAAAGAAAAATCTATTATACTGCGAAAATCGTCTTAAAGATGATCAATCCATTTTCAACATAATAATATTGATTATCAGTATTTTATACTATTGTTATAGACAATTTTTTCATTCTATTGGACAATCGTTTTATCTTGTAAAGACAAGGATTAAGCAGATTTGTCTGTTTTTTGAGCTTGAATAGTTGGAGATACTTAATTCTTCTTAGAAAACCTCAATAAGATCCGGTGAAACTTTCCTCCTCTGATAATATAAATTAGATTGGCGTTCCTTTCAATAAAAAACTTAATGATGCAGCTATGATATATGCGTATATTCGGGTTTCAACTGATAAACAGACTGTAGAGAACCAGCGGTTCGAGATAAATCGTTTTGCCAAACAAAGGGATTTCCAAATTGATGTGTGGGTGGAAGAAACGGTTTCAGGAACACGGTCAGCCAAAGACAGAAAGCTTGGCGTACTATTGAAAAGAATAAAGAAAGGGGATACATTGATTGTGTCGGAGATCTCTCGTTTGGGAAGAAGATTGATGGAAGTAATGAGTATACTGAATGCATGTATGTTGAAAAATGTCATCCTGCTCACGGTGAAAGAGAAATATGAGCTGGGAAATAATATACAATCTCAAATATTGGCATTCGCTTTTTCCCTTTCCGCACAAATAGAACGCGACTTGATTTCCCAACGTACCCGTGAGGGACTTGCACGCAGAATCGCCTCCGGACAAAAGTTGGGACGTCCCATGGGAGGACATAACTCGAAATATAAACTTACGGGAAAAGAAGAAAAAATTAAGGCTATGCTGGAGGCGGGAACCAGTAAGGCGGAGATGGCGAGGAAATTGAAAGTGAGCAGGAATACATTGGCAGCTTTCCTTAACAGAAACAGGACAGGGATTCCTTCGAACTGATAAAAGTGATATGTCTGTTATTCGTAATAAGAAGAAACAAAGCCTCTGATAGATTATTCTTACTTAAATTTCGGTTTTAGCATAAGGATATACATAAAGCACAAAAACGCTCTGTCACAGTAAAATGCACATTACTAATCACTTCCGGTGTAAAAGTCTCTCAAATCCCCTTCAATTGGTATGTCGGTGGGGAAACAAATCCGTTTTTGGGAATGCTCGCATTCGGGAATACCAGCGGACAAGATGTAGAGTCAGCCCCTCACTGCCTCCCGGCTACTCGTGGGCATCATAGTTCATATCTGACAGGATACTGTTTGTTTCGGCTATTGAACCTTGTTGCGTATGTAATAAGAACCTGTTTCTATCGTATCTTCACTCCGTTCCGTTTGATATTCCACCTAAGTGAAGCAACTATTCCACCCTAGTGAAAATGGCTGTTCACTAAAGTGAAATCGCCTCTTCACCTAGGCGAAGCAACGAACGCAGCCAGACAAAATATGCCACAGCTATGCTCTCTTGCAAGGAAGCGACCACAGCTATGGCACAGGAATTAAAACAACCTGTATACGTCAAGCCGAATTTGACAGCGGAGAATGGCAAACCGTTTCAAGGGGACTTGGAATCTATTTACACAGTATATCGTTGATTTACAGTAATATACTGTGCATGATTTGGAATGGTAATGTGCTGATGCAGAAGAAACTGATACGAAAAATCATCGAAAAAATGGCATCTTATCTTTGTAATTACAAATGCGACAAGAAGCAACAATTTTGTACTTTCGATGAAAACGTGGATAGAACGGACGAATGAATGCTTCCATTGTAAGGGCAGACACTGCCTCTTATCGATTACAATTCTTCGCAAACAACCATTTCCATGCCTCGGTATACAACAATGATTTTATGTAGCATGGTAGGGCTTATCGCTTTCTGCACAGACTCGCTTGAAGCGTAGCGTTCAGCTTGTTCAATGGCTTGTCGCCTTAATTGTTCTATCCGTTCGCTACTGTCTTTTCCTTTGGCATATTTCAGTTCGATGATGTAGGAGTGACTTATGTCTTTGTAAATATCCAATAACGGATGCAAGAACAGGTCGACGTATCCTTCCTGACTGTCTTTCTCGGACACAGGACGATAGAAAGGATTTTGTGCGGTCATGGCAAGAGTAAAACCATGAACAAAATATTCACCTTTCTGCTTGTCCCGTTGCGAGGCATAACGGTGCAGGCATCCGGCAATGTATTCAAAATAAGGTTTCCATTTGCCATCATAAGCCAGCCCTGAGGCAAGCTTCCTCTTTTCATAACTGTCGAAAGTCAAGTCGTTTTCATGATAAGTATCCAGAATGTAGGCAAAGAGTTGTTCACGTACCACCTAGTTGGGGATGGTGAGTTTGGTTTCTCCTTTATGCATTCCGCTGATGGTCAGCATTCCGAAGTAGAAAAGCAATCAGTTCTATCAACTTGTCTACCGAATGATTGAATGGGCATGTTGTGGAGTAATACTCCAGCATATCCCGTACATCTTTTTCTGTGAATCCTGTCATTTCATTGAATTGTGGATTCAGCGTGTAATTGGTGCCGATGTTGAATCCGCTGGTCAGGTCGTTCATGGATAGATAATAAGATAAGAATTGCGTTCGGGAGTGGGGTGTTGTCCATGGTAGTTTTATCCGTTTACGATAAAACAATACCGGGTGACTCATATTAACATCTTCACATGCCAAGCTTAAAATAAAATATGCAGTAATATATGTGTATAATTATTTTCTTCTTCTTCCTGTCAAAACAAAGGGGCTTAAAATTGCAGCACAATTGCAGAAAGGAGCTTCGGGAGGGGTGATTGAATGGAAAGTGAACTGAATGAACATATAAACCTTTTAAATAAAACTGTATGATGAAAACACATGAGAACCGGGCCTTGTTCAGCAGGGCTTTGCTGAAGGCTACCACCTGTCTTTTCCTTACTGCGGGTGCAGGAGTCAGTAGTGTATGGGCAACACCGGAAACAACAGAATCTATGAGAACCGAAATGGTACAACAGCAAACTGTAACCGTAAGCGGTGTGGTGAAAGACAGGAAAGGGGAGCCTATCATTGGTGCCAATATCATGGAAAAAGGAACGACCAACGGTACCATTACCGATTTTGACGGTAAATATACGCTGAAGGTAAAAAATGCCAAATCCATATTGGTTGTTTCTTATATCGGTTATCAGACTCAGGAAATTCCAGTCGGAAATGGTGGTAAGAAAGATATTACCCTGCAAGACGATTCCGAACTGATGGATGAAGTGGTTGTAATCGGTTATGGTACGCAGCGCAAGGGAGATGTAACCAGTGCGGTGGCTTCTGTGAAGGCCGAAGACTTTACAGCAGGTAAGATTGGAGATGCAGCCGAACTGATTAAAGGTAAAGTGGCAGGATTGACCATTGCGAAAGGCTCCGGTGATCCGAATGCGGAATCTACAATTCGTTTGCGTGGTGTGATTTCATTGCAGGGAGGCTCTACTCCATTGGTATTGGTGGACGGAATAGAAGGTGGTTTAGGAACGGTTTCCCCCGAAAACATAGCTTCTATTGATGTGTTGAAGGATGCTTCTGCGGCAGCTATTTATGGTACACGAGGTGCTAATGGCGTTATTTTGATTACTACAAAAAACGGCCAGCGCGAGTCGCGTACGGCTGCCAATTATTCCGGGTATATGTCTCTTTCCAAGTTTGGCAAGACGCTTGATTTCTATGGAGCAGAGGAAATCCGTCAGGGATTGACAAACTATGCTGATAAAGGGTATGATACGGATTGGTTGGATGCGGTATCCCGTACTGCATTTACTCATAACCATAATTTTAATATTTCCGGAGGATCAAAAAATACCACTTATTCTGCGGATTTTACGTATCGCAAAGAGGAAGGTGTGTTGCTTGAGACCTATAATGAAGAGATGAGAATGAGGTTTGATGTTTCTCACTGGATGTTAAATGATATGTTGAAAGTGAATTTCAATATGGTAAAGACATTCCATAAGAATGGTCCGATTGATGCGGCAGGTCTGGGTATTTACCGACAGGCTATTATGCGTAACCCTACTGAACCCATCTGGAATGAGGATGGAACTTTTTACGAGAATTTTGCCGTAAATTATTATTATAATCCGGTAGGTATCATCCGTGAACAGGATGGTAAATACAATAGTGAGAATACCCGGATGACGGGGAATATCACCTTTGAACCGATTAAAAACTGGCAGACCAACCTCATGTTAAGCCGTAGGGTTACTAGTGATCATAATCGTGGATATTATACTTCCGAATATTTTTCACAGAAGAGCGAGAATCACACAGGATATGCTTATCATTCTCAGAATGAATATACCACAGATAATCTGGAAGTTACTTCTAAATATAATCATACTTGGAATAAACATCGTTTTGATGCATTGGTGGGCTATAATTACCAGTATAATGTAAATGAAGGTTTTGGAGCTAATAACTATGATTATCCAACAGATTTTTATCTTTGGAATAACTTGGGATTAGGTACAGCTTTGAAAGATGGAAAAGCCGGCATGAGCAGTTACAAGAATGACAATACCTTGATTGGTTTCTTCGGACGTGTGAGCTATGGTTACGATAATAAATATAATGTTCTGCTGAGTGTACGCCGTGAAGGCTCTTCCAAATTTGGTGAGAACAATAAATGGGCTACTTTCCCTTCTGTTTCTTTGGGATGGACTATCAGTAACGAAAAATTCATGGAAGGCCTTACGTGGCTGAATAACTTAAAGTTACGTGCCGGTTATGGTGTGACAGGTGTCATTGTAGGTGACTCTTATAATTCATTAACCCGGTATGAGTATGGTTCTCCTTATTTCTATGATAATGGCGTCTGGCATCAGGGGTTAAGCGTAAAATCCAATCCTAATCCTGATTTGAAATGGGAAACCTCCAAGGAATTTAATATTGGTCTGGACTGGGCTGTATTGGATGAACGCCTGAGTGGTTCTATTGATGTATATCAGAAGAAGACTTCGGATATGCTGTATGATTTTACGGTACCGACTCCTCCCAATTTGTATAACAAGACTTTGGCTAATGCCGGCAAGATGCGTAACCAAGGTATTGAAATTGCTGTCAATGCTATTCCTGTACGGACAAAGGATTTTGAATGGAAAACCACAGTTACCGCCTCTCATAATGCGAACAAATTATTGAGTCTTTCAAATGACTTGTATGAGACTTCAAATCAGATAGATCATGCTTATTTGGGTGAACCTATCAATCTTTCTACCCAGCGGATGGAAGTGGGGAGATCTATGGGACAATTTTATGGCATGAAGTCCGTTGGTGTTTCAGAGAATGGCTTATGGCTGATTGAAAATGCAAAGACTGGTGAGATTGAAGAGTTTACAGACAATATGCTGTCTAATGATGACTACCGTCAATATTTAGGGAATGCTCTTCCTAAATTGTATTTGGGATGGAACAACTCGTTCAGATATAAAAATTTTGATTTATCTTTCCAGATGACAGGCCAGTTTGGTTTTAAGATTCTGAACGAGCCTCGTGCTTATTATGAGAACAACTCGATCGCTTATAATCGCTTGAAATCTGTGCAAAAGGCTCCTTATGGTGGACAATATACCTTATCAACAGCCCAAAAACAGACTTTTGTAAGCTATTATTTGGAGGATGGTGATTTTTTGAAAATAACTAACATTACGTTGGGCTATAACATTCCATTGAAAAGCAGTAAGTTTGTGAAAAATATCCGGGCTTATGTTTCTGCCGATAATTTATTCTGCATTGATTGGATCCTGAAATGTCAAATGGTGATATTTGGTCTTTGGGTATTGACTGGCGCGATAAATATCCTTCTACCCGTTCATTCACTTTCGGTCTGAATGTATCTTTCTAACTTTTAAATGAAGAACTAACATGAAAACAATATTCAATAAAGCACTTTGGGCTTCAGCGATAGGAGCTTGTACCTTGTCTTTGGGCAGTTGTACAGATTTGAGCGAAACGATTTATGATACGATTGCTTCCGAGAAGTATGAGTTTACAGAAAAAGACCGGGCGGCCATGTTTGCTCCGGTATACAGCAGTCTTCGTGATGTGTATTGGGGATGGTATAGTTATGCCGATATGATGGACCAGTCGTCCGATTCATGGTGTATTCCTTATCGGATCAGTATCGGCTGGGGGGATTTGTACGTGTCTATGCACAAACATCAGTTCCATTCACAGATAGCCCATTTCAATGATACATGGAACCGTAACTATGCCGGTATCAATGCCTGTAACAAACTGTTGGCAGATGAAGTCATTGCTGCTGATATAACCACTTCTTCGCAATTAAGGGCTTATCGCGCTCTTTATTATTATATTTTATTCGATTTGTTCCGCAACATCCCATTGGATACGCAATATGAACATGAAGACGGATGGTTGCCCGAACAGGCAACTCCCCAACAGATGTGGGATTTCCTGATCAGTGAGTTGACGGATGTAAAGGGGAAATGTGGAACAAAAGTAGAAATGGGTAAGCTGAACGACTATGCCATCAATATGCTTCTGGCAAAAATGTATTTGAACCACAATGCATGGTTCAATGATTACTCTGATAATTCTTATTACGGAAAGGCTATTGATGAGGTAAATGAAGTGATTAACAGTGGCAAGTTCTCTTTGGCTCCGAATTATTCGGATAATTTTAGAGAAGATATTTCCGGTTCGCCTGAAATTATCTTTGGTATTCCGTTTGAGTTTAAATACGCCGGAGGTAACTATATGGCAAATATGTGGATGCATGTAGCCGGACGTGCAACGTGGCAGTTTAACGGATGGGCTACCGGTGGAGCGGCTGTTCTTCCTCAATTTCTGGAAACATACGATGAAAAAGACAGTCGCTATAAAGACTGTTGGATATCAGGACAGCAATATGACTATGCCGGTGCTCCCATTTATGTGGACAGTGAACCGTTGGTATATACTCGGGAATTACACAGTATAGACAACCCCGGTTGCTATCCCTTTGAAAGTGAACGCTTGGTGAAATATGAAATACTTTCAGGCGACTATGGAACTTCTTATGATGATGTGCCTTTCTTCCGTTTGGCTGATGCTTATTTTATTAAAGCGGAGTGCTTGCTTCGTTTAGGTGGTTACAATGGAGAAAGCGAGCAAGTGGCGGCCGATTTGGTAACAGCTGTACGCCAACGTGCCTTCAAGTCCGATCCCGGTAAAGCAACGGTTACTGTAGCTCAATTGAAGGGTGGCAGCCGTTATAACTACGGACATCGGGAGAATCAGGGAATCATGGGAGAAGCCGATAACTGGATTATCACAGAAGAAGGGGGCGATGATATTGAACTGGGTGGTTTGTTGGACGAACTGGCCTGGGAGTTTGTGGCAGAGCATCACCGTCGTCAGGACTTGATCCGTTTCCGTATAAACGGAACCAATCAGAATGTATATAATGGCAAGTCATGGTTTTGCAAAGATGCGAAGACGGATAAGACAGACAGGCATTGTGATATTTTTCCGTTACCTAAGTCTGCATTGGATGGCAACATTAAGTTGAAGCAGAATCCGGGATATTAGATTAAAAATTATAAAATTAAAATTATGAGAAAGTATATTCTTTTCATATATATGGTTTGCCACTTATTGCATGTTTATGCAGGGAATTTGGAAAATAAAATAAATTCTTCATATCCACATTTGGTCAGGGTTTCAATGATAAAAACTTTAGGCTCTCATCAAACTCCGGTGACAATAGAGGTATCATCTCCAGTGAGAGGCATCATCTCTAATTATAATGGGATAAACTCAATAGTAGAAACCCCTGTTATTATCGGTCCCAATTTAGTAATGTTATCTTTTCGAATATCTGGACCTTTTGAATCAGGAGTACACTATCGTAGCTTGCATATAACTAATAGTTTAGGATATGATAAAATTGTAAAAATTAGTTCAATAGATACGTTTCAAGATGTAATACCATTGGATCCTAATGCTACTACAGTAATAACTATAATGATAACAGATTAATAAAAAGAATAGTACGATGAAAAAGAATTTTATATATGCTTTAATTGCTTGTTTCACTCTGTCACTGGCTGCATGCAGTACGGATCCGGAGGATGCTACCAGCAAGCATGTGTACGGGGAGAATGAAAACCCCTATCTGAAGACGAATGCGGATGCTGTGGTTTCTACCAAAGCAGAGTTTCCCATCAGCCGTTTGGAAGCGAAGACGGTTAAACTGACTGATTATGCAGAAAAGTTTCATACGTATTTGGGAATGACGGTAGATGAGACGTTGGCTGCATTGTCTAATGGGAGTGTGGTGTTTTATCCTATCAATATATCGAAAAACTGTTGGAATAGAACAGCTCCTACCAAGGGTACCAACGGTTGGTACTATAATACGGCAGGCGGTGTTTGTGATGCAGCTTCTGGTATAGCTAGTATTGAGTTGGATGCAACAAAGAAGGAGCTGGTTCTTAATGTGCTCGAAACCGCTTCTGTAGGTACAATTATGTCGATTAATGTCGGATTTGCTATAAACAATGGTGCCGACTTTGATGATTATATTCGTTTTTCTTTTGATGTAACTGTTACTGACCCCTCTAAAATTGTAATAAGTGGTACATTGGCAGCAGGAGATTATGCGGGATTTTCAATCAACTTTGCAGATTATGCCGATGCTATAGAACCATGTATCGGATTATCCGTAGACGAATTTTCAAAACAAGTAAAGAACAGCGGAGATGCTAGAGGTGACTCTTCCATAACTCCTACAATTGCTATGTACCCCGTTAAGGAAGACGGGACTTGGGATGAAACTAGCGAGTATACAGCCAATGGTCTTGGTTATTGGTTTGACGGAAAATCGAATGTTTCATCGTATGGAGATAATTGTGTCTACTTTATTGAATCTGGTGAAGGAAGTGTTTTTGTGGGACGCTATGTTAATATTGCCTCAGGAACCACTATAAAGGCGCATTTTGTATATGCGATGATAGAGGATCATAGCCGATATGTTGAATTTATTGTCTCGGGAACAATGGAATAATATACTTGGTAAACAATGGAATCTGTTCTTCATTGGAACAGGTTCCATTAATAGTATTAAGTCAGGAGGACTTTGGATAATATGGTACCGGATATTTAGGGTAGACACTGAAAATAGGTATTCCTATTCGCTCTTCCACCCGATAAAAAAATAGTCTAAACGAATGGAAGAATAGTACAACCGCCTAACTGTCAAATCCATAAAATGAGATTTATTGGACGATTCTGCCATTACATTATATTATATATTCCCTTTCTTGTAATTTTTTTATTTTACTTTGCAAGTGAACAATGTATACAACCGATAGATTATGAAAAACAACAAGAAACTCTATCTTGCAATTTTATCTTTGCTTTTATTGATTGGAAATGCTTCATTTGCAGCCAAGGAAAAGAAATATGTACTCTCTTCACCCGATGGAACATTGAAAGTGGAAATCAGCGCCGGAAACGAACTGGCCTACCAAGTGATGCATGGAAATGATACAATTCTCTCACACTCTAATATAGGTTTGGTTCTGGAAAACGGAACTATAGTAGGTAAAACTCCCCGTATCACAGGGGAAAGAAGGAGAAAGATAAAGGATAACATAGAATCACCTTTTTACCGTTTCAAGGAGTTCGTTGCAACAGGCAACGAACTCGACTTGAAGCTGAAAGGCGGGTTCGGAATCATCTTCCGTGCATACAATGAGGGAGTCGCCTATCGATTCTATACCACACAATCTTCGGATATCATTATAAAGGAGGAACAGGCCGAGTTTAATTTTAAGGAAGATTATACGGCTTATCTTCCTTATACCACCAATGATAAAAAACCGATGGCGATGGCTTATCAGAATGTATATGACATCATTCCTCTGTCAAAAGCACAGCCTAAACTGGCTTTTCTTCCGGTTACCGTGGATTGCGGCAGCGTAAAACTGACCCTGTTGGAGTCCGACCTCGAAGCTTATCCGGGCATGTTTGTGCAGTCACAGCAGGGAAAGTATGGATTGAAAGGTGTCTTTGCTCCTTATCCGGCTAAAACAGACTTTTATCCTTGGCGGAAGCAGGAATATGTAACTGAAACTACCGATTTTATATCCCGTAGCCGTGGCTCCCGTTCCTATCCGTGGCGTGTGTTGGCCATTACGGAGAAGGATACGGATATGCCGGTCAACAACCTGGTCTATGCTCTGGCTTCTCCCAACCGTATCGGTGATACCTCATGGATAAAGACAGGCAAAGTGGCATGGGATTGGTGGAATGACTGGAATCTGAAAGGAGTGCCGTTTAAAGCCGGTATCAACATGGATACGTATAAATATTATATCGATTTCGCCAGCCGGAACGGATTGGAGTTTATTGTGTTGGATGAAGGATGGTATGATCCGAAGAGCGGGGATATGCTGACCGTTATTCCCGAACTTGATTTGACGGAGCTGATAGCATACGGCAAATCCAAAGGGGTGGAAATAGTGCTTTGGACGGTGTTTAATGTACTCGACAGCCAATTGGAAGCAGCTTGTAAGAAATATGCGGATATGGGAATCAAAGGTTTTAAGGTGGATTTCCTGGATCGTGATGATCAGACTGCCGTCGAAATGGTGTATCGCATCGCTGAGATGACGGCCCGGTATAAATTAACCCTTGATCTGCACGGCATTTACAAACCGACAGGTATCAACCGTACCTACCCCCATATTATCAATTTTGAAAGCGTGTTCGGCATGGAAGAGGTGAAATGGACGGATATCAAGAATAATATGCCTCTTTATGATGTTACTTTCCCCTATATCCGTATGATGGCGGGACCGGTGGATTATACGCCGGGAGCTATGCGCAATGCCACGAAGGCAGATTGGCGCGCCATGTATTACACACCGGCCAGCATGGGAACCCGGTGTCATCAGCTGGCTGCCTATATTGTACACGATTCTCCTTTTACCATGTTGTGTGATGCGCCTACCAACTATCTGAATGAGCAGGAATGTGTGGATTTCATAGCTTCTCTGCCTGTGGAGGTGGATTCTACTTTTATTGCTTCGGGCGAGTTGGGAAAATATATTGTAACGGTGCGTAAGAAGGATGTGAACTGGTATATCGGCGGTATGACCAATTGGGATGAACGTGATGTGCAGCTCGATTTCTCTTTCCTTCCCGAAGGAATGTCTTATACGGCTGTTTTGTTTAAAGACGGTGTGAATGCCAATAAGCAGGCCGAGGACTATCGCAAGGAAACCATCCGGATTGATAAGGACAGCCGGTTGACTTTGCATCTGGCATCGGGAGGCGGATTTGCCATGAAGTTGGAGCTTTGCCCTGTTCACGGACAGGTTACCAGTATCCCTGAAGGGAAAAATATTCCTTCTTTCTATCAGAAATACATAGAAACAGAAGGTCTGTATGTCACCTCTTCCGGGAAGGTGAGCGATGAGGCCTTATTGAAAGCCTGTGATATCATCAGTTTGATGTTGGCAAAACGTCCGGATGTGAAGGCGCACATGGTGAAGAAAGGTTGCCACGTCATGGTTATCGGTAAGGATGAGGAAACTTGCGATTTGCCGGAGTTTGCCCATATCTGCAATTGTGAGGACAGCATTAAATATTGGAACTGGCGTGCCCGTGGTTTTGGCGGAGCACCGGAAGATGAATTTTCATCCAGTTGCGGAGAAGAGAATCTGCTGGCATTGCCGCAGGATAAATATGTAGGTGAGAATATCCTGATTCATGAGTTCGCTCACCTTATTCATACGGTAGGTATAGTGGGAGTGGAGCCAGACTTTAATGAGCGTTTGGAGGCACTTCGTCAGAATGCAATCCGGAAAGGGCTGTGGGAAAAGACGTATGCAGTGAGCAATAAAGAGGAATACTTTGCCGAGTGCGTACAGTCTTTCTTTAACTGTAACCGCTATGCCGAACCTGCAAACGGAGTTCATAACTGGGTGAACCGCCGCACGAAACTGAAGACGTATGATCCGGATATGTACCGGTTGTTGCAGGAATATTTTTATGAGATAGAAATTCCCATTCATAATGTGGTGCATGAATAAGCGTCGCAGGGACAAATAGAATTTTGCTATATAGAGATGAATAAGATACGATTGGTTGTTGCTTCCTTATTGTTGGGAGCTGCTACAGGTTTTGCTCAGAAGCCTTTTAATGCTTCGGGTACGGGGAATCCCATTATTCCCGGATATTTTGCCGATCCCACGGTGAAGAAGTTTGGCGATACGTATTATATGTATGCCACTACGGATGGCAGTGGGGCCGGTTTCGGTCCTGCACAGGTGTGGACCAGCAAGGATTTTGTAAACTGGACGTTAATGCCCATGAACTGGCCGGACAGTCATTGGATATGGGCTCCCGATGTGATGAAACATACGGATGGGAATTATTATTATTTTTATTGTCAGCCCTGTATGATTCATTGCGGGGTCAGTGAAACGCCGCGTGGTCCTTGGAAAAATATATTGGGCGAAAGTGAGGCTGTTCTTGTACCCGACCGTTTTGTGACGAATGCCATTACATTGGACGGGCAGACCTTTGTGGATGATGATGGTTCTGTATATTTGTATTGGGGGACTTGGGGAATTTATAAAGGTTTCGGTTGCGGAGCCGGAAAACTGGCTTCCGATATGAAGAGTTTTACTGAAACGCGTCTGATTCCAAATACGGAAGCCACGGATTTTTTTGAAGCGCCCTTTGTGATGAAACGAAAGGGGATCTATTATTTTATGTATTCTTCGGGTTCCTGTCACGACCACACCTATCGGGTGCAGTATGCCACTTCGGACAAGCCTATGGGGCCGTACACCTATCGGGGATGTATTCTTGAAACCAATACCGACGGAACAATTCATGGGCCGGGACATCATAGCGTTTTGAAAGAAGGCAATGAATATTATATGGTCTATCACCGTCATGATAATCCGCATTCCAACCGCGGATTTCATCGTCAGCTTTGTGTGGACCGTATGGAGTTTGCCGAAGATGGAAGTATTAAACCCCTTATTCCCACTCATGACGGAATAGGTGCATTGGCATCTTCTGTAGTGAAATCAAAAAATCTGGCATTGGGTGCTAAGGTGAGGGCTTCTTCTTTTTATGATGCCGATTTCCGTCCCGAATATGCTGTAGATGATAATAACGGAACTTTATGGCGTCCTCGTGGAATGGGACAGGAGTGGATAGAAATGGATTTGGGTGTTGCCCGGCAGATACAAACTATCTGGACTCAATTTGAGTATGGCACACAATTTTATCAATATTTAATTGAAACTTCTGTCGATGGCAAGCATTGGTCTGTTTTCGCTGATAAGCGGAATAATCGTCTGGCAGGCAGCCCGATGGTCGATTTTGGCAAGGTGAAGGCTCGTTATGTCCGCCTTACCTTTACCGGAGGACAGAAGAACGGATTTGGCGGGGCGGTCTGGAACTTGAAAATCTTTGAGGGTGTGGAAGCATCGGCTCCGCAACAATGGCTGGGACTTACCGCCGCCGATTGGAATGGTCGTGAATGGCAGAACAATGAAGGGATGCTGGGAGGGGCTTTTACTTTGAAGGAAGGTTCGGCACGCATACAGCGCATCGGTGGGCGTGATGCGTTGGTACTGGAACCGGGAACTACATTGGAGTATAGTCATCCGTTACTCTCCTCGTCCAAAGAGCATACCGTTAGTGGGTTGGTTTACAGGTCAGGTAAATGGCAGAGTTATGAAGCGGGGTCGTGTCTTTCATCAGGAGCGATTACGCTGCATAGTTCCACCGAACCTTTGGTCATTACCAATTTCCGTTACTACAATTGGAAACAGGAAGCGGCGGAAAAGGCATACGATGCGGAAACGGATATCGTGCGTCTGCCTGTAGCTGATCAGCAGAAACATGGGCTGGTGGTCAGTCTTTCTGCCGATGATTTTGTAGTGAACGATACGGTTCCTTATCTGGAAAACCGAGGAGTAAAAGGGTATTTTGAAGCCCGGAAATTACCTCTCGTTGTGAAAGAAGTGAAAGGGAAAAAGGCATTTCATTTTGAGGGTACTCAGGTCTATACTTCCAGTTTTATGCTTCCTGCCACTTTGCAGGATAATGCTCCTTATACCTTGGAGGCGTGGGTACTGAATGATTCCATTAGTGAAAATGAATGTGTGGCCGATTTTACTACCTCGCATGATGAATTGGAGAAAATCATGTTGGTCAACGGCACGGAGCCTCGTTGTGGAGTAATCAATCACTATGGCTGGTATGAAGATGCAGGATATAAGGACATGAAGGAATTGGCAGGAAAGTGGCAGCACATCTATATCTGCTTTGATGGGCGGATGGAACAGGTTTATATCAATGGAAAATTAGTCAGTGAGAAAGATATCCAGTTGCTGGTGAAACCGTCACAATTCATCACATTGGGACGCAATGCCGAAGGAGACTGGCCCTTTACCGGTTATCTGCACTCATTGAAATTATGGGATGAATATCTACCATTGAAAGAGTGATTCACCCTTTTCCTATGACCGGAATATGTATTTTTGCAAAAACTATGATAAACAATTAAATGATAGAACCATGAAGAAACTTTTAGTCACTGCTCTGTTGACTGCTACCGTAGCAGGCGGAACAGCGCAAGTAAAAAATCAGTCGCACGGCTATCCTATCGACCCCGTACCTTTCACTTCGGTGAAAGTAACCGATTCATTCTGGGGGCAACGGCTGAATGCCAGCCGTGAAGTAACGATTCCTCTGGCGTTCAGTAAATGTGAGGAAACAGGACGTTATACTAACTTTGTCAATGCCGCCCATCCCAGTGATACCATTAAAGTAGGCGGTCTGGCTTTTGACGATACTGATGTGTACAAAACGATAGAAGGTGCCAGTTATCTGTTACAGACCTATCCGGACAAAAAACTGGCTAAGTATATTGATAGTGTGCTGGTTATTGTCGCTGCGGCACAGGAACCGGATGGTTATCTCTATACTTCGCGTACCATGAATCCCAAACATCCGCATGAGTGGGCAGGAAGCAAACGGTGGGAGAAGGTGGAGGAACTGAGTCATGAGTTTTATAATTTGGGACACATGGTAGAAGGTGCTATTGCGCATTACCAGGCTACCGGAAAACGTAATTTCCTTGATATCGCTATCCGTTATGCCGACTGTGTATGCCGGGAGATAGGTACGGGCGAAGGGCAACAAATCCGTGTGCCGGGACATCAGATTGCCGAAATGGCCCTTGCCAAACTGTGCTTGGTAACAGGGCAACAGAAATATTTGGATCAAGCCAAATTCTTTTTGGACCAGCGCGGACATACTACCCGTACGGATGAATACAGTCAGGCGCACAAGCCGGTAGTGGAGCAGGATGAGGCCGTGGGACATGCTGTCCGTGCCGCTTATATGTATGCAGGCATGGCAGATGTGGCCGCACTGACAGGGGATACGGCTTATATCCATGCCATAGACCGTATTTGGGACAACATTGTGGGCAAGAAATATTATATTACCGGCGGCATCGGCGCCACCAGCAATGGGGAGGCTTTTGGCAAGAACTATGAACTGCCCAATATGTCAGCTTATTGCGAGACTTGCGCGGCTATCGGTAATGTGTATGTCAACTACCGCTTGTTCCTGCTTCATGGTGAGGCAAAATATTATGATGTGCTGGAACGTACTTTATATAATGGTCTTATTTCGGGCGTGTCCCTGGATGGTGGCGGGTTCTTCTATCCTAATCCGTTGGAAAGCATCGGGCAGCACCAGCGCCAGCCTTGGTTCGGCTGTGCCTGTTGTCCGTCCAATATCTGTCGTTTCATTCCTTCCTTGCCGGGATATGTGTATGCGGTGAAAGGTAAGGACGTGTATGTTAATCTGTTCATGTCCAATACTTCGAACTTGAAGGTAGAGGGCAAGGCTGTTTCTTTGGAGCAGGCTACTCATTATCCTTGGAACGGTGATGTCACTATCGGTGTCAACAAGAACAATGCCGGACAGTTTACAATGAAAATCCGTATTCCGGGATGGGTGCGTAATCAGGTAGTTCCCAGTGACCTGTACACTTATTCGGATGGAAAGCGTTTGAGCTATACAGTGAAAGTAAATGGAGAACCGGTACAGAGTGAACTGAAGGACGGTTATTTCTGCATAGACCGCCGTTGGAAAAAAGGAGATAAAGTAGCCGTTCATTTCGATATGGAGCCTCGTACGGTGAAAGCCAATAATAAAGTGGAGGCAGATCGTGGACGTATAGCCGTGGAGCGTGGCCCGATCGTTTATTGTGCGGAATGGCCGGATAATGATTTTGATGTGCTGAGCGTGTTTATGAACCGCACTCCTCAATTCGAGGTGGTTGAAAAACCGGATTTGCTCTATGGCATTAACCAGTTGAAGACGGATGCGCAGATTCTGGGCTATGACGACAGAGGTCGTCTGACGGCTACTGATGTAAAGCTGACGTTGATCCCTTACTATGCTTGGGCACACCGCGGTGCAGGTGCTATGGCAGTGTGGTTGCCTCAGGAATTAAGTGCTTCCCGTCCGACTATGCCTGCTACGCTGGCATCGGAAAGCAAAGTGGATGCTTCGCATAAGGTGAAATCCATCTCCGCCATTAATGACCGTCTGGTGCCGAAAGATGAGAATGACCGTTCCGTACCCTATTACCATTGGTGGCCCAAACAGGGAACTACTGAATGGATATCCTACGAGTTCCCGTCCGAAGCGACTGTTTCCAGTGCTACCGTATATTGGTATGATGATGCTCCTTGGGGAGGATGCCGCATACCGCAAAGTTGGAAGATGTACTATAAAGATGCACAAGGCCAGTGGCAACCGGTGAGTGGAGCGGATAAGTATGGAGTGGAAAAAGGTACGGGGAATACAGTCAATTTTGACCCGGTAAAGACAAAAGCGGTAAAACTGGAGATTGTTCAGCCGGCCGATAATTCATCGGGTTTGTTTGAATGGGAAGTGAAATAGAATAATTCAAAATGAAGGTTGGTAAGTTAGGTTGGCTGGTAGCCATGTTCCTTAGTGGGGGCATGGCTGTCGCTCAAGGTACGGCTGATGATTATCGGCGTGCTTATGCATTGAAAGAGAAGTTCAGTGCGGATAAAGTTTTCTATTCCAATGTCAATCCGCAATGGATAGAGGGTACGCATCAATTCTGGTATGTGCGGAATACGCCGGACGGCCGCCTGTATGTATCTGTAGATGCGGATAAGAAAGCTAGAAAAGAATTGTTTGATTCTCATCGTTTGGCAAAGGCGTTGGGTGCTGCATCCGGAAAAGAGGTCAAGCCGGAAGCTCTTGCATTGGGGCATTTGTCGGTCAGTAAGGGATTGGATACGCTGCGCTTTGTGTTTAATAATCAACGTTGGATGTATGCGTCCCGGAAAAATCAGCTGGTCAATGAAGGTGCGGTTCCCCTCCTTATCAGGCAAAAGCATTGGATGGAGGTGGATGATGAGAAGACGGCATCACCGGTTCCGTCTCCTGATGGTAAATGGATCGCATTTATTAAAAATCAGAATATCTATGTAAAGGAGGTGGCTACCGGAAAAGAAAAGCAACTGAGCTTGGACGGGACACTGGGTAATTATTATTCAGCCTACATCCGCTGGTCACCGGACAGTAAGAAGGTGGCTTCCTGCAAGATCCGTCCGGTGGAAAAGCGCTATGTTTATTATGTGGAATCTTCTCCGGCTGACCAGCTTCAGCCCAAGCTTCACAAACAGGAGTATGCGAAGCCGGGAGACGAACTTCCTTTTAAAGTGCCCTGCATCTATGAAGTGGAAAGCGGACGAAGCATTATTCCTTCTACCGAATTGTTCGACCGGCAATATGAAGTATATGGTCCCGAATGGAATCCCGACAGCCGTGCCGTGACTTTTGAATATAACCAGCGCGGACATCAGGTGTACAGAGTACTTGAACTTTCTGCCGAAACGGGAAAAGTGCGCCCGTTGGTAGAAGAAACCAGCGATACATATGTGAATTATACCCGTCATTTCCGTCATGACTTAAAAGACGGCAAGCAGATGATATGGATGAGTGAGCGTGACAATTGGAATCATCTTTATATGTACAACCGTATTACCGCACAGCCCGATTATCAAATTACTAAAGGAGAGTGGTATGTACGCGAAGTGCTTCGGGTAGATGAGGATAACCGTCAGATCTATTTCTCGGCAAATGGTATGGAAGCCGGTGAAGACCCCTATCTCATCCGTTATTACCGCATCGGTTTTGATGGCAAAGGTCTTACCTGTCTTACTCCCGAAGAAGGGATGCACCGTGCCTGGTTTTCGGGAGATATGAAGTATTTGGTAGATGTTTATTCTATGGTGGACAAGGTTCCCGTCGCTGTGTTACGTAGTGCCAGGGATGGCAAAGTGGTGATGCCGTTGGAAACAGCCGATATAACTCTTTTGGAGGCCGAAGGCTGGAAAGCTCCGGAGGTGTTTGTTGCCAAAGGGCGGGACGGCAAGACGGATATGTGGGGATTGATTGCCCGCCCCACCAACTTTGACCCGAACAAGAAATATCCGGTTATCGAATACATTTATCAGGGTCCCGGAGACCAGTATGTTCCGAAGACTTTCCGTCCTTATGACTGGAATATGACTTCCTTGGCCGAACTTGGTTTTATCGTCGTAATGGTCGATGGAATGGGAACTTCTTTCCGTTCGCGTGCTTTTGAGAATGTATGTTATAAGAATTTGAAAGATGCCGGTCTGCCGGACCATATTGCTTGGATTAAGGCGGCTGCACGGAAATATCCTTATATGGATGTGGACAGGGTAGGTATTTACGGTTGTTCTGCCGGTGGTCAGGAATCTACAAATGCAGTTTTGCTTTATCCTGATTTCTATAAAGCGGCTTATTCGGCTTGTGGTTGTCATGATAACCGTATGGATAAGATTTGGTGGAATGAACTTTGGTTGGGCTATCCGGTAGGAGATCAATATAAGGAAGGGTCTAATGTGGAAAATGCACATCTGTTGAGTCGTCCTTTGATGTTAGTGGTGGGAGAACTGGATGATAATGTAGATCCTGCCTCTACCATGCAGGTGGTCAATGCATTGATAAAGGCGAATAAAGATTTTGAATTGGTCGTGATTCCCGGAGCGCATCATACAATGGGGGAAGATTTTGGCGAACATAAGCGGTATGATTTCTTTGTCCGTCATTTGATGCAGGTGAATCCACCGAAGTGGGATGAGATAAAATAGGAGGAGTGAGGTTTGTAGCTGTAGGAGTTTGTCAGTTATGATAAATAGAGGTGGCAGTGTTATGGAGGACAAGTCCATAGCACTGCTTTTTTATGTAATTCCGTGTTTTCATTGATGAATGTGTCTTTTTTGTTCATTATGTTGTAATTATTGGTTGAACTAATTTTTTTCAATACAAAAATTAGGTTCAGTCAACAATATTATTTTTATTTGTGGCGTATATAGTATAAAAATAAACCAATTTTCTAATACTAACATTAAATTATAATGGAAAACATTACTGTTAATGTATTTGATGATGTGCTTTATTTAGCATGGGAATTTGTATATCTAATATTTTTCACTCGTTTTGTGTGCGTACACGGAAATTATAAGAATGCGTGTGCTATTTTAATAAGTATCTATTATTCTCATAAAAATTATAATTGTTTCCTTTTAGAATAGAATATAAATAACAATAGTGATTTATATTATTTCACATTCACGGAAAAAATGGACTTTAAATTTTTGTTTAACTTAATATTTTATTATGAAATTTACAAATGAATTAAGAGGAGTGAAAAGCAGACTTCTTCTGTTTTCAGTGCTGTTACTGATACCGGTGATGATGTTTGCTCAGAGCATTACCGTAAAAGGTACTGTACTTGATTCGGCAGGTGAAGCCGTTATTGGAGCTTCCGTTGTGGAGAAGGGAAATCCTTCCAACGGAACCATAACTGATTTTGACGGAAAGTTTACTTTGGCCGTGTCTAAAGGAAAAAGAATTGTTATTTCTTTTGTAGGTTACGAAACGCAAGAAGTGGATGCGGTTACCGGAAAAGAACTGACAATTACGCTGCAAGATGATTCACAAGCGCTTGAAGAGGTAGTAGTGCTGGGTTACAGTAGCAGAGCTCGTAAAGATCTGACTGGCTCAGTAGGTTCCGTGTCTGGTGTGAAGATTGCTGCTGTACCAGTTACTTCAGCCGCTGTGGCTTTGCAGGGAAAAATAGCTGGTGTGCAAGTAACTACGGTCGATGGTGCTCCAGGGGCAGATATTAACATTCGTGTTCGTGGAGGTACGTCTGTGACCCAGAGCAATGATCCTCTTTACATTGTCGATGGTTTTCAGGTGGATAACATCAATGATATTCCTCCTACAGACATTGCTTCTATTGATGTATTGAAAGATGCTTCTATCACGGCAATCTATGGAGCTAAGGGCGGTAATGGTGTAGTGGTTGTTACTACTAAATCGGCCAAAGCTGGAAAAATACAGGTAAGTTTCAATGCCCATTTGTCTACTAGTCATTTGTCTAAAAAATTAGATTTAATGAATTCAGCAGAGTTTGCACGTTATCAATATGAATGGTCGGCGTGTAATGGTAGCCGTTCTAGCAATGCCAAATTTTTCCGTGCTAATTTTGGCAATCCGCAAGATTTGGATATGTATTATTCTTTGCCTACTCATGACTGGCAGGATGAGGTAATGGGAGAGAATCCTATCAATTATTCTACTAATGTAACTATTGGTGGAGGTACAGATAAGATGCGCTTCACTGCTTCTCTTACTCAAAGCGAAGATAAAGGTATTATTATGGGGTCGGGTGTGCGCCGTACCAATTTGAATATCAAGACAGCTATTGATATAACTAAAAATTTGACATTGCATATCAATCCTAAATTTACGTTTCGCCGTGATCAAGGAGCTGGAGGTGATAATATTGGTACAGGCGGTATTATTGATGTACTCCGTTATAGACCCACTAACGGATTACGTGAATTCGGATATATAGATCCTTCTTATGCTGACCCTGATGAAGAAGCATTGTTTACTTATACTAATCCGAAAAGTGATATTGCCATTAATCAACAGAATAAGTATGCTTATAACTATACTAATGCTATTTCATTGGAATGGAAGCCTGTTAAAGGATTGGTGCTTCGTACAGAAGCCACTCTTAGTTTAAACTGGAAAGATCAATATCGTTTTTGGGGTGCCTTGACAGGTGAAGGTACAAAAAATAATTCGTTGCCTGTAGCAAGTATTCAGAAAGATCAGTCTTTTAAATATATTTGGACTAACACGGCATCTTATGGCTTTTCTATTAAAGATAAGCATAATTTTTCCATGTTATTGGGGCAAGAAATTTATCATAGCCAAAATAAGAAGAACTTCCAAAAGAATCGTTATTTCCCACGTGCATTTGAGGCTGGACAGGCTTGGGATAATATGGGATTCGGTACACCGCAGGAGTCAACTTCATCACTTTCGACTCCAGATCGCACTGCTTCTTTCTTTGGGCAGGCAAGTTATAACTATAACCACAAATACTTACTCTCTGTAACTATGCGTGCTGATGGTTCCACTAAATTTGCTCCAGGTAATCAATGGGGATATTTCCCTTCAGTATCAGGTGCTTGGGTGCTTTCAGAAGAAAAGTTTATGGAAGATATAAAATGGATTGATCAGTTAAAACTTCGTGCAGCTATAGGGTTGGCAGGAAATAATCGTATCAGTGATGATATGTGGCGTTATTTATATACTGTTAATTCTACCGGCGGACCTGGATTTGGAGAAGCAACTCAGTTTGGAGAGCAATGGTATGGTAATCAAGGGGGTACTACTTTTGCCAATAAAAATATTAAATGGGAAACTACATTAACTCGTAATCTTGCTGCTGATATCACGCTTTTTAATGGTCGTCTCACTGTTACTCCGGAGATTTATTGGAATACGACGAAAGATTTACTTTATAAATCGGACATTCCTTCAGCAACTGGTTATGTAAGTCAGATGCAAAATATTGGACAAGTAACTAATAAAGGGGTTGAATTAACTATATCAGGAGATATTCTCAGTGGCAGGGATTATGTGCTTTCCGCAAATCTTTCTTTAGGTATGAATAAAATGAAAGTTGATAAATTAAATGGTACAGACAATGTGATTTGGGATCAGAATAACCGTTGGAAATCAAGTTACAATGATTATTGTTTGAAGGTGGGTGACCAAGTAGGACTTATTTATGGTTTTGTATATGATGGTTTATATTCAATGGATGAATTCTATTTTGATCCCACTAATAACTTGCAAGCAGTACCTTGGGGATCAACGGCCGCTGAAAACGGAACTTCGAAAGATGCACCTATTATGGATGCAGACGGTGTGGAACATCCAAAAACAATAATCAATCAGATTTCAGGAGATTCTAATTCAGGCATAGCTACTCTGCCGGGCAAAGTCAAGTTCAAGGATTTGAATGGTGACGGATATATCACAGAAGATGACCGTACTGTTATAGGTAATACCAATCCAAAAGTGCAAGGAGGTTTTGGATTAAGCGGACAATGGAAGGGTTTTGATTTTGCCATGAACTTCAACTTTATGCTTGATTTTGATGTGAATAATGCGACAGCTTACCAGCTTTCCTCATCCGAAAGCAATAAGAATAAGTTCTACAATGTGCTTTCCACATTTGCCGACAAAGGTTGGCGTTATACCCGTGATGGTGATGGCGAATGCTTGTACAAATGTTACTATATTGATGGTTCGTTGGATATGTACCGTGAATTAAACGAAGGTAGGACACTTTGGAATCCGACGGATGTGACAAAAAAAATAACTCATTCCTATTTTATCGAGGATGGATCGTTTCTGCGTTGTCAGGATTTGACTGTTGGCTATACGTTACCTGGAAATCTGACTTCTAAATGGGGGATTTCGAAAGCTCGTTTTTATGTGTCAGCCTCTAATTTGTTTATTATTACTGGGTATTCGGGTTATGATCCTGAAGTGGATATTCAGACAGGATTAACTTGTGGTATGGACTATAACCGTTACCCACGTAGTCGCAGTTTTGTACTAGGTACTAATATTACATTCTAAATTTGAAAGCACATGAAATTAAAAAATACTTTAATAATAGGATTAGCAACTTTGACTCTAATATCATGCAATGATTTCCTTGACGTGGATTCTCCATCAAGTTACAATGAGGACTTTGTGTTCAGCCAAGAAACAGAAATTAGCCGTGCGTTGAACGGTGTTTATGCTTCTATCTTGGTAGGTGATCTTTATGGCAGTGCCTATCAGAAAACTTTTAATTTGAACAGTGATGTTGATATGCAGATGTATACAGGTAATGTAGCAACCCATAATAGCTATGCACGTTTTGATTGTGACGATCAAGGTGGCGAAATTGATAAATATTGGAGAGCTTCTTATAAAGCTATTGAAGATGCTAACCGTTTTATCCGGGGTGTAGAAACTGGTCCGCTTTATAATGAAGAGAATACCGCTGTTATGCAGATGTTGGGCGAAGCCAAGTGTCTTCGTGCTATGGTTTATCATGATCTGGTAGTGATGTTCGGGGATATTCCTTTCACTTTCCTGCCAGCCTCACAATTAGGTGATAATTATGTGATTCCTGTAATGAATCGCGAAGAAATCCAAAATAAACTTATTGAAGATTTGCAGGATATTGCTCCTAAGATGTCTTCTACTACAACAACAACAGTAGAACGTGCGTCTAAGGAGTTTGCTTGGGCATTAATTGCACGTATTGCATTGACTGCCGGAGGTTATTCACTTCATCCGGATAAAAATAATGCAAATAGTTATGGTGTGATGAAACGTCCGGAAGATTATCAGAAGTATTATCAAATCGTAAAAGAATATACTAGCCTGGTTATTGCTTCGGGGACACACTCTGTAGGCACTTCTTATCAAGATATTTTTACCAAGGAAAGCAATTTTGAAATTATTGCTAAAGGTGATCCTATTTTTGAGATTCCTTTTGCTAAGGAGTCTACAGGTAATACAGGGTATTCCCAAGGACCTACATCAACCGTTAATGAAGGAAAGACATTGGGTAAGAATGTATGGGGAGAATCTAAAGGTGATATACGTTTGAGTGCTTTTTACCGTTATTCATTCGATGAGAATGATAAGCGTCGAGATTTTATTAATGGACTTTGGTATTATGGTAACAGTGCTAATAATGCTACTCAGGATTCTTGTATGATTCGTGCGGATTATACTGTCCATAATAATAAATGGTCTAAATTATGGGCGAATGCGGGACAGTTTACCAATTTGAGTGCCAGTAATACAGGTATTAACTTCCCTTATATGCGTTATACGGATGTTTTGTTGATGAATGCCGAAGCTGTTAATGAGTTGGAAGGACCTACTGCCACTGCTCAGGAGTCACTTCGTCAAGTCCATGCACGGGCATTCGATGACCAAAGTGTTGTTTCTGCCTATATTGCTCAGGTGGCTTCTTCTAAAGAAACTTTTTTGAAAGCCGTGCTTGATGAACGTAAATGGGAGTTTGCGGGTGAGAATATGCGCTGGAGAGATCTTGTCCGTAATAATCTTTATGGACAGGAAATTGTTTATAGTTTTTTGCGCTATCTTTCTGTAGGAATGTCTAATGCCGGTTCTTCTACTGGCTTCGAAGATGATATAGCTGAACATGATGGTAGTGCTTATTTGGATGATCTTCCCGAATCTATGTATTACCATGTTCTTCCACAAACGGTTGAATGGCGTGTGGATGTAAATCAAGTTTATGGCTATCCTTATCCCAATAAGATATTGGATATGCTCTATATTTATAATCCTTACAAATCAGCTAATCAACCAGCGACAGCTTTGGTAGCTGTTGATGGAGCAACTTGGAAGATGGCGGAATTTTATCAGTGGAGCAATGATTCGGAGCCTACTAACCAATGTAAATATTCATTCTATGGATATATTCGTCATACAGAACAAGGAATGATTGTGTTGGTCAAAGATGGAACAGAATCACCACTGGATGGTAATTCTGTTCCTGAGGTGAATGATTTACCTCCTGTACGTTATATTTTACCTTATCCTAATGCGGCTATCCAACGCTCAGCAGGTGTATACAAGAACTATTATGGCTATAAATAATTTATAAAAGGACAGAATGATGAAAAAAATATTTTTATATGCATTAATGTTATTTTCAGGTTTCTCATGTATTTCGTGTTCTGATGATGAGAAAGGAATGGCAAATATAGATAGAGAATGGATGACTATGTTCATTTGTGATAATAATAGAGGAAAAGGGGATGACTATGCTTATAATTGTAAAGCAGAGGGACCGAATGGCAATGATATTCATCTTTATTGGTATGGAGTGAATAACTGTGCGGGCTACCAGATTCGTCAGGCACTACAGCCAAATGTTTCGGGTGGTGCAGATGCTTGGGGTACATCTGCCGAAAACGGTCTTTTGTTACTAGATACCATTGTAGGACCGGAGGTCCTTGATTTAGTTATTAAAGATCAACAGTATTCCACTGATTATCGTTTTGCTATTCGCGTGTTATCAACAAAAGATGATAATGTGACTGATTTTTCACATGCATCCAAATGGTATGGACATGGTGATGGCAGACAGTGGGCAGAATGGATGGGCATTACCACTTCTGATCGATATGCAACTCCATTCTGTGTCTATGTAGATGCTTCTAAGACTACACAGACTACTATGCGTGTGATGTTGAATCGTGCTTTCAAAACTGTAACAGAAGGGGTATCAGACGATGATAAGGCTATTTATCGTGAAAAATTTCAGCTTGATGCTAACGATAATTTTGTTTATCAGTGGTTGGAAGTAGATCCGTCTCCTAATAATCCTGAATCAACAGTGAATGAAAAATGGAGAAAATATAAATTAACCGATGAGGATTTTGAAAAGGGATATGTAGATATTGACGGACTTCAGAAAAACTCTGTTTATGTGATTAATGTTCGCAACGAGAATGTGAAGGTAAAATGGGATGCATATTACAATACTTGTTCTGCCCGCTCAGACGGAGAACCGGGAGAGCCTATTTTAGTAACTCATGACTTAAGTGCTCCAAGTCGTGACCGGTTTGATTCAGATGAAGCTTATCAAAATGCTTTGATACAGCACGAGGCTGCTCTGAAATACAATGCAATGCGTATTGATTTCCTTTTAACAGACTTCATTTCCGATGTAAATTTAGCCGAAGGACAGACTTATTATTTGGAAGGTGGAAAGACTTATTGTATGTTTGATAATTTAACTACCTGCAAAGGTTTTGTTCTTCGTACTCGTCCTGAGGATGTAGCAGCAGGTAAACGTGCTAAAGTATTGTTAGGTGGTATGCATATGACAGGTACTAATGTTAATTCTATGAATTTGATGTTCGGGCGCCAGCCACAAGCTGGAGAAGGAGGAGAAATTTATATGAAGATGCTCGAATTTTATGATATTGATTTCGATTGTCCAATGGCTCTTACTTATGGTGATAATGTTGCCGGTTTGGGTTCGGCTACAGGTAATTATTTCATTAATATGTTTTCTAATGGTATGGCTGTACATTTGGAAAGTTTTGTGGTGAAAAATTGTACTTTCAAGCGTCTGGTACGTGGGTTCATTCGTGAGCAGGGGCCTAATTACAAAATTTGGGATCATGTCTTGATAGAGGATAACCAGTTCTTTGACTGTGGCTATTATAGTAATGGTGCCGGAGGTTATCCATGGATTGCCGGTTCCGGGAATAATGCGAATTCTAATTTATATAAGGACTTTGTGGTTCGTGGAAACACTTTCTATGATTGTCCGTTCCCTTCATTTTTCAGTGAAACCAAGCAGAGTGCATGGAAGGGAGGGGCATGGAATATAACGTTTGAAAACAATACTTTGGTTAACTGGAACACTCGTGCGGCAGGAAATATTTTCAATATGCGTAATATTCCAGATGGAAGTACTTATACGGTGAAAAATAACCTGATTGTTTTGACCAAGCAGGACGGTGATGTCCGAAAGATGACTATGGCAGGAGCTGATATCCGTAAGACAATGACTATGGCAGACGGTACAGCCGGACATGTGACATTGAATTTTGACAATAATTATTCTACAAATACTTTTTTATCCAACGGACAAATTTTTAGCAATAATCCATGGACTGCGACTAAAAATAATTTTGGCACCTTGGTCAACAATGGTTCTGCTACTTTAAATGGAACATTGGAAGTTTTTGTTGATGATATTTCTCCATTAGAACTGATGGTAAGTCCAAATCCACCACATAAGGCTACTGCTGATAACGATCAATATATGCATCGTGCAGATGCACTTGATGGTACGGCTGGAGAGCATGGTGTAAACTTGTATTACAATCAGACAGGTAAAGTTATGGAGTCAAAAATTTATCAGTTGAACATTGGTGCGGCTAAATGGCGTAATGGTTCTGCTAGATAGTAGAATGGGGTTTGATAAGTTTTATAGTTATTATAATGTGAATGTCTTCTGAGAATCTTTGGATTTTGAAAGACAGATATTTGATAGAAAAGCCGATCTGTGATAGATAGGCTTTTTTATGTATAGGTAAAGGGGCAGAGTATCAAAAATTGTATAGGTTTGATGATGTCTGTGCAAAATCTGCCTGAAAAAGACCAAATATTCTCTGTATTCAGATTGGAAAACGCATAATTTTGTTTGCTGGTTTTTATCAAAACATATAGGAATAATGAAAAATACATTCAAAAAAGTGTTTATTGGCTTTATGGCTTTTGCCATGGCAACCGGCTCCTTTGCGCAGCAAAGAGCTCATAAAAAGGATAATGAGTCGTATCCTAAGGAATGGAAACAAATAGCACGTATGGAGCAGGATTCTTTCTTTCTGACAGATGAAGCTCGGCGGATTGCTGAAAATGTATTGGCTTTTCAACGCTGTACGGGCGGTTGGCCGAAGAATATAGATATGGCCCGCCGCATGAATGATAAAGAGCTGGCTAAAGTGATAAAGGATAAATCACGTCGTGATGATTCTACGATAGATAATAATGCCACAACTGCCCAGATGATTTTTTTAGCCCGTCTTTATAGGCAGACTAAGGATATACGTTATCGGGATGCTTTCCTCCAGGGAGTGGAATATTTGCTGAGTGGTCAATACGAAAACGGAGGATGGCCGCAATTCTGGCCCGGTCCGCGTGGTTATCAGGTACATATTACTTTTAATGACGATGCCATTGTCAATACATTGAATATGATACGTGATATGATGAATCACAAAGCGCCTTATGAGGATGATTTGATAGACAAGACTTTGTGTGTACGTTTGGGAAAAGCCTTTAATAAAGGAATAGAGTGTATACTGGCTACACAAATTATAAAGGATGGAGAACCTTCTGTGTGGTGTCAGCAGAATGATAGGGAAACATTGAAGCCTGCACCGGCACGTGCATATGAGTTGCCGTCTTATTGTTCGGCGGAGAGTGCCGGAATTGTGCGTCTGCTCATGGAATTACCTGCACCCGACGCACGTGTGAAGCGGGCGGTTCACGGAGCCATGAAATGGTTTGACAGGTATAAACTTACCGGTTTGAAATGCGAGCGTATCGTGCTGGCAAATGGTGAGCGGGATACTCGTCTTGTGGAAGATCCTCAAGCCAAGCCTATTTGGGCGCGTTATTATGATTTGAAATATTGTGAACCGTATGTATGTGACCGTGATGGGCTGCCACGTCGCCATTTGGAAGAAATAGGAACAGAACGTCGTAACGGATATAGTTGGTACAATAGCAGACCGGCTGAGCTTTTTGCCATATACAATGCATGGGCGGACAAATATGATCCGAAGCATAAAGTGGCAATCAGTCTGGCAACCAAAGGAGCGAATGAAAACGGGCTTATTGAAATGTATCGTCGTCCCATGGCAGAGCGTACGGCTTTTGATGTGGTGGTAAAGCCGGGAGAGAGTATTCAGGCAGCTATTGAAAAGGCTCCGGAAATTCCGACAGTACCTTTTAAAATCTTATTGTTGAACGGAACGTATCATCAAAAAGTGATTATTGACAGGCCTAATATTGTTTTGGTGGGGGAAAACCGTGACAGTACGCGGATTGTCTTGGCTGAAACAGCCCAGACACGTGCCATCACGGAATATCATGGACGTCCGGTAGGCAATGGTGTCATTGTGTTGCAGGAAGGTGCGGATGATTGTGTTATTAGCGGACTGACTGTTTACAACAATTACGGAACTGCCGTTGAAAATACGACCATCCATCAGATGGCGATTTTTGGACGTGCCACTCGTACCATCATCATCAACAGTAATGTATGGGCCGATGGAAACGATGCCCTTTCCTTGTGGGCGCCCGGAAGCAATGGTATGTATTATCATGCCGATCTCTATCTTCGTTGTCCGGGTGTGGATTTTCTTTGTCCTCGCGGATGGTGCTATGCCACACGCTGCCATTTTTATGGTGATAGCCGTGCCATGATTTGGCATGACGGACGAGGTGACAAGAACAAGAAACTGGTTATTACCAATTCTTCATTTGATGCTAAGACACCGACACTTTTAGGACGCTATCATCATGATTCCCAGTTTTATCTCATCAAATGTAAAATGTCGAAGAATGTGCTTGACGGGAATATTCATTATGCTTATTCGGATAAAGTGCTTGATCCCTGTCCGTGGGGGCTACGTACCTATTATTATGGTTGTACCCGTGAAGGAGGGCATAGTGGCTGGTTAAACGATAATTTGAAGGAGGCGGAGAATGCTCCGGAGTTTCATGGCGTTACCGCCAAGTGGACATTCAATGGCAAATGGGACCCCGAACAACGTATCAGAGATCTTTGGAATGTGTTGGCCTACTAATTTAACAGTTTGTAATATGAAAATGCCCCCTGTTTTATGCTGTATTGTTTTTTTGTTTGTGTCAATGTTATCTGCTGTTGCCTGACAGCAGGAGAAGCCCCGGGTTATTGTCACTACGGATGGTGAGATTGACGATCAAAGTTCTATGATTCGTTTTCTTATGTATTCTTCTGATTATGATGTCGCAGGCATTGTTCAAGTCAATGGGGTACAGAAAGACGGACATAGTAAAGATAAATGGATCGAATCACAAATTGCCAAATATGCGGAATGTCTGCCTAATTTGAGGAAACATAATCCCGATTATCCCGATGCTGAATATTTGCTAAGTGTCTTGGCGGTTGGTAATGAGAACAGAGAGGACTTGCATAAATTGCCTCCTTTACTGTCTGATAGCGAGGGGGCACAGCTCATCATAAGGACATTGCTTGATTCTGATCCGAGGCCTGTTCATATTTTAGCATGGGGTGGAGCCAACACCCAGGCCAATGCCTTATGGCAGATCAAGCAGAAATATTCTGCTGCAGAATGGGCAAAAGCGGTATCAAAAGCCAGATTATATTGTATTTGGTATCAGGACGGCGGTGGAAAATGGATAGAACAGAATCTTCCTGAAATCATTATTTATGAATCGGGCGCACCGGATCATGATGGAGATATGTATGGGATTACATGAGTGTGGATTATTATTTTAAGAACAGACTTAGTAAAAATTCAAAAGAGTTGCAACAGATCATGGATAAACCTTGGTTGGCTGACCATATTAAGAATGGGCACGGACCACTGTGTGCCGCCTATCCTCAGGAATATACCAGTGAGGGGGATACTCCTTCTTTTATGCCTCTTATACGTAATGGACTTGAACAGCATACAGACTATACATTAGGAGGATGGGGAGGACGCCCGGAGTATAAAAATGGCAATCACATGCAAGATGGGAATGATTTGAAAAACGGTGTGCCGGATTCGCATTATACTTTCCAGCGTTGGTTGCCTGCTATACAAAATGACTGGGCGGCTCGTGCCGACTGGTGCGTGGCTGATGAATATTCAAAGGCAAATCATCAACCTGTTGCCCGGATATTGGGAGAAAGTGTACGCACAGTCCGGCCGGGAGAAAAAATAATACTGGATGCCTCTCCTTCATTTGACCCTGATAAAAATTCATTGTCTTACCAATGGTGGCAATATCGGGAAGCAGGCAGTGTGCAAACAAAGGTGGCTATAAAGCACGTCGATGAGAAGAGGACGGAGATAATTGTACCGGATAATCCGGGCAAACAGTTACATTTGATACTTGAACTTACAGATAATGGAACGCCTAATCTAAAGTCTTATAAAAGAGTGATTCTGAATGTGAATTGACTTCCTGTATGAATTTTCATCCGTACTGTCATGTTGTTTTGAACAGGCCTACACTTCTTCCATCCGCTCCAGCTCCCATCCCCGGAACTGTATGATAATACAGTGCAGCTTCGTGTTCTGCACCAACTGCCATACCCGGGGTGCGGCAGCATATTCGTTAATCTGTTTCACCGCTTCCTGCCATTGCGTCCGGGCTTTCTCTTCCGTGTCCTTCACCGACAGATATTTCAGTTCAAGAATATAGCTATGCTTCACCTCGTAGCGCATCAGGTCCGGCATGAGGAAGAGGTCGCAGTAACCGTGGCTCAGTTCCATTTCCGGAGCCATCAGGTAATAAGCGTTTACGCTGAGGTAGGCGGTGAAGAAACCCTGTATATTTCGCTCGCCTTCCATGGCACTGCGTACAGATGAATTTTCCTTGTAGGCATGGGCAATGAATTCCAGTGTTTCGCGCCAATGGCCTTCGTAAGCCATTTCATCGAACAGGTCCATCAAATTGTTCAGGTTGATATGGCGTTTGTCCTGGTACTCCTCCAGCATGAATTCGTAATACTGTTTGCGCACATTATAGTTGGGGATACTCAATACCAAGCGGCTGCCGCGTGTGGCAGTGATGGTCAACATGCCATAATAGAAGAGCAGGCTGGGGAAGATTTCGGGTTTGGCGATTTCCTTGGCCGGGAAGGTGGTGATCAGGTTGGTGATAATTTGCCCTTCTTCGGTGATTTTACGTAATACGCCCTTGCGGTTGCCGTCCAGCTTGTCCAGCTGGATTAGTTTCTTCATTTTGTTGTAGTCCGTACGGGTGTTGGGATCTATCATCTCTTTAGGAGATTTGCCCAGCGTGATGTAATTGCGCAGGTAGTAAAGTACCATGTCGCAATTGAACATTTTCGGGTCGCGTTCCAGGCTTTCTTCTGCGAAACAGTAATTATTATACCACGGTTTCATCTCCCGGATCATTGCTTCGATGTCCGCGTCGATCGGGAGCTGTCCGGCATCCTTATAATATTGGAACATGGTGCGCACGTCCGTTTCGCTGAATCCCAGCATCATGTTGAACTGGTAGTCGGTACTGATATTCCAGCCGATGTTGAATCCGCTGGTCAGGTCGTCCAAGGTGACGGGGCTGACGCCGGTCATGAAGATGCGCTCGAACATGCCTTTGAATTTCTTGAATATTTCACGGTAGAATCCGCTGGCATGGGTCAGGGCATGATAAATGTCTTTTCCCTGCTCGTTCAGAACGATGTTGGTAAAGTTATCGTATTCGTCGATGATGAGGTAAAGTCTCATTCCGGATTCAGCCGCATGCAGGTTCAGGTAGTTCAACTTGCTGACAAAGTCGGGCTGTTCTTCCATCTTTTGTGCAAATCCGGGAAAATAATAAGGCTCATACACTTTGCCGAACAGGTCCATCACCATGCCGCAATAGTTATTGAAATTTTCTTCCAGTGAACCGCTTCCGCCACTGGCGCGCGAGAAATCAAGATACACCACCTGAAATTTTCCTTGCAGGGGGGTGGGGCGGCTGCCTATCCATAGATTGCCGAAGCGTTTCTGGAACTTTTCTTTTTGTGCTATGTCATAATACGCACGCAGCATACTCAAAAAGATACTCTTGCCGAAGCGGCGGGGACGGATAAAGAACAGGTTCCGGGGCTGTTTTTCCAGCAAAGGCAGATACATGGTTTTATCTACATAGTACATGTTCTGCTCTGCCACTTCCACGAAGTTGGCAATGCCATAGGGGATTTCTTTTATATTTTCCATCATTGCTTCTGTTGTCTTTAGTTCGTATCCGGATGCCAATACAACAAAGATAGTCTATTCTTCCTGAAGGAACAAAGGAAATAAAGTTTTTAATAGAAAGAAGATGTTCAAGGTAAGTTATGCGTTTGAAAGAAAATTCTTTATTACTCCCCGCTAGATTTCTACTGGGTCGAAAAAAAGGGCGTGCCAAAAGCCATGTTTATTATTTAGACCTTTTGGCACACCCTCTTGGTGGATTCTGAAATCAGTTTCTTATTTCTTCTCTGCCGCGGCATGTGGATAGTCAATCGTATAATGCAGTCCGCGACTCTCTTTCCGTTCCATTGCCTGACGGGTGATCAAATACCCGATGTTAATCATGTTACGCAGTTCGCAAAGTTCGCGTGAAGCCTTACAGCGTTTGAAAAGACGCTCGGTTTCTTCATATAAAATATCCAATCGGTTCCAAGCACGGATTAATCGCGTATTACTGCGCACAATACCTACATAAGCTTCCATAATCTGGTTCACCTCTTTCATGCTTTGGGTTATCAGTACCCGTTCTTCATTGTTCATGGTTCCTTCATCGTTCCATTCGGGGATATCCTCATTGAAGTCATACCGGTCGAGTACATTTAGTGCATGTTTGGCTGCCGCGTCCGCATAAACCACTGCTTCTATCAGCGAATTGGAAGCCAGACGGTTACCTCCGTGCAGACCGGTACATGAACATTCGCCGATAGCATACAAACGGTTGATGCTGCTCTGTCCGTCCAGATCGACTTTGATACCTCCGCACAGATAATGAGCAGCCGGAGCCACAGGAATATAGTCCTTAGTAATATCAATGCCTAGGCTGAGGCATTTTTTATAAATATTGGGGAAATGTTTTTTTGTTTCTTCCGGATCTTTATGCGTCACATCCAGATATACATGATCTTCACCGCGCTGCTTCATTTCGTTATCAATGGCACGTGCTACGATATCACGTGGGGCCAATGACAGGCGTGGATCATATTTTTGCATGAATTCTTCGCCACTTTGATTCTTTAAGACAGCACCGTAACCGCGCATGGCTTCGGTGATGAGGAAACTGGGACGGTCTCCCGGATGGAAGAGGGCGGTGGGATGGAATTGTATAAATTCCATGTCCTTTACTGCTCCTTTGGCACGGTACACCATAGCAATGCCGTCTCCCGTAGCTACTAGTGGATTGGTTGTATTGCGGTATACCGCTTCGCATCCGCCTGTTGCCATTACAGTTACTTTGGACAGGAACGTATCCACTTCTCCTGTTTTCTCATTCAATACGTAAGCACCGAAACATTTGATGCCTGGTGTATGGCGGGTGACGATAATTCCCAAATGATGCTGGGTAATGATTTCTACCGCATAGTGATCTGTAAATATGGTAATATTGGGATGAGCTTTTACCGCTTCTATCAAGCTGGTTTGTATTTCAGCTCCTGTATTGTCTTTGTGGTGCAGGATACGGAACTCGGAATGGCCTCCTTCTTTGTGGAGGTCGAATTCTCCATCCTCTTTTTTATCAAAATCCACTCCCCATTTTATCAGTTCCTGGATTTGTGCAGGTGCTTCTCGCACTACTTTTTCTACAGCCGCGCGGTCACTGATCCAATCGCCGGCAATCATCGTGTCTTCAATGTGTTTCTCGAAATTGTCTACTTTCAAGTTGGTAACAGATGCTATACCTCCCTGAGCAAAATAGGTATTGGCTTCTTCCAGTCCTGCTTTACAAATCAGGGCGACTTTACCTTTGTGAGCTACTTTCAGTGCGAAGCTCATTCCGGCAAGTCCTGAGCCGATAACAAGGAAATCGAATTTTTTAACCATGATAATATGCTTTATGGGTGCAAAGCTACGAAAAACCTTTATTCATTGTACCTTTTGCTCTTGTTTTTACTATTTTTTTCGTGAAGAATAAACGAAATAGATAATGCAAGTATGAAATTAAAAGTGTAACTTTCTGCATTTTTAAATAGAATAGGATGGAAAACAATAAAGAAATCATTCACGAAAGTGAGGTAAAAGAACTTATAATTGAGTTGAGGGGTGAGAAAGTACTGATAGACCGGGATGTAGCTAAGCTTTATGGCGTAGAAACCAGGGATATAAATAAAGCAGTAAAAAATAATGCAGATAAATTCCCTGAAAATTACTGTTTTAGCTTGCAATTATCTGAAAAACAGGAACTGGTGGAAAATTTCCACCGGTTAGAAAGTTTGAAGTATTCAACCGTTGTCCCCAAAGCTTTTACAGAACGGGGATTGTATATGTTGGCTACTATATTAAAAGGTCCGAGAGCTACCGCAACTACTTTTGCCATTATCGAATCATTCTTTAAGTTAAGGACATTAGTACGGAATGTAAATATCATGGCTACCGAGTATGATGAGGAAAAGAGGAAGAGTCTGGTACAACGTAGTGGAGAACTGCTGAATGAACTGCTGACTGATGAGGGTGATATAACAGAAACGGAATCTTCTATCGAATTAAATTTGTATGCTTTGAAGATGAAACGTACAGTAAAGAGGACAAAAAAAGGATAAATTCTCTTATTCTGCGCCGTAATGAGGTCGATAAACGATAAATTTATTATCTTTCGGGCAAATTACAATAAGATGATGAATCGAATTTTTCATGTGAAGATAGCAGGAGGCACTTATCTGTTTCTGATACTGCTGACAGCCGTCATGGTATTTGCTTTCTGGTGTATGAAGGCAATGATAGGATTGGTGGTGGCATTGGGGCTGATCATTACCATTGAACGTATTATCCATTCTACTTATACGCTGACTGCGGATGGAAAGCTGGTGGTGTATTATGGTCGTTTTTATAAAGGGAAGACCATTCCCTTGACTGACATTACGGATGTGGAGCTGAAACGAAGTTCCGGATTCGGTGGAATTATGCCTTCGAAATATGTATTGATACATTATGAGAAGAAAAATTTATTGTCATTGGTTCCTGTAAAGCCGGAAGAATTTATCAATGCGTTGGTGAAGCGGCTGGAGCATAGGATAGAGGAGGAATAATGTTGAAGGTTTTGAACAGATAAAAACTAATTAACCCAAAATAAATACCATGAAATATCAAATTGCAATCATCGGTGGAGGTCCCGCAGGGTATACTGCTGCCGAAGCTGCCGGAAAGGCAGGACTGAGTGTTGTATTGTTCGAAAAAAGAAGTCTGGGCGGTGTCTGCCTGAATGAGGGATGTATTCCTACCAAGACCTTGCTTTATTCGGCTAAAGTATATGATTATGCGAAACATGCTTCAAAGTATGCCGTGAATGTGTCTGAAGCTTCTTTTGATTTAGGAAAGATTGTGGCGCGTAAATCAAAGGTGGTTCGTAAGCTGGTATTGGGAATCAAGGCAAAACTGACTGCGCATCAGGTAAATATAGTAACGGGAGAAGCCACGATTGTAGATAAGAATACCATCCAATGCGGTGGGGAAACCTACGAATGTGAGAATTTGCTGCTGTGTACCGGCAGTGAAACATTTATTCCTCCTATTCCGGGAGTGGAAAACGTGGATTACTGGACGCACCGTGATGCACTGGATAATAAAGAAGTACCTGCTTCATTGACTATTGTCGGCGGTGGAGTGATCGGTATGGAATTTGCTTCTTTCTTCACCAGTTTGGGAGTACAGGTGACTGTGGTCGAAATGTTGGATGAAATCCTGGGTGGCATGGATAAAGAGCTGTCGGCCATGCTCCGGGCTGAATATGCCAAAAAAGGAATCAAGTTCCTGCTCAGTACGAAAGTAGTAGGGGTATCCAAAGGGGAGACCGGTATTACTGTGTCATACGAAAATGCAGATGGAGCAGGAACTGTTACAGCTGATAAGTTATTGATGAGTGTAGGCCGTCGTCCGGTGACAAAAGGTTTCGGACTGGAAAATCTGAATTTGGAATGGACGGAACGCAGATGCATCAAAGTAGATGAACATTTGCAATCTTCTGTCCCCGGTGTCTATGTATGCGGTGATTTGAACGGAGTCTCTTTGTTGGCACATACCGCCGTGCGTGAGGCGGAAGTGGCTGTCCATCATATTACAGGTAAGGAAGATGCGATGAGTTATCGTGCCATACCGGGTGTGGTCTATACAAATCCTGAGATTGCCGGGGTAGGTATGAGCGAGGAAGCTTTGCAGGCCGCAGGTATTCCTTATCGAGCCGTTAAGTTGCCGATGGCTTACTCCGGGCGTTTTGTAGCCGAGAATGAAGGAGTGAACGGTGTCTGCAAAGTTTTGGCAGCCGAAGACGGTACTGTATTGGGAGCGCATATGTTGGGTAATCCTGCTTCCGAGCTGATTGTATTGGCAGGTATGGCTATTGAGGATGGTAAGACCATAGAGGATTGGAAACGATATGTATTCCCTCATCCTACTGTGGGTGAGATATTCAGGGAACTATAATGAAACGAGTTTTATTTTTCTTTTTACTGATTTTATCTATTCACTTCATAAACGCCCAGCCGCTATCTCAGCGGCTGGACGCTTTACTGCATGAGGAAGTTCTGAAAACATCCGAAGTGGGTATTGCCGTATTCGATCTGACCACCGGGAAATCCGTTTACCGTTATCAGGACGAGAAACTATACCGTCCTGCTTCTGTTGAGAAGATAATCACTTCGGTTACCGCCTTGGCGCAACTGGGAGCGGATTATACCATGGATACCGGTCTCCGTTATCGTGGAAAGATAGAAAATGACACGTTGAAAGGCAGTCTGTATCTGATAGGCGGTTTTGATCCGGAATTTATGGACGAGGATCTGGACCGTCTGGTAGATGCGTTGGCAAGTCAAGGCATCCGTTATGTGACAGACACCCTTGCGGCGGATGTTTCCATGACAGACTCGGTTTATTGGGGTTCCGGCTGGTGTTGGGACGATACTCCTTACTCCTTCCAGCCCTATCTTTCCCCTCTCATGCTGAATAGGGGCTGCGTGGATGTATCGGTTTCTCCTGCTCAGAAGGACTCGTTGCCTAAAGTCGTTTGTACGCCGGTTTCCGATTATTATCAGGTTCATAATCACGGGGTGAGCCGTAATCCGCAAGCCGGGAAGCTGAAAATCACCCGCAACTGGCTCAGCAATGGCAATATCATTACCGTTTCCGGAAATGTTTCTTATCCCTATACTGAGAAATTGAATGTATATACTTCCAAAGATTTCTTTTTCCATACCTTTGTCAGCCGTTTGCGCAGCAAAGGAATTGAAGCGCGAACTTGCACGTATGCCGATTGTCCTGTAACGGCCGACAGTATAGTTACGCTTTATACCGTCCGAAGACCACTCAAGGAAGTGTTGGAAAGAGCTTTGAAGAAAAGTGATAACCTGTGCGCCGAATCAATGTTTTATCATTTGGCTGCCAAGCGTTCCCTGCATAAACGGGTGACGGGAGAAGATGGAACCGATGCCATTCACGCCTTTATGAAAACAGCTTTAGGGTTTAACCCGGAGAACTATAAGATAGCGGACGGCAGCGGTGTTTCCGTTTATAATTATATCTCTCCACGTTTACTGTTGGAGTATTTGAAATATGCCTACTATCATCGGGAAATTTTTCTTCCTTTCTATGAGTCCCTGCCCATAGCCGGAGTGGACGGTACTTTACAAAACCGGATGAAGCAGACCAAGGCCCGTGGAAATGTGCATGCAAAAACAGGTTCTGTAACCGGAGTCAGCTCGCTGGCAGGCTATGTAAAAGCTGCTGACGGACATCAACTGGCCTTTGTTATCATCAATCAGAATGTACTGAAATTAAGCCGGGCGCGTGCGTTCCAAGATAAGTTTTGTGATATTTTATCTCGTTGAATTTGAGTTTTTGAATGTTCTGAAACGTATTAAGTAGCAGATTTTGCATATAATAGGACAAAATTTATACCTATTCTGAACGATTTTTGCAGCATCGGAACAAGATTGTTTCGTAACTTTGCCCAAGTCGAAATAATTCGGAATACTATAAAAACATAAAATAGCTGCTTATGAAGACAAATTATGAAATCCGTTATGCCGCGCATCCCGAAGATGCCAAAGGCTATGACACCCAAAGGATACGACGGGATTTCTTAATGGAAAAAGTATTTTCGGACAATGAGGTGAACATGGTTTATTCCATGTATGACCGCATGATTGTAGGAGGAGCCAGACCCGTAGGGGAGGTATTGAAGCTGGAGGCTATCGATCCGTTGAAAGCGCCTTATTTCCTTACCCGCCGTGAAATGGGGATCTTCAATGTGGGCGGTCCCGGTGTGGTCAAAGCCGGAGATGCCGTGTTCGAACTGGATTATAAAGAAGCGCTTTATCTGGGTTCGGGAGACCGGGAAGTGACTTTTGAAAGTAAAGATGTCAAGAACCCTGCCAAATTCTATTTTAACTCTGTTACCGCTCATCGTAACTATCCCGATAAAAAAGTGACCAAGGCAGATGCCATCGTTGCTGAAATGGGTTCATTGGAAGGGTCCAACCATCGTTGCATCAACAAGATGCTGGTCAGTCAGGTATTGCCTACCTGCCAGTTGCAGATGGGAATGACCGAACTGAAACCGGGAAGTGTGTGGAACACCATGCCGGCGCACGTGCACAGCCGCCGTATGGAAGCCTACTTCTATTTCGAAGTGCCCGATGAACACGCTGTTTGCCATTTTATGGGAGAAGTGGATGAAACCCGTCATATATGGATGAAAGGCGATCAGGCAGTCTTGTCTCCCGAATGGTCTATCCATAGTGCGGCGGCAACACACAACTATACCTTTATCTGGGGTATGGGTGGAGAGAATCTGGATTACGGTGATCAGGACTTCTCATTGATTACAGACTTGAAATAAATCATATAACTTCATTAATTTAATAATATAAGTATCATGAATCAGTATTTGAATTTTTCTTTGGAAGGTAAAGTAGCTCTTGTAACAGGCGCTTCTTATGGTATCGGTTTTGCTATTGCATCTGCTTTTGCAGAACAGGGCGCAACCATCTGTTTCAACGACATCAATCAGGAATTGGTGGATAAAGGTCTGGCTTCTTACGCTGAAAAAGGAATCAAGGCACACGGATATGTATGCGATGTTACTGACGAACCTGCCGTACAGGCTATGGTTGCCACTATTGCAAAAGAAGTAGGTACCATCGATATTCTTGTAAACAATGCCGGTATTATCCGTCGCGTTCCGATGCACGAGATGGAAGCTGCCGATTTCCGCCGTGTTATTGATATTGACTTGAATGCTCCGTTCATTGTTTCTAAAGCGGTTTTGCCTGCGATGATGGAAAAAGGACACGGAAAAATCATCAATATCTGCTCTATGATGTCTGAGTTGGGTCGTGAAACCGTTTCTGCATACGCTGCCGCTAAAGGTGGTTTGAAGATGTTGACCCGTAACATCTGTTCTGAATACGGAGAATACAACATTCAGTGTAATGGTATCGGTCCGGGCTATATCGCTACTCCGCAAACAGCTCCGTTACGTGAAATCCAGCCCGATGGAAGTCGTCATCCGTTTGATACATTCATCTGTGCCAAGACTCCGGCCGGCCGTTGGTTGGATCCGCAGGAATTGACCGGTCCTGCCGTATTCCTTGCATCTGAAGCATCTAATGCCGTCAATGGCCATATTCTCTATGTAGATGGCGGTATTCTGGCCTACATTGGTAAGCAGCCTAAATAATTAGTAGATATAAATAGAAAGAATCTGCTTGTGTCTTTGTTGATACTTGCAGATTCTTTGTATTTTTGTCTTTCAGTTCGACAAACAATAAATAGTATGAAAAAAATCTTTTTAGCAGTCGCAACGGCGTTAGCTATGTTTTCCTGTTCGCAAAAGGAGCCGGTGACTGTCACTATAACCAATCCGCTTTCCATTGACAGAAATGGGGAAATGGTGGAAATCTCTATGGCTGAAATAACAGGCAAACTACAATTACCCGATACGGCACAGGTTATCGTATTGGACGAGAACGGGCTTGAAGTACCTTATCAGATAACATACGATGATATGCTTATCTTTCCTGCTTCGGTGAAAGGGGATGCCTCGGCTGTTTATACAATTGCAGAAGGAACTCCGCAGCCGGTGGATGTGGTTGCTTGCGGGCGTCAATATCCCGAACGTTTGGATGATGTGGCATGGGAGAATGACCGTGCCGCTTATCGTGCATACGGTCCTGCTTTGCAGGAGAAGGGCGAGCGTGCCTTTGGTTATGATATCTGGACTAAAAGTGTGTCCGAACCGGTAGTGGAGGATCGTTATGACGGTGACTTGAACCGGGGTATTTCTTATCATGTAGATCATGGAAACGGAATGGACTGCTATGCAGTGGGCCCGACTCTGGGTGGAGGAACAGCTGCTTTATTCCCTGATAGTACCATTGTTTATCCCTATTGTTACAAGGATTGTGAAATCTTGGATAACGGTCCGCTCCGATTCACAGCTAAGTTGGTCTATAATCCGTTGGTTGTAAAAGGGGATTCAAGTGTGATAGAAACGCGTATCATTTCTTTGGACAAGGGGTCGCAGTTGAACAAGACTGTGGTTTCTTTTGACAATTTGCAGGAAATCACTCCGGTGGTGACCGGCATTGTATTGCACAAACAGAATCCTATGGGATATAGTTTTGATGCAGACGCAGGCTATATAGCTTATGCAGACTCTACGGAGAATGCTGCCAATAACAATGGAGTGATTTACATAGGAGCCGTATTCCCGGCTACCGTCAAAGGAGCGTTTGCCCAAGTGTTCTCCGAAAAGGAACGGAAGGAACGTGGGGATGCTTTGGGCCATGTGTTGGCGGTTAATGATTATGAACCGGGAGCCGAGTATATTTATTATTGGGGATCAGGCTGGAGCAAATATGGTTTCGAAGCCGATACCGATTGGAATAAATATTTGGAAGAATATGCCCGGAAGATACGTAATCCATTGGCAGTTGCCATAAAATAATACATATACAAGAGGGTATGCGTATACGCCACGAAAAAAACAAGGTATTTGGCTTTATCAGTCAAATACCTTGAATTCATAGCCTTGTTCCAACAGCCATTCTATGGCCCGGGGCAAGGCGTATTTCATGTTTTTCTCTGCCTTGATGGAGTCATGGAAAGTAATGATGGAGCCATTCCTCACATAATGTTTTACCTTCCTCAGTACCTGTCTTCCATTCAGCTTGTTGCTATAGTCACGGGTAACCAAGTCCCACATTACAATCTGGTATTTATGCCGCAGCACCATGTACTGCATCCAGCGCATGTGGCCATGTGGCGGACGGAACAGGTTGGTATGGATCAGCTCGTTTGCTTTGTCCGTATTGGCCAGATAGTTCTTGCTTCGGTATTCGAATCCCCGGATATGGTTAAAAGTATGATTTCCCAAACGATGTCCCCGTTCTACAATCATCTGGAATTCCTTGGGATGCTTGCGCACATTGTCGCCCACCAAAAAGAAGGTAGCCTTGATATTGTACTTGTCTAATAAATCGAGTACCCACGGTGTGATTTCGGGAATCGGCCCGTCATCGAAAGTCAGATAGACCGCTTTTTCATTCTTGTCCATTCGCCAGAAGGCGCGTGGATAAAGCCAGCGGAGTATCAGCGGGGGTTGTTCTATAAACATGAATGTGTGTGCTTTTGTTGGTTATACAAATATAAAGGTGTGGATTCACCGCAGAATCCACACCTTTTATTTACTTTCTGCCTGCTCCGCCGCCTACACGTTTGTTGAACACCTCATAGAGGTCTTCAAACTTCTTGGCATAGTGGCTTGCCATATCTGATTTTTTCTGTTGTTCACCTTCACCTTGTACACCGCCGGCAGCATTTGCGCGGGCAAGGCTCTTGTTGATCTCATCCAGAATATAGAAATAGCGCAGACAGTCCTCGTATGAACCTTGCAGGCGTTGGTCATCCAGACTCAGGTACCAGGTGATGTATTCCACCGATTTGTTTGCCAGATCATTCAGAATGGCTTCTCCCTTTTCTTTTTCACCTAACGCCAGATAATCGTCGGCCATTTCTTTTGAACTGCTCATGATGTAATCGTGGGGCACGGTGGTGCTTGGGATTACTTCCGAACAGTAGTCAAGGGCTTTCAACGCCTTGTCTTTCTTGCCTTCTTTTATCAACTGGGTAGCCAGCTGTATAAACATACGGCGGTGGGTCTGGCACATACGCATCACAGTCTCGTCGATATAGATATCCGGGTTGTTGATTCCTCCGAACTTGAACTTGTTCATCAGGTTATCGTACATTTTCTCGCTGTCGATGCGTGCGTTCAGCCGGGTGGTGTTGAACGGGGTGATGCGGTAGGCAAGACCTTCCTGCATGAAGTTGTTGCCCAAATTCAGATGATTGTCGCTACCCACCGTAATAGCCATGTACAACGGACGTTCCCAGTTGGTATTTGCCAGCATCTCAAGCATCATCAGCTCGCTCTTGTACAGCATACGTTTGCCTTTCAGGGAGATACTCATGTAATCGGGGATTTCACCATGCAGGGAGTCGGGAATCATCATGCCCGAGCGTTTCACTGCCTCCTTGTCCAGCTTGATGACGATGCTGTCCGTCGGTATCAGCTGTAAACCTTCTTTGGGTGAGCGTACCCAGTATTTCAGAATATTTTTCAATTCATACGGGTTGTCTCCGAATTCCTTGGCGGCTTCTTCCGGGTTCTGCTTGTAGAAGTTATTGATGCTTTCCATCACTTCCGGACGTACAGCCACTCCTTCATTATGCCCCTGTACATATTCCAGACGGCTCCATTCGATAGGCACTGCCGGAGAGTCGTATGCCTGACGCTTCATTTGGTCGATGTACCAGTCCGTTTGCAGGTAACTCAGGTTACATACGCGTACATCGGTACGGAAACCTTCCGTTTCCTGGTTGTACCACAAGGGGAAAGTATCGTTGTCACCATTGGTAAAGATAATCGGGTTACCTTCTTCCTGTACGGTGCTCAGGTAGTTTTGTCCGAAGTCGCGTGCCACATAACGGTTGCTGCGGTCGTGGTCGTCCCACGTCTGGCTCACCATTTGGATGGGTACGAACAGACAAACTACAGTTGCAATGACGGAAGCCGGTTTCTCACCCAGTTTGCCTTGCAGCCATTGGGCAATACCCGCCACACCCATGCCTATCCAGATGGCAAATGCATAGAACGAACCTGCGTATGCATAGTCACGTTCGCGGGGCTGCATCGGGGTCTGGTTCAAATAAAGCACGATGGCCAGACCGGTCATGAAGAACAGGAAGAATACGATCCAGAATTGCTGGATACCTACCGGTTCTTCTATCTCTTCCCCATTCGGAGTCGTGATACGTTTTGTCTTGTAAGCCTGCCAGAACAGACCGATAAGTCCCAAAATCAACGGCAGGCAATAGAATACATTGTGCCCTTTGTTGTTTTTCAGGTCGGAGGGGAGCAGGCTTTGGTCGCCCACCAGGAACTTGTCCACAAACGGTATTCCGGTAATCCAGTTGCCATGTTCTATTTCACCCTGTCCCTGTATGTCATTCTGGCGTCCGGCAAAGTTCCACATGAAATATCTCCAGTACATGTAGTTCAACTGGTAGATAAAGAAGAACTTGATGTTATCCCATTGGGTCGGGACTTTCACCATCACCATCTGTCCGCACTGGTCGTAAGGAACCTGCACGCCTTTGATGCCGCCCAGCCAGTCTTCGTAGGCCTGTGCGTGTGCATCGCTGTACATGCGCGGGAAGAGCATATTTTGTGCATACTTGTAATCGGTCTTATGACGCACTACTTCGTAGCTGTCCTTTTCATCGGGAGTCGCTTTCTCCTTCCGTTGATACACGGGAGCGCCTTCCGTCACATCATATACACATCCTCCGTCCACTTCTTTCAGTGCCGGTTTGGAGGCGTATGTCTGTCCGTAGAACAAAGGACGGGTTCCATATTGCTCGCGGCCCAGGTATTCTCCTAAAGTGAAGATGTCTTCCGGAGAGTTCTGGTCCATCGGAGTATTGGCGGTAGAGCGGATCACAATCAAGGCGTATGAGGAGTATCCTACCATAATCATCATGATGCACAGCAAAGAGGTGTTTAAAGTACGTGCGCTAATCTGATATTTCTTGTTCAAATCAGCAAACAGATAAACGCCCAAGATTCCTAGTATGATAATGCCTATCAAGGCGCTGCTCCATCCGTAGCCATAGAAGGGGATGCCCAGCATGGCGATAGTTACCATGAAGGAGATATTCATGCGTTTGCGGCTCTTTTCCGTATAGCTTTCGTAAACACCCCAGATAATGGATGCGGCGAGTAGAATGATGTAGACTATCAGACCGCTGTTGAAAGGCATACCGAAACTGTTGACGAACAGCAGTTCGAACCATCCTCCCACTTTTACTACGCCCGGCACGATACCGTACAGCACTGCTGCAACCAACACCATGGAGCCTGTAAGTGCCAGCAGACTGCCTTTGAGGTTGGCATCGGGATTCTTTTTATAATAGTACACCAGTACAATGGCCGGAATACACAATAAGTTCAGCAAGTGCACACCGATGGAAAGTCCGGTCAGGTAAGCAATCAGAACCAGCCAGCGGTCGCTGTGAGGCTCGTTGGCAACGGATTCCCATTTTAAAATCAACCAGAATACGACTGCGGTGAAGAGGCTGGAGTAAGCGTATACCTCGCCTTCTACGGCACTGAACCAGAAGGTGTCGCTCCATGTATAAGCCAAGGCTCCCACCAGTCCTGACCCCATAATGGTAATGAGTTTGCCCAAGGTCATCTCTTTGTCATCGGGGCATATCAGTTTTTTCACCAGATGGGTTATACTCCAGAAAAGGAACAGGATACAAGCCGCACTCATCAGAGCGCTCATGGTATTGACCATTCTGGCTACTTGACTGGGGTCGCTTGTAAATTGGCTGAATAAGTTGGCGGTAAGCATAAAGAAGGGTGCACCGGGCGGGTGGCCTACCTCTAATTTATAGCCGGTGGTGATGAACTCCGGACAATCCCAGAAACTGGCTGTCGGTTCTATAGTCATGCAGTAAGTATAAGCTGCGATGACAAAAGCTAACCAACCTACCAGGTTGTTGACTAATTTGTACTGTTTCATGAATATATTATTGTTTCGTTAACGTTCAATGGGCGCAAAGATACGAAAGAAAGTTGGAATAGGGAGGCAATGGTCTGTTATTTAGTGTTATCCTTAGGGAATGCGGCAGAAAATGTTTCTTTCAGTCCTTAACGGAATTTCTATGTTTTATTGCTGGTTTGTATACTGTGTTCTGAAATTTCAGTTTGTACAGATGAAGGAAACCTTTGGATTCCTAACCTTTTTCTACTCTATGGTTAAGCTTGATTGATGGTTAGGTTAAGGTCTTTTATACGGTAAACCAGTATAGACCGCTACAGTGGACTGTACAGTCTGCTATAGTAGTCCGTACGGTCTGTTGCAGTGGACTGTACGGAGCACTGCCGGCGACTGTAGAAGTCTGCCGTAAGAAAATGCTTAATGATAAGGTGGATAGGGCTTAACCTGCCGCATGAAAAGGCTTAGGTCACGATAATCGGATTTATTCGTCGTGATGATGGCATTTCAAGATGCGGTGAGGGAAGTTCCCATGTCCTAACAGTTCGATGGGGCATCCGAAATGCTCTTCCAGCCATTCGGTGGCTACTTCCGTATCGGGATGATAATCCAGCGTTTCGTTGACGCACGCTATGGTTTTTACATTTTGCAGCACAGTGCCTATGTCATGGCTTACCAGGATGATGGCCCGTTCCTTGTTGATTTCTTCCAGCAGGGAGTAGAGTTTGGCCTCAAACCGTTTGTCAATGTAGGTATTGGGTTCGTCCAGAATGACAACCTCAGGGTTTGAAACCAAGGCGCGTCCCAAGAGCGCGCGTTGCAGTTGTCCTCCGCTCAGTTCGCCGATGGCACGGCTTTCCAAACCTTCCAGACCCATGCGGGCAATAATCCGGCTCACCAGTTCGTGCTGTTCGGGGGTGTAGCGGTGGAACAGGGACTTCTGTTTGTTGAGCCCCGATAATACCACCTCATATACGGAGATGGGGAATTTCTTGTCAATACTGTTGTATTGTGGTAAGTATCCCATGGCTATTTCGGGTACTTCTTTTTCGTTCTTATAGAAACGGACACTGCCCGAAGCGGGCTTCAGTAACCCTAGTATGATCTTGATCAGTGTGGTTTTTCCGCCACCATTGGGGCCGATTACACCAAGGAAGTCACGTTCATATACCGTGAGATTGACGTGACTCAGTACTGTCTTCTCATCGTAAGAAGCGGAAATATCTGTAAGTTGTATAATGGGATTCGTCATAAGGCTCTGTTATTTGGCAAGTGCATTTGCTACATTGATCATCTCTTCCCGCCATTCATAACTTAGCGGATTAATGGGAACAACGGTGACTCCCAGTTCATCTGCTATCAGCCGGGCATTGCGGGTATCGAATTCCTGTTGGACAAAAATAACCCGGGCATTGTCCCGGCGGCAGGTTTCTATCAGTTCTTTCAGATGGGCGGGTGAGGGTTCCTTTCCTCCTTCTTCTATGCTGATTTGCTTTAATCCGTAGTCCCTAGCAAAATAACTGAGTGCCGGATGATAGATAAGGAAAGTGGTATCGGCATTCTGTAGCCGGTCACGAACGTCCGTATCTGTCTGTGCGATAATTTGTTGCAGACTGTCCAGCCGATGCTTGAAATAAGGTTCGTTTGCACTGTCCAGTTCACTCAGGGCGGAGTAGATATTACGGGCGATTACTGAGGCATTGCGTGCGGAGTTCCATATATGAGGCTCTATACCCCCTTCGTGATGATGGTCACCGTGGTTGTGTCCTGTTTCGTGTATGACGTCTATTCCTTTTGAGGTATCGAATACTTTCAGATGAGGGGCATTCGTGGTCAGTTTATCCATCCAGGCTTGTTCGAAACCGATATAGCCGATGCGCAGGTAGGCGGTGCTTTTATCCAGATTGACCAGTTGTTGGGGGGTAGGGTCGTAGGTTTCGGGGCTGCTTCCTTTCGGAACCATGCTGACTATCTTGAATTTATCGCCTGCAATGGTTTCTGTGAAATAGCGCAAGGGCTCCAGGGTGACAGTCAGGGTCGGTTTTGTGGAAGTGGACTGTTTACTGTCACAGGCGGTAAACAGGCACACTATCAGTACCATGCAGCACGAACAAAGGATACTTTTGCCGGGATGCAATGGGGAAAATATGTGATGTCTGGTTCTCATGAATGTTATCTTTTCTGTTTAACAACAACAAATATACGCAAATTGCTCATTAATCAGGTACAAATACTCCCCAAATTGCTCAATTGATAAGCAATTTCAGTCTGGTTAGGGCTTTTCATACGGCTATTCTGTGGCTGTATGAGAAGCCTTGGTTTCAGGTAAGAGATTCTATATGGCATTCTATGTACTCTTTATTGTTCTCTATAAATATGCGCTTTATATTGGGTGGGAAGTGTCTTGTCGTTTGTCAATCTTTTTAAGATGCCATATAAGGCTCTTGTATTCGTGAAGAATAAGATTTGTAAAAAAATCCTTTCAATCTTTGTTCATGTATTTATCTTACTATATGTTAAGAGAAGGAATAGGAACTGATTGTGGATGATTGAAAATCAATGGGTTATTGTATGTATGGAAGATGAAAAAAGTATAAATCTCTTAGTAAGAGATCGACATTTCACGTGCAAAAATAAGGAAAGTTTTGATAACTAGTACACTTTTCGCGGAAAAAATATGGAATATTGTGAAAAAAAGTTTTTCTTCTGGTTCTACCGGCTCTGATTTAATCTTGTATCTGTATAGTTAATATTTTGATTTAAAGCCTGTTATCGTCTGTTTGTAGATCTCTTACTAAGAGATCTGCATAAAAGGCCAATAAGAACGAATAACGAGTTTAGATGGAATACCTGTTTCTGAGACGTAAAAAGACGAGCAGCACTTCTGTAAGGCAGAAGACATTGCTCTATCGTGCCGCCGGTCGCGAATGGACAGCGCGGTTCTCGTCACTGTCGGATGTCCGTCCGGCAGACAGCCTTATATATAAAGGTATATTGTATCAGTTGGAGATACGCCGGGCGTTCCTCGATTCCTCTCTTTCGTTAAAGAAACTGAGTATGATGCTCGAAACAAACCAGACTTACCTGAGCAATGCGGTGAACCGCTACTTCGGTTGTCATCTGAAGGAGTTGCTTAACCGCTACCGGGTGGAATACGCTAAGGAGCTGCTTCGCAACGGCGGTTGTCCGCTGGGCGAGGTTCCGTCACGGAGCGGTTTCGGTTCGAAGAGTCCTTTCTATCTGGCTTTCGTCCGTCAGACGGGTATGACTCCGAAACGGTATGCGGCGCGCGAGAGGAACCTGGTGAACTTGGAAATAGAGAATGAAGTCCTTTTATAACAGTATATGTATAACCAATTTTTAGTTTTTTAAATTTATAAATTTAAATCTTTATTTATGAACAAAAAGTTTTTAAGTGCAGTTCTGTTCGGAGCCTTGATGGTTTCGTCAACAGGAACATTTGTGTCTTGTAAAGACTATGATGAGGACATTGACCGCATCGACAAGGAACTGGTCGATATCAAGTCGGCTCTTTCAGCTTTACAGGCAAAAGTTGATGCTGGTAAGTATGTTACCAACGTAGTGAAGAACGGTGACGGTATCACTGTAACCTGGAGTGACAATTCTACAAGTACCATTGAAACTATCAAAGGTGACAAAGGTGAAGACGGTAAGAATGGTACAGTTGTGACCATCATTGACGGTTACTGGGCATTTGACGGTGTGAAATCTGAATATCCTGCAAAAGGAGATAAGGGTGACAAGGGTGACCAGGGCGAACCGGGTGATGCTGCCGCTGCCGGACATGATGCAAAGATTAGCGAAAACGGTTACTGGATGGTATGGGATACCGAAAAGGCTGCATACGTTGAAACAGAATATATTGCCGGTGGTGCGGTAGCTGCACAAGTAAAAGGTGGCTGGAACATTACTGTAAAGGATGAAAATGGTGATGAACAGACTATTTTTATTCCGAGCAGTGCTACTATGGGTTATATGGATGTCTTGAATGGTGCTAATCCGATGCATGCACTTTATGGAATTAATGAGAAGGATGTTGAGTACGGACCAGCCAAAAAAACTTTGAAGAAAGGTTTGTACACCACTCTTGATCGCGACTTGGAAGTTGTGGTTAATCCTCAGGGAACAGATGCTTCTGCTTATTCATTCAACTTGATGAACTCTGCCAATGTGGATACAGAATTGCCGTTTAAGGATGCTGTTCCGTTTAAGGGTGTATTGACTAGAGCCACTTCTGAAAATGCAGTATGGGTATTGCCTCATGACTTTGTCCGTTATGAAAATATTGATGATGCCAGAACGAAGAACTATCTGTTGTTCAAGGCTAATGACGGTGCAAAACACGCTTTGTCTCTGACTGCTACTTTGAATGAAACAATAATTAAAACTCCGTATGATTTGAGTGCTCAGTTGAAGAAGATTGGCGAAGTTAATGTAGGTTTGCGCAACTTGGAAAATTGTGCAGTTAATGTAGATTATACTCCTATTGTTTCTTATATTTCTCCGTCTGTAGATGCAGCTGCTGTATATGACTACTGGATTACTTTGGAACAATCTGCCAAGAACTTGAAGAACGCACAGTTGTATGGTGTGGAAATAGATAAAGAAGGTCATAGCTTCAAGTTCACAAGAGAAACAGGAGTAAATAACTACATTGAGTTTGTTTACAACTACATTTTGATGGACGGTACTATCGTACAAGGCGATAAAGATGCGCCTCACTTCTTTGCTTATCAGCGTGAAGAAATGGCAAATGCTCATGAAATTACTTTGGAACGTCTGTATACTCCGATGGATGCTAAGTTAATTGTTGAAAACGACAAGGATCCTAATTATAATCCTGAACTGAGACCTACTACTGGTTCTTGGTCTGCTAATGAGAAGCAAGTATTTGCTCTTAATACTAAGGCTTATTCATTGGATAAAATAATCAATGAAATGAGTGCTATAGAAAAGGCTGTATGGAAGAGTGCCGTTGAAGCTGGACGCATTGATTTCGAATTGATTGGTGGTGAAGGCGAAAACAATGAATATTGGGATAACTGGACAAAAGGGTATAATGTTCGTTATGCTATTGTGGACAACACCATAACATTCCAGTTCGTTGTATCTGAAGGATATCCGTATAACTTCACTTTGAAGAACGCTTATCAGTTGACTTTGACAGTGAAAGATGAAGACACCAACACACCTGTTGCTTCGATCATCTTGCCATTCGAATTCACTCAGCCGACTTTGGATATTACTCGTGTAAACGGTGAGAAGGCTATCTGGAATGACAAGAAGAATGTATTGAGCATTTATGGTGACTTGGTAAAAGAAGGCGATGTAGAAATTATGAGTGTTCCATTCTATGAAGCATTTACTACTGCATATGCTAAACAATATACTGTATTTGGTTCTACAGCTCAGTACTATACTTTGAGCCATAATGAAAATGTAGATAATTGGTTTACTTATTCCGGTTATGAAGTGTTAGGTCAAGATTATGCTACGAGACTTCAGAATATTCCTTTGACTAATATCGTATATTCAAGTCTTGCAAAAGAATGGAATACACGTACTCTTGTTGGAAATGTAACTATTGGAGAAGCTAATCTTCCGATAGTTGCCAACTACAGGTTCTACGGAGTATATCCGGCAACTAAGGAACAAGTATCAGACTTTACTCTGAGATTCGCTAGCTTGATGGGTGACGCTAAGAAGGTAGAAGCTAAGAAAGAATTTACTTCTAACAATGTAACTCGTGAAGTGGTTCTGACAGATGCTGACTTTACTTTGGTGGATGCTTTGGATGATACATTCTATCTGTTCGACGGTGTTAAGGCTGACGGCAATGTGGATAAGCGTTCTGATATGAACCTCCGTCAAGGATTTGAAGAAGGTACTGAAGGATTCGCTACAAACTTCACGCTGGCTAATGCTAATGCATCTGCATACTATTACAAGAACGGTAACAAAGTTGCTATCCCTGTTTCTGTAGGTACGGTTAACACTAATGCTAAATTCGTAACTAATGCTAATACCAAGACCAGAGCTTGGGAACCAGGCACTATCAGTGCAACAGATGTTATCGTTACAGATCTTGGTGCTAACGAAGCTGTGAAGAGTGAAGGCTATGCTGCTGTTCCTGGTGGTATCATGATCCAGTTGCCTTCTAGCATTGGTACTACAGAACCTGTTACTATCGAATTCAAACTGAAAGATGTATTCGGTGTAACTAAGACTCTGAAAGTAGTTGTTAAAGCTGCAAAATAAACTTGGTTAAAAAACTGCTTCCCTCTCGTGGGGGAGCGGTTCCTTCTAAACAAATGAATTTATCAGGAAACGATACAATCCCAATTCGGATAAAGTTCATTTTTTCAGCAAGATAAGACTTTCTCCGACAGGAGAATCTTATATAATAAAAACTTTAGATTTATAAAACAGAATCTCTGGCTTGTGACAAGCCGGAGATTTTTTATGTATATAACGGCAATCATCTCAGCGTGGAGAAAGAATATGAAGAATCTATGACGGATTCAGCGATGAATGTTTCATGGTAATTTGCTGATAAATATGCAGTTATGCGTATATGACGGATTTGAAGGATTTTACAACGGTTTTACTGTTTTAGGTGAAACTTGACCATTCATCAGTTTCGGTCCTAGAAGTTTAATCAGACTTGGTTGCCCGCAGTATCTCGCGTTTTCCCCCCGGAGGGCCGGGAAGGCGTTCTACTGTGAATCCGGCTGTTTGCAGCATCCTTCTTACCACCCCTTTGGCACAGTAAGTTGTCAGGATACCTCCTTCATTCAATACCTTGTATAAAGTATCGAAAAGAGATTGTTCCCACATTTCGGGTTGTTTTTCGGGAGCGAAGGCATCAAAGTAGATGATATCGTATAAGGGAACGGCGGGACGGCTGCCTTCCTCCGGGTTGAAAAGCCGGGTAAAATCATCTTCAATTTTATGTAATGTGAACCAAGGGGATACCTCTGTTTCTGTGTTCCAGGGCGCCCGGTGAATGGCGTAATAATCCTCCTCATGCTGTTTGCCGATCAGGCGGGGGTAGTCCAGTTGCTTCAAGGTTTCTTCGGCTAACGGATAGCGTTCGATACCGGTATAATGTACTTTCCGTCGGGTCTCTTCTGCTGAAAGCAGTGTCAGAAAGGCATTCAGCCCTGTTCCTAGTCCTATCTCCAGAATGTGGGGCTCGGAAACGGGAGAATGCTTTAATCCCATTTCGATAAAAATATGTTGTGACTCCGTCAGTGCCCCTTTCACCGAATGATAATGTTCGTCCAGTTCGGGTACATAGAGGGTATAACTTCCATCTGCTGTTTGTTCCAGTTTCATAATTTTAATGCATTAAAGCGGAGGCTTCCAATACTCCCCATACCAATAAGGCGTAGCGGAGTATCTTTCCGATGGTCATAGCGAGAATGACAATCCATATATTGGCACGCATCATGCCCAATACAATGGATATGGCACTTCCCAAAATAGGGATAAAGGCGAAGAAAGCCATCCAGGCACCCCGTCCGTGTACAAACCGCTCCGCACGGTCCATCTTCTCTTTTTTTACATGAAAATATTTCTCGATCCATTCCATATTGCCCAGATGTCCCATCCAGTAGCAGGTCATGCCTCCGGCAACATTGCCGGCGGTGGCGGCGGTTATACTGATCACCGGGTCTAAGCCCAACGGACCTACACAGGCTGCCAATACGGCCTCCGAACTGAAGGGGAGAACACTTCCGGCTATAAAAGAGCCTAGAAAAAGACCCCAATATCCCCAGTCGATCAGGAATTGAAGAATTGCATCCATAAATTGTATATAGTTAGAACTATTAATAGAACAAATGTAATGATGAAAAAGATGCCGGTAAAGCGGTTGTGGGTTAAAGTAAATAAATGTCCTGTTAAAATGGATCCTACAATGACCTGCATCTGCAACAGGATGTCGAAATGCTGTGGCTGTAAGATACCCAGTAAATAAATCCAGGCTTCAACGGCGATCAGGAAAAAAAGGAATATACGCGTGCGTACCTTGTCTAAATAAGAAACATGGAAATAATGCACGCTGCTGACCAGTGATATCAAGGTGATGATTCCACAGGATATGATTCTGTCCATCCCTAATGTCCCATAACTGATGGGTTGAAAATGAATAAGCTCCTGTAAAGGGTGATAGAAGAGATTCATTTTGTCGTAATAGAACGCATAGCCGAAAAAGAGCCAGTAGGGCACACAGAGTCCTGTAAGTCCGGCAAAGAAACTTTTGAGTGACAGGGATCTGAAACTGATCATCCCCAAATAGAACAGAGGTACAAAGTAAAGCAACTGTGGAAACAACAGGCTTCCCAGTCCGATGAAAAAGAAAGCGTGGAATATACTTCCCGCCGGATAGGGAGATTCGTAGCTGCTGAATAATTGGGAAATAGCGATCAGAAAAGTGAGTGGCGCAAAAACGGCATACTGGAAGGAATGCAGAAACAGGCAGGCCGTGGACAGGAATACGTAAAAGCTGACATGCAAGGTACTGCGTGTCCGTATCAGCGTGAAGGCGGTGTTTATCTCGATCAGCAGATAGGCAGTCAAAGCACAGACCAGCAAATTGATTACATCCTGCCATTCATTGCCCGTGATGATCCGGAGAAGCAGGCATATAAGGATGGCAACAGGGAAGGTGAATCTTCCCTTTGCCATATCTATTTGGAATTTGTCATAGCCTGCCATGGGTTGATAGTCCGCTGATTACAGGTCGAATCCAATATCTGAACGGAAATATTTCTTGTCGAAATTGATTTTCTTCGCATTGGCGAATGATTGTGCCAAGGCTTCTTCTTTATTGGCACCGTAGGAGCTGACTGCAATGACACGTCCGCCGCTAGTGACTACCTGTCCGTCTTTCAGTGCTGTTCCTGCATGGAATACAATGCTGTTTTCAATCTCTTCTACTCCGCTGATGGCAAATCCCTTGTCATAATGTTCCGGATATCCGCCGGATACCAGCATGACGCATACTGCCGAACGGGGGTCTATCTCCAGGACTTTTTCATTCAGATTGCCTGTTGCCACTCCTTCAAGCAGTTCCACCAAGTCACTCTTGATGCGCAGCATGACACTTTCCGTTTCCGGGTCGCCCATGCGTACATTGTATTCAATGACCATCGGTTCGCCTTTTACATTAATCAGGCCGAAGAAGATAAAGCCTTTATAGTCGATGCCTTCTGCTGCCAGTCCTTCTACTGTGGGGCGGATGATACGTTCTTCCACTTTTTCCATCCATGCTTTGTCGGCAAACGGAACAGGAGATACACTACCCATACCACCGGTGTTCAGCCCTTTGTCGCCTTCGCCGATGCGTTTGTAGTCTTTTGCTTCGGGCAGAATCTTGTAGTTCTTTCCATCGGTCAGAACGAATACGGAACATTCTATACCGCTCAGGAATTCTTCAATCACTACGGTGGCGGAAGCGTCACCGAACATTCCGCTCAGCATTTCTTTCAATTCTTTCTTGGCTTCTTCCAGGGTGGGCAGAATCAGTACGCCTTTTCCGGCGCAAAGACCGTCGGCTTTCAGTACGTATGGAGCTTCCAATGTTTCCAGAAAGGCTAGTCCTTCTTCCAGATTTGCGGCAGTGATACTTTTGTAACCGGCTGTCGGGATATTATGGCGTTGCATGAAGCCTTTGGCGAACTCCTTGCTGCCTTCCAGTACCGCACCCGCTTTTGAAGGCCCGATAACAGGAATGTTTTTCAGCGCTTCATCTTTTTTGAAATAGTCATAGATTCCTTTGACTAACGGGTCTTCGGGACCTACCACTACCATATCTATATTATTCTTTACTACAAACTCTCTGATTGCTGTAAAGTCATCTGCTTTAATCGCTACATTCTCGCCTACATTACTTGTGCCGGCATTTCCCGGGGCGATATAGAGTTTCTCGATTTTGGGACTTTGAGCAATCTTCCATGCCAGGGCGTGTTCACGTCCGCCTGAGCCTAATAGCAACAGTTTCATAATCTTATCTTTTGTTTATTTTAAGTGGTCTTCAAAATAGCGTGTAATGCGTTCATACAAGTGCACACGGTCGCGTCCGAACATATTATGACCGTCGCCCGGATACATAAAGAAATCGGGTTGGGTTCCGGCATCAATGCAGGCACGGAGGAAACTGATGCTGTGCTGGGGAACACAAGTGGGGTCATTGGCGCCAATGATCACTTCCAAGCGTCCTTTCAGGTTTCCGGCTCTCAGCTTCAGGTTGGCGTTCTTGTAGCCTTCGGGGTTGGTTTGCGGAGTATCCATGTAGCGTTCGCCGTACATTACTTCGTAGTAAGCCCAGTCGATGACAGGACCGCCGGCTACTCCTACTTTGAATAGTTCGGGGTAAGTCAGCATCAAGTTGGTGGTCATGAAACCACCGAAGCTCCAACCATGTACGCCAATGCGGTTATTGTCCACATAACCCAATGATTTTAAGAAATCCACTCCTTTTACCTGGTCTTTCATCTCTTCGGTTCCCAATTGGCGGAACGTACAGTTCTCAAATTCCAGTCCCCGGTTGTCACTGCCCCGGTTGTCAACGGTCAGCATGACGTAACCCAGTTGTGCCATGTAAATATCCCATCCGCGGGCGTCATAGTTGCGGTTGTTGTGGATTAGTTGGGCATGTGGTCCGCCATACACGTAGACTACGGCCGGGTATTTTTTGTTGGGGTCAAAATTCACCGGCTTTATCAGGCGGTAGTATAAGTCGGTCTTGCCGTCGGCTGCCTTGAGGGTACCGACAGTGATTTCGGGCATATTGTATGCTTCCAACGGATTGGTGGCGGTCAACAGGCTGATAGTCTTTCCCTTTCCGGAAGTGGGAACGATCTCGATATTCCGGGGAATGGTGAAAGAAGTATAATTGTCTATCACATAGTTGCCGCTACCGGACAGTTGTACATGATGCATACCGTCTTTATTGCCGATGAGGCGGCGTTTGCCTGTCTTTACATTCACAGCGTATGCGTTGCTCTGCAAAGGGGAAACCTCTGTGCTCATGATGATGACTTCCTTGGTCTTTTCATTGAATCCGAGGATGTTTTGTACTACCCAGTTGCCTTGGGTAAGCTGTCTGGTCTTGTAGCTTTCCCGGTAAGAACCTCCGGCCGCGGCTCCATGTGATTCCGGATATACGGAAGTCTTGGTGTCCATCAGGTAAAGATGGTTGTAGCCGTCGCGCTGGCTCTGATAGATAAACTTCGTGTGGTCCCATGGCAGAAAGACGATGGGATGTTGGGGTTCTACATATTTAGTATGCTCCTCTTCGTAAAGGGGGTTATTTTTCAGTGGCTCTCCTGTTTCCGCGTCATAGCAGCATAGCAGGGCATGGTTCTGGTCACGGTTCAGTTCAATGACATAAACGCTTTTCTCGTCAGGACTCCAGCTGATATTGGTGAAATAACGGTCGGTAGGGTCTCCGGCTTTCAGATAAACTGTTTTTTGGGTCTCCGGATTGTAGATGCCGACAGTCACTTTGTGGCTGGTCATTCCTGCCATCGGATACTTGTCCGGCTCCAGTGTCGCTATGCGGGTGGAGGTATTTACTTGTGGATAATCGGTTACCATGCTTTCGTCCATGCGGTAGAAAGCAAGCAGATTTCCTTTCGGACTCCAGAAAGTACCTTTCGAGATACCAAATTCCTGACGGTGTACACTTTGTCCGCATACGATGCCTTTCGGTTCGTCGGTGACTTGTTGCGTTTTCCCGTCGGCAGTCGTTACAAACAGATTGTTGTCAAGGGTATAAGCCAATGAACGGCTTTCCTTGTTCCAGTCCTGGTTGGCGGCTTTAGGAGAGAGAGGCTGACTCCATATTATTTCCTTTTTAGTTAAATCGATCAGCACTTTATTGGATGTGGTATTTACCAGCATCATCTTTTCAGCGTATGGGAAAGATGCATTCCTGAAGTGGTTGATTTTCCCTAATTCCTTGTTTGCCAACAGTTCATTCACTTCCTGCAAAGTGATAAGTACGTTTTCCTTCCCATTTGCCGGCTGGATGGTTTTTACCTCTTCTATGTCGGCGTTGATGCATACATCTCCCCACCATTGCAAACCATACAGGTTTTGTGGAAGCAGGTTATAATAATTGTTTCCTCCCGGCATCAAGTCTTCCAGTGTGAAACTTTTCTTGTCTTGTGCCCATGTTACAGATGAAGCCATGATTAATAAGGCAATCAGATTGATTAATTTTCTCATAACTGTTTATTCTTCTGTCTTTTCCTTATTGTCGTCAAATTTACGGGGACTGCTTTTGAAATTGTCGCGGCCTTCACGTCTGTCACCAAAGTTGCGGTGTTCTCCTCTTTTGAAATCGCCACGTCCCTCACGTTTGTCATCAAAAGAGCGTCTTTCTCTGCGCTCTCCTCCTTTGTACTCTCCGTGTCCTTCACGTCTGTTGTCAAAACTACGACGTTCTCTGCGTTCTCCATATTCTACCTTTTCCGTGTTACGGCGCGGGCGGATTTCTTCCCGGCGGGGCTTGAATTCCCGATCGGCGTTCTCACTACGGAATTCTTTGAATTTGCCGTTGAATAATTGGTATTTGCGGAATTCACATTCCAACGAACCGTTGAACAGGGGGATTTTTATAGAAGGCTTTAAACCAATCTGGTCGAAACATTCTTCACGGTAACTTAGTACCCATGCATCATTGCCGGTGAAAGAGTGTTTCAGACGTTCGCCTATCATTTGATACAGGCCCAGCAAATCATTGGTTGAGATACGTTCTCCATAAGGAGGGTTGGTGATGATGATGCTTTTTTCTTTGGGTTGCTCAAATTGCTGGAACGGTTGGATTTTTAAGATAATCTCCTTGCTCAGTCCGGCTGCTTTCACATTGTGAGTGGCAATTTCATTTGCTTTAGGATTATTGTCATATCCAAAAATCTTATGTGTGAACTCACGTTCCTGTGAGTCGTCATTGTAGATGCGGTCAAATAGTTCCTGATCAAAATCGTTCCACTTTTCAAAAGCGAACTCCTTACGGAATACGCCGGGAGCGATGTTACGTGCTATCAGGGCGGCTTCGATAGGTATTGTTCCTGAACCGCACATCGGGTCTATCAAATCACATTCGCCTTTCCATCCGGTCATCAGGATCATACCGGCTGCCAGTACCTCATTCAAAGGAGCTTCTACAGCTTCCTGGCGATAACCCCGGCGGTGGAGTGACTCGCCCGAACTATCCAGTGACAGAGTGCATTTATTTTCGGCTATATGGATGTTCAGTGCCACATCGGGATGGTTGATGCGTACCGAGGGGCGCTCTCCTGTCTTTTCACGGAAATAGTCCACAATGGCGTCTTTTACTTTGTAGGCTACGAACTTGGAGTGACGGAACTCGTTCGAGAAAACCACAGCGTCTACGGCAAAACTTTTATCTTTATCCAAGAAGTCTTCCCACGCAATGGCCTTGATAGCTTCGTAAACTTCATCGGCATTCTTCGCCTCAAAATGTTTGATGGGTTTCAGGATGCGGATGGCAGTACGCAGGCAGAAGTTTGCCCTATACATCATTTCTTTATCGCCCGTAAAGGCTACCATGCGTCTTCCTACTTCTATATTGCTGGCTCCCAGCTCGGTGAGTTCTTTTGCCAGTACTTCTTCCAGTCCCTGGAAAGTCTTGGCGATTAGCTCGAATTCTTCCTTCATCTTAAATGATAATTACGTAATTTCAATTGATGGGACAAATTTAATGATTTTCTGTTTGCTAATCAATTATTTAGAGAATTAATCTGTTTGATGAAGCAAAAAAGAGGATGAAATCGGGGCGTCCACGCTCCTTGCCGGGGTCTTTATTTACCTTTGATTATAAAAATTCTTTGAAAACGGAATTGGGTATATCTGTGGAATAAATTGACAAAATATGTATCCGGCAATGTAATTGTTATCCTATAGAAATAAATTCTACACAGGAATTTGCCATTTTTGCTGAATCAAGAAACTTAAATAGAAATCAGAATGAAAATGGAATTGACGGATGAGAAACGTAAGGGATATGTGGTTTGTGCTTTAATGATACTGGTCTCTTGTTTGTATTTGGTTTATTTGGGGTACAGTCTCTACCGTATGGGGCATGCTTAGGACAAAATGAAACCATATCTGTATCACACAGGTATGGTTTCTGTAAGAGAAATTCTATGATTAATAGGTTGAGTGACTTTTATGCGAATTCTTCTGCCAGATAGACTTCGTTTATTTCGCAGAAAAACTCATCGGCGATATCTGACAGGGTTTCCAATGCTTCTTCGGCAGTTTCGCCGTAAGTGCAGCATTGGTGGTAGTCTGTTAAAAAGGCGTAATATTCCCCGTAGGGTGTACATTCTATCTGATATTCATTGCTTTTAAGTTCCATATATACCTCCTTTTTTATCGTACTGCAAATATCTTGTTTATCTGTTACAAGAAGGTGTACAGGAAGTTACTGTTTTATTAAAAAGTTTGCTGCCATACTACTTTTTAGACCATTTTGTGATGTCAGCATTTCTATGATGGCAAAGGGGTTTTATTCGTCTTTGTTTTTTCGCTGTACGATACGTGATCCGGCAGGTACATTTTCTGTTACCCAAATATTACCTCCTACGGTAGCACCCTTGCCAATAGTAACACGCCCTAAAATGGTTGCATTGGAATATACAATGACATCGTCTTCTAAAATAGGATGGCGTGGAATGCCTTTAATGGGATTTCCATTATTGTCTAGCGGAAAGCTTTTAGCTCCTAATGTTACCCCTTGATAGAGTTTCACATTATTTCCGATGATGCTGGTCGCTCCGATTACTACACCTGTACCGTGGTCGATAGTGAAATGGTGTCCTATTTGTGCCCCCGGATGAATATCGATACCGGTTTCCGAATGTGCCATTTCTGTAATGAAGCGGGGGATTAAAGGTACACCCAGTATTAACAGCTCATGTGCGATGCGGTAATTGCTGATAGCGCGGATAGCCGGATAGCAACTGATGATTTCACCAAAGCATGTGGCGGCGGGATCACCATAATATGCGGCTTCTACATCGGTAGCCAGAATGCGGCGGAGTTCGGGCAGTTTACTGATGAAACGAGCTGCCAGCAAAGAGGCTGTTTCTCTGCACGGTTCATTGTCATCGGTTGCATTTTTACTGTTTTCCTGTCCGAAGCAAAGTCCTGCCAGAATTTGTTCGGTCAGCAGACCGAACAGGGTTTCTACATTTACACCGATATGGTAGTTGATGGTATGGCTGTTAACGGTGGAATTACCAAAGTAGCCGGGGAAGATAATGGCGCGTGCCAATTCTACTATCTTGTATAGGGATTTGGCAGATGGTAAAGGATCTCCATCTTTGTGTTGGTGGAATAATCCTTTATAGGACTGGCTTTCAGATAATTCATCTACTGCCTGCGTTAATATGTTCGTGTAATTGAATGTAGTCATGAACTGAATGCTTTAGAAGGACAAAAGTAAGTAAATTCTATATTATTGCCAATAAATAGAATGAATATTGATGTTAATCCTTTATTTTTGCAGAAAAAAGGGAATATTTATGGTAAATAAGAAAAATCCATTTGCTTTTAAGGCAAAACAGGAAACTAAAAAGAAGTCCGGTGGTAAACGGATCGGCAAATCGAAGCCGGATAAAGCGAATAATCAGTTGAATAGAAGAGTGAAGTAAATGAAACTATTGTCTTGTTGTAGGGGAAGAACCAGTCTGCCCCTACAACAGGATGTTAATCTTTATTTCTCGACCAAAGCGAAATCAAGTTGCTTTTTCTCCAGATTGGCGCGGGCCACTTTAATGGTAACCGGATCTCCCAAACTGAATTTTTTGTGATGCCGGCGTCCCGTCAGACAATAGTTCTTTTCATCGAAATCATAATAGTCATCACCAAGGTCACGCATGGGAATCATACCTTCGCACTTGTTTTCGTTCAGTTCCACATAAAGTCCCCATTCGGTAACTCCGGAAATGACTCCATCGAACTCCATGCCCAAACGTTCACCCATAAACTCTACTTGTTTGTATTTTACAGAGGCACGTTCCGCATTGGCGGCGATTTGTTCCATTTCAGAGCTATGGTCACACAATTCTTCGTATTTCGCTTCCTGTACCGTACGTCCTCCTGCCAGATAGCGGGTGAGCAGACGATGAACCATCATATCCGGAAAACGGCGGATAGGTGAGGTAAAGTGAGTATAATAGTCAAATGCCAGACCATAGTGGCCAATATTATGTGTGGAATAACGGGCCTTTTGCATGGCACGCAAGGATACGGTTTCCACCAGATTTTGTTCTTTCTTGTTCTTTATGTCGTCCAGTAAACGATTGATGGATTTGGATATCTCAGTTTTGCTACCCGATGTACGTATCTTATATCCGAAGCGATTGATAAACCAATTCAAGTTCTCCAGTTTATCGGGGTCCGGAAGGTCGTGGATACGATAAGGGAATACTTTGGCTTTCTTGTTTTTAGGTACTTTACCGATTTTTTCGGCAACCGTGCGGTTGGCCAACAACATAAATTCCTCTATCAACTTATTGGCCTCTTTGGATTCTTTGAAGTAGACACTGAGCGGTTTGCCGGTTTCGTCTATCTCAAATTTCACTTCTACGCGGTCAAAGTCAATAGCACCGGCAACCAATCTTTGTTTACGCAGGATTTGTGCCAGTTTGTTCAGTTCCAGAATTTCTTCTTTGTAGTCGCCTTCACCCGTTTCAATCACTTTTTGCGCCTCCTCATAGGTGAAACGGCGGTCGCTCTTTATAATGGTGTGCACGATGCGCGAGTCTTTCACCTCTCCCTTTTCATTCATATTGAAAATGACGGAGAATGCCAGTTTCTCTTCGTCGGGGCGGAGGGAACAGATGAAGTTGCACAGCCGTTCGGGCAACATGGGGATGGTACGGTCTACCAGATAAACGGAAGTAGCGCGTTTTTCAGCTTCTTTGTCGATAACGCCTCCTTCTTTTACATAATGAGTAACATCGGCAATGTGTACGCCTACTTCCCATAGTCCCGGTTTGATGAGACGGATGGAGAGCGCGTCATCAAAGTCCTTTGCATCTTTAGGGTCAATGGTGAAAGTTGTTACATTGCGGAAATCTTCACGTTCTGCATAGTCCGCCTCGGAAATCTCTGCCGGAATCTTTTCGGCAGCGGTTTCTACATTCTTGGGATATACGTAAGGTAAGCCGAATTCGGCCAGAATGGCATGCATTTCAGTTGTGTTTTCTCCTGCTTTTCCCAAAATATCAATGACTTGTCCTATCGGGTTTTTTGCCTCTTCGGGCCATTCTACAATTTTCACGACTGCTTTGTCCCCATTCTTTCCACCTTTCAGCTTATCTTTCGGGATAAAAATATCATTTGCCAGAGTGCGGTTCTCGGTCAGCAGAAAGGCGTAGAATTTCTCTACTTTCAGTGTGCCGACAAAAGTATCGTTGGCACGTTCCAGAATCTCTATCACTTCACCTTCCGGGTTCCGGTTCTTACGTTTGGCAAAGAGGGCTATTTTTACTTTGTCATTATTCATGGCATGTGCCGAATTACGTTCGGCTATGAAAATGGTTTCTCCACCATCATCGGGGATGAAGGAGTTCTTGCCGTTGCTTTTACGCTGAAAGACGCCAGTCATAATCAGGCCGTGGTCGTTCAGCTTGTAGTGTCCTTTTTCTACTTCTTGCAGAAAATCATCCTCAATCATTTCAGTAATGATGTCGGCACAAAGCATTTTAAGAGGATGTGTAGTAAGGTTCAGACTGCTTGATAATTGTTTCAGACTGAATGTTTCGTTCGGTTTTGTGTGGAATAAGCTTATCAGTCGTTCAGACATTTCGCTTTTTTTCATGCGTTTCCCTGCTTTTTTTTCTTTCTTTTTAGCCATAAGGGGATATATTTATGTATTATGTGCTACAAAGTAAACAAAATAATTGGAATAGCGGTTCAATAGATACATTAAATTTGGTTGAATCTAAATGAAACGTGCTATCTTTGTCCGTTCTAAAACAATTGTTATGACTGAACTTGATAAGAAAATCAGGGAAAAAGAAATTTATAGAGTTACATTAGTGGGGAGTTTCGTTAATTTCTTGCTGGTTATTTTTAAATTCCTTGCCGGAATTGCAGGGCATAGTGCTGCTATGTTGGCAGATGCAGTTCATTCTCTATCTGACTTCATTACGGACGTAGTAGTGATTCTTTTTGTACGTATATCCAATAAACCAGTGGACAAGAGCCATGATTATGGTCATGGGAAATATGAAACATTGGCTACTGCTTTCATTGGTATGGCATTATTGGGGGTAGGATTTGGAATATTGTGGAATGGAGCAACAGATATATTGGTTTTCCTACGAGGTGGGGAACTTCGTCAACCGGGAATGTTGGCATTGGCTGCTGCCATTATTTCTATTCTGTTGAAGGAAATACTTTATCAATATACAGTCAGAGTGGGGAAAAGATGCCACTCACAGGCTGTTGTGGCGAATGCGTGGCATCATAGGAGTGATGCATTATCATCCATTGGTACGGCTGCCGGTATTGGCGGAGCGATTTTACTTGGTCCTCATTGGGCGGTACTCGATCCTATTGCCGCTGTGACAGTCAGTTTCTTTATTATGCGGGTTTCCATCAGGCTGCTGGTTCCTTGCCTGGATGAATTGCTGGAAAAGTCTTTGCCGGATAGTGTGGAACGTGAGATAGAAGGGATTGTGTTATCTTTTGGTGGAGTCAGCGAACCGCATCATTTACGCACGCGGCGCATCGGAAACAATTATGCTATAGAGATTCATATACGCATGGATGGGAACATTTCTCTGCATAAAGCGCACGAGACGGCAACTGGTATTGAACATAGATTGAAAGAAAAGTTTGGAGAGGATACTCATGTGGGTATTCATGTGGAACCGGTGAAATAACATACGAAGAATGAATAACGAAGAATTTGCACAAAAGAACACTTGCTGCTTAAAGAAAGTATTGGTAACCGGAGCAAGCGGATTTATTGGCAGTTTCCTGGTGGAAGGAGGATTGGAGAGAGAGATGCAGGTATGGGCTGGTGTACGTAAAAGCAGTAGTCGTACCTATTTGAAAGATCCTCGCATTCAATTTGCCGAATTGGATTTTGCTCATCCCGGAAGATTGACGGAGCAATTGGCTGTTCATAAACAATTGCATGGGGGATGGGATTATATCATTCATTGTGCCGGTGTAACTAAATGCCGCCATAAGGACGAATTTGACAAAGGCAATTATGTCTATACCCGTAATTTTGTAGAAGCTTTGAGAACCTTGGACATGGTTCCCCGGCAATTTGTCTATATCAGTTCACTTAGTATTTTCGGTCCTATTCATGAAGATAATTATGCACCCATCAGTGAGCGTGATACGGCAATGCCCAATACGGCATATGGGGTCAGTAAGCTAAAGTCGGAACATTACCTGCAATCATTGAATGATTTTCCGACAGTGATTTTCCGTCCTACTGGAGTTTATGGTCCTCGTGAACGCGATTATTTTCTGATGGCGAAGTCTATCAAGCAGCATATAGACTTTGCTCCTGGTTTTAAAAGACAGGATCTTACTTTTATTTATGTGAGGGATTTGGTACAAGCTGTTTATTTGGCAATAGAACATGGAGTGCGGCAGCGCGCCTATTTTGTTAGTGACGGAAATGTCTATTCCAGCCGTACTTTTTCTGATTTGATACAAAAAGAACTTGGTAATCCGTGGGTTATACACATTAAATGCCCATTATTTATTTTAAAAGTTGTATCTTTGCTCGCTGAATTTTCAGCGCGTTGCCTGGGAAAGGTAAGTACGCTGAATGCTGACAAATATAAAATAATGAAACAACGTAATTGGCAATGCGATATTTCACCCTTGGTGGAAGAACTGGGATATCGTCCTGAGTACCCTTTAGACAAGGGAGTAAAGGAAATCATTGCATGGTATAAGAAAGAAGGATGGCTTTAAATTTATTCAAACGGGTAGACAGTGTGAAAGGATTGTTTGCCGTTGAGAGCATTAGTCTGATATATAATGCCCTCACGACCATAATGGTTTTAATATTATTTCCTCGTATGGACCACCCTGTAATTATGCTTTTGGAGCGTGCAGGCATTGTGGCCATTACGTTTGCATTAATATATTTGTATCGCAAGTATCCGTGTAAACTTACGGCATTTATACGAATGGCTGTGCAGATGGCATTTTTAGCGTATTGGTATCCCGATACCTTTGAATTTAATCGTCTTTTTCCCAATCTGGATAACTTCTTCGCTTCGGCGGAGCAGTTTTTGTTCCGTTGCCAGCCTTCGGTAGAATTTAGTGAACATTTTCCTTCCATGTGGTTCAGTGAACCATTTAATATGGGGTATTTCGCTTATTATCCAATGATTGGGATTGTGACTATTTATTATTTCTTGTTTCGTTTTGAGTGGTTTGAAAAGGTTTCTTTTGTGCTGGTCACTTCGTTTTTTATCTATTATCTTATTTATATATTGGTTCCGGTTGCCGGTCCGCAATTCTATTTCCCTGCTATCGGAATGGACAATGTGATGGCGCAGCATTTCCCTGCTATCGGTGATTATTTCAATAATAATGATATTCTGCTGCCCGGTCCCGGTTTTGATCATGGTTTCTTCTTTAATTTGGTAGAGGCCTCACAGGAAGTGGGGGAACGCCCTACTGCTGCTTTTCCTAGTTCGCATGTCGGTATATCTACCATTGTGATGATTATGGCCTATCGCGTTAATAAGAAACTATGTTATTTCTTGGCACCGTTCTACGTACTTCTATGCTGTGCTACGGTCTATATTCAGGCGCATTATTTGGTGGATGTTATTGCCGGCTGGATTTCGGCGGTATGTATTTATATTGTGGCTACTTATATGTATAAGCGTTGGTTTGCTTCTGTAGTCTTCCAACTTGTGCTGAAATAGTTTTAAAAAGTATATAAAAGCGTACAGGGTGTCCATTTTCGGACACCCTGTTTTGTTTATACCTTGTTGATTTTCAGTGATAAATGTTGCTGGCATGAATATTGCTTTAAAAATAATGGCTAAACGTTGCAACGTTTGGCATAGAAATAACGTCTAATGAATAAAACAAAAATAGTATGAGAAAATTAGTATCAACTTTAATGGCGGTGACCCTTATGTTAGTGTCTGCCACAGCATGTGCAGAGAGAATAACTCCTAGTAAGAACTATGTTACCAAAAAAGTGAATGTGGGTAGTTTTAATGCTATCTCTACCAGTTCTTCGGTGGATGTAATCTATACTCAAAGTTCCGGTGGGCAGGATGTGGAAATATATGCTCCGGACAATTTGGTGAACTATATTGATGTCCGTGTAGAGGGTGGAGTACTTAAGGTTGGTTTTAAATCACCAAGAAACAATTTTTCAATAAACGGAAAACATAAAAAGGAAGTAAGAGTTTCTGCTCCGGCTGTGAACAGCTTGAAAGCTTCCAGTTCCGGTGATATTATTATAAAGAATGGACTGAAAACGAGTGGGAAAGTTACTGTTAAGGCTAGCAGTAGCGGTGATGTAACAGGAAGCACTATTTCTTGTGATGATTTTGCGGCTACCGCTAATAGTTCGGGTGATGTGATTCTGGAAAAGGTATCTTGTACGAATTTCTCTGCTGATGCCAGTAGTTCGGGTGATGTATCTATCAAGAATCTGAACGCTGCTGATGTATCTGCTGATGCCAGCTCTTCCGGAGATGTGATTTTGGCAGGTATTTGTGAGAACGCTTCTTACAGAGCCAGTAGTAGTGGGGATGTAAAGGCAAAAGGTATGAAGGCGGTCAATGTAACTGCCAGTGCCAGTTCCTCTGGTGATGTGGAATGTTATGTGACCGGTTCGCTGACTGCGAAAGCATCCAGTAGTGGTGAGGTGGCTTATAAAGGTAATCCTAAAGATATTGATTTCTCTCCCAAAAGAGGTTTGCGTAAAATGGAATAGATAATGTGTTAATGCTACAATATATTAATGTGCCAATTGGCTGTGCTGTATTCCGCATGGCAATTGGCACATTAGCATATTAGCACATTGTAGCATTAAGAATTCATTCCGTAATTCCCCCTGATATAATCCAAGATACTGAAAAGTTCTTTCACGGTTTCGGCACGGAGCATGGCGATACGTGTCTCTTTAAAGTTGGGGATGCCTTTAAATAAGGGAGAAGCAGCCAGATGGCGGCGTACATGAAGAATACCGCGGCGTTCGTCAAGCAGATTCACACTGTCCAACACTTCCTGACGGAGTACATTCAGCCGCCACTCAAAAGAAAGGGCAGGGAGTTCCTTACCGGTTTCTATATAATGTTTTACTTCCTTGAATATCCACGGGCGTCCAAAGCTGGCTCGGCCAATCATAATAGCGTCTACTCCATACTGGTCAAAACACTCTTTGGCACGTTGTGGCGTAGTTATATCCCCGTTTCCAATGATAGGTATATGCATACGAGGATTCTTTTTTACTTCACCTATTAAACTCCAGTCCGCTTCACCAGTGTACATTTGTGCACGGGTGCGTCCATGAATGGTCAGTGCTTCAATGCCGCAATCTTGTAATTGTTCTGCCAAATCTACTATAATTTTATGCTCATTGTCCCAGCCTAGACGTGTTTTTACAGTAACGGGAATTTTTACAGTGTCCACAACAGCACGGGTAATTTCCAACATCAGCGGGATATTTTGCAGCATACCTGCACCGGCTCCTTTACCGGCAACGCGTTTTACAGGACAGCCAAAATTAATATCCAGGATGTCAGGATGCGCCTCTTCCACTATTTTCGCCGCTTCTACCATTGTTTCCGTGTCTCTGCCGTAAATCTGTATGGCTACGGGGCGTTCCTCATCGTTGATATTCAGCTTCTGCATCGTTTTACCTACCGAGCGTATCAATGCATCTGCCGATACAAATTCGGTATATACCATATCAGCACCGAACTTCTTGCACATCAGGCGAAAAGCGGGGTCTGTTACATCTTCCATCGGAGCCAGGAAAATAGGGTATCTGCCCAGGTCTATATTTCTAATCTTCATTGTTGTATGTTTATCTTTGGGTTACAGAAAAGTCAGATTCATTTGAGTATTAATTTATAATCTGTGTGAATCTGTGTAATCTGTGGTGAAATCAGGCTGCAAAAATACGGAAAAAAGCCTACCTTTGCACATATATTAATCAAAAGAATAATGAAAGCTTCTATAAAAGACTTTGAAATAATGGCTCCTGTAGGTTCACGTGAGTCGCTGGCGGCAGCCATACAGGCAGGTGCGGATTCTATTTACTTCGGAATTGAGAGTCTGAATATGCGTGCACGTTCTGCCAGTACATTTACTGTCAATGATTTACGCGAGATAGCACAGATCTGTGATAAACATGGAATCAAGAGCTATCTTACGATCAATACCATTATTTATGATGAAGATATTGCTTTGATGCGTACCATTGTCGATGCGGCTAAGGAGGCAGGCATCAGTGCCGTGATTGCTGCGGATGTGGCGGTAATGGCTTATTGTTGCGAGGTGGGGCAGGAAGTACACCTTTCCACCCAATTAAATATCAGTAATGCCGGAGCGTTGAAATTTTATGCTCGCTTTGCCGATGTAGTGGTATTGGCACGTGAATTGAATTTGAAGCAGGTGCGGGTGATTTATGATACTATCCAGAAGGAACAAATTAAAGGTCCGAATGGAGAATTGGTCCGTATTGAGATGTTCTGCCACGGGGCACTCTGTATGGCAGTGTCGGGCAAGTGTTATCTCAGTTTGCATGAGATGAATGCTTCTGCTAACCGGGGGGCTTGTATGCAGATATGTCGCCGTGCATACGATGTGAAGGATAAAGAGAGTGATATTGAACTGGAGGTGGACAATAAATACATCATGTCTCCTAAAGATTTGAAAACTATTCATTTTATGGATGAGATGATAGAGGCTGGCGTGCGTGTCTTCAAGATCGAAGGGCGTGCCCGAGGACCTGAGTATGTACGTACCGTGGTGGAATGTTACAAAGAAGCTATTTGTTCTTATCTGGAGGGCACTTTTACCGAGGAGAAGAAGCAGGCTTGGGATGAACGGCTGAAGACCGTATTCAATCGGGGATTCTGGAATGGGTATTATTTAGGACAGCGTTTGGGTGAATGGAGTAAGAACTATGGTTCGGAGGCTACTGAGCGTAAGGTGTATGTGGGTAAGGGAATCAAGTACTTTTCTAATATTGGCGTTGCAGAGTTTCTGGTGGAAGCTGCTGAGATGAAAGTAGGGGATAAGCTTCTGATCACAGGACCTACTACAGGAGCGGTATTTCTGACGTTGGATGAGGCGCGTGTGGATTTGAAACCGGTGGATGTGGTAAGAAAAGGTCAACATGTATCCTTTAAAGTACCCGATAAGGTACGTCCTAGTGACAAGCTTTATAAGTTGGTTTCTCCTGAGGATTTGAAGAAGAAATAAAACAGAAAGAATGTGTTTCTAAAGAGATATTGAAATTTAAATCTCTTATGATTAAAATCCGAAGAGAAGCTCCCTTTTCTTATTTTATGTAGCAATGAATAAAGTAAGAAAGGGTAGGGTATCATGATGATACAGATTATTATAAAGCTGTTTCATTAATCTATTTTGAGTTATCCTTTGGAACTATAAATTTATTAATGAATACTCTCTTTTGATTTGTTTGAGAACAATAAAAAACCCGTAACAGTTCATTTTGCTACGGGTTTTTACTTTGTTAGAGTTTGCTGTTATTTGGTATAAATTGAGAGTTTAGGATGATCCTTGTAAAGGTTTTTGTTCGCCAGCTCTTCCGAATCCGTAATTCGGTACAAATAATATTTACTGTTTGGACAGAATGCACTTTTATCGGGGAAATTGAAGAAACGATGTCCTTGAGTCTTTTTCTTCAGGGTGTGAGTTTGTCCGTTTTCATCAGTGTAAATATAGTCAATGGGACCTTCGGGATATGCTTTGCGGACTACGGTCTGTTGGTTACGGATAATGTCTATCAAACTGAATCCTTCCCCCCATAATTCTTTGCGGCGTTCTAGCCAAATAGTTTCCAATAGATCCTGTTGTGAAAGATTTGTATGAATGGTTTTTGCCCCTCTGGCTGTTTTTAAATCATTTAATTTGTTAATTGCATCTGGATCATTCAGATGTGCTTTTGCTTCTGCATTTATCAAATAAATTTCGGCAACGCGCATCAATACGATATCACCAAGTTGGTTTTCGATATCGCGGAATCTGAATTTAGAGTTACGCATCCATACATAGGCTGCTGATGCGACGTCAGCTCCCGGATCTGTGGCCCAGAACAGCATTTCTTTACGATAATCACCATCTTCGAACAAATCACGGAAGTAAGGGTCTACATTGAAGCTATAATAGTATGATCCTTTAGTTGTAGTATCTAAATAATGGAATTGATAACTGGCATTACTTTGATCGTTGGTTTGGGCATGCCCCCAAATCCATTCTTTATTGTCTACAGAATTGAATCCGGCTTTATATTCACTTTCGGTCATTAAATAATTGTTTTTAGTTAACAATTTGTCCGAGTAAGTTTTAGCTTTCTCCCATTGACGAGCATAAAGACAGGCACGTGAGAGAATACCTAGGACAACTTCATTGTCAATTTTGTGTTTGGCGTCACGTACATAAGTTTCGGGAATAAGTTCTAATGCTTCTTCTAAATCGTTGATGGATTGCGCATATACTTCACTGACACTTGATGCGGGTTTTCCTTCTGCTGCAATTGTTTCATCGGTGGACTGTGTATAGACAGGTGCACATACAGCGTCCGGGTCTTTATCAATAGCAAAGGAATAACAAGAGGCCAGGTGCAGGTATAAGAAACCGCGTAAAGCCAATGCTTGTCCTTTAATTCGGTTTCTGTCGGCTTGCGTGCCTTCGGCAGCATCAATATTGTCTAATACGCCATTGCAGTCGTTGATTACACGGTATGCTAAAAGCCAGCTCAAGGTGTTTGTGCCTCCTTTTCCATAAATTGCAGAAAACTCATTATGTGTCCTAAAGCCATATTTGCTATTTAACACTACATCAGAACCCATTGCGTCATTTGCACGTAGCATTGCTCCATAGCCGGGGTTGGCGTAAGAATTGAAAGTTTCCATCAGGTAGTTCCAGCCACCATTAAGTACTTTTTCGGCATCTCCTGTTTTACCGAAAACAGAACCGGCATCTACATAAGTCGTAGGAATTGTATCCAAATCGCAGGAAGTGAGCATTGTACTTCCCAGTGCGAATGAAAATATATATTTTAAAATAGTTTTCATATTCTTCTTTCTGTATTAAAGTTTCACATTGATACCGAATGAAATAGTTTTCATTGCCGGATAACGATAGTAAGTAGAGCCTCCGAAAGTTTGCTCTGGGTCTAGACCTTGTTGTTTGGCTAATGTCAGCATATTTTCTGCTTGAAAAAATATGCTTGCATCTTTCAGCGTCAATGTATTCAGCAATGACTTCGGCAGATTGTAAGAGAATGTAATATTCTTCAAACGTAAGTATGAACGGTCAACTAAGAACCGGTTTGAAGAGTTTGTCCATGAACTTTTGGGAGAAGTAGTCAGACGCGGTACATCGGTATAGGGATTTTCAGGAGTCCAACGATCTAACATATCTACGCTCCAACCGGTGCCTGTAGGTCCTTGGCTCATCAATGAAACTTTATCCCCATTATAGATTTTACCACCAATGGAATAAGAGAATAAAAATGATAATGTAAAATCCTTGAATGAGAGATCTGATTGAAGACCGCCGGTCCAATCTGGTAGTGAATTGCCGCATTTTACTTTGTCGTCCGGGGTGGTTGATGAATAGTCTTCTGTGGTTATCTTTTCTCCGTTGGTATTGTAACGATACCACGTAGGATTACCATTTTCAGGATTGACACCAGCCCATTCTACTAAATAGAAGTCATATAACGATCCTCCTTTCACCCATTTCTTGTTGCCACTCCACATTTCTTCGGCAGGCAATGAGGTTATTTTGTTTTTATAGGTAGTAGCATTAAAAGAAAGTTTCCATTTCCAATCTTTAGTCATGATAGGATATCCTGAGATTTGGAATTCCCATCCATAATTCTTGATAGCACCAATATTTTCGTCCATACTTGAGAAGCCTGAAGATGGCACTAAGTCTTTAGAGAATAATAAATCTTTGGAACGACGTTCAAAATATTCTATTGTACCATTTAGACGATTGTTCCAGAAACCAAAATCCAAGCCGATATTAGTATTTAGATTGGTTTCCCATGATAAATTAGGAGTTGCCAGACGATAAGCGTGCAAACCGGATTCACCGAGGTTATTGCGTATGGAATAGAGCGCCTGATACGCATAATAACCTACCTGGTCATTACCTTGTGCTCCGTAGCTGGCACGCAATGACAAATTGGATAGCCAGTCTGATGTGTCCTTCATAAACTCTTCCTGCATGATTTTCCAAGATGCGCCGACTGACCAGAAAGTACCCCAACGATGATCCGGATGGAAACGGGAAGAACCGTCAGAACGGACAGAAGCCGATAAGAAGTATTTTTGATTGTACGAGTATTCAGCACTTCCAAAGAAACTTAACAGCTTGTATTGGTCACTGTTTCCGCCAAAATCACCTAAAGAGGAAGCTGCGTCGGGCTCATAAAATCCATCCATGATGACTTTGCTGCGGCTTCCGCCGAAATTGGAAGTGTTATATTCATAATACTCCTGACCGGCCATCACACGGATATCATGTACATCATTGAACGTGTGTTGATAATTAATGACATTATTAAAAGTCATGCCTGTAGTGCGGTAGTTGTATTTGCTTACGCTGCCACCACTGATAGAACCTGTACCGTAAGTAGGATTGGTGTAGTTATGATTTGTTTTGTTGTTATAGTCAATGTTCAAAGACATCTTGTAAGCAAGCCCTTTGATCGGAGTTATTTGGATAAAACCACGTAAAGAGGCAGCATCACGTTTTATCTCACTTTTATCGTGTGGCATGGAAGCCAGCAGATTATATTTTGCATACGAGTTCGGGCGATACTCACCATAATCGAACATACGTTCATTGTTTTCGTCCAACAGGTATGCTCCGGTTGCCAAATCGCGTTGATATACCGGATAGAAAGATGGTACCGAACGGGCAAACATGACCACATTGGAAATGGTAGAGTCATCTTGCTTGGGATAGTCTTGAACAGAATGAGTTCCTGATACGTTCAATCCGATCTGTAACCATTTGCGGATATCTGAAGTCACGTTGGCGCGAAGAGTATAGCGTTTGAAACCAGAGCAGATATAAGCACCTTGGTCATCCATGTAACCTGCTGAAACAAAGTACTTGGAGGTTTTGCTACCACCACTTACGCGTACATTTAAATCTGTATAGTGCGCATCTTGTGAAAGGGCGTCGTCCCAGCTGTCGTCCCATAATGGTTTGGCGCCTGCTACCAGTTTTCCGTCATGGCCGATTGGTTCAGGATAAGCACTGCCATAAGGATTGATGCCTAGATTGCCTGTAACATTGCTTGATGCCCATACAGCAGCTTCTTCGGCAGAGTAACCGTTGTCCATACGATAGTTACGCATGGCTTCCCAATATAATTCATAATATTGGTTTGTATTCAACTGGTCGTAGTCTGCCCGTGCACGGCTTGAAAAACCATATTTGGCAGATAATTCAACGGTGGGTGCGCTATCTTTATTTCCTTGTTTGGTGGTGATCATAATTACGCCGTTTGCTGCACGTGAGCCATACAATGCAGCGGAAGCTGCATCTTTCAATACAGTGATTGACGCAATATCTGAAGATGCTATGGAGGAAAGAGCACCATCGTAAGGAACACCATCAACCACATAGAGGGGATTGGTTGAAGCGTTTACAGAACCAACTCCACGAATCAGGATCGTTGCGTCTGATCCGGGTTGACCGCTGGAGGAAAAAGACTGTAAGCCAGCTACAGTTCCTTGCAGTGCTTTTGATACACTACTGACCTGTGCTTTTTCAATAGTACCGGCGGCAATATAGCTTGCAGACCCTGTAAATGTGGATTTTTTGGCAGTACCGTAAGGAACGGTTATCACTACCTCATCTACCATTTGGGCTGCTTCCTTTAATTCTACGTTAATCACTTTGCGTCTGTTTACCGGTATGGTTACTGTTTCATAACCTACAAAAGAGAAGATCAGGCTTTCGTTACCATTAACCTGAATCTGATAGCTGCCATCAATGGAAGTGATGGTACCGCGAGTTTGTCCTTTTACAGCTACTGTGACACCAGGCATCTCTTCGCCTCCTGCGGTGACTTTACCAGTTACTGTAATTTCCTGTGCATATGTAATCATGCAGAATAGCAAGCTACATAATAATGAAGAAAATCTGTTCATATAAACTTGGCTTTTATTAGGGGTTTGTACATTGCCATTTTTCAGGCATTATATATTGAACTCTCTTTCTAAAATTGTGATGCTACCTTTTTTATCATTATCATATTTCCTAATAGTGGTTTTATGGCCATCCAAACCTCATTAGGGTCTCTTTTTGCTTGTGTATTTTATAATTGTGATATTCAATAACAATCGCAAATATATGTATTTTGATTTAAATAGGATAATATATTTTAATATTTTTTTTCATGGTGAACCTGTTGAAAGTCAAAACTATACGGAATTTTATTAACGTAGTTAAAATAGGAATTGTCTTATTTAAATATTGGGCGGATAGATCAAATCTATTTGTTTATCGCATTCCTGTGTATTGATTTGTTTAATTTGATTTCAACAGTAAATCTACTTGAATATCAAAATGAATAAAAATATTTTTTAGACATATTTTATTGCTTGTTGTATGTTTATTCGTTTGTGGGCTATTCGTTTTTCAGTCGGAAAAGTATCGTTTGCAGAGAGGAGATATAGTAAATTAAGGTAAGATAGGAAGGATTTCGCCTAAAATGTCTATCTTTGCAATCCAATAACAAATAAGTGTACGTACATATTATGAATATAGAAGAAAAACTCACCACGTCCATTATCAGCGCTATCAAAACGTTGTACGGACAGGATGTACCCGGAAAAATGGTACAACTGCAAAAGACTAAGAAAGAGTTTGAAGGACATCTTACTTTGGTTGTTTTCCCTTTTCTGAAAATGTCTAAGAAGGGGCCTGAACAGACCGCACAGGAAATAGGCGGATACCTGAAAGAGCATGCTCCCGAATTGGTTTCAGCCTACAATGCAGTGAAGGGCTTTCTTAATTTGACAATTGCTTCGGATTGTTGGATTGAACTTTTGAATTCTATTCAGGCTGCTCCCGAATACGGTATTGAAAAGGCTACGGAAAACTCTCCGTTGGTGATGATTGAGTATTCTTCTCCCAATACAAACAAGCCGCTTCATCTGGGTCACGTCCGTAACAACCTGTTGGGAAATGCCTTGGCAAATGTCATGGCGGCAAATGGCAATAAGGTGGTCAAGACCAATATTGTGAATGACCGTGGTATCCATATCTGTAAGTCCATGCTGGCCTGGTTGAAATATGGTAACGGTGAAACACCTGAATCATCGGGTAAGAAGGGGGACCATTTGATTGGTGACTATTATGTAGCTTTTGACAAGCATTACAAGGCTGAGGTAAAGGAACTGACAGCTCAGTACCAGGCTGAAGGCTTGAATGAAGAAGAAGCTAAGGCTAAGGCAGAGGCAAACTCTCCTCTGATGCTGGAAGCTCGCGAGATGCTCCGTAAGTGGGAGGCGAATGACCCTGAGATCCGTGCCTTGTGGAAGAAGATGAATGACTGGGTATATGCCGGATTCGATGAAACGTATAAGATGATGGGAGTTAGTTTCGATAAAATTTATTATGAATCGAATACCTATCTGGAAGGTAAGGAGAAAGTGATGGAAGGACTGGAAAAAGGTTTCTTCTACCGGAAAGAGGATAACTCTGTATGGGCTGATTTGACTGCCGAAGGACTGGACCATAAGTTGCTTCTTCGCGGTGACGGTACTTCTGTTTATATGACCCAGGATATCGGTACTGCCAAATTACGTTTTCAGGATTACCCCATCAACAAGATGATTTATGTAGTGGGTAATGAACAAAACTATCATTTCCAGGTACTTTCTATCTTGCTCGACAAATTGGGTTTTGAATGGGGCAAAGGATTGGTTCATTTCTCATACGGTATGGTAGAGCTGCCCGAGGGCAAAATGAAAAGTCGTGAAGGTACAGTAGTGGATGCGGATGATTTGATGGAAGCAATGATTGAAACTGCTAAGGAAACTTCTGCTGAATTAGGTAAATTGGACGGTCTGACCCAAGAAGAAGCCGACAATATTGCCCGTATTGTTGGTTTGGGTGCTTTGAAATATTTTATCCTGAAGGTGGACGCACGTAAGAATATGACTTTCAACCCGAAAGAATCGATAGATTTCAATGGCAATACAGGACCTTTCATTCAGTATACGTATGCCCGTATCCAGTCTGTATTACGCAAAGCGGCTGAAGCAGGTATCGTTATTCCCGAAATCATTCCAGCAGGTTTGGAACTGAGCGCAAAAGAAGAAGGTTTGATTCAGATGCTGGCTGATTTTAAATCGGTTGTCAAGCAGGCAGGCTCAGACTATAATCCTTCCATTATAGCAAACTATGCATACGATTTGGTGAAAGAATACAACCAGTTCTATCATGATTTCAGTATTCTGCGTGAAGAAAACGAAGCGTTGAAAGTCTTCCGTCTGGCATTGAGTGCCAATGTGGGCAAGATTGTGAAGACAGCAATGGGCTTGCTGGGTATTGAAGTGCCTGAACGTATGTAAATGGCAAAGAAACAGAAATATTATGTAGTATGGAAAGGTGTCAATCCGGGAGTTTATGACTCCTGGACTGACTGCCAGCTACAGATAAAAGGTTATGATGGCGCACAATACAAGTCATTCGAGACCAAAGAGGAGGCGGAACACGCCTTGGCTTCTTCCGCTTTTCATTATATAGGCAAGAATGCTGTTAAAAAAGAAGATACTCCTAAACAACTTCCCGAGAACTTTGATATGAACTGCCTGGCTGTGGATGCCGCTTGCAGTGGAAATCCCGGACCGATGGAATATCGGGGCGTTTATTTGCTTACGGGACAGGAGGTTTTTCATTTCGGTCCTGTTTATGGAACGAATAATATTGGAGAGTTTCTTGCCATTGTCCATGCCTTGGCATTGATGAAGCAGAAGAATATCAGTATGCCTGTTTACTCGGACAGCCGTAATGCGTTGAGCTGGGTGAAACAGAAGAAATGTAAAACTAAACTAGAGCGGACTCCTCAGACGGAGAAACTTTTTCAAATGATAGAACGAGCCGAAATTTGGCTGAAAGAAAATAAATATACCACACCTTTATTGAAGTGGGAAACCGACCGATGGGGAGAGGTCCCGGCTGATTTCGGACGGAAATAATAAAGAACTGAAGATATGAAAAAGAGGATTGCTTATATCAGCTTGTACTTTTTTACGGTCTTACTGATATTTATTCTACAGAAACCATTATTCATGCTCTATAATGGTTCCATTGAAAAAGGATTCGGGTTTGCCGATTATATGCAGGTAATGATTCATGGCGCCAGTCTTGATGCCGCTACGGCGGGATATCTTACTGCATTTCCATTCTTGTTGGTACTGATAAGTATTTGGTTTAGGAAATTCCCTTTGAAAAAAATACTTTACGGGTATTATATTTTGGCTGCCGCGCTTATTTCTATCATTTTTGTGGTAGATATGGCATTATACACATTCTGGGGATTTAAACTGGACGCATCTGTTTTTCTTTATATCGATTCACCGAAGGAAGCTTTGGCGAGTGTTTCCGTCGGATTTATCTTGCTGAGGGTTCTTGCCATCTTGTTACTCATAGCCCTGAATAGTTGGGTCTTGCTGAAAATCACGCCTTCCGTTTTGACCGCCACCCGGAAACGGATAGCGGGAACTGCGGGAATGCTGTTATTAGGAGGTGTGCTTTTCATCATTATACGTGGTGGTGTAACGGAATCCACTTCTAATATAGGGCAAGTATATTTCAGCAACGAACCTTTCTTGAATCATTCGGCGGTCAATCCCGATTTCAGTTTGTTGTCTTCTATGGGCAAATCCCAGGATTTTGCATCAGAGTTCAATTTCTTTGATGAAGAGAAGCGGGCTGCATTGTTTGACGGACTTTATCCTACAACAGATGGGGATAGTATTATTCAAGTCCTGAATACCAAGCGTCCCAATATTCTTATTATTTTGATGGAAGGTTTTGGAGGTGCTTTTGTAGAACCTTTAGGCGGTCTTCCTGATGTGACACCCCATTTTAACCGTCTGTCAAAGGAAGGGATCTTTTTTACAAACTGTTATGCCAATAGTTTCCGTACCGACCGTGGAACAGTCTGTACTTTCAGCGGTTACCTTGGATTGCCTACGGCATCGGTAATGAAAATTCCTGCCAAGAGCCGTACGCTGCCTGCTATAGCTGAAGGATTGTCCAAGGCGGGTTATAAAACAGATTTCCTGTATGGAGGTGATATCAACTTTACCAATATGAAGAGTTATCTGCTGAGTACCGGTTATCAGCGTCTTACAGCCAATACAGATTTCTCATTGGCCGAACAGACCAGTAATGCCTGGGGAGTGAATGATGATATTACTTTTGAATATTTATATAATCAGTTAAGAAACCGGAAGGAAGAAGGGCCTTGGCATACTGCGTTTCTGACACTTAGCAGTCATGAACCTTTCGAAGTTCCTTATCACCGGCTGGAAGATAAAATTCCCAATGCCTTTGCTTATACAGATGAATGTCTGGGTAAGTTTGTTGACCGGTTGAAGCAGACTCCCGCATGGAAAGATCTTTTAGTTATCTGCCTTCCCGATCATGGTTTCTATTACCCGCGTGAGGGGTCTAATGCGATGCCTCGTTTTTATCATATTCCCTTGTTATGGTTAGGTGGAGCGGTAAAACAGCCTATGCAGGTGGACAAGATTATGAATCAGACCGATTTGGCAGCCACTTTGTTGGGGCAGCTTGGGTTGGAACATACTGCATTTACGTTTAGCCGTAATGTATTGGGAAGTGATTATAAGTATCCTTTTGCCTTTTATAGTTTCAATAATGGGTTCTCATTCAGAGACAGTACAGGGGTGACGGTGTTTGATAATAATTCCGGCAGTATTCTTTTTGATGAGCCTGAAGCTGACGAATCCCGTCTGGATAAGGGTAAGGCGATATTGCAAACCGTTTATGATGATTTAGGGAACAGATAGTAAAACTTGGACGCGGACTATATGAATCAGTATGGAATTCATATAGTCCGCGTCTCAATCGGTGCAGAATCTGCCGGATATAACTATTTCCGTTTCTCGTTGAACTTGTACATGATTACCGTATTGCGTAAGTCGCAACTTCTGTAATCTGTATGGAAGACCTCTTCCAGCTGATACTTTGCATTGTAATTCTTTAAAAACTCCTCTTGTGCATTTGCAGAAAGTATGACATACCCTTCTTGCGGATTTTCCAGTGTGAAATTCCGCATTTGGTTATTCATATAATAATTTGTACAATAAAACCGTATCATTCTGTCTGTATATGAATAAACGACTCCTTCAGGCACCTGTTTTCTGATATCCTCTGCCAGATGCTTATCGGATTTTACAGCTAGTATTGTTGGCTGATATACCCCGTCTAAAGCGACAAACAGGCAAAGAACACAACCGGTGATTCCATAGAGGAGTGACCCCGTACTACTTTTTTTGATAACCAGCCTTAATGTACAGATGGCAGCCACTACCGGCAATACTATAATCAGCCATTTGGAAATAGAAAAGGACGTGCTTTCCAAAGCTTGCATAAACGCTATGTTTTCGGCAGCATGACGTCCGTTGCCCCATATGCTGTCCGGTATCATCTGACAGCGTACAGCAAAAAACACCGCGGTGAGTAACAAACAGAGCGAGGCAAAGATATAAGCCGATATTTTGAACACTTTCGCCCCTTTTTGCATTAACGCCTCCAGATACTGGGCAATCAGTACAGCCATAAATGGATAGATAGGCAACAAATAGACGCTGCGTTTGCTTTTAGGAATACAATAGAAGACAAAAATAGCGATAATCACTATCCAGATAAACAGCTGTATGGGGGATTGTGAGCGAATGTTATCCCAAACCTTCCTGATGCGTCCGGTGAAAGAGTTTCCTGCGGGCAGCAGGTGCATTTCATTCCATTTCAGTCCGAATAGTGAGATAAGCAAGACCAATGTCCAAGGTGTCCACCCCCATATAATGGTCAGGAAGTTATACCATAAAGGGTTGTGATGCGACGGGTATGACATTTTGCCGACAAAGCGTCCGGTGTTTTCCTCCAGCATCAGGTCCATAAACGGCTGTCCTCCCTGTAGCCAGGCCGCATAAAACCAGATTCCCAATGGAATAAGGGAAAGCAGCCCGATTCCGAATAAGGAAAGGAAAGTCTTGCCGAATGAGCGTCCCCGTATCAGCTGGTAAATACCGATACACATACAGGGGAATATAGAACCCACAGGTCCTTTGGTCAGCGTGCCGCATGCCATCAGCACGACAGCCGTCCAAGGTATTCCCTTGCAGCCTTTTTCGTCCCAGCGAAATAGTAAGCAAAGTGAGATGACGATGAAGGAAACCTGTAGCATATCCAGCCTGCAAGCCACCGCCGCCCGGTGCACTTCGAATGAAGTGAGCAGTAAAAGGGAGGTAATGACTGCTGTCTTTGTATCCTTATAGCGGGCTACGAATCCGAAAAACACGAACTGCATAGCTAGAAAAGCGATAGCGGACGGCAGACGGGACGAGAATTCGCTCACCCCTCCGAAAATGGCGGAAATAGCTGCAATAGACCAATACAGGAAAGGAGGTTTATAGGCGATGTCTGTTCCGTAGTTCAAAGGCAATATCCAGTTGCCGCTTTCCAACATCGAGTATGCCACAATTGCTTCGCGCGGTTCCCCTTTAGAGTAAAAAATAGTTTCTCCCAAAAAGGGGATTATTACAAGTGTGCTTAGTAAGGCTATGAACCAAAATGCTTTTTTCTTGTCTGACATATATTTTTCGGTCTTTTATATTTACTGTCGCAAAAGTACGAATAATTCTTTAGTAATACCTAACTTTGCATTTTAAATCAATGAAAATGAATAAACTGAAACAGATACCCGAGTTCCTGCGATTTGTAATGGTAGGCCTTTTTGCTACAGGGCTGCACTATGGCATTTATTTTGTCTTGCAAAAATTCATTCAGGTCAATGTAGCCTATACCTTGGGATATGTGCTGAGTTTTGTTGCCAACTTTTATCTTACGGCTTATTTTACTTTCGGGCAGCCTCCTTCCTGGAAGAAAGCTTTTGGCTTCGGGGGGGCACATCTGACAAATTATCTGATACATATCGGATTGTTGAATCTCTTTCTGCGGTTGGGTTTTTCCCGTCCGTTGGCTCCCATCCCAGTGTTTCTCATTGCCATTCCGGTAAATTTTTTATTAGTGAGGTTTGTTTTCAAACAAAAGTAATATCTTTGAGGAGTCTTTATGATAGTGAAGAATGATATGAAGAAAGTGACTCTTTTGATTCCGGTATATAATGAGGAAGCGATGCTGCCCACTCTGTATCAACGTTTGATAGAGCTTGTCAACCGCAATGCCGTTTATGAGTGGGAAATCCTGTTTGTCAATGATGGCAGCAGCGACACTACGCTGGAATGCCTCCGCCGGCTGAGGCAGCAGGACAAGCGGGTGAATTATGTCAACCTTTCGCGTAACTTTGGTAAAGAGGTAGCCATGCTGGCGGGTTTTGATTACGCCACCGGCGATTGCTGCGTTGTGATGGATGCTGATTTGCAGGACCCTCCGGAACTGGTAGACCAGATGCTGGAATATTGGGAAGAAGGATATGATGACATTTATGCCAAACGGCGTACCCGTGGCGAGGAAAGCTGGTTGCGTCGTCAGTTCTCTCTGGCTTTTTATGGTATACTTCAGCGGATGAGCCGTATTGATATTTTGCCCAATGTGGGCGATTTCAGGCTTCTGGACCGTCGTTGTGTGCTCACGTTGCGTCGTCTGCGCGAATGCGAGCGTTATACAAAAGGATTGTTTTGCTGGATAGGCTATCAGAAGAAAAGCATTGAGTTTGATCGCGGAGACAGGCTGATGGGCCATTCCTCCTGGAACTTTCTCAAGCTGTTGAATCTGGCTGTCGAAGGGATAACCTCTTTCTCTATCGCCCCTTTGCGCATCGCCACGGTATGCGGAGTGCTCTGTTCAATCTCCAGTTTTATTTATGCCATTTATTTTCTGATAAAGACCGTGCTTTATGGTGATGAAACGGCCGGCTTCCCCACTTTGATCATTGTCATGCTCTTTTTAGGTGGCATCCAGCTTTTCTCTTTGGGAATTATAGGAGAGTACGTGGGGCGCATTTTCAAGGAAACCAAAGGCCGTCCTACCTACATAGCCTCTGATTATAACGAGGAGAAGTTGGGGTATGACCGTTAAGGAAGGCAAGGCGGTGAAACCCGTCCCACCTTATTGTCCGGTAGCTTTATTGACAGTCTTGTGCTCTTTTACCAGATACTCTGCACTCTGCAATGTGGAGAAACAGTATTTTTTCATCACGTAGAATGTACTGTCCTCCCCTGTTACAAGTTGCAAGGCGTTTCCTTGCTTCTTATGGGCGTTGTTCTGTTAACAAATTTATGCCGAAGTCGTTTTGGGTATAACTCATGTTCAGCAGTCCGAGTAAAGTCGGTGCCACATCAGTCTGGCCGCCCGGCTCTTGTCTGATTTCGGGCTTGATGCCTTTTCCGTAAATCATTAGTGGAACATGGTTGTAGGATTGTGGTATTTCACAGTCCGGACTTCCTACCAATTTCCCATGGTCACCCAGCAAAACAAAGATTGTATTTTCAAACCAAGGTTGTTTGCGTGCTTCTTGCATGAATTGCCGGATGGCCCAGTCCGCGTATTCCACAATCTGATCTTCAAGCTTTGTGCTGTGTGGTTTGAAATAGTCAGGTATCACATACGAGGGATGGTTGCTGATAGAAAGCAATACGGTAAAGAAAGGTTGTCTTTCTTCTGCTCTTTTGTTCAGAATGGGCAAGGCATATTGATATAGGAAATCGTCTTGTACACCAAAGCTGTTAACGACTTTATCCTTTGGGTAGTTTTCTTGTGCATATATTTCATCAAATCCGTTAGTGCGGAGAAAAGCGTTCATATTATCGTATTGTGATTCGTGCGTCATGAAGAACAGGTTCCGATAGCCATTATCCTTTAATACGGTGGGCAACCCCGAATAGACAGGTACCACTGCTCCTTTCATGGCATTCCGTTTCATGATGGCAGGGAAAGAGTAGAGGGTGGCATACATTCCGTGGTTGGTATGTATGCCCGCTGAATAAAAATGGTCAAAACTGAGAGATTCCAGATAAAGGCTGTCTAGGAAAGGAGTCAGTTTTTTGGTAGATCCGAAATGCTCCATCAAGTTGGCCGACATCGATTCCATGAAAATAAGAACAACATTCTTTTGTGTAGGGACGGCTGTGCATTTCACTTCACGTGCAATGGGGGAGATGCCTTCTATTCCTTTTCTTTGCAATATACTTTGCATATTGGTTATTGCCTCCTGTTCCGGCATCAGGTGAAGATAGCGGTTTTCCTTACGGTTATCATCCAGTGTGCTGGTAAGTAGATTAAAGACAGGATTAACCCCTAGCTGATTCAGGAATGGATCGGTGCAATAGTATGCTTGACTTACCCTGATGGGGTTATATCCCATGCGTCCCCGTATTCCGAATAGACAAAGTCCTATACAAACAGCACCGGCGGCGAATATACATAGGCGGTTTATCGGGCTGATGGAAGTAGATTTCGAATTGATGAGATGATAGAAATAAGAAGATAACCGTAGTACACTTCCTGACAGCAGAAGAATAGATATCAGTCCTAGAAAAATAGGGAAATAGAATGATGTCTCACCCAATACCATTCCGGCAGTAGTGGCTCCATATCCGAACCAATTGTAAATGGAAGAATTGATTGTCTTAAAAAAATAAGAGAAATAAGGGATGTTGGCTGCCGAAATAATGAACGACAGTGAATAAAATAGAATGAAAAAGATAGAGATAAATCTGAATACCCACTTGGAGTGATAGTTGCAGAGAGCGGTTATCCATAAAATGACTAATGGTAACAGCAATATGTAGCAAGCTATAACATTGTCAAACCATAGCCCTTTTATAAATGCAGTGGCTTGCATGAGAAAGTTGTTTTGTATATCGGGAGGAAACTGATAATCTATTGAGGTGAACAGGACAAGCCGGAACAGGAAGAAAAAAAGTAAAGCAACTATATGTATGATTAATAAGTAAAGTAAAGAAAGAGTAAACTGTTGGATAAGCTTAGCCTGATTCTTACATGCTGTTACAGATTGCTGCATGAGTGAACGGAGATATTTCATTTGTTTTAGTAAAGTTTGCATTTGTTTGAATCAATCCGGATGATTGACAACAAAGGTAAACAGAATTTTAGAAATATCAAAAGAGGGTATGCCAAAAGTAAAATTGACTGCCAATTTGTTCACTTTAGGGGCAGACATGTGAGTCCGCCCGAAAATATGGGCAAGCAGTTTCCGTTTCTTATCCTATTTCTCGGGAAGGAGTAAGGCGGTCTCTTTTCATAGTCAGAACAAAAGGACAGAATAGCCGTGCTATCCGGTTGAGGCGCTCCAGACGTCCGTCTTTCCGCGTTCCGTTTAATTTCTGCCGGAGGAGTTCCCATAATTGCAGTTTTACCCGGTCTGTTGTGCTTAGTTTGGCAATGCGGTTGTAAAGCATTCCCCTTCGTATGCACCGTTTGTATCTGCTCAGGTGGGTAAGGTGTTGTTCCATAATGCGTACTATCTCAATATCTTCGCTCTTACCCCCTCCGTTGTTTTCAGCTTTGACGGTAACTTTCTGGTTATGTTGTCTGAAGTAGTTCAGTACTTCATATCTTTCTATAATGTCTCCTTGCATTGCCATATAAAACCAGAACAGCCAGTCGCCGCTGTAGCGCATTTGCAGGCATTGTTCCATATTTTGGGCATTTACCATGCTTTTTCTGAAAATGGCCGAGCTTGCATTGGCTATATAGCTGCGCCAGTAAAGGTTATGTTCGGCATAAGTCTTCCCATTGAATACGGCGTATGGAGGTATGGCAGATTTCCATTTGTTCATGTCGTAACTCAGCACATTACCGTCTTTATCAATATACTTGGAACCGGCAAAGCATACGGCGGCTTGTTGGTATTTCTCCATTAAAGGAACTACTTTCTCTAAAAAAGTAAGCTCACACAAGTCATCGGCTTCGGCTATCCATATATATTTTCCTTTGGCTAATTGCATGCCTTTAAACCATTGTTTAAATGGATTTCCGGTGTTGTGTTCGTTTAATAGAATATGGCTCACTTTGGCATGGTCTTGATAGTCCGATAATACCTCTTCGCTACCGTCTGTTGAGGCATCATCAAGTAAAATCAGTTCGATATTCTGATAGGTCTGTTGCAGAATACTCTGAATTCGTAGATTGAGGTATCGTTTATAATTATAATTAGGTACCACTACACTGACCAAGGGAAGTGCATTCATGCTTTATTGTTAAGTTAGTTCTTGTTTTATTTCTACAAATGTAATGTTATACAGGTAAATAAACAAGTTGCTTCTTTGTTTTTTTTTTCAAAAAACAGGAATTTTGTTGAACTTTTAAAAAGAAACGATAATTAACATTTTAGTATGCAGTCTTTCTTGTACCTTTGCATTATACACTACATAGCATTTGCTGTATTAAACTAAAAATTAAATTAGACATTAGACTATTGTTTAAATTCAATTAGTATGAGAAAGAAAATTCTTTTTATTATTCCGTACATTCCTTATCCGCTGGATTCGGGCGGTAATCAAGCTTTCTTTAATATGGTGGAATATCTGCGTCATAAGATGGCCGTATCTGTATTGCTTTATCCTGAAACAGGGAGACGTATGCAAGATGTAGAGTCATTGAAGAAAATTTGGGATAATGTGGATTTCTTTATTTATACTCCTAAAACTAAAACTGTCAGATTACCCAAAATTAAACATCCTTTTTATTATAAATGGCTGCAAAAGATACATGCGTCTGTAACCCGTAAAATGAACCGGCAACAGATATGGACGGATGAAACGGGCGAAGTTGTGGATTTAGTACGGGGAAAGAGTACTTTGTTCAGCTCTTGTTTCCAGCCGCTAGACCAGGGGTATGTGGAGTATGTTTCTCAGGTGGCTCATTCAGGTTTTGATATTATTCAAGTAGAGTTTTATGAACTGTTGTCATTGGGATTCTTGTTGCCTGAAAATGTACAGACTATTTTTGTGCATCATGAACTCCGCTACATCCGTAATGAAAAGGAGATTACTTTGTTCAGGGAACAGACTGCCGGTGACAGGATGTTGTTTCATATAGCAAAGGATTTTGAGCGCAGTGCATTATTGAAATATAAAGATGTTATTGTTCTGACTGAAGTAGACCGTAAAATTATGGAGGACTTCATAGGACGGAAAGACCATATCTACACTTCTCCGGCTGTGGTGCAAGTGGGTGACAGGCTGGAACAGCCTTTTGTTCCGGTCCAAAGCGGACGCCTGACTTTTGTGGGAAGTGAGGATCATTTTCCCAATCTGGATGCCGTGGCATGGTTCTGTCACGAAGTGATTCCGCATCTGCGTAAACGTCATTTTTCGTTTACATTGCAAGTAATTGGTAAATGGCGTGGAGAGTGTATCAATCGTTTGCAGTCCGAATACCCGGAATTGAAGCTGGCAGGCTATGTGGAAGATCTGGGCTCTTTTTTAAAAGGCAGTGTTGCTGTTGTTCCAATACGTATCGGTAGTGGTATGCGTATGAAAATATTAGATGCTGTATTGTCAAAAGTTCCTTTTGTAACGACGGCAAAGGGTGTGGAAGGCATTGATTTTAAGGATGGTGAAGATTGCTTGATTGTTGATGACCCTGCCGGATTTGCAGAAGCTGTCATAGCCTTGTCAAGTAATCCGCAGTTGCAGAGACAGTTGGTTACCCATGCGGAAGACAGTTTGCGGCAAGTATATAACCCCGGACAGATGCAGGAAAGAAGGCTTGCCGTGTATGAACAAATATTAGGGGATAAAGTGGGGTAATCTTGGGTGATTATTTCTTTTTTGTTACCTTTGCGGCATTATATATAATTGATAATTATGCTGAAACAGTTCTTTAGTTTGTTGAAGCGGTATATTCTTCCATACCGCAAATATTTGACATGGGCATTGATACTGAACTTTCTGTCGCAATGGCTTAATGTGTTTTCGTTCATGGCGATTGTGCCAATTTTGAACATTCTGTTCAAAATTGATACCAAGTCTTATGAGTACATTCCTATGGATATTCATAATTTGGATAAGGATGTACTCATAAATAATGCCTATTACTTTGTGAGCAATTTTGTGGCGACAAATGGTGCGTTCTATACACTTGCCATGATGGGAGGAATACTTATCTTTATGACTATGTTGAAAACTGCCGGTTATTTTGCTTCTGCGGCTGTCATGGTACCTTTGCGTACAGGTATTGTCCGGGATATCCGTATTCAGGTTTATAATAAAGTGTTAAGTCTTCCTTTGAGTTTTTTCTCAGAAGAACGTAAAGGAGATATCATAGCCCGTATGAGTGCGGATGTTACGGTGGTGGAGAACTCGTTGACCAGTTCCATCGATATGCTTATCCGTAATCCTATCGCTCTTTTGGTTTGTTTTGTCACTCTGTTTTCGGTAAGTTGGCAAATGACGCTTTTTGTTATCTTTATTTTACCTCTGACAGGTTGGATAATGGGGGTTGTCAGCCGGAAGCTGAAAAGACAGTCCTCTACAGCACAGGCGCAATGGGGAGATATTATGTCCCAATTGGATGAAACATTAGGAGGTTTAAGGGTTATCAAAGCGTTTATAGCCGAAAGCAAAATGTCTGCCCGGTTCTCTAAAACAAACAATGACTTCCGCGATGCAATGAACGAGATGATTATCCGGCAAAGTTCAGCCCACCCCATGAGTGAGTTTTTAGGCACTTGTGTGATTGTGACCGTGCTGTTGTTTGGCGGTGCTTTAATCTTAAATACAAACTATGCTCCGATGGATGCGGCTACTTTCATATTTTATCTGATTATCCTTTATAGTATCATCAATCCTTTGAAAGAATTTTCAAGAGCATTTTATAATATTCCGCAGGGATTGGCCAGTATGGAGCGAATTGATATGATATTGAAAGCGGAAAATCATATCGTAGAGCCGGAGCAGCCTTTGCCATTGGACGCTTTCACAGATAAGTTAGAGTTTAAAAATGTAAGTTTCAGCTATGTAGAAGGGCGTCCGGTCTTGAACCATATCAATCTGACTGTTCCTAAAGGAAAAACGATTGCACTGGTGGGTCAGTCCGGTTCCGGAAAGTCTACTTTAGTGGACTTGGTACCGCGTTATCACGATGTATCGGAGGGTGCATTGCTGATTGACGGCAAGAATGTGAAAGATGTATCCATCCACAGTTTACGTTCTCTGATTGGTAATGTAAATCAGGAAGCTATTCTGTTTAATGACACCTTCTATAACAATATTACTTTTGGTGTAGAGAATGCCACTATGGAGCAAGTAATAGAAGCTGCCAAGATAGCGAATGCATATGATTTCATTATGGAAACGGAAAAAGGATATGACACGATGATTGGTGATCGTGGAGGGCGTTTGTCCGGTGGTCAGCGTCAGCGTGTCAGTATAGCCCGTGCAATTTTGAAAAATCCTCCTATCCTTATATTAGATGAGGCTACTTCGGCTCTTGACACAGAGTCCGAGCGTTTGGTTCAGGAAGCGTTGGAGCGTTTGATGAAATCGCGTACTACTATCGCTATCGCACATAGATTGAGTACCATTAAGAATGCCGATGAAATTTGTGTACTTTATGAAGGCGACATTGTAGAAAGAGGAACTCACGATGAACTGATAGCCTTGAATGGATATTACAAGAAGTTGAACGATATGCAGTCTTTGTAAAGTGGAGCAAATAAAGAAATTGGCAATTGTTATTCCCGCCTACAAGGGGCGTTTCCTTAAGGAAACGCTCGACTCAATTGCAGTTCAGGCCCATAAAGATGAGTTCGTGTTATATATAGGTGATGATGCAAGTCCTGAAAGATTGGATAAGATTGTGGAATCTTATCAGAATAAGGTAAATCTGGTGTATCATCGCTTTAGCGAAAATATGGGGGGCAAAGATTTGGTGGCCCATTGGGAGAGGTGTATCCAGCTGTCTGCAGAGCCGTTTATCTGGCTTTTCTCGGATGATGATTTGATGCCGGCTGATGGTGTGGAACGTGTCATGGAGGCTTTGTCGCGCCCACACCATCAGCGAGGATATTTCTTTCGTTTTCCATTAGCTGTCATTGATGGTGAAAACAAGCGGATACGTGCCAATCGTCCTTTGGAAGAAGGAAGTGTGTCTTGTTACCGGCTGCTGCTAGATAAGTTACAGGGAAAGATAGATTCGGCTGCCGTAGAGTACGTGTTCAGTCGGGAGATATGGCAGTCGGCAGGTGGTTTTGTTCATTTTCCTATGGCTTGGTGTTCGGATGATGCTACGTGGGCTGCTTTTGCCCGTCATGCGGGGGGTGTTATTTCTTTGCCGGGGCAGCCTGTATGTTGGAGGAATGTTGAAGGTGCAAACATCAGTAACTCTGCCGGTCATGACAAAGATAAATTGCACGCTACTATTCTTTTCTTGAGATGGATGAGGAATATGTTTTCCGATTATGTGGATGATCCGGAGCTGATTAGTGCATTGCAATGCTATATCCATACCATCCTTCGTATTTCATTGCATAAACATTATAATATATGTGGTTTGTGGGGGGTATCTATGGCTTTGGGAAGATTTAATAAAAGGGCGGCCTTTACTACGTTTTTCAGGAATTTTAGGTTGTTCTCTTAATTTCATTTATGCAGCCGCTTGCGATTTCTCAAGAGTGCCTGTATTTTCATAAAAAGTTTGGGTGCATATATGCTCTCACTTCATATTTCTGTCCTGTATGTATAGTCAGATGTATATCTTCCTGTCATATATTGTTTCACTTTTTTAAAGAAGGACATTGGGGAGTTTTTTCATCCGTAAGGAATTGTGTGGTTTTAAAATCAGATTCATCCTTAAAATATCTTATCCGCATCCCTAAACATTTCTTGCTGTATGGTTAAGGGTTTTCTTCCTGTTTGTTCTATCTCCGCAAGCCTTTGGAGTTAACTCCATAGTCTTGGGAGATAACTCCAAAGCTTATGGAGATAACTCCAAAGGCTATGGAGATAGAATAGATGCATATAAAAAGGTTTAATCTGGAGATAGAAAAAGCTTATGCAATAGGGCTGACTGCTATACACATCCATTCATTCCCTTATTTATTGGAAGAATTTATAGATAGCCTGTATTATTGATTGTCTTATTTTGAAGGAAAGATAATGAATTCTTTTAAACGTTTTGATCTTTTTCACCGTTGCCATGCCTTCGTTATCCGTCATTCTGTGAAAGTACACACTCTTTATTGCACTTTTGCAAGGAAAAAGTCTGAAAATGCCATACTTTATATCAAGTCGGAGCAGCTTACAGGAAAGAATATATAACTGACAGTAAGTAGGTTATGAGAAATTCTGTTTTAAAATGTAGTGAGGGCATGAGGGTATAAGTGAGAGCAATTTTTTTTATCATCACTACATAAATATCTTATAATTAACTTGTTATATATGTAGTGAGGGCATGAGGGTATAAATGTTCCGAACTTTCTAGTGAGCTGATATATTAAGAATACTTTCGGATGTTATCCAAAGAATAAAATGATACTTTAAGAACAAAGGTTCTCCCCTTGATTTTTCAGGTGAATCCTAAAGGAAGCCAGGATTTTTTGAAGGGGGGGGATAATGTTAAGACGGTATGAAATTTTATTTTGGATAGCGCTGATTATCTTGTAATTGCATATAAGAGAGCATGGAATTATTAGAATTTTGATTTGGTATGATAAAAATAAAAGTATTATTCATTGATCACTTCCATCCATTTCTTTATGATAATTTCGATGGAAAATTGCTTGCTACTTTCAATAGCGTTGGCAGACATTGATTTACGTAGCTTTTCATCTGTCATCAATAGCTTCATCTGTTTAATATATAGTGATATATCATCATTGGGGATAGCAAACCCATTGACTTTATCTGTTATTATGTCTGTCAATGAAGCAAAACTATGAAAAGCTAAAGGAACGCAACCATATTGTTGTGCCTCGGTTAATGTCAGCCCCCATCCTTCAAAAGATGAGGTCATCATAAAAATAGAAGCTTCATTATAATAAGGTTCCGGATTTTTTGTCCCTTCAAAAAAGACACGTTGTAAGCCATAATGTATGACTAGACTTTTGTACCAGCTTTCCATTTTCCCATGTCCTACTATTTTTAGCTTCCATTCCGATAGAGTATGGTCTGTTTCAATTTCCTTCCAAATCTTTAAAGCCAGAGAAATTCTTTTAGGTTCTTCTTCCAGTCTGGATACAATAAGTACTTCTTTCTTTTTGTGATTATAGTTGGCTAAATCATAGAAAGAGTGGAATGAAAGAGCATTATGGATTATTCTTATTTTACTATCATCTTTTAAATGAGAGTATTCTAGAAACGGCTTTTTGAAATGAGAAGATAATAAGATAACCTTATCGGCAAAATGATATGACTCTCTATATAAAATAGGTAGTTTTATTATTTTTCTTATCTTTTGATATGGAAAGGATAAAAATTTGCTGATGTTTTTCCTAATGTTCTTTCCTTCTTTTAGTTCTTTTTTAGGATTATCTAAGGTGATGAAATTAATTTCCGTGGCAGGACTTACGTGGAGTGCAAACATTAGCTTGCATTTTTTGTTTTGAGACTGGTTTAAAGCAAGTCTTAAACTCTTAGTTAACTTATGCTCTCCTTGATTAATAATGACGTCAATTTTATTTTGTTCTATAAATTGGATTAAATTATTGAGATTGTGATAAGAATTGATTTTAATTGTATTAACGAATTGCTGTTTAATAAAGGATTTGTCAATGTTGTATTTATAGGCAGAGTAACAGTTCACATTATAAAAAGTAGTTAATGCATTTGCAATATTAGCAGTAACTCTTTCAACACCTCCGTATTGTGGCGCAACTTCATTGGTAGTATAAAATAGTATATTCATTTGGGAACTTGTTTTAAATATAATTTTTGAATCTTGTAGACAACTCCCATCTGGTTTGAATTGAATTTCCGTGCAAATATTTTATTAGAGTTAATAAGCGTCTGATAATCATGGTCTTGCCATATATAGGGGCTGCCATGCTCCCAGTCAATTTCCCGCATACTACCGGTATTGGCATTGTTCGTACAATGCATTCTTTCTCGAAAAGGAGAGTTCCATAAAATAGTTTGAATGAATATTTCATCTGCGCAAAGTGTATATTTCATACGATTTAATACAATCTCTTTGTATTGTAATAGATACTTGACTGCGTTTTCGGTAATACTTATCCAATTTCCTCCTTTTTTGAATTCAAAAGTTTGTTTTCTGCGATAATGGCTTATTTTCTGTACTGCTAATATGAGGTTTCGGATTAATGCTGTAATTCCATGTAACAGATGTTCCTTATCTTTTAACCTTTTTGTAAAAAAATAGTATCGGAATACTTTGCGCTCCAAATCACGCTGATGAGCGGCATCCTGCCAAAAGCCTACAAATTCTTTACCGGCATTCTGCTGGAAAAAAGCATGAATGTAATCTTGGCTTTTTATGGGCAAATCCGTTCCGGATAATAAATGATAATAAGCATAGGGACCGTGTGATAAGGCCGTTTCAAAGAGAAGATATTCTACTTGTACTTGGCTGATATCACCCCAATATACTTTGATGGGATTTTCTATTAAATAAAAGCCGGCTTTCTGCATTTTGACTTTTTTTATTTGCTGAAACAGTTCTGTAGCCCGTTTGTCAATATGCAAATAAATGTCATTACGTTCATCGTCCAACATGGAAAGTAGTACCTCCAGTACCGGATATTCATTGTGGGCGATAATCAGAAATGCATGTTTCATTATATATCAGGTTTTAATCTTTTAAAGAAATTAGGAATCGTTACATCCGGAATAATGAATCCGTCTTTGCGAAGTGCTTCAAAATAAGCACTGCCGATAACACGTTCATATTCAGCCTCTAGTTTTCCTTCTTTATGTAACTGATAGAAGTAGCGCCAGTGGCGACCTCCGTGTCTGCCCTTGTGTTGCTCCAGTTGCTTGCCGCCATTTATCATCTTTTCCATAAACTGCTGCTTGCCGCGTATATTGTAATGATATACATGGATATGGCTGTCGGCAGAGTTTTGTGGGAACATGGTTACTTTATGGTTTCCCATTGAAATTTGCAGGTAACCGGCAGTCCGGTGAATGACTTTTTTGTTCTGACGCTCAAACAGCGAATAGAGTGACAAGTCATATTTTTCAGGTTCGGTTACTGCTTTTACAGTCTTATCCCATTGCCAAAAGGGTTTTTCTTCTTCAGGATAGACACTTCTCATTTCACAATTCAGCACATTGGCATTGGTGGCATATAATTCATCTTTCAAATTGCCGGTAGGGGCATACCATAATTCGTCGGCATCGGCATTGATAATCCAGTCGGCCTTATAAATGGTTTTGGCTTTCCAAATCATACGGTCTACCCAGTCCTTTTGTTCATAGTTGGTAGCCTTTTCTTCTATCACTTCTTTAATCCACCCTTTTTGTTTGTATTTACGGATAATGTCCGGAGTTGAGTCTGTGGAGTTATTATCAGTAATGATAAACCCGTCCACTCCCATCGCTTTATGGAACTGTAAATTCTCTTCCAGCATCCCTTCTTCGTTTTTTACCAGCAATGTCATGAATAATTTGACTTCTTTCGTTTGTTTAAAAGCCAAAGGAAATTCGGATATAACGTGCCCTATTTTGGATAGTAATAAATTGCTCATAAATAACCAATGATTATTGATTTCTACCTGTCATATTAGAGATAATTAATACTATTGTCAAAAGAATTTGTTTTATTCTGAACTCATTATAATAGATAACGTAATCCTTAGTTTTCTCATAATATTCTGATATTTAATTATATAACAAATTTACTCTTTTTCTGTAAATATAGTATATAAATGCTAGTTTATTATGAAACATTAACTGGTAAGAGCGTTGCCGTTTTTTAACTCATAATTCCAAGTTTTTCATGTATTCCGTCGCAATAGGCTTTCCATAATCGGGGTATATCTTTCCATTGATAGGCTTTTGCAAACGGACTGGTGAACAACGCGATGAAAATATATCCCATTACTCCGTTGAAGCCGCGAAGATATTTCACTGCTATGTTGCGTCCGTAGTGATGGTTTAAATAAGTTGAATTACGGATCTGGTAAAAGCGTTTCCACTTTTTCTTCTTGCTTCGCTCATTCCATGTGTCGTTGGAGAAGAATTTCTCTTTATCCATCAGGGCATCAGGTATATAGAGTATTTTGTACCCTGCCCGTATGGTGCGGAGACAGTAATCTGTATCATCACAGAAAATGAAAAGGTCTTTATTGGGAAGACCTATCTTCTCAACGACTTCACGGCGGATGAACGGACCTTCGAAAGCTGTTCCCGTAATTTCTGTCGGTGAGGTGATGTGCCGTCCTGCCAGTTTCTTGCTGTACATGGATACAAAAGGATTGCTCAGGTTGTATGCCTGGAAGTCATGGGTGAATATTTCTCCTTCGAGCAACCTGCGAGGGGCCAGTATGCCGATATCTTTCTTGCCGGTATACGGCAAGAGTTGTTCCAGACAGTCGGCCCGCGGAAATACATCGTCATCCATGCACCAAATCCAGTCGGCACCCGCCTGATAAGCGTATTGTATGCCTGTATAGAATCCTCCCGCACCGCCCACATTGGTCTGATTGATTACTGTCAGCCCTTCCTGTGCGGCAAGCCATTCCGTTGTACCGTCCGTGCTTCCGTTATTTACTATTACAATGGAAGATATCGGCTTGTTTTGTTGCAGACAACGAATATTTCTTTTCAGAAGTTCCATTCGGTTGTAGGTTACAACTACGGCTATAATGTTCATGATGCATTTAGTTTTTAGTAAAGGTTATCTATTTTTCCCGGCTGTACGCTTCTATAGGCTCTCATGAGCTCAAAGCATTTTTCCACATCAAAGTTCCGTGCCTTGGCGTATTCTTCTGCCATCCATCGGTGCATTTGTGGAGTTGCCGGCAGGCGTTCAAAGTTTTTGCAGCCGGTCTTCATATCTATGGGGCCGATGTACATCCGGTTCAAATCGACAATTTCTATTGTTATGCCATTGGGAGTTTTCTGAAACAGGATGTTGGCACGTCCGTAGTCTTTGTGGGCGTATCCGTGTTCGTGAAGACGGGCGGTCACTTTGCCTATGGCGCGGAATACTTCCTCGGCGTAGTCAAATTGCTGTGTGAACAGGTTGTCGTAAATGTAGGGGCAGGTGGAGAGGAGGCTGATATAATAACTTTTATCGAACAGCAGCCCTGAACGTATATTCATATATCCCACCGGTTGCGGAGTGCCTACACCTATTTTCAGCAGCATTTCTGCATGGTCGTAAGAGCGTTTTGCCTTGGATGGACGAAATATGCCATATACAAACCGGTTGATAAGGTGGGGGCTGTGAAAGGATTTGATAACATATTCTTTGCCATTGTATTCCATTTTCCGCAATTCATTGCGCCCTTGGTGAATAACAGTACCTTCATTCCTTTGGAAACGTTCGGGAATGGATACTATAAATTCTTCCAGATTTTTGAAATCAGGGTGAATCACTAAGGTGCGGGGATGAAACAAACGCTCTGTCTTGCTCATATCATTATAATAGTGTTAAATTTTGTCTAGTCCTTTGGTATATTTCAACCAGTAATATTTTAAAGGATTCTTGTATTTCAGTTGTTTCCACGGACGGCTGCTATGGGGCCTGTGCCATACGGGCAACGTGGTGAACAGGTAGTTTTGGAAACCTCGTTTCAGTGACTCGTGCGAGATGGTCACATCATACCAGTTCTTGCTTGGGTCTAATGTCTGAAAGTCAAATGCTTTCAGCAGTCCGGGGGTGAGTAGTGAACAGCAGAAGCTGCAATGCTTTTTTTCCGGGTACACTTGATTCTCGTGTCCCTTGGCGTGTAGGTAGGGGTAATTGATTACGCCTTTTTCATCGGTTGTCACAGCTGCTGCAATTCCGCATTGTTTCTGTTGCAATGCTCCATTGTATAGTGATTGCAATGTGTTTTTTTTGACAATAACATCCGATTCCACAATCAGTAATCCTGCATCTGCTTCGATGGCTTCTTTTTGTGCTGTTTGTAACACCAGTAGATAGTTGGGAGAGGGGTGGTCGGTCAGGTCTGATAAGTTGACCAGACGAAAATTCCATTGACGGGCGGCCTCTTCCAGCCGATGGGTATTTTCTTCCGTGCTGAAATCGTTATAGACAGTATAAGTGAAAGGAACCAAAATATCCGATTCCATGATTGCTTTTACGGTTTCAAGCGTGGAGTCAATCGAATCTTTTACGGGTGTTATGATATGAAGGCACTTCATTGGTTTGTTATCTATGTTGTTTGTCAATTTAGGAATATCATGCAAATTTAGCGGAAAACCTTGGGGAGTCCAAGGATTTCCTTTTATTTAAATGTCTTTTTGCATAAGGCGAGGGCGGCGGCTACGGTATCGTCCATGTCGGCGTATGCGTATTGTGCCAGACGGCCTCCGAATAAAACGTCTTTCCGCCCAGAGGCCAGTTTTTTATATTGGCTCATCATTTCGGTGTTCCGCTTGTCGTTTATCGGATAGTAAGGTTCTTTGCCCGGCGCGAAATCATCGGGATATTCATACGTGATTACAGTGGTGGGCTGTGTGCCGAATTCAAAGTGCTTGTGCTCAATGATTCGGGTATAGGGTACCTCACGTTCTGTATAATTGACTACTGCGTTGCCTTGGAAATCTTCTGTTTCCAGCTGTTTATGTTCAAAGCGCAGGCTTCTGTATTCCAGATGTCCGCATTGGTAATCGAAGAACTGGTCTATGCATCCGGTGAACAGGATATTGTCTGCCAATGCGTCCAGTTCATTGCGGTTGCTGAAATAATTGGTGTTGAGACGAACCTCGGTTCCTTCCAGTAACGCATCGATAAGGGCGTTGTATCCGCCTTTGGGGATTCCTTGGTAGCTGTCATTGAAATAGTTGTTGTCATAAATGAAACGGAAAGGAATACGTTTGATGATGAATGCCGGTAATTCTTTGGCGGAACGTCCCCATTGTTTCTCTGTATAACCTTTGATAAGGCGATGGTAAATGTCTTTTCCACATAGCTTTAATGCTTGCTCCTCCAGGTTGGCGGGGGTGGCGATATGGTCAAATTCTTTACGTTGCTCTTCTATCTTGGCCTTGGCTTCTGCCGGAGTCTTTACTCCCCACAGCTGATAAAAAGTGTTCATGTTGAAGGGAAGATTGTATAATTTCCCGTCAAAGTAAGCCAAAGGGGAGTTGGTGTATCGGTTGAATTCGACAAAGCTGTTTACATAGTCCCACACTTCTTTATTGTCGGTATGGAAGATATGTGCACCATATTTATGTACATGGATGCCCTCCATATCTTCACAGTAGATATTGCCTCCGCGATGATTGCGCTTGTCAATTACCAGGCAATGTTTACCTACTCGTTTTGCCTCGTGGGCAAAAACGGCGCCGAACAAACCGGCACCTACTATCAAATAATCATATTTTTCCATAATCACTTAGTTTCTTCCTGTTGTCTGCGCAGCCACTCTTCTTTGGTTCTTTTCCAGCGGTTATGGCTCCAGAGCCAATATTGGGGATGCGCTTTTATTGTTTGTTCCAATTCTCGGGTAAACAAATCGGTCAATTCAAAATCGGGTACTTGCCGGGGGGTGTCGCACAATGGTTTGAGCCGGCAGTGGTAGTATCCTCTTTTGACCCGTGTTACGTCAGCATAATAAATCAAGGCGTCCACTTGCTTGCCTATTTTCTCCGTACCGATGAAAACCGGTGTTTCTTGGTTTAGAAATTCAGTCCAGTGATGTATGCTGTTCCACTTGGGTGCTTGGTCCGAAATAAATCCGATAATTGCCTTTTGCTTTGTCCGTTTCAATTCAATGATGCGGCGCAAAGTCGTTTTCATGGGGATGCATTCGCCTCCGAACTGGTTGCGTAATCTTAGAAATAGTTTGTCGAAAGCCTGATTGTACAGTGGATGATAGATTTGTCCGCAGGATATGTCTTTGGAAATCCAATAAGGCAAGGATGCAATCCATTCCCAGTTGCAATAATGCCCTAAATAGATAAAACAGAAGTCTTTGTTCTTTTTGTTCATGCTTTCCACTATCTCGTCCAGTCCTTCAAAAGTCATTCTTCTCATCAGTTGTTTTTTTGAAATGGAGAATAACTTGAGCGTTTCTACTATATAGTCGCAAAAGAAAGAGTAAAATTGTTTCTCGATTTGGACAATCTCTTTTAAATCTTTCTCGGGGAATGAGTTCGATAAATTATTGCGTATGATTTTACGTCTGTAGCGGATGCAATAATAGAGCGGATAAAAAAGAAGATCGGATATGAAATATAAGAATCGCAAGGGTAGAAGCGAAAGCAAATACCACAAAAAGAAAACGGAATAATATATGAGATTTATTTGTTTCATTTAACTGATGACTTTGTTTATGTGTTCTATTACCATTTCGGGAGTTATGCCTTGCAGACAGGCATAATCTTTTCTATAACAGTGCTTTTCTCCGGATAAGGAACAAGGACGGCAGGGCAGGTCTATCTGTATTGTGTTTGCCGCAGACTGATTCCATCCTGCAAAGCCTGCACAGGGATGCGTTGCCCCCCAAATGGATACAACCGGGATGTTCACTAATGATGCAAGGTGCATATTGGCGGCATCCATTACCAGCATGACGTCCATATTGCTCATGAGGGCCAATTCCATATTTATGGTTAGTTTGCCGGCTGTTGAGATGACGTTGGGGAAATGTTGGGCCCATTCTTCCAATACTTTGATTTCTTTTTTCCCGCCTCCGAATAAGAAGATTTTTGTATGGTCGCGTGCAGATAGATGTTTGAGGATCTGCTCTTGCTTTGACAACGGATAGATTTTGCCTACATGTGTTGCAAAGGGAGCGATTCCAATCCATGTTTCTTGGTTCTTCTCACCGGTTAACGGAGCCAGGCTGGAAATATTGCCTTTATTCTTTCCGAAAAGGGAGAGGAAACTTAACCGGATGGGGTAACCTATCTGACTGAGCGTATGGGCACAGCGCTGAAAAAAGGAGTCTTGCTCTGTATATATTTTATGTTTCCGCCGTATCAGTTTTTGCAGTTCCCGCCTGTTCTGCTTGATGTGGGCTGCTTTTATGCCTGCCAGACGAAAACGCCAGCAAAGAAAACGGCTGCGGAATGTGGGCTGGAAAGCGGCTACGGCATCAAATTTTTCTTCTTTTAAATCATTGTACAGCCATCCCAGACCCATTAATCCGGCATGTTCTCCTCTGAAATCTGCCCCACGGAAAATAACATTGTCCGGCACATTCTCGAATAAGGGGGAGAATGTGTCTATGCTCAGCACCATGATTTGATGCTGGGCATATTGCGTAGCCAATGAGTGAATGACCGGGATTGCCATTGCCACATTATTGATGGATGAAAAGCAGATTACAAGAATCTTGGACATAACAGCTGTTTTATTGAATGTACAAATCTATGCAAAGTTTTCTAATCAGCCAATTATTATTCGGTAAAAGTGTCTACCTTTGTTCCCAAGCAAGTTTTTGAAAGATGAAAATAATTGTAGATAATAAAATACCTTATATACATGAAGCTGTCGAACAGATAGCCGATGAAGTGGTGTATTTGCCCGGTAGTGGTTTTACCGCCGGGGATGTACGGGATGCTGACGCATTGGTGATCCGTACCCGTACCCGTTGTAACCGTGAACTGCTGGAAGGAAGCAAGGTGAAATTCATTGCTACTGCGACCATCGGTTTTGATCATATTGATGTGGACTATTGTGATGAGGCGGGAATTGTATGGAAAAATTGTCCCGGTTGTAATGCCGGCAGTGTGGAGCAGTACCTGCATTCGGTATTATTATTGTTGAAACGCCGGAAGGGGGTGAGATTGGAAGAAAGCTGTCTGGGGATTGTTGGGGTAGGACATGTGGGAAGCCGTATCCAACGTATGGCGGAGGCATTGGGGATGCGGGTCTTGCTGAATGATCCTCCACGTGCGGACCGGGGGGAAACGGGATTTGTGGATTTGTCTGTACTGGCAAGGGAATGTGATATAATAACCTTTCATACTCCGCTGAACAGGAATGGGAAATATAAAACGTTCCATCTGGCGGATGCGGATTTCTTTGCCGGTTTGCAACGGAAACCTTTTATTGTGAATACTTCTCGTGGAGAAGTAATAGAGACATTGGCTTTGCTTGATGCGCTGAAGACAGGCCGGATACGTGATGCGGTTATTGATACGTGGGAAAATGAACCGGATATTCACCCGGATTTGTTGCAGAAAGTTTTTTTGGGAACCCCTCATATAGCAGGGTATTCAGCTGACGGAAAGTCGAATGCTACACGGATGGCATTGGAGGAGCTTTGTAACTTCTTCCATATACAGGCTGATTTTAAAATAGTACCGCCCGCTTTGCCGTATATGGATTATTCTTCTGATCCGGAAGAGGCTTTTCTACAGGTGTATGATCCGACTCGTGACAGTGATGCATTGAAACGGCATCCCGAAGAATTTGAACATTTGCGGGGGAATTATCCATTGAGGCGTGAAATTTCTTTTTTACCGTAGGGGTACATTTCAATGTACCCCTACGGTGGCCAGAACTTTTAGTCTGCTTTTGCTGTTTGCATCTCTTCTGCTACAATCTGTTCGCAATCTTCAATGCTGTATCCCGATGCGGGTTCGCTCCAATACCATAAGGCGGGAGCTTGTTGTAATGTATCCATAATCAATTATTTTTTAGATAGGTTATTCAATGTTATAGTTGTTTCCGAATGTTGGTTGCCGCCCAGAATACCTGTTCCTCCCTCCACATTGCTGTAAACCCGTAGAGGTTCGGCTAGTCCAATGTTACCCAAGCCTCCTTCTAACGTGCTTCCGGCAATTTTTTGTAAGGACAACAGGTATAAAAAGTAGGATTCGGAAAGGGAATAGATGGAAATGATTCTTTGTTCTGTTTCGTCTAACTCTGCCGTTGTCTCTTTTATTTGTAAAGTATAGGTTTGTCCGTTAATGCTTTGGTCGGTAAAGAGGGCTCCTCCTCTTTTTTCCAATCCGTTGAATGCCATACTTTCGTCCAATATGGCATCCTGTTCCTTGAATACAGGATCTATATAATCTATTTCTGTTTCGTAGTAACCGTAATAGCCCGTTTTTATTTGTGTGATTTTGGCCAGATAATAATTGTTCTTTTCCGGAAATTCATCAAACGTGACTTCATAGTATATTTCAAAATAGTCGGAAATTGTTCCTTGATAAACTCCGTTACCTTTTTTAATTGTATGACTGGCGTTTTTTATAGGTACTTTCTTTGGTATGATATCTTCTGCCGTTACCGTACCATATTCGGGGGTGGATGCAACAATTTTTATCCGGTCTCCTTCTGCCGGGATTGTATTTGAAAGGAATAAGGTATCCGGCTGGTCTGGGTTCCGGGGATTATTCAGTGTTTTCCATTGCATGGTTTCTATGTATTGATTGTTGATATAGAGCTCCACATGGGCGTGAGGGAGATTGACATAAGGCTTCTTGTCTGGATAGAACCAGGTCCGGGTGATGGAGGCCATTACCACTGTGTCGGGGGATACTACACTGTTTATTACTATTTTGGGCGTAGTGCGATATTCGTCCAAATCTATTTTTCGATAACAGGAGGTAAGGAACACTCCTAGAAGTAATGTATATAGCAGATGTTTCATAATCATTTAAAATTTATAAGTGTAAGAAACTGATGGTATAATGGGAACTATGCCCAGGGTATAGAAGCAGTCGTTATTATACCACCATCCTTTGCGTATGCTGACGGGTGCCATGTAGGAATAGACATTGTAGATGCTGATATTCCATATTCCCATCCGGTTCTTTTTCTTTGGCCGGTAAATATTGATGCCCAAGTCGAGTCTGTGATAGGCGGGAAGTTGGAAATTATTACGTTCCGTATAATAGTCTAATCCGCCTGGATCTATATAAGGAGGAACCAGGCTGCCTCCCGGAAACGGATGTTGGGGAGAAACGGCCTGGTAGTTTTCGAAAGAAACCGTGAGCCGGTTACCGGTTGCGTAGGTCCAGCTTCCGGTCAACTCCAGTTTGGGCTTGATTTTCCAATTGGCTATTATATTGAATTTATGCCGGTTGTCGAATTTGGCAGGAAAACGCTTGCCTTTATTTATCTCAGTGAACTGTCTGTCATTCCAGCTTAGAGTATAGCCTGCCCATCCGGTTATTTTCCCTTTTTCTTTGCGGGCAATAAGTTCTACGCCGTAAGAACGTCCTTTTCCTTGAGTCAGTTTGTCTTCCCAGCTGGTGGAAGGAGGGAGAAACTGGTAGTTGTCTTTATAGTCCATCAGATGTTTCATCCATTTATAATATCCTTCTATGGAGAAAGAGTAGATTTTGTTGCCGGTGGTGTAATAAGCTCCTACAGCCAGTTGGTCGCTCTGCATCGGTTTCAGCTTGCGGCTGACCGGTATCCATGTGTCTGTGGGCAGGTTGATGTAGCTTTCATTGACTTGATGTACATATTGGCTCATCCGGGTATAAGAGGCTTTGAGGCTGAGTTGCGGATTGATCAGGAAACGACTGGAAAAACGGGGTTCCAGGGAAGTGTACGTTTTCCCGTCAATGGTGTATAGTCCGAGGTGAACCCCGGCGTTTAAACGTATTCTTTTGTTCATTTTCCAGTCTTCTTCCATATATATGCCTAATTCATGTGCAGGTAGGGCAGTGTCGTTGTTTTGTCTGGTCTGGGTGGTCATGCCATTGGAAAAATGCGATTTTTCGTCTACGGGATGAAAACGGTGGTAAATATAATGAGTGCCGAAATGCAACTGGTGGGAAGCATTGGGGCGGAAATCGAAATTGGCTCGTATGCTGAGGTCGTCAATGCGGTTCCGGGTTGAACTTTCCTGTGATACGTAGTTGGCTTCTGTTCCTTGGTAGTAGTCTCCTTTCAAGGTGGAAGAGTAGTGGGTAAAGGCGGCATTCACATTACCGAAGAGTTGGTTGTTGAATACGTATGACCAGCCGGTAAATGCCATGATGTTTCCCCATCGCAGTCTGCCGGTGTTTCTGCTTTCATATCCATTGTCACCTTCTCTTTTTTCTCCTCCCTTCAAAAAATCGTTTCCCCAGTAAAGACCGGCATATCCGCGGCTGCGGTCATTGAACTGGTGGTTGAGTTTAAAGTTCATGTCGGTAAAAGCGTATCGTGCCACTATTTGGGTTTCTCCTTTATTTCTGGTAGCGTTCCAGATGGCGATGGTTGGGGCCGAAAGCGCGTCAATCCATGAACGGCGTAATGCAAAGTTGAATGAGGTCCGGTCTTTGACCAACGGACCTTCCAGATTCAGGCTGCCTGAGGTCAGTCCCAGCATGGCGCTTCCGTGATATTCTTTCATGTTGCCATCCTTTGTATGGATATCGACTACGCTGGACAGTCTTCCTCCGTAACGGGCGGGGAAGGCGGACTTAAAGAATTCTACATCCTTTACGGCTTCGGCGTTGAAGGAGGAAAACAGACCGCCCACATGGTTGATCTGGTATAACGGATTCCCTTCTATCATATAAAGATTGTCGTCTCCATTACCGCCCCGCACATACATTCCTGCTAATCCGGCTGTGCCTGCCGATACACCCGGCAAGGTCTGTAGGGTTTTTATAATATCAGCTTCTCCGAATAATACCGGGGTTTGTTGGATCAGGTCTTTGTTGAGACGGGTATGTCCCATATCGGATGTTTGGACTAATGGAGAAGAGGTATATTCTCCGGTCACTACCACTTCGGCTAATTGCTGGTGGCTGTTCAGCAGAACCGGAAGCAGCGTGTCTTGTTCCAATTGTGTGAATGAACGGTGGAAACTGTCATAACCTACATAGGAGATGTTCAGGTATACATCGTTTCCGGCTTCCAGAGTCAGACTGAAAAAGCCGTCGGCGTTGCTGGTTGTTCCTTGATGGCTTTTGGCATCATAGATGGAGGCGCCTATAAGGGACTCTGAGGAGGATTTGTCTCGTATGAAGCCGCTGATTACAATGTTTTTCTGTTTTTTCTTGAGGATGATGTATTTGCCTGATTGTATATATTCTACGGGCAGTTTTTGAAACAGAATGCGCAAACAGTGGGATAACGGCTGGGCGGTTATTGTTATATCTATCGGTAACAGATGTTTTGTTAAGGAGGACTCATACGAAAAGGTTACACCTGTCTGCCGGGTGATTTCTGCCAAAACTTTACGGATGGGGGTTTGTTTCATATCTAATGTTACGAGGGGCTCATCATGTTCTGTTCCTTTTGCCTCAATACAAATGTGCATGAGGCAAAGGAGCAGAAGAAAAGAAAATTTAGAATGGAATTGCATCATTGGGTTATGTCTAGTTTCGTATCTAGTGTTTGGTTTATGATTTCAATTATGTCTTCTATCGGAGTATTGTCAAAGGTCGTGGTCAGATAGTACTCTTTTTGTGGAATTCCGCCGATATGGACCTTATAGACTTCTTCTAATTCTTTTACTACCTTTTTCAAGGGGGCTTCATTATAAACAAACACGTGGGTCTTCCATGCAAAAGTGTTGGGGTCACTTTGTTTGTTTATTTGCATTTGTCCTTTTTGGTTAATGAAGGCATACATGCCTTTTGTCAGGATAGCCTCTTTTTGTTCTTTGTTATAAAAACGGACTTTTCCAGACTCTACGGTTGCCGAAGTCTGATTTGCATTTGCCGTTACTTGGAATTGTGTACCTAGTACTTGTATGTTTGCCAGTTCGGTCTGTACCCTGAAAGGACATTGTTCTTGATGTGTGACTGAAAAATATGCTTTTCCATTTAAAGTGACGTTCCTGTTTTTTTTGCCGTATGCCAAGCGGTCATACTGTAAGGCCGAATTCTCTGCCAGCGTAATATGGCTGTTATCCGGAAGCGTGACTTCTTTGACAGCGTGTGCGGATGAGGCAATGACAATCCAGTCTTGCCTGTCGTATATCCACCACCAACTGAATCCGGCTATCAGGAAAGTGACAGCAGCGATAGTTATCAGTCTATATAATAAGATAGAGTTATTTCTTTGTTTGCCGATACCTAGTTTTTGCCAGGCTTGTGTTGTGTCCAGCCTGTTTTCCCGATAGAACCGGGCTACAAAACGAATATCTTTCTCTTCTTTCTCCATGCGATCTTCTTTCTTTTTATTGTTAAGACAGGGAAAAGACAAAATCCCCCTATTCGCTTGCCGATTTTTTTATCCGAAGAAAAAAGTATATATTTTAATGGCTGTTTCTCGTAATGTTTTCAGTGCCTTACTGATTTGATGTTCGACAGTTTTTATAGAAATACCCAGTTCGGTGGCAATTTCCTGATAAGTAAGGCCGTCACGTTTGGAAAGCAGAAAGATCTTTTTCCGTTCGGTAGGAAGGTGGTCGATGGCTGTCCATAAACGCGCGTCACGTTCTGACCGGATGATGCGTTCTTCTTCTGTTAAATCTTCCAAGTCTGTCAGTTCGGTTGTTTCACAGTGTGTTTGTCGGTTGGTTATCAGTGTGAGTGAGCGGTTACGTACAGTTTGGTACATATAAGCTTTCAGGTTTTGAATAGATGTGCCTCCGACAAGCTTCTCCCATACATCAGAGAAGGCTTGTTGGACGATGTCTTCTGCGTCATCCAGATTTTCAGTATAGCGCAGGGCATACATATTCAGCGGACGGTAAAGACAGCGAAATTGGTATTCAAATTCCTTGGGTGATAATTGCATCCTGTGTTTTATTCTTTTTTGGAAGGCAAACTTACGGCTTTTCTTTTATTTGCCAAGCAACAAGAGATGAAAAAGTCTTTAATTTCATTTAGTAATGATAACAATTCGGGTGCGGGAGGTTATTGTATCGGCTTTTCGGAGGTAGTCATAAAATAGGGCAAACCTCACGGTCTGCCCTATCCGAAACTTTAATATGGAATACCTATTGAAACAAAAATCACAGTCTTTACCTTAAAATATTGCCTTTAAAAGTTTCCTTTATCAGCATTATCCCACCAAAGATGTGTACCGCCTTTGTCGCCGGAAATACCGAATTTGCTGGAATTTTCTTCGTCCAGAAGCTTGATTCCGCCTTCTACTCCCTTAGCGTTGGCATCATAAGCCTGGCTGCTATAAATTACGCGGCGCACACCTTCTTCTGTGTTTACGGCTCCATTACTTTCATTGACGAATGCAGGGAAGAAGCGTGGATAGCCGGTGCGGCGTTGTTCTGCCCAGCCTTCGGTGGATAGAGGGAATAGGGCGAGCCATTTTTGGGTGATGATTCTTTCCAGCTTTTCTTCGTTGCTTGCGCTCTCATCCCATTTTACACTTAATTTATTTACAGCCGGAGTGCTTAATTCGGCTTTGATGGGATCTGTATAGTCTATTTGGGTGCTTGTTCCGTTGATGTAGGCATCTACTGCTCCTTCCGGATATTCTTTGATTCCGGCATAAGCCCCCCGATAAGCTAATTCATTAGTCATGGAAACACGGATTCCATTTTCATATAGGTTCTTTACACTTTCACTGCCAATATCCCATCTTAATTTTGCTTCAGCCAGTAGGAAATAGGCTTCCGCTGCTTTCATGATGGGCAGTGGCATGGAATAAGAGGAACCGTTGTTTCCTTGAATCCAACCGGAGAAGTTACCCCAACTGTTTGGTTTGGCAGGCAGGCCACTGGCAAAACGGATACCCAGGTATTGACTATTGGCAGCTACTGTGGTAGTACCGGCTTCGTTTTTGATATCTCCGGTATTCAGGGTCATATATAACGGTTGGCGCGGATCTTTGGTTCCACTCATAATAGTTACCAGATTGGCATTGAATCCACAATCACCCCAATTGAACATCAGCCACATTTCATTCTCAAGACTTTTATCGATCAGAATATCCTTGTTGACTGTTGCCAAAGTGTTTTGGGCAGCCTCGGTAGCGATTGCCTTAAGGTTCATTCCGGCGTTGCCGGCTTCGGTTTCCCGTTTGGACAGGCGTAACGCCATGCGTAGTTTCATCGTATTGGCTATTTTTACCCATAGGTCTTTGTCGCCGTTGCACCAACAGTCAAAGGATTTCAATTTGGCTATTTCATCTGCTCCCATGGCACTGATGTCAGTAATGGCTGTACTCAGATCTTCAAGCATGGCTTTATACAGGTCTTTCTGGCTGTCGAACTCGAAATACACTTCGTTTTCTCCCGATAGGATGGAGCTGTAAGGTATCGGTCCGTAGGCATCTGTGGTCATCAATGTTCCGTAAGCCTGTACGATACGCATCACGCCTGACAGGCCTCTTTCACCACTGGCGTCACATTGTGCGATGATGCGGCGGGTGTTATTGAAAATATGGAGATAATAGTTTTCGTACATACCACCGCTATGTCCCCGGTTCTCTCCCATATCACCGTTGGTGAAGTTACCGTTGGGAGTCATAAAATAACCTCCATAAAGGTCAATAGTCAGGTTGGTCCAAAACTGGAACATATTTTGCTGAGGAGGATAACAGTAGGTCATCGGTTCGGTACATTGTGCGGCAAAAGGAAGGTCTGCCGGATCTACCTGTATGTTACTGGTATTCAATTTCTCGAAGTCGTCTGTACAGGAAGAAAAGATGTTTCCTGTAGTCATGGGGATTGCCATTAAGAAGGCGTATGTTAATATCTTATTCCGTTTCATAGTTTCAAGCATTAGAAGTTAAGTTTTAAATTAAGACCAAAGCTGCGTGAGGTAGGCAGTGCAAACATATCTACACCTTGTATTCCATTACCTGTACCTGCCGATACATCCGGATCCATCGGGGCGTCTTTATGGAAGAAAAACAGGTTGCGGCCGATGATGGCTGCTGTCAGGTTCTTGCCTGCACCCAGCAAGTTACGGAAGGTATAACCGAAAGTCACTTCACGAAGACGTATATTGGTAGCATCATAAACATAGTTTTCCACAGCGTATGGACTGTTGAAGTTGTTGTTACCGGTGGTACGATAGTACTTGTCGGCATCAAATTTTACTCCGTCCACTGTAATACCGCCGGCATCACGGGCTTCACCTGAACGTTTCGATACGCCCCATCCGTCCAAGGCGGCTTCGGTCATACTAATCACTTTTCCACCGAATTTAGCATCAATTAGGAACGATAGTGAGAAGTCTTTGTAGCGGAATGTGTTTGTCCATCCCATATTTACTTTGGCATTCATATTGCCTGCGTATTCCAGTTCGTCCATAGAATCACCACTTACGATAGGCTCTCCTTTTTCGTTTTGCAAGGGTTTGCCGTTTTCATCACGCATCAGATGACGTACATACAGATCTCCGTAGTGGCCGCCTTCTTTCAATATAACTTTTGCACCTCCGAAATCGGTCAATGTCAGTCCGTTGGGAAGGTCATCTACCAATTCTTTGATTTTATTATCATTATAAGAGAAGTTCAGGTTGGTACTCCAGCTGAAGTTGTCAGTGAACTGCTCGTACCATCCGATATTGAATTCAAAGCCTTTGTTTTCTACATTACCGGCGTTTACATAACGGTTTCTCAAGCCTGATTCGTAAGGAGCCGCAACGGAGAAGAACTGATTTTTAGTGTTGGTTTTATAATAAGTCAGGTTGATATTCAGTCGGTTCTGTAAGAATGTACCGTCAAAACCAATTTCTAAAGAATGGGTTTTTTCCGGCTTCAATGTTCTGAATGGAGCTTTGTCGGGGGGAGTGATGGCACCTTGAGAACCTAGAGAATAGAGCAGATTACTCATGAATACAGGTACGTCATTACCTACGATAGAATAGCTTGCACGGAATTTGAACAAATCAATGTTCTTACCCATATCTACAAATTTGTTCAGCAGGACACTACCTCCAAAAGAGGGATAAAAGAATGAACAGCTTTCTGTGAAAGCCAATGCCGAAGACCAGTCATTACGTGCTGATATATCAAGGAATATGCCTTCACGGTAACCGAGTTGTGCGGTGGCGAATACTGAGTTCAGCCGTTTTTGGGTCATCCAGTTGTCATCTTTGCCTACGGTGGACATATTGCCATAATAGTTGTTCGGAGTAAAGATGTTCGGATAAAAAATGTTTCCGGAACCGGGCTGTGAGAACTGGGAACCCTCGCCCCATAGGTCTACATGAGAGGTTTTGGTTTTTGTAAAACTGGAACCTGCGGTAGCGGATAGAGAAAAATCATTGAATGTATGGTTGTAGCTTACTAAAACATCGCCATAAAGTTGGTCGCTGAAATAGCGGTTGTCTTTCATGCGTCCCATCGGATAAAGGTTTCCTACGCTGGATGCGTAAGCATTGTGTACCCAGTGTTCTTCTCCTCTTTCGTAACGCATACGTCCTTGGATATTCAGATCCGGAGTAATGTTCCATTTGATGCTTCCGCCGAATTCATAGCGGTTACGGTCGGTGATAGGGGTCTGTCTGTTCAACATCCAATATGGATTACCGAATTGCTGTTGTTGTGTATTTGTCCAGTTTTGGACATAGCAGCCTCTTGCGGGATCATATACCTCGAAGTTCTCTTTATAGCCATTCCAGTCTTCTCCTCTAGGGAAGAGATAAACACCGGTCAGCGGATTCCATAAGTAACCGGCAGCTGCCTGATTGGTGATGTGCTGGTTGGTAAACTTGGCCGTGAAATCAATATGAATGTCTTTCAGAATATTGAAACCTACTTTTGAATTCAAATTGTGGCTTCGGTAGTCATTCTGGGGAGTGATGCCTTGTGAATAGACATTGGCATAGGAAAAATAAGATTGGATATTTTCATTGCCTCCGCTTAAGGAGATGGAGTTATTCGTTGTAAATCCGGTACGGAAGAATTTTTTTGCATAGTTTGGAGCTTTGCTGCTTAGTTTCTCACCCCAGCTGAAAGTACCGTTGTCGCTCATTCCATAAGTAGTCTGGAATTCGGGTAGCACCATTGGGCTCTCCATCGTGGTGTTGCTGGATACATTAACGGAAACTTTACCCGACTGTGCTGATTTGGTGGTAATCATAATGGCGCCATTGGCTGCTACCGCACCATAAAGCGCTGCTGCCGATGCACCTTTCAGCAAAGTGATTTGGGCGATGTCGTCCGGATTGATTGTAGACATGGCGTCACCACCGTCTCGCTGGCCTCCGTAGTTGCTGTCTACTTGTGAGTTGGTGATATTCATCATGACAGGAACTCCGTCTACTACTACTAACGGTTGGTTGTTACCGCTGATGGACTTATTGCCACGGAACAGAATCTTGGAAGAACCGCCGGCTCCGGTTGAGTTCGGTGTGATCATCATACCGGCACTTTTACCTTGCAGGGAGTTAATCATATTGACGCTCTTGATGTCATTAACGTCTTTACCTCCTACTGTTTGCGCAGAATAGGTCAGTGTTTCGGATTGGCGTTTAATACCCATTGCCGTTACTACGACTTCACCCAGTGTTTCTGTATCCGATGCCATTTTTACGTTGATTACTGTACGTCCGTTTACAGGTTCCTCTATGGTTTTCATACTTAAATAGGAGAATACCAGAATGTCTTTGTCACCGGCTTGCAGGGTATACTTTCCGTCGAGGTCGGTCACTGTTCCGATAGTTGTACCTTTAATTAATACGTTTGCGCCGATCAGAGGTTCGTTAGCGTCTTTATCTATTACAGTACCGCTGACTGTATGCGTTTGTGCATACAATGCTGTTACAAACACTCCCAATAGGAATGTCAGGAAAAAAGTAAAAATTCGTCTCATAAGGTTAGATTTTGAGGTTCGTTCTTAATTAGATTTTTGTTTTCAGATTAAATAATAGGTTTGTTGATAATTGGGCATGTTTACCCAATGGGTTTGATTTGATAGTTTTTCGCATAGGCATTCAGTTTAAGGTTAACTTATCAAGGTTTATTTATTAAGGTTTCTGTTAATCTCTCTTTAAGTCGGTCAACATTATTAATACAAATATCATAACCGGGTTACTAAACAAAAACTTATATTTTTTGTATTTTATCTCATTCTTGTTTTCTTATTTTGAAATAAATACTTATGTTTGTGTAACCTTAAATTAAAAATGACCTATGAACCTTAATGATAACCGCTTAATTATTAAAACCTTGAAGTCGGGAGATCAAAAAGTATTTTCCCTGGTTTATGCTTCTTATTACAAGCCGCTATGTTTGTTTTGTTCCTCGTATGTTTCTCTTGAAGAGGCTGAAGAGATAGTGCAGGATTTGATGATGTATGTGTGGGAAAAACGTGAGTTGCTGGTAGAGGACTTGTCGCTGAAATCTTTCTTATTTACCAGTGTCAGGAACAGGGCATTGAATTCAATCACCCGTTCCCATATTACCCGTCAGGTATATGAAGAATATCAGAGCCAACAGTTGAAATCTCTGCCGGCATTGGATTCTTGTTATGGCACGGAGTTGTTTAATACCTATATGGAAGCCCTTCATTCTCTTCCTAAAGAACTGCAAAGAGTATATGTTATGAGTCGGTATAAACAACTGACCCATAAAGAAATTGCTGACAAGCTGGAGGTGTCGGTGCAGACTGTCAATTATCGGATAGGCAAAGCTCTTCAGTTTTTTCGTATTAGATTGAAAGATTTTTGCCTAGAATAGTCGCTTCAATCACCCGAGGGAAATATTCGTATTCCAACTGGTGCACCCGTATTGCCAATGTATCTGGCGTGTCAGTGGGCAATACCGGACAGGTGGCTTGGAAAATGGTATTTCCTTCATCATATCGTTCATTTATATAATGGATGGTGATGCCGCTTTCCTTTTCATGGGAAGCTATGACAGCTTGGTGCACGCGGGAACCGTACATACCTTTACCACCGAACTTGGGAAGGAGGGCCGGATGAATATTTACTATTTTATTCGGATAATCATGCAAAATGGCATCAGGTACTTTCAAGAGGAAGCCTGCCAGTACAATAAAGTCAATATGATATTGGTGCAGTATTTCCAGTGCTTTCCCGTCGGCAAAGTCTTGGGCTGTGAGGATAAGTGACGGAACACTCAGTCTTTCAGCTCGCTTGAGTACACCGGCCTGTGCTTTGTTGACGATAACCAATGCTACTTCAGCTGTTCTTTTCTCTAAAAAATACCGAATAATTCTTTCAGCATTCGTGCCTTCTCCTGAAGCTAAAATTGCGATTTTCTTCATGATGTTCTCTATTTTGGTGCACATAAAACAAAAAAATGTGCAAAATTCTGCATTTATTTGCCTGAATATTTGCTCAGCCCAAGAAATATTTATTCCTTTGCAACCGCAAAGAAAATAAAATAATTCAATTTATTAACTAAAAAATTAAAGTTATGTCTGAAATTGCATCAAGAGTAAAAGCTATTATCGTTGATAAATTAGGTGTAGAAGAATCAGAAGTTACAACAGAAGCAAGCTTCACTAACGATCTGGGCGCAGATTCACTGGATACTGTAGAACTGATTATGGAATTCGAAAAAGAATTCGGTATTTCTATTCCTGATGATCAAGCTGAGAAAATTGGTACAGTAGGTGACGCCGTTTCTTATATCGAAGCTAACGCTAAGTAATTATCCTTATTTTATAATATGGAATTAAAAAGAGTAGTAGTAACAGGTCTTGGTGCTCTTACTCCTGTAGGTAACAATGTTGCAGAAACATGGGACAACCTGGTGAAGGGGGTAAGCGGGGCAGGACCTATTACTCATTTCGATGCGTCTAAATTCAAGACTCATTTTGCATGCGAAGTGAAAAATTTCAATGGAACTGATTACATTGACCGTAAAGAACTTCGCAAAATGGATCTGTATACACAGTATGCCATTGCAGCTGCTAAAGAAGCGGTGGAGGATTCTGGAATGGACCTCGAAAAAGAAGATTTGAATAGAATAGGTGTAATTTACGGTGTAGGTATCGGAGGTATTCATACTTTTGAAGAGGAAGTAGCTAATTATACACTGAATAAAGATACTGTCGGACCGAAATTCAACCCATTCTTCATCCCCAAAATGATAGCTGATATTGCATCGGGACAGATCTCTATCATGTATGGTTTCCACGGTCCTAACTTCACAACAACTTCTGCCTGTGCATCTTCATCAAATGCTATTGCCGATGCATTTAACTATATCCGTTTGGGTAAAGCAAATGTAATTGTGGCAGGTGGTGCGGAAGCTGCTATTTTTGAAGCTGGTTTGGGCGGTTTTAACGCTATGCATGCTTTGTCTACCCGTAATGATGATCCGGAACGTGCATCCCGCCCGTTTAGTGCAAGCCGTGATGGCTTTGTGATGGGTGAAGGCGCAGGCTGTCTGATTTTGGAAGAATTGGAACATGCAAAAGCACGTGGTGCCAAGATTTATGCGGAACTTGCCGGTGTAGGCGCTTCTGCCGACGCTTATCACTTGACAGCTTCTCATCCGGAAGGATTAGGCGCTAAACTGGTGATGTTGAACGCATTGGAAGATGCGGAATTGAAACCGGAAGATATTGATTATATCAATGTACATGGAACTTCAACTCCTGTAGGTGATGTTTCAGAAGTGAAAGCTATTAAGGATGTATTTGGAGATCACGCTTATAAACTGAATATCAGCTCTACTAAGTCTATGACAGGACACTTGTTGGGTGCTGCCGGTGCGGTAGAAGCTATTGCCAGTGTATTGGCTGTGAAGAATGACATTGTTCCGCCCACTATCAACCATGAGGAAGGTGATAATGATGAAAACATTGATTATAACTTGAACTTCACGTTCAACGAAGCTCAGAAACGTACAGTAAACGCTGCATTGAGCAATACCTTCGGTTTTGGTGGACATAATGCATGTGTAATCGTAAAAAAATATGCTGAATAATCGTGTTTAGCAATATAAAGGATAGGATAAGACTTCTTTTTCGTAAGGATAGGGAGTCTTATCTTCGTTTTTATAAGATGCTTGGATTCTATCCCAAAGACATTAGCATCTACGAACAGGCTTTGCTTCACAAATCTTTATCAGTGAAGTCTGAAAAGGGGCGTTTGCTTAATAATGAGCGTTTGGAATTCTTGGGGGATGCTATTTTGGATGCTGTGGTGGCAGATATTGTTTACAAAAGGTTTGAAGGAAAGCGTGAGGGTTTTCTCACGAATACCCGCTCTAAAATAGTGCAGCGTGAAACATTGAATCGTTTGGCTATAGAGATTGGTTTGGATAAGCTGATCAAGTATACGGCCCGCCAGTCTTCTCATAACAGCTATATGTGCGGCAATGCATTCGAAGCATTGGTAGGTGCTATTTATCTAGACAGGGGATATCGTGCCTGTAAATATTTCATGGAGCATCGTATTATTGGGCCTTATATAAATTTGGAGAAGATTTCCCGTAAGGAGGTAAACTTTAAATCCAAGTTGATAGAATGGAGCCAGAAAAATCGTTTTGAGGTTACCTTTGAGCTGATAACCCAATCACATGATCAGGGATATAATCCGACTTTCGAGAGTGAAGTTCTGGTGGAAGGTATTTCGGGAGGAAAAGGAACCGGTTATTCTAAAAAAGAGTCTCAGCAAATGGCTGCGCGTGTGGCTTTGGGAAAAATAAAGAATGATTCCGGCTTTATTGAATGTATTTTTGCGGCTAAGACTGCCCGTGAGTTGCCTCAGGAGGAGGTAACGGTTTCTGATAGTAAGCCTTCAGACAGTGGGGCCGTTACTCCGGATCTTTCTTTGGAGGAGATTAAGAAAACGGATGTGGTCGAGCAGATAATCAGTGAAGCGGAAGAAAAGGCTTTTAAGGAAAACGCTTAGCGGATTTTATCGATATTGTTTATAATTTATTAATTGGCTATTCCGGTGGTTTTGGGTATGTCCGGCAGGAATACATAATACATTGGAATATGCCCGATTACATCAAGAAAATGTAGTCGGGCATATTTCATATACTGACGGGAATTAGATTTCATCAGGCCATGGGCAGGGTTTTCCTGTGGCTTTGAATGTGGGACGTTGTCCTCCTGTTGCTCGCAAATAGTTCCCTAATTCCTTGGAGAGCCGTTTTACGATGCCGGGATGTTGCTTTGCTACATCATTTTTTTCACTGATATCATTTGGTATGTTGAAAAGTTCTTTTTTACCGGTTTCATAATAATAGACCAGTTTCCATTCGTCTTTGCGGATAGAGCAGTCCAGATTGATGCCTGGTCCGTCATTACCCCAGATATTAGGGAAATTCCATACCAGTGCGCGTCCTTTGGACGGGTCTCCTGTACCTTTCAGCAGGGGCATAAAGCTGATACCGTCTATAGGGTTGACTGTCTTATAGTTTGTGATACCCGCCATTTCAAGTATGGTAGGATAAAAATCTTCAATTATAAGATATTTGTCACAACGAGTATTCGGGGTGACTACTCCGGGCCAGCTTACAATCATTGGTTCGCGTATTCCTCCTTCATATAAGGAGCCTTTGCCACTATTGAGAGGAGCGTTTTGAGTGTGAATTTGTCCGTCGCGCCATCCGGGTTCGGCAGCTAGCCCTCCGTTGTCACTCATAAAAATAATAACAGTATTATCTGCTTCATCATTTTTTTCCAACCAGTTCATCAAATCCCCCAGACTTTTATCCATTCCTTCAATTAAGGATGCATATGCGGCTTCTTTGTCACTAAGTCCTTTTTTAATATACTTGGGGAAGAAGCGCATATCTTTGTCAACAGGAATGTGGATGGCATAATGTGCCATATATAGATAAAAAGGTTGATTGTACTTTTTTGCTTTGTCCAATGCTTTGATGGCTTCTTGTGTCAGGGCTTCTGTTGCAAATATACCTGTTCCCCAATAATCTTCCAAGCCGGGGATGGCCATTAGTGAATAGGGCTTTCCATCGCGGGTGTGCCCGTAGTTCTGTTCGCTCAGATAAGTAGCCAGACCACCGGCGGCATGTCCGGCTATGTTTACTTCAAACCCCCAATGGGTAGGGTTCTCTCCCGGTGTGTCAATAGAACCGAAATGAGCTTTTCCGCAGTGGATGGTATGATAACCGTTCTGTCTGAGTAACTCAACGAAAGAAGTGCCGACAAAGGTATTGGGCGTTCCTGTTACTTGGCTGACTCCGTTGTAGTTCCAGTCTGGCAATTCTATTGTATTGCTTGGTCTGTCGGTAGCTTTGTTTTTTTCAAGTGTCCAGTTTGTTACACGATGTCGGGTGTTGTTAGCACCCGTTATCAGACTGCAACGGGTAGCGGAACTGATATTGCAGGCGTATGCTTGTGTGAACATCATCCCTTTCTTAGCCAGACGTTCCATATTGGGAGTTTCGTAGGCTTCATTATAATGTGTTTTCTGTGTCCAGAAAGGTAAGGATGTATCTTGCCAACCCATGTCGTCCACCATAAATAAGATGATATTGGGACGTTGTTGGGTTGTTTCTGAAGACATTTTTTCTTTTGCTTGCGTCGAGATTCCTGTTAAGGAAGCGAGAGCGAAAGATACAAGTAGTTTTTTATTCATATCGGCTAGTTTTATAAGTTATTTTTCGATTACAATTTTTTTGGGGGTATCTATGGAAATACTTCTCAGTTCTTGCTTGCCGGAATTTTCTATCCATACTTTTAGTGTACCTGTACATAGTACGTTCAGCACCAAGCGGTTCTCTGTTAAAGAGATAGTTTGGACGGTGGCCGGGGACAGATATTTTTCCTGTATGCCAATGACTGCCCATCCTTTCCGTATGGGGCAGAGATGAAACAGTTTGTCTGTAAATCCGATAAGTTCGAATGTACTGCTGTCTGATAGTTCTTCTGCCTTTTGTGATTCCCAATTATAAAGCAGCACGCGTTCTTCGGGGGTGGCAGACATTTTCTCAAAACTGTTCCGAAGAGAATAATCTTCTTTTTTTATAGTGGCCTGAACTTGCTGATGTCGGGGGGAAACATTCAGGTTGTAACAGATTAATGTCATTGCTCCGTTGCCTGAGGGAGCTGCTACTCGATATGCTTTTCCACTCCATAATGGATTGGTCAGTATAGATTCCGGCATAGGTACGGCAGGAGCTTCGGGGCGGAACAGTTTGCCTTGTTTGTCAATTAAAGGAAAGATGTTTTCCTTGATAAAGTCCCCGGGGGCGTCCGACAGGTAGACCGGACCTCCGGAAATGGCCTTGGAACGTGCCATCAAAGTGCCGCAAACGGTATCGCAGGAATGAAACATATCATGGTCGGGCCATACGGTTTGTCCTAGTAGCAGGGTATTGGTATAAGACTGGAATAGATGTGATTTTGCCATATCCTCATCATATTTCTTATAGTCTATGCTGACACGGGTGCTGTTGCTGTATGACGTATGGTCGGTATTGATGACGTTCTGTGCCATACAGTTCATTAATCCCATATTTTGCCGGTGGATCTCGGCTTCCAGGCTTCGGTTACAGTCGGTTGCCTGGCGGATACTTTCATGCCCTCCCATGTAGAGTGGCAGCGTAAAAGCTTGGTTATCTACTTTCAGAAAATCGAATCCTTGTTCTTTTAAGGTGCTGACGTAGTAGCGATAGAAGGAACGGATGCGGGTGCTGTCCGTTCCTGGCAGAAGGCTGCCGGCGTGTGGGTATAGGGCTTGTCGGACGACTTGTGGAAATCCGTTTTCGGGGGATAATCCCATCCAGTATCCCGAAAGGCTGTACCACAGTCCGATCCATTTGATTTTATTTTCTTTTTTGTATGACATGATTTTTTTCCATCCCGACGGGAAACGTTGTTTATCTGGTATGAAACCGGTCAGTTGCCTGTTCTTGTGGGCGAGATGACCGTCGTCAATCAGTACATACCGGATAGGAATGCCGGATGCCTCTATCGTTTTCATATCGTTTATTATCTTGGATTCGTTTATATCATCATGATAATGTTCCCATGTACACCAACCGAGATAGCGGAAAGCTTCGAAATATTCCTTGGCTGTGCGGCTTTTTAAGTCGGCGGCTTCTGTATTTTTCATCAGCGCTTGATAGGCTTGCCGAATGGTTGAATAAATATCTTTTCCTTGTCGGATGAGTAGAAGAGGGACTTCCGGTTTCAGATAGTCTTTTCCTAAGGTGGATACATATAGGGTGACAGAGCCGTTATCGTTTACTTGCAGCCAGCTTAAACTGTTACGGCCGGCAACAGCTTTGGCAAACAAGTATTCTCCGTTTGTCAGTTCCAGCAGTAATGCATCTCCCAACGTAGATGGGGTTGCATTGGAAGGTATTCCCGGATAGCGGGTGTCGGTTAATTCTTTTAAATCGTTGAACACCCAAGGTAGGAGCCGGTTGGTATTGTTGGGCCATTCAAAATCTCCCGGACGGGAGTCTCGGCTGAAGAAAATACCTCGGACGTACCCGGGTAACCGTACCGGACAGGCAATAGTTTGGGTTTGTCCGGGTATGGATTTCTTATAGGGTATGGGAGAAGAAATGGAAGTTAAATCAATCGTATCTGTCATTGACAAAGCGTTTGTGTTCTTGAAAGACTTTCCTTTTTCATATGTGTAATCTGTTTGCCCGAAGGATTTCGGACAAACAAATACATTGCAAATCAGGATACAAATGAATATTGCTTTATATTCTCTCATGATTTTTTATTTGAGAGTTACGTTATAGGCACTGAAATGTCTGATTTCGGGTACGGCAACGGATTGGGTTACGGTGAGGCGCAAGGCGGTGGTTTCTACCGGTTCGAAGTGTGCAATGCGTTTGTGTCCCACAGACTCGCCGGAGCACACTGTCTGCCATTTTCCGTTGACTTTCGCTTCTATCTTGTATTGGCGTATTCTTTCGCCTTTGGCAATGTCTTCTTGGATGATGCAGTAGTTGACCGGTTGTTTTTCATTCAGATTCAGCGTAAGCCGTTGCCTCCGGCCTTGGGTTTCCGCCAATGGTGTACCAAAGCGCCGGTTTATTTCTTCTCCCCATTCTTTTAAACGCTGTTCGTCACCTGCCGGCAATAGCCCATCGGGATCGGGGGTCAGCCCGATGATTAACGTAGCGTTGCGGCCCACTGATTTTTCGTACATATCCATCAACGTTGTCAATGGATAGATATTATTCTCGTCATCGGGTTCCCAAAACCATTCGTGGCGGCCGTTGGCACCACGCAGGGGGCTGTCTGCCATAGCTGGTACCCAGTATTTGCCTTCGGGATCACCTTGTTTTAATAAGGCTATTTGGTCTTTTTGGCTTTCAATACGTTTATGATGTGAACAGGGGGCCGGAAAAGTGGACCAGCAGGGGTATCCCACTGTGCCGGTTTCTGAACCTCCCCAGCGGAAATCAGCACGGTCTATGTTGTGGTAGAACAGGCAGTTGGGTTGGTATTTATTGACGATGGGTTCCACATCAGGACCGTCACCTCGTGGGTCATCGGCTCCGCCATCAAACCAAATCATATATAAATCTCCATAGCGGGTACAAAGTTCTTCCACCATTTTCTCGCAGAAGCGTTTATACCACGCCTGTCGGTTGGCGGCAAATTCTCCGTCACCGGCTACCTTGAAATTATGGATACCCAGAAGTGAATTCCACCGGATGCCTACATAGATGCCCGGCTGGATACCATACTTACGGCAGGAGTTGACAAAGTCGCGGACAATGTCTCCTTTGCCATCACGCCATTTTACAGCTTTCAGGCAGTATGGGTTTACGTCACTTTGCCACAATCCGAAGCCGGTTTCATGCGTGGCTGTGAGTACGGCGAATTTGCAGCCTGCGGCTTTAGCTGCCTGAATCCATTGGTCAGTATCCAGTTGGGTAGGATTAAATATATTATAATCTTCAATGGGGCTGATACGGTTATTGCCTTGTCCGTAGCGGATGCCGTCGAATACGTGGAGGTCATAATGAAATACGGCTCCCATTTCCGCTTCATGCCATTTCAATTGATGCGGTTTGGGTACAATGATTTCCGGTTGTGCAACACTCAGTACACAGTTCATAAGGAAGAGAAGGGATGTATATAGTATCTTCATAGGTTATAAATAATTAAAAAATGGATCTTCTGTTTTTTGCAGCCATGTTTTTAATTGGCTTTTCAATCGGTTTACCAGTTTGGGATGCTGCATAGCTATATTATTCATTTGGTAAGGGTCTGATCTCCTGTCGAATAGAATAATCTTATCTACCTTACCATCGGTTGCATGGATAGTAAACGTATGTGTAGCGGTGCGTAATCCCCGGTAGCCTGTTGCCGGATTGGATGACTGTATGTAATAATAGGGTTGGACAATGCGGTTGTTTTCTTTTCCGTAGAGGAGAACGGAAGCAAGGTCGAATGTTTGTACTTCTTCCGGTATTTGTTGCTGAAAGCCCATGATGGAAAGCAGGGTCGGATACAAGTCGGCAAAAGCTATCATGGTTGTTCGGTCGGTTTTCGGCTTTATTTTTTCCGGCCATGAGATAAGGACTGGAATTCGCATGGATTCCTCATAAAAGATATCTTTTCCGGCTTGTTCATGAGCCCCCATGCAGATGCCGTGGTCAGAAGTGAATACTACAATAGTATTTTTAAATAAACCCAAACGTTTCAATTCGTTGATTATCCGACCTATATTTTCATCGACTCCGGTCATGCAGGCATAGTAATTGCGGATATTGTTGCGGAAATAGTCGCCCATTTCAGTGCCTTTGGCGGGAATGTCGGGACGGTTGGCACATAATGCCTCTACATTCAGGTTTTTATACATCTCCTTGTATCGGTCGGGCACCAACTCGTAACCGGTGTGTGGAGGGTTCATGGATACGACTAAGGCAAATGGCTGCGTTTTATCTATATGCCCGTTGAGGTACTCAATCGCTTTGTCGGCTTCATACTCCGGTCCCCATTGATTGACATAATAAAAACTGTCCCGGGGAGCGTCAGTGTCCCAGTACATGGGTTTTAAATGGTAGTCGTAAGTGCCATAAGCGGTCCAATAGTCAAAACCGTGCCGGCGTTCTTTTGGACACCATTCGTTCCAAGCAACTGCACCATGGTTGTTGTAAGTATCTATGTATGGTTCATGAGGAGCATCCAGATGCCATTTGCCGATATATCCTGTTTGGTATCCATTGGCTTTAAGTATATCACTCCAGCAGCGTGCATCTTGTGGAAGTTCTACTCCATAAGGAGCGTTGGCAGAATTGCAATTGCCTGTTACTTTGTTCTTATGCGGATACATGCCTGTCATCAACATGCCTCGTGCCGGTGAAGATACGGGATAGCTGCTGACAGCATTGGTGAAATTCACACCTTCACGGGCCAGTTGGTCCAGGCAAGGTGTTTTGACAGGTTCTTTTCCGAGACAACCTAAAGCATCTCCTCTCCATTGATCTGCCATGATGAAGACCAGGTTAGGTTTTTCTTGAGCTTGTAAATAGATAGAAGTCAAGAACGGAAAGATGAAAAATGTTTTTTTAGAGAAAAATTTCATATTAATTCGGTATGATATTGGTAAAGGGTGTGTTCAAAGGTACAATAAGAATACATTGTAACGAATTAAACTACACCCTTTTTGAGTTATTTTATCTAAACCTATTGCAGAGCATATTGATTGGCACCGACAGGCCAGCCTGGATTTTGATAAACAACGGAAGTGGAAATATCGCCTCCTTTCTCAGGGGTTGAAAGACGGAATACGTCATAAGAGATAGGGGTCAGGTAATTCGCTTCTTCAAAGTTGTAGCCATTGTTGGTAATGATCAGTTCGTTGGCAAAATGCGGACGTAAATATTTAGAATTACTAACCACTAAGCCGGCAGCCAATTGTTTCACATAGTAAGGCTCTTTTTGATACTCTTGCCAATTGAATCCTTCTGTTTGATAGTTTTTCATTTTATCTAGTGAACGCCAGCGTAAAAGATCATCTTTACGCATGCCTTCTGCTATAAATTCGCAACGTCGTTCACGGCGGATATTATATAAAGTTTTGTCTATCATCTGACTTCCGGACCAAACAGCCAGATCGTTTTCTTTACTTAGATCTGTTGCATCGATAGTTTTTTGGAAGTTTTCTGATACGCCGGCACGCTTTCTCAAAGCTCTCCAGTATTTTTTGCTATAATCATCTAGATTTTTGTTTTTCATATAGTCAGCTTCCATATAGTTGAGATATGCTTCGCTGGCGCGGAATATCATATAAGCCAAAGGTGAATTATCCGCTGGAGCTACATTGCTGTCTCTCCATCCTTTACGAACTAAATATCCTGTAGCTGTTCTGCTTAAGTTTTGATAAGCTTGTAGTAGATTTGCATAGACCATTCTTCCGTCTTGGTCCATATTACCACCTCTCCAAACCATATCACCCGGTTTGAAAGTTGATTCTACAAGGCGTAAATCACGATTCTCCATTACATCGGGGATACTTTTGTCGCCTTTGTATTCTGTATTTTCTGGTGCATAAATAGGCAGGCCATTGGTAGTTAGGAAAGTTTCAACCATGGATCGTGTATAACCTCCACCTTGTCCCACACAGCCTTCACCGTTTTCATTGTATATGCTATGATAATTGCCTTCTACTAAGCTATTCACTTTGGCATCCGCACTATACATACGCCATAATAATACCTCTTTGTTGGAAGAAAGATCATATTGATTGAACATATTCATATAATCTTCTATTTTATCAGAGATTTGTATTGCTTCTGCCACTTCTTTGGCAGATGCCATCGCTTCAGTCAGGAAGAAATCTATTTCAGTATTAAGGTTGCCATTGAAAGTACCGCCCGGCCAGCCCGGACCACCTGGTACTCGTGCGGTTCCTTGATGGTAGGTTTCCCAACTTGCTTCATACAGGGCTACACGTGATTTAAATAGATAGGCACACTCTCTGTTCAGACGGTGATTGGTCAGATTATTACTGCGCGGTAATAATCGGGCAATGGCTTCGTTCAGGTCTTCTAGAATAAATCGGGCCACTTCATTACGTGGCTTACGTTTGTTTGCTTCCACATTGGCGGCATAATCATCTGCGCTAAGTTCTGATTTGATAATGGGAAAATCTCCGAATTTCCTCAAATATTCGAAATAGATGTAAGCTCTGAAGAAGTAAATCTCACCGATATATTGCTGAGTTTCGCGGGTATCTTCCAGTTCCCCTTTTTGGATATTTTCCAAAGCGTAATATAACAATCGGTTACAGTCGCGCAAATGTCCTTGCCGATTATAACTTCCTGTGGCGGCAACTTTGATACGTTGCGGTAGAAAGAAATCTACAGGATCTGTTCCTGCTTGGTTATCACTGGTTTGATCGTTGGTAAAAAGATTGGTGTCTTTGAAATCGGGCAATAGTTCGTATTTCTTGTTACAATAAGCCTGCAATTGGCTTGGTTCTGTGAAAAAACCTTCATTCACATTGTCTGTCAATGGTTCTCTATCTAGAAAATCGTTACATGAGCTTATAGCGAATGAAGTTGCTATTATAGGGAGTATGATGTATTTTAATTTCATGATTATGATTTATTTAAAGTTTATAATGTAATATTAATTCCACATGATAGAGTATAGCTTAACGGATAACTCATACCGTTTTGGTAAATTAGTTCTGGATCAAAATTTTTACTCATCTTGGTACCAGTCCATAAATTATCTCCGGAGAAGAATAGTCGTACTTTCTCCAGGTTAGCTTTTTGTATCCATGCTTTAGGCAACGTGTAACCTATTTGTATGTTTTTCAAGCGGATGTAAGCTGCATTCTGCAAGTAACGACTTTGTACCTGCTGGTTTTGTTTACTTCCAATAATGGGGCGCGGATAATAAGCATTGAGATTTGCTCCCATTTCATCTCCTTCAGGACGGAAGTAATCCATGTGTTCTTCGTATCCGGTGGAATCCCATTGCCCCCCGTTGATACCCCAGAAAATCATACCTTTAGAATAAGCGGTTCTGTCGTCGCCTCCTACCCAAACGTCACGTTTGGCTACGCCCTGGAACATTAGATTGATATCAAATCCTTTATAGTCAGCTCCTAATGAGAAGCCAAAACGAAAGCGGGGTGTGTAATTTCCAATAATGGTTAAATCTTTCGGATCAGTGGCAGACGTACCTTTTTCTATGGCAGGATTGTCATCCAGGTTAGCGTACATGATATCACCGGCTTTCCAAATATTGTTTCCTACATTGGGTAATTTGCTTTGGTCATGTTGGGCTATCCATGATTGCATTTCTTCATCGGTTTTTGCTATGCCTACTGTTTTGAATCCCCATATTTCGCCTAATTTTTTCCCTTTCCAATAATTTTCAATGGTGTTTCCGTCTTCATCTTTGGTGTAAAATGTTTTATCAGGATTGGGATATTCTGTTACTTCTGTTTGAGCATCAGATAGATTGAAAGAAGCATGATACCCTACTTTACCAATTCTGTCCTGCCAAGTTAGTTGTAATTCCCAGCCTTTGGTTCGTAAAGAGGTATTATTCATTTTGGGAGCTGATGCTCCTACTAATGGAGTTATTTCTTCGGCAGGTCCTACCATGTCTTTGGTATCACGAATGTAGTATTCAACGTATCCGTTCAGACGATTGTTAAATGCACCAAAGTCAAGTCCTGCATTATAGCTGGTGACACGTTCCCATGTGAGCAAGGAACTGACGAGACCGGGGGAAGATGCTATATTGGACTTGTTGGCTAAGTCAAGCAGCCAGCGTCCGCCGGCATCTACGCTACCTACAGTTATATTTTGAATAGAATAAGTAGGATAATAATTATCTGTATTCTGATTGCCTAGGCTACCGTAAGAAAAACGTAGTTTTAACAGGTTGACATATGCTTCTGCCGGACTCCAGAATGCTTCGCGGGCGATGTTCCAACCTATAGAAACAGAGGGAAATGTGCCCCATCGTTGGTTACCGCGGAAGCGTGAAGTCCCATCGCGACGAATGTTTCCTTCTAATAGGTATCGTCCTTCGTAGTCATAATTTAAACGGGCAAAATATCCCATTGTAGCCCATTCTTTTGAGGAGCCTTTCAAATCACTTGTACCAGTGGCCGTATTGATACTGGGGACATTTTCGTTGATGACATCATAGCGTTTGCCGATTAATTCGTTGATGTAATAATATTCGGTATTCATACCTGCTGTAACTTTGAAATTGTGCTTGTTCCAGGAATATTCATAATCTGCATATAGTGAAGTTGTCATCATGGAAGTTTGCTGTGTTTGACTTTGCACAAATGTCTTTCCTGCTGCTAAATCGGGGTCTCCTCCTAACCATGCTTCTTCCACGGGTTGGTTGTCACGGGTATAGAGATAGACTTTATTTACATTATATTGGTGGCGGTAGCTTTCTGTCCGTAGAGTCGCCTGTCCGTGAATACCTAATCCTTTTAATGGAGTCAGATGGAAACCTCCGGAAGTGAAGTAGGTGTCTTTACTGCTGTTTGAACGCCCTCCAGAAGTTAATTGCATTAATTTAGGATTACGTGTATAGTGTCCGTTGTTGTCATAGAGAGGCATCATGGGATATAATTTGGTCGTTTCTGCAAAGAAACGATCGCCATAGAGTTTCACAAAAGTTGGCATTTCTATATCTGAACGTATAAAACGAGCGTTAAAATCTAAACTTAGCCATTTGGTGACTTGTCCTGTTACCTTTCCACTGATGTTATAACGTTTTTTGTTTTCGTCAGAGTAATTCATCTGTCCGTTTTGAGAAAGGAAAGCTCCCGATAGATAGTATTTAACTTTCTCACCTCCTCCGGAGATACTTAGATTATGTTCTTGTCCGAAAGATGTTTTGTCAATGAAGTTTCTTGGCCAGTTTTGATTATCATTGGAAGCGACGTTGAAAGGGAAAAAATTGTTTCCTTGTGAACCATTGGGGTCTGAGGTGTATGGGTATTCACTCGCCATGTATTTCTGAATGCGGTCTATCGTATCATCAGTGAAAATAAAAGTGGTGCCGCTTCCTGAATTTTTTTGTGCTGCATTGAAATACTTGGCAAAGCGGTAGGAGTCGAGCATGTCAGGAATGTTGGTGGGGCGTGACCATCTGAAATTGTTTGAATACTGAATGGTGGCTTTTCCTGCTTCTCCTGATTTGGTTGTAACCAAGATTACGCCAAATGGAGCGCGTGAACCGTAAATGGCAGATGCGGCAGCATCTTTTAACACGGAAATGTTAGCGATATCCTGCGGATTTAACGAGTTTATGTCTCCTTCGGCTCCATCAATTAAAACTAAAGGTGAGGCACTGGATCCGGTATTCAAATTTCCTGTTCCACGAATATTCATGGTGGGATTATAGTCTAATCGTCCACCTTTGTCATTCATGTCAATGTTCAATCCTGGCATCACTCCTTGAAGAGCTTGTGAAACTGAAGTGACAGGACGTGATTCCAGTGTTTTTTTATCCACGGTAGCAACTGCTCCTGTTAAGTTCACTTTCTTTTGCGTACCAAAGCCTACTACCACAACTTCGTCCAGCGTTTGCGTATCTTCCGCTAAAGAGATTTGATAAAAAGTTTGGTTGCCATTGATTGTAAATTCTTGGGGGGTATACCCGATAAAGGAAACAATTAGCACACTGCTTTTTGAGGCTTGGATTGTGAATTTTCCATCCAGATCAGTAACCGTTCCGTTGGTAGTACCTTTGACAACTACACTAGCACCGATAATGGGCTCATTGAGCTTTTTATCCGTGACTACACCGGTGATGCTGAATTGCTGGGCGTACAGGAATGTACAGTTGCAAAGCAATATCAAAAATAGAATTGAGATTTTTTTCATGCTTCTCTGTTTTTTAATTAGACATTAGGTTAATACATTGCAAATGTATGTTAATCAGTGATGTGGCTTAATACACGTTCATTTCATTCAGCATGCATGTTTAATGCATCTCTATATTTTTTGGTGAATCTTTGTTGTTATCTCTTTTTTATTTTATTCCTTTGCTACAGGTAATGAATTAAATATGAACCTTAAAATCTTATCACTGGTTATAATTGGAGTATGTATATTGCTGCCGGATGTGTGCTATGCTTTTTTAAGCAAAGATGTGCATCTGCTCAATATGCAAAACGGATTGGCCGACAATACCGTATCTGCTGTTTATAAGGATAAAGAAGGCTTCATTTGGTTTGGAACCCGAAACGGGTTGAGCCGTTATGACGGTAGGCGGATTACAAATTTTGAAAGGAGTAGGAGTTATCCTAGTATTTCAAACTTAAAGGAGGTTTTTGACGGGGTGCTGGCATTTGTGGATAATGGTGTCTTTTCTGCATTTGATTTGAAAAAAGAACGGTTTTTGTCTGTGGTTTCTTCTTCGGGACAGGGTATTCCATCTCGAGGGATGTTGCAGAGGAATGATTCGTTGGTTTGGGTGATTTCCGGGAGTGAGCTGCATTTAATGAAGCGGTGCGCATCAAAAGAGGGTGAGCTTCGGCTCCGGGTTCAAGAAAAATATACAGGCTGGAATAACCAGGATAATCTTTTGGTTGCCATCACTTATTCTTCGGATAAAAAAAGTATCTGTCTGATTGATGAAAAAGGTAGAATTATCTTGCTGGATGCGACAAACCTGAATTCCTTTCGGGTGATTGACCTGGGGCGTACCGGTAGTCTGTCTGTAAATTCTGTTTTGTATGATGATGGTCGGATATGGATTTCTACAATTGCTCATGGGGTTATTTATTACAATGAACGAACCGGGAAAATCAAGCAGTTGACTTATCATGTGGCTCCGGTATCCGACAGACTTTCTCATACAGATGTTTTCGGTGTTATCAGATTAAATGAGAATAAATATCTGGCCGTAACGTGGAATGGATATACGGTGATGACAATAGATAAAAATAATCAGGACGAGATATTGACAGAAGTTTATAGTAACACTTCTTCTTTGATGTACCGCAATCTTGAAACGAGGATGATTGCGGCTTATTACGATTCACATGGTATTCTGTGGATTGGTACGGATGGTGGAGGAGTTATCTGGTCGGATTTGCGTATGCAGTTTTATAATTGTTTTTATCAGGACAGGCATAATGAGATTTGTTCTATTGTAGCGGATGACGATCATTATCTTTGGTTGGCAACATACCATAAAGGAATTATGCGGAGCCGGACAGCGTTTGGTACTTCGGAAAAAACAGACTTCTTTCAAGTAGGAGATCAAGATGTGAAAAAACAACAGACAGTGTTGTGCAGTCTGAAAGATGAGAAAGGGAATTTATGGTTTGGGAATTCAGATGGTTCATTGACCTGTTATTATAAAAAAGAACGCTCATTCAAGATATTGCGATTGATCACGGAAGATGGTGACCTTAACAAATCATCTGTCTGGGCCTTATTTCTTGATAGCAAAGGCCGTTTTTGGATTGGTACACATAAAGGACTTTGGTTATTCGACCGTGAAACGAACAGGGGTAAGAAGATACATTTCAAAGTATCCGGATTACAGAACTTGTCTCCTCTTTATATTCGTGCTATGGCTGAAACCGACGATCATACGCTTTGGCTGGGCACTGCGAATTATGGTATATGTAAAGTGATAAATGAAAAAGAACTGCAGACCGGCTATGAAAAGAAGTATGGTATGGCTGAGAATTCCGTTCGTTCATTATTAGCTTCGTCTGATGGTAATCTGTATGTCGGATACATGGCCGGTCTGGCAGTTTTCTCTCCCGGACAGGATGCGATAACTCATGTATATACTACCCGGGATGGATTGTGCAGTAACTTTATTGGTTGCATGACTGAGGATGCGGACGGGCAAATCTGGTTGGGCTCTAATTCAGGTATTTCCCGTTATAGCCGTCATCAGCATTTGTTTTATAATTATTACATTGCAGGCAGTAACCGTTCTGTCCTGCATTGGGAGGATGTCCTGTTTTGGGGAAATAATAAAAATCTTACTTATTTTAACCCCGATGACATTAAAGCGTTTACCACTTCCGAATCTGTCGTGATTACCGGATTGGAGGTAAATAATAAACCTGTAGAGATAGGAAGAGAGGTCAATGGGCAGACCATTCTTTCACAAAGTATTTTCTATACGCCTTTTGTCCGGTTGAATCATGCGAATCGTGACTTTGCGCTGACGTTCAATAACCTTTCTTATTCTGAAAGCCAGCAGAAGTATAGTTACAGGCTTCGTCCTTATCAGCCTGGTTGGCTTGTGGCCAACGGAGGGGAAAAAGTTTCGTATGCTAACCTTCCTGCCGGGGAATATGTTTTTGAGGTGAAAAATATTTATCCGGATGAAAGAGACAGTAAAATAACCTCGTTGAGAGTAGAGATTTTGCCTCATTGGAGTGAAACTTTCTTTTTCCGCTTCTGTATGATGGTGCTGGGAGGGATAATAGTTTATATGGTTATGCAGCGTATTAAATTACGGCAAAAGAGGTTGGAGCACGAGTTGCGCTTGGAACATGAGATATTTGCTGCTACTGTAGAGCGTGACAAGGAGAAGCAGATTCGGATGGAACGCGAGAATTTCTTTACGAATGCAGCTCACGAGTTGCGTACACCTTTAACTTTAATCTTATCTCCCCTGCAGGAATTGTTAGGAACCGTCCGCCCTTCAGACACCGTCTATACTAAACTGGCTGCCATGTATCGCAATGGAACCTCTTTGCAGACATTGGTCGATCATTTGCTTTATGTGCAGAAGATTGAAGCAGGTATGATTAAACTCCGGATTTCGAAAGTCGATATAGTGGTATTGGCAAAGCAGATAACCGATCCTTTTCATGAACTGGCAGAAACAGAAGGGATTAACTTTACGGTTGAATCGCTGAATGAGCCACTTTTGCTATGGATAGACGTGGAAAAAATAAGTTCGGCTATCCGTAATTTATTATCTAATGCGTTTAAGTATACATCTCCGAATGGAAAGGTGATTTTTAAGATGAACCGTATCGAGATAGATGGATATTCATTTTGCAGTATAATCATATCGGATACAGGTAAAGGAATACCGGAAGAGTTACGGGGGAGGATTTTTGAATCATTTATTACCGGAGAAAATACACCTTTGTTTTCTAATAAGGTAGGTATAGGCTTGCGTATTGTTAAAAATACGATGGATCTTCATCATGGCACGGTGAATTTGGACAGTACTCTCGGAAAGGGTAGCACTTTCACATTATTGATTCCTGAGGGAAATGCACATTTTGCAGAGGACCGGTATGAGATTGTTGGTGCTCCGGAGATGGAGGAATATGCTCTTCCGTTACCGGTAATGCAGGCGGAAGGGCAGGAAGACAAGCCTTCGAATAAAAAAACATCTCTTCTTGTTATTGAGGACAATGAGGAAATCCGGCATTATGTCTGTTCTTTATTCTGTAAAGATTATGCCGTATATGAGGCGGCAAACGGTGAAGAGGGGGTTGATGTGGCAATGAGTAAAATTCCGGATTTGATTATTTCTGATATAATGATGCCTGTAAAAGATGGGTTTACCTGTTGCCGGGAATTGCGTGAGCAGCCTCGGACAGCACATATCCCTATTTTGATGCTGACGGCAAAGGCTGAGGATGCGGATGTGTTGCAGGCTTCAAAAATAGGTGTGGATGATTATATGATGAAACCCTTCAATCCGGAGGTATTGAAGGCAAAAGTCCGGAACCTGATACTCCAGCGGGAACGCCTGAAGAGGATATATACAAAGACGTTGATGTTGAAGCAGCAGGAAAGTGAACCGGAAGCGGATGGGAATAATGCTCCGGATGATTTTATACAGCAAATTATTCATGTCATAGAAGCTAATCTGGCGAATGAGAACTTTAATGTAAAAATGTTGGCGGAGCAATTGAATATGAGTCAGCCTACTCTTTATAGAAAAATAAAGCAACGTAGCGAACTGGCTGCTATTGATATGATTCGGAGTGTACGGATGAGCAAGGCTGCCTCCCTTATTATGGAGAACAGGTATTCCATTCAGGAAATAGCCGAAATGGTAGGATATAGTGATACACGTACGCTCCGAAAGCATTTTACCGAGCAATTCGGAGTGTCTCCATCCAAGTATATGGAAAAGGATTGAATCTGCTTCTTATCCGAAGCAGATTCCCATCCGTTTGCCTTGTACAATCAGGTCATGGTTCTCATTGACAAGTTTTAATTTACCAGCCACTTCATTCAGAGGGATGGAGCCAATTTCCGCACCTTGCAGAGAGACCATTCGTCCGAATTGTTCGGAAGCAATCAGTTCTGTGGCATGTCCACCCATACGAGTGGCCAGATTACGGTCGTAGGGAGTAGGAGAGCCGCCACGCTGGATATATCCCAGTACAGTTTCACGGGTCTCGAATCCGGTTTCATATTCTATTTCTTGGGCTATATATTCGGCGGCTTTTTTGCCGTCCATGGTTTTGATGCCTTCTGCGACAACAACAATGGAATAGGGCTTCCCTTTTTTCAAGCGTTCAATGATGGTATTGCCTATATTATGAATATCATAAGACAGTTCCGGAATAAGAATCACGTCACCGCCTCCCGCCATTCCGGAATAAAGTGCAATCCAGCCAGCTTTATGTCCCATCACTTCAATAACCATGACACGTTGGTGTGAACTGGCTGTAGAATGCAGCCGGTCAATGGCATCGGTAGCAATGGTCACGGCAGAATCGAATCCGAATGAAACGTCTGTTCCCCAAACATCGTTATCTATTGTTTTAGGTACAGAAACAACGTTCACACCTGCTTGGGCCAGTTTGGCTGCGGTCTTTTGGGTTCCGTTTCCGCCGATACATACGATACAGTCCAGACCTAGATCATGGATATTCTTTAACATCAAAGCCGGTTTGTCCTCCGAGGCTGCCGACAGGCGTTTCTTGAATGGCTTTTCTCTGGAAGTGCCTAGTATTGTCCCTCCCAGATTTAACAAGCCCGATAATGATTTTTCTGTCAATGGTTCTACGTCATTGTCCAGCAATCCCCGGAATCCGCTATGAATTCCATAAACTTCCATACCGTAATGATTTATCGCTGTTTTGCAAACTCCTCTAATTGTGGCGTTTATTCCTGGACAGTCTCCTCCTGATGTCAATATTCCTATCTTCATAGCCTTTGATGTTAAGTTGTAAGCGACCGTAAAGATAACAAAAAATAAAAGTAATGTAGAAAACTATAAAAAAAATAATGTTATCAGCCATTATAATATAGAAATAAGCTATTTTTGCAAGATATAACGAATCGTATACTAAGACAAATGAATTCTACCAGATTAATTAGTACGCTATTCAAGCCCAGACAAAAAGCGACAGCCTTGTATGCAACTCAGGCTGAGGCGCTCCAACATAAAGTGTTTTGCCGGCTGATGAAGGATGCGGCCCATACGGAGTGGGGATTGAAATATGGCTATAAAGACATAAAGAGATATCAAGACTTTCAACGTGTACCTATACAGACTTACGAAGAAATCAAGCCATACGTGGAACGGATGCGTCATGGAGAGAAAGATGTCCTGTGGCGTGGAGAAGTGCAGTGGTTTGCCAAATCTTCAGGAACAACTAATGACAAAAGTAAGTTTATTCCTGTCAGCAGGGAGGGACTTCATGATATTCATTATGCGGGTGGTATGGATGCAGTGGCGCTGTATCTCCAACAAAATCCTGAGAGTCGTTTTTTCTCTGGAAAAGGTCTGATTCTTGGAGGAAGCCATGCACCAAACTATAATGTGAAACGAAGTCTTGTAGGAGACCTTTCTGCCATATTGATTGAAAATGTGAATCCGTTGGTCAATCTGATTCGGGTGCCCGATAAAAAGATTGCGTTGCTGAGTGATTTCGAGGAAAAAGTAGAAAGGATTACTCGTGCCACAATGAATCAGAATGTGACCAATCTTTCAGGAGTGCCGTCATGGATGATGGCTGTACTGAAACATATTCTGGAAGTGAAGGGAACGGATAATTTGGCGGAAGTATGGCCTGATTTGGAAGTTTTTTTTCATGGAGGGGTTGCTTTTACTCCTTATCGCGAACAATATAAACAGCTTATTCGTAGCGACAAGATGCATTATATGGAAACATACAATGCCAGTGAAGGTTTTTTCGGATTACAAAATGATTTCAGTGATCCTTCCATGTTACTGATGATTGACTATGGGGTATTTTATGAATTTATTCCGATGGAAGATGTCGGTACTGAAAATCCTCATATTGTTCCGTTAACAGATGTGGAGTTGAATAAAAATTATGCGATGGTCATCAGTACTTCCTGCGGATTGTGGCGTTATATGATTGGTGATACCGTGAAGTTCACCAACAAACACCCCTATAAATTTGTTATAACAGGGCGTACCAAGCACTTTATTAATGCATTTGGTGAGGAGTTGATGGTGGATAATGCGGAACAAGGGTTGGCAAAAGCCTGCGAGGCGACCGGTGCACAGATTATTGATTATTCTGCTGCTCCTGTTTTCATGGATGCACATGCCAAGTGCCGTCATCAGTGGCTGATAGAATTTGCCGTTATGCCGGATTCTTTAGAGAATTTTAGTCGGGTTCTTGACACTTCTTTACAACAAATTAACTCCGATTACGAAGCTAAACGCCATAAAAACATTACCTTGCAGCCGTTGGAAATAATCGTGGCGAGACCTAATCTGTTCCACGATTGGCTGAAAGAAAAAGGCAAATTAGGCGGACAGCACAAAGTGCCGAGATTGAGCAATACGCGTGATTATATAGAAGAAATGCTAAGCTTGAACCAATAAGAACATGAATTGGAAAAAACATAAATTACCTGCTTTGTTGATGCTGATGATCGTGGTGTATTCCTGCGCAAGCATGGGAACACCGGATGGAGGTCCGTATGATGAGGAGCCGCCCAAGTTTATCAGAAGCTCTCCCAAGCCGTATGCAACAAACAATAAGAATAAGAAGATTGCCATTGAATTTGATGAGTTCATCAAATTAGAGAAAACATCGGAGAAGGTGGTAGTGTCTCCTCCTCAATTGGAACAACCTGATATTAAGGCAAGCGGCAGAAGAGTATTGGTTAACCTCATGGACTCATTGAAGCCCAATACCACTTATACCATTGATTTTTCGGATGCCATTGTGGATAACAATGAGGGTAATCCGCTAGGTAATTATGCTTTTTCTTTTTCTACGGGAGAAGCCATTGATACACTGGAAGTTTCCGGAAATGTATTGGCTGCTGCTGATTTGGAACCTGTCAAAGGTATGATGGTGGGATTGCATGCAGATCTGAGCGATAGCGCTTTTGTCAAGAAACCGTTTGACCGTGTATCCCGTACTGATAGCCGAGGGCGTTTTACCATCCGCGGTATCGCACCTGGTAAATATCATATCTTTGGTTTGATGGATGGTAACCAGAATTATTTGTATGACTCCAAGACCGAGATGATTGCTTTTTGTGATTCTATTATTATTCCTTCCATGGAGGCTGCTGTGCGTCAGGATACGTTGTGGAAGGATACAGCGACTATCGATACGATTAAAACAGTGGGGTATACCCGTTTTCTGCCGGATAATATTGTTCTAAGAGCATTTAAGGGAATAAATAACCGCCAGTATCTGTCCAAGAGCGAGCGTGATAAAGAGAATCATTTTATATTATCTTTCAGTGCGCCGGCCGATACGTTGCCTGTTTTGAAAGGATTGAACTTTGATGAGAAGGATGCGTTTATTATAGAAACGACTCCACGAAACGACTCAATTTGTTATTGGATCAAGGATTCGTTGGTTTATCAGATGGATACGCTGGAGGTTCAGTTGGATTATTTATATACGGATACACTAAACCGGTTGGTTCCCAAAACCGATACCATTTATCTGGCTAATAAACTGACAAGAGAGCAACGGGAAAAATTGCAGAAAAAAGCGAATGAGGAAAAGGAGAAGGAACGTAAAAAAAGGGAGAAAAAAGGAGATACCATCAGGGTGGAACCAACTAAATTCCTGACTATGAACGTCGATGCTCCGTCAGCATTCGATATATACAGGAATATCTATCTATCTTTTGAAGAACCTGTGGCAAGCATAGACACGGCGGCCATTCATATGGAAGTAAAGGTGGATAGTGTGTGGCAACCGGCTCCTTTCTTCTTTATGGCAGACTCGTTGATGCCACGTCAATATCAGATATTGGCAGATTGGCAACCGGAGCAGGAATATCAGTTGACTATTGATTCTTTGGCGTTTATTGGTATTTATGGGCTGCATACGGACAAAGTCCAGCAAACGGTGAAAGTGAAAAAAATGGACGAGTACGGAACTATCTTGTTGAATATAAAAGGAACTGCTCCCCATGCTGTTGCCGAGTTGTTGGATGCGAATGGAAATGTATTGCGCCAACAACCGGTAACGGAGGAAGGAACGGCGGACTTCTATTTCTTGAATCCGAGTACGAAATATTATATACGTTTGTTTAACGACCATAATAATAACGGAGTTTGGGATACGGGAGATTATGATAAGAAGATTCAGCCTGAAGAGGTTTTCTATTTCCCGAAAGTTTGGGAAATGAAAGCTAACTTTGAATTTGAAGAGAATTGGGATGTGAATGCTATTCCTATAGACAAGCAAAAGCTGGATGAAATAAAGAAACAAAAACCGGAAGAGACCAAAAAGGTGCAAGATAGAAATAAAGAAAGAGCTAGAAAACTAGGCCGATGAAAAAAACTATTCTCATATTATTGTGCGGCTGGTTTGCCATTATGGCAACCAGGGCGCAATGTGCGGCACAAAACGAAGCTATCCAGGCAGGTGAAGAATTAGTGTACGATTTAAAGTTTAACTGGAAATTCATTTGGGTTGCTGCCGGACAGGCAAAAATGGACATGCAGGCTATTACTTATCAGGGGAAACCTTGTTTTCGTAGTAACTTGATTTCTGTCAGTAACAGACAAGTTGATTTCTTTTTTAAGATGCGTGATACATTGACTTGTATTACCAGCAGTCGTCTGGAACCTGTTTATTTTCGTAAAGGAGCCGAAGAGGGCGACCGCTATACGGTGGACGAAGTATGGTTCAGTTATAAAAACGGGAAATGTATTGCCGATCAGCGTCGTATGAGGAGGGAACGGGATACGGTGAAATCGAAAGACCAAAGTGATGAGTGTATTTTTGATATGCTGAGCATATTGATGAGGGCACGTTCATTTGATGTAAGTGACTATAAAGTCGGCGATAAAATATTGTTTGATATGGCTACAGGTACTAAAGTAGAGCAGCAAACATTGATTTATCGTGGCCGGAAGAATTTTAAGGCGGAGAATGGTGTGAAATACCGTTGTTTGGTCTTTTCCTTGGTAGAGTATAAAAAAGGAAAAGAAAAAGAGGTAATAACCTTTTATGTAACTGATGATAAAAACCATTTGCCGGTGCGTTTGGATTTATATTTGAATTTTGGTTCGGCAAAAGCATTTCTGAGAGAGATAAAGGGGAACCGTCATCCTCTAACTTCCATTATAGAAAAGTAGCGGTTTGTCTTGATATAGTAATACCGCCGGGCCTTGGCAGATGCCGGGTCGGCGGTTGTGTTGTTGTATATTCATTATGAATGGTATGTTATTCATCGAACAGTTTGGCCTGTCTGGAAATAAGTTTCAAGGTCTTTCCTTCATTTAATGCAGTAAGAATAGTTTCACCCCCTTTGTTCACTTTGCATAAAGAGATTTTCGGTCCCATGATTTCGGTAATCCGTATTTCACCGATTTTGGTTTCTATATTATGTCCTTCCAGTATGCCATCTTCCACTACATCAAAGCGTAATCCTTCTTTGATAGGATCATCATATCCCAGGTTGATATAAATGGTTTTTGCCTTGTCTCTTTTGGTAGATACCACTTTCAGTATTGAACCGTATACTTTGAAGTGATTTTCTACAAAAAGTCCCATTTCGTATGGCACATTGATTAATGAATTCTCTAAAGCGCTATATTGGGTGGCATCTTTACCGGATGCTGAGCCTGTCTCTTCATAATTGCGTGTGCTGATAGTTACTCCGTCACTGGTCCGTATTAAATCAAGGCGCAGGGTGAATTTCTCTTTATAACTGTTCTCACGGCTGTGGTAACGTCTGTGAGAGCTTCCGTCATCGGTTGCTTCCCTTTGTATCAGGTTTCCTTTTAACAGGTACTCTGCTCTGAAGCGGCGTGCATCTTCCAGCGGGCTCAGACTGAGATCACTTCCAGCCGAAACGGCGTCCACTACATTGATGCGGTTGGTGTTGCGGATACCATCGATAAATGCGAGACGAATCAGGTTGATCGCCCTGTTGGGTATTTTGATCTCACTATTGAAGTCATCTACATAAATCGTATATTTTTGTCCGGATGCTTCTAAGGATATGACTGTCAAAATTATTAATAATAGGATATTACGTTTCATGGTTATACGAATTTGTAAGGTTTGTAATGTAGTTCTTTTACGAAAATACACAGTTCGCTGTTTATTTGCAAGTGAACTGCGTTAAAATAGATTTCGGGCATTGATTATTTATTGCCGGTGTTTATTTTTTCATGTTTAAGTATTTGGTATTGACAGATAATGATTATCTTGGTGCATAAATTAAAAGGTAGCTTGTATATGGGGAAGATTCAAGAGAATGATGCAAGGTTGCAGCAGCTTGTATCAATGGCACGCATAGGATGGTGGGAGGTGGACTTTGATGAAGGAGTTTACTATTGTTCTGAGTTTGTAGCCGATTTGTTAGGAATAGAAGGGAATAAGATTTCTGCTAAAGATTTCGCGAATCTGATTTGTGAGAATTATCGGGAGCGTATTTTGGAGGAATTTCGCTCTTTCCGGATGATGGAGATTTATGAGCAGGTTTTTCCGATACATTCCAAATATGGGATGATGTGGGTCAGTACCAAGGTCGGTGAGAAGCGTATTACCAAAGAAGGTCATGTCCGCGTCATGGGTATGTTGCAATGTATTTCCCGGCAACGGATGAATATGCAGGAGCAGACGGTAGACCGGTTGAACTCTTTATTATCTCGTTTGAACGGCATTTCCAAGTCATTGCTTGATTTTTTGCATTCTGATGATATTACCTTGGTTATCAATAAGATTTTAAAGGAGGTATTGCGCCAATTTCAAGCAGATCGTACTTATATTTTTGAATTGGACAGGAAATTGCATACGGAAGTCTGTACCTATGAAATAGCAGTGGAGGGTATAAAAGAACGTAAGGTTTTATTGTCGGAATCTTCTATTGATTATGCCTCCTGGTGGACAGGACAGATATTGGCTGGTGATCCAATCATTCTTTTTACATTAAATTTGCTTCCTGATTCAGCCGGGGCGGATAAGCGTAGATTAGAGGAATATGGAGTGAAATCTACTATGGTGGTGCCTTTGAACTCAAAAGACGGAGTGTGGGGGTATATAGGGGTGGATATGGTGCGTGAGCACCGGAATTGGTGCAATGAGGATTATCAATGGTTTGTCTCTTTGGGTAATATTATCAGTATTTGTATGGAATTGAGACGCTCTGAATCTGAAGCCCGGCTGGAAAAAGCTTATTTGCAGAATATTTATAAGAATCTTCCTGCTGGTATCGAGTTGTATGATAAGGATGGGTTTATGACAGATTTGAATGACAAGGAGATGGAAATCTTCGGTCTCCGGCATAAGGAGGATGTGATAGGATTGAATTTATTTGATAATCCTTTGCTGCCGCAGGGATTGAAAGATAAGTTGAAAGCAGGAGCACCTATTGATATGTCGTTTAATTATGATTTCGACCGTTTGGACGGCTATTATTCTACTTCTCGTACCGGTACTATCAGTTTGATCTCGAAATTCGCTCCACTTTATGATGCTTTGGGCAATCTGATAAATATATTGTTGATCAATATTGATAATACGGAAACAACAAATGCATATAGCAAAATACAGGACTTTGAGGAGTTTTTCACATTGATTGGTAACTATGCCAAAGTAGGATATGCCCATTTTAATGCCTTGAAATGTGATGGCTATGCTGTGAATAGCTGGTATCGGAATGTAGGTGAGAAAGAAGGAACTCCATTGAATGAGATTATCAAAGTGCATTCTCATTTTCATCCGGATGATCGCAGGATGATGCTTCGCTTCTTTGATCAGGTATTGATACGGGAAGCCAGCCATCTGAGGCGTGATGTGCGTATATTACGTGAAGATGGCACGTATACATGGACAAGAGTCAATGTAATGGTACGCGATTTTCGTCCGGAAGACGGGATTATTGATATGGTTTGTGTCAATTATGACATAACTGAACTGAAAGAAACGGAGCGGAAGTTGATAGCGGCAAGAGATAAAGCGGAAGAGCTGGATCGTTTGAAATCCGCTTTTCTGGCTAATATGAGTCATGAGATCCGCACTCCGCTGAATGCTATAGTGGGGTTTTCCAGCCTTTTAACGGAAACGGAAGATATGAAGGACCGCAAGCAGTACATGGCTATTGTACAGGAGAATACGGAGTTGCTTCTTCAGCTTATTTCAGATATTCTTGATTTATCGAAGATGGAGTCGGGAGCTTTTGAATTTGTCAAGAGTGATACGGATGTCAATCTGCTTTGCAGTGAGATTATCCGTTCTTTACGCATGAAAGTGCCGGCCGGTGTGGAGCTGGTGTTTGAAGAATGCTTGCCCGGATGTCATGTATGGGCAGACAAGAATCGTTTGAATCAAGTCATTTCCAATTTCATTAATAACGCTTTGAAGTTCACTTTTTCGGGCAGCATAACGTTAGGATATTATAGGCAGACAGATGGGTATCTGCGGTTTTATGTTCGTGATACAGGAATGGGAATCCCGAAGAATAAGATAAAAACAGTATTTGACCGTTTTGTGAAACTGAACAGTTTTGTTCATGGTACGGGACTTGGCTTGTCTATTTGTAAGAGTCTGGTGGAACAGATGGGTGGAACTATCGGTGTGGAGTCAGAAGAAGGAGAAGGCTCTTGCTTTTGGTTTACTTATCCTTATCAGGAAATGGCTGGTAGTATTCTGGTACCGTAGAGGGGTTTGATTAATAAAGGTTTATAGCTGTAGGGGTGAATTGAGTTCATCCGGATACATTGATTTTGTGGTATCGGGTGGGAGCATTTCACCCCTACAGTGAACCGGGATTATATGTTAGTCTAGTTTCTTCATGGCGCTGTGTACGGAACCTGCCCAATAATTGCGTAGTCCGAAACCGCGTGCTTTGCCGTTAGTCGGTGCGCTATACAGAATCTCACGGGTTTTCGTGTTGAAGAATACAATTTGATAGGTCGCTCTTGCATCAGCCTTGTTTAAAAGCATGGCAATCATAATCAATCCTGTTTTTTCTTCTTGAGAGAGGATGGGAAGTGTCTTGATGACTTCTTCTATCTGTTTTTCATCCAGAGTGTATCCGCTGTTGGTCGTCATGATCTCATCGGGATTGATGGTCTTGTTGGCATCGTTTACTGCCTCCAATGAGGTTACTTCTACATTGACACCCAGTCTTTTGCCAATATCATACTTCTTCGGCTCAGTGATGAAAAGCTTGTTGATGTCATCAAAAGTATATTTGAACTGCATGGGGCCTTCTTTTGCTCCGTACACTTTGGCACGGGTAAAGTCTATGCCATAAAATGTCACGGAAGAGATGTCTTTCAATGCGTCTTTGTTTTGCCCGAAGCAAGCCATGCTGCTTACAAGGAACAATAAAACGAGTAACTGTTTCATATTAGTTCTTTTTTAAGTGTTGTTTTGCTGCTGCCAAAGGTAGAAAAATATTATCTCAAATCAATAAATTTAACTATTTTTCGACTCATGGGCGGCATTTGTATTTTCGCGATATACTCTGCCGATTCAAAATTGATACTCGGAGCCACCCGTACTTTGGAACGGAACAGGTCTTTGATTTCTTTAGCGAAGGCTTCGCTGCGGTTTTCACTTCCGATGCGGATCAGTATTTCATCCGTTCCCAGTTCATTGGTATAAACCTCTACAATGTAATTCTTGATATGGGGGATGTTATCCAGAATATCGAATAAAGCGGGTGGGTAAAGGGTCGTACCTTTATATTTTATCATTTGTCCTTTACGGCCCAGTATGGAGCTGAGACGGATGGTGTTACGTCCGCAGGCACAAGGTTCGGTATAATGGTAACAGATATCTCCGGTCTTGAAGCGGAGCAGCGGCATTCCTCTTACTCCCAAAGTCGTAATGGTCACTTCGCCTGCTTCCCCTTCTTTTACAGGTTGGTTGTTATCATCCAGAAACTCTACGATAATCAGTTCCGGCTGGAGGTGGCCACCGTGAAATTCATTACATTCGGTAAACGAGGATTGCATTTCGGTAGATGCGTAGGTGGAGTAAAGTTGCAGGGAATCCCATTTCTCGTGTATCCGTTTACCCAGTGTGTTCAGGGTGAAATCGGGATTGCGGAGTGCTTCGCCTATGCATACACATTTCTGCATGGAGCAGTGATGGTAATCAATATGGTTCTTTTCGGCAAATTCAATCAGTTTGATCAGAAAGGAAGGGACTACCATGCCGCAAGTGGGATGGATGCGCCGGATAGTGTCCCATTGCAGTTCGGGAATGCCGTTTCCCACACGGGCTACCCCCATGCCCAGCTCACGGGCTCCCATATAGTAGGCGAGGCCCGCCATGAAACGTCTGTCTATGGTGGTCATCAGTTGTAGTATATCCTGTCTGCTGCATCCGGTGGTGGTGAATGACAGATATTCGTTGTAGGCCAGCCGGTCAAGGTCCTCGGAAGTCAATACGAAAGTGACGGGGTCGCCCAAGGTTCCCGAAGTGGTGACATAGTCAATAATTTCATCGCGGCTCACGCAAATAAAATCTTCATTATGAAGTTGCAGGTCTGTCTTGGTCGTGACAGGTATTTGTTGCAAGTCTTCTATGGTTTTTATCTGTTGTATATCGATGTGATATGCTTGGAACAGATGTTGGTAGAATCGTGAATGATTCTGCAAATAAAGCAGTTCCTCAGCCAGCCGGCTTTCCTGATAGGCTTTGATTTCTTCAGGGGAGCGGAATTGTATTTCCGGATTCTTATTCATTTTAGTTGTTTATTTTATGTTCTATACGTTCTGATTCACTTCGCTTGGGGATAGGAAGCAAGAGGGCTTTCTTCCAATTGCGCAGGGCTTTGTCCTGCTGTCCTGTGGCATGATAGTAATCTCCCAGCAACTCGTACACATAAAAGAAATGAGGGTTGGCATGTTGGAAGGCATGCAGGGTCTGTTCGTCCAGCCGTTCTTTCTTTTTAATCTGCTTCCGTAGTACAGGAGCCAGTCTTTTGTAAGTCATCAGCTGTTGGTATTCCTGTTGTTGCAGGAAGGAGTCCGCAGGCACTGTCAGGTTTTCGGTATAGATTTCATGGTTGAAATCGATGGAGTCGCTGAAAATCCTGTTCAGGTCGTATGCCACGTACTTGCCGCATTGCCAGGGAGCGGTGGATACCCACATCCGTTTTTTCTCGGGTTGGAAAATGACGGAGTGATGGGCGATGAACTGGTTGATGGCCATTTCATTGGCAAGGCCCAGTTCCGCTTCTCCCACTCCTTTCCGGTTGCGCAGGATAGAGGCGGCTTTGGGGGCATCTATCGGTGCGTTTTCTTTCAGCAGTTCCTGCAAGCGGGCAAAGCGGTAGGGGCTGTCCGAAGTTTCTATGTTTTCCAGGTTCCGTTTGTCATGGCCGAAGGTTTCCGACTGGTAGTGGTTGGTACAGATGATCTGCTGCCCGTTTCCTGTGAATAAGGCTATTTTCTCCGGCGATTTCTCGATAATTGCGGCTCTGCCGTCCTTGGCCGAACCCACCAGTATGGACTCCGAGACAAATGTTTTCCGTTTCCGGGCGATAGCGTATGCTTCCTCAATGGTAGAAGCATATTGCAATATTTCCCTGGTCAGAATGGAAATAGGGGTGGCGGATGCGGCAGGCAGATCCGATTTGGCGGCATTGATGGTGACAGTCAGCCCCGTTTCATTCATGCCGGAAAGGACACCGGTCATTCCGGCCCATCCCACGGATGCGAAGCGATATCCGTTTTCGGGTTGGTAAAACGAAACGAGCTTGTTGCGTGCAAAGGCGTCACCCATGTAGAAATCGAAATTACGGCCGATGATAAGGGAAGAATCGGCACTGTTCTCACCCCAGCAGGCAAATGAACTGCATCCTACCAGCATATAGTCCTGCATGGCATGTCCCAAGTCGTGGGCGGAGTGGTAATTCAACTGACGCTCGTAGGGGGTGCCGATGAAATCATACTCATGGGTGCAGGAGAGGGAGATGCCATAAATCTCGTCCCGGTACTCTTCCGGCACATTTTTCCCCAGATTCCGGTTGAAAAGGACAATGAAGAAACGGAGGAATTTAAGATAACTTTCAGAGGGGACTATCTCTTTTATCTGATCCACAAATACTTTTTCCTGAAAATAAAGTAAGTCGGAAGTCAGTTGGCCGATGGCTTTGCCTCTTTCGTAGGCAGGTCCGCTGACTTTCAGTTCCCAAAGTCCGCTCTCACTGTGCCGCAGGTAGTTTCCGCCATACTGCCGGAGGCTGTCTTTCCGTATCACACGATCCGTTTCAGGGGTAGACGCAAATTGCGGAGTCATCATATCGGCAGATAGATAGAGATAACTCATGCCTATCATGATCGCCGCTATCAGAATCAACAGGGCCATCCCCCCGTACTTTATTGTTTTCTTCCAAATCTTATGCATTGCCTACTTTTTTTGCTAAATATTCCTGACCTACAAATTCCGAACAAGTGAGCATGGCTGTCAGCGTCACGCCCAAAGCGCCGTGTACATTCAGATTCTGCCCCGTGAGGAACAGATTCTTCAGTTTGGTGCGTGTGGAAACAAAACTGATTTGCGGATACTGGTAGTTTTTGACAATGCCGTATGCCGAACCGTCTATGGTTCCGGTATAGTCCCGATAGCTCAGCGGAGTCGTGGTATGGATCTTTTCAATGCAATGATTCCAGTGAAATCCGAACCGCCTCAGGAACTGCAAGATCTGTTCCGTCTTTTCTTCTTTGAACTGGCGGTATGCCTCGCCACGGTGTTCGGGGGTCGTATCCGTCCATTTGCTGACCTCATCCATATACATGGGGGTCAGTATGGAAACCACCTCTGTGAATTTGCTGTTGCCGCGGGGTACTTGCATGGAGATCATGCAACTGGGGGTATTCCCTTTGTGCATCTCTTTTTCATACCATACATCCTCATTGCCGTGCAGGTATATATTATGGTTCTGATAGGGGCAACAGTCTTTTTTCATCATCAGATTCAGCGTGAATATCCCGTAACTGTTTTCCAGTGACTTGATGCGAGACACAAAAGCCGGTTTGATGGAATGGTTCTTATCCAGCAGGGATAAGGTGAGTTGCGGATGCAGGTTGGATATGACGTAAGTACTTTCCAGTATCTCTTCATGGTTCACTTCCACTCCTTGTATGGCTTCATCCTTGACAAGGATACGGGTCACTTCTTTCCGGTTCAGCACCGTACCGCCGTTGGCACGTATGATATGGATTAATTCCAGACTGACTTGCATACTTCCTTCCGTGAAACGATAGGCGCTCTCCAGATAAGAGTTGTTAATCATGGCGTGTTCATAGAAGGTAGATTTATTTTTGATCCCGCCATAGAGCAGGGAGGTTGCGGCAAGTACATTCTGTAAATCCCTGTTCGTGGTAACGGATGCTATCATCCCGGCTGCTGAGGTGGCAAAGAAATCCATGCCTTCTTGGGACAGGCGGCCTTTTTTCAGGTGGTCTGTGCTGATCAGGTTTCCCACCGATCGGATAGCTGCCACATACCGTTTTAAGTTCTCCCGTTCATGGGGGAATGAGTGGCACAGGGTTTCCATGAACCGTTCATGCCCCATGGCGTAATCATAGATAGCGTCTTTATAATAAATCCGGTCGAACACTTCTTCATCCATCCGTTTGATGGATAACTTGTCCATGATACCGAAATAACGGAAATACTGATTCATGATTTGTCCTTCATCCAGACTGCCGATATAGTGAATGCCGGTATCCATCCGGTGCCCGCCGCGTTGATAAGTCTGGAAGCAGCCGCCAAACAGTTCATTCTTCTCCAGCACACAGACGTGGTAGCCCTCTTTGCTCAAGATGGCTCCGCATTCCAGACCGCCCAGTCCGCTGCCTATGATGATGATATCGTACTTACTCATGTTCCGGTTTGTTTTTTTGGAAGATATAAATCGTATTCGAGGTATATCTGTCATTAGGTAAAATCTCCAGCTGCATCCCACCTTCTTGCGCGATGCTCCTTATTTGCGCTTCGGATGTGAAACAAAGTTGTTCTGTCGTCTTGTTGAAACTGAAAATGCCGGTAGACAGCAGTTCCGTGAAACGGGTGAGGCGGTGTTTCCGGGTGTTGGCGGCATTGCCGTCCCGCACAATCAGCTTTCCTTCCGGGCGCAACTGCTCCATGCATCTGAGCAATAAGGTCCGCTGGTGCTCATAGTTCATATAATGCAGGATATCATTCAGTATGAATGCGTCACTTTCCGGCAAAGGGTATTCCAATGCATTGGCGTATACAAATTGCAGGTGGGGAGTGCGGAGCCAACCCTGTTGCGCTACTGCTATCTTGTCCTCATCATAATCAATCCCTGTAATCTCCCGTTCCTCGGAAAGTTGGGAAAGCATATAGCAAAGCGGTCCGAATCCGCAGCCGATATCTGTAATCTGTCCTTTGACAGGAACCAGTTGGTTGAATAACCTGTAGTTATCTTCCATTTTCACCTTGATGCGTATGTACCATTCCTCTACCGGTCCTTTATAGATATAGTTCTGTACCAGATTTTCGTAGAAGACGGGATTGTCCGTTGTGCTTTGTTCCCGACAGATACGGGCATATTCTTTTTTCATCCGCGCGGAGATGTTTTTGGTACGTTCCTGATAAGTGGTTCCGTACGTAGCATCGTTGGCTGGGATACGCGGTAGAATCTCTGTCAGCATGATGCCTTTCCGTACATTGAACGGCTGTGCCTTGGCTATGATCTTGCAGTTGCCGTAAAGGATGACCGGAATAATATCCAGTTGCAGTTTTTCCGACAGATAGAAAGCTCCTTTATGGAAACGCTTCATCCGTCCGTCGTAGGTACGTGTTCCTTCGGGGAAAATGGCGATGGAATATCCTTCTTTCACCTTTTGGCGCATCCGTTCCACGTAAAGCTCGTAACCGTCTCCTACGTAATAGAAATCGGCATAGCGGATAATGGCTCCGAAGAAAGGAGAGTGCCATACCCAGTGATTGGTAACCATGACCAGTTTGGGAGTCAGTGCCAATAATACCAGTATATCGATGAAAGACTGATGATTGGCTATCAGGATGGCAGGCTTTTTAAACGTTTCTCCTGTCCGGTTTATCCTTTCTTTATGTACAAATGTGGCTATATGGATCAGGCTTTTGCAGGTGACATGTATCAGTTGGCAAAGTACTTGTTTCTTATAGGCTTTGCGGATAGGAAGCAAGGTCATGACAGCTATCAGCAAGCGCAGGAACAGGCATCCGATAAAGAACAGCAGGAACAGGCCGCCGGTTCTTGCCAGTCCTGTCAATGTATAAGGAGGCAACCCTTTGGAAGCGGGTGCTGTGATGAAGAACCGGAAAAGAATGGGTTGCAGCGTGTAGGCTACCAGTACGACGGCAATCATTCCCAAAATGGAGATGAGGGAAATGGACTGCAATGCCGGATGGCGTGCGAAGACCAACGTACCCATACCTATCACGGTGGTGAAAGCGGAGAAGAAGATGGCTGTTTTGTGCGAGTTCAGCAACTGCCGTCCTGTGCGGTACTTATTCTGCAATCCGTCCATAATGAAGATGCTGAAATCATCCCCGATTCCAAAAATAAAGGTGGACAGAATGATGTTGATGATATTGAATTCAATACCCAGCATGCCCATTAACCCCACAATGATAATCCAGCTGACCAGCATCGGCAGGAAACTCATCAGAGTCAGTTCTATGCGTCCGTAGGAGATCCATAAGGCAAAGAAAATCAGAAAAGAGGAGATATAAAGAATCAGATAGAAATCCTGATTGACGGCTGATACCCATTGGCTGGCGAAATAGCCGCGGTCGAAGATAACCACCTTCTCTTTTGGTTGGAAAAGGGGGTACACCGCTTCCTTGTCGGTTTCGTTCATCCGTACCTGAGTAATCAGCATGGTCAGGGAATCGGCGGAAGTCTGCCATTCGTTCAGAAGCCGGGTAGTGATTTCATTCTGGTAGTCCAAAGGCTGGAACGGACGGTCGAGCCATTGGAAAAACGGCTCGAATGCATGTTCACGAAAATGATAACGGGCAGCCTCTGTCCGGATGGTTTCGCGTAACCGGGCTTTCTTTTCCGGAGTCCAGTAGTTGTGCCATTGTTTCAACCGTGCTTCCTGCACCTCTTCCGGTATCAGAAACTGTCCGGCAGAGGCGTAATCTTTTATTTTTCCTTCTTCTTTCAGTTGGGCGAGCAGCCGGTTCGTTTCGGCGTATTGTCCGGTAGCGTCTCCCATATCTTTGCCTGTACTGACAAAGAGAACAGTCTTTTCTTTCTTGTCAAAGAGTTCGGCCAGCTTGTTTTCCGATTGTTTCAAGTGGGCAGGCTCATAGTTCAGACTCATCATATCCTCGTTGAAACGCACGTTCTGCGAGGTGAATAAACATATTATGGTCAGCACGAGAATGCCCCCTACCAAGCCTTTGTTCTTTTCGTATGGATAAGCGTTCAGTTTCTCGATAAAGCGTAGCACCGCCCCTTGTTTTACATGCGCCTGCCCTTTCAGGAAATGCGGCAGATAGACCAGGCAAAACAGCGTGGTTCCTATCAAGGCAAGCGAGGCGAACAGACCGAAATCCCGTAACAGGTTGGAACTGGTAAAGAGGAGGCTGAAAAAGGCGCCGATGGTAGTAAAACTGCCTACGGTAAGCGGATAGGCGATTTCTTTGATTAATTGTTGTACCGATGATACATGATTCTGATGCGCCAGCATGTGTATGGAGTAGCTCAAGGCAATGCCCATTACGGCGGAGCCCGCACCTACGGCAATGGCTGAAATGCCGCCTTTGATAAAGTAGATGAGGCATAAGGCGAATAAAGCTCCGAACAGCACCGGGGTGATGATAAGCGGAATGGATTTCTTATGCTTGAATACCAGAGATATGAAGACAATGATGATAATCAGCGCGATGGAAGAAGTGACCAGCGTATCTTTCTTTATCTGTCGTGCATTGTACACTCCTACGGAAGGACCTCCGAAATATTCGGCAACCAATTGGGGATGTTCCTTTTCCGCTTTTTGCAGCTCATTTTCAATCAGCCGGATGAGTTTGTCATTTTTGCCCGTGCTTCCGGTGTTGAATACCGGGGTGATGAACATCAGCAGGGTGGAACCGTCCCGTGAGAAGATATGTTCATTAATCAGTTCGTAATTAGCTTCCAACTGGAAGTCTTGCAGATGTTTCAGCGTCTGGCTGCCCAGTCCCAACGGGTCCCGCATAATGTAGTTCTTCAAGGCGAATCCTGCCGGAGATATCAGGTTGGAATAGTTCTTCTGCATCAGGGCGGCAATGTTTCCGGCGGTAAGCAAGGTGTCCAGCCGTTGGTAGGCCTCGTCGGAAAGGAACAGGGGCAGGTTGTCGTAAACAAAATCTCCGACACTGTTGATCAGGTTTTCGTCGGCTTTTGAGAAGATCTCTTTAATCAGGGTTCCTTCCGCTTGTTGCTGTAAATCCTGTTTAATGGTTTCGGCAGCTTCAATCAGGGAATCCGCATCCGCCACACCGTCCTTGCCGGACAGCATGATCATAATTTTATCCTTTATCTTCAGATTTTCAAATACGTTGATGGCATTTTGGGAGTCCTTGGTATCCGGAAAGAAACTGGTTACGTTTTCCTCGAATCTGACTTGGGCGGCAAAAAGGGCCATAAAGAGGATGCATACGCTGAGGGACAGGTAAAACAAGACTTTATGCCTTTCAAAATAGTTATATAATCCAACAAAGAATTTAGTCATATCCGTTTTTTCTCCTACATATAGCCAGCAACACGGTGGAGATTACTCCAGACAGCAGACTGCAAGCCATTGCAAAGATAATGCTTCCTATTAAATATTGCTCTAAAACTGATTTGACATTTTCAAGAGAAAGGTCTCCGAGATGCAAATCGGGAGGATTACCCAGTACCATGCAGCCTGTCCGGTAACTGCCGTACAGCAATAGGGGAATCATGGGTGGAATACTGATATTGGCGGCGACAAGGGCAATCACTTTATTCAGTCTGAACAGATGCGCAAGAAAGAGGGTGATCAGCATCTGATAACCCCATAACGGAACGATACCCATAAAAATCCCCAGCATGATGGCGAGTACAATCTTCAGGTTGGATTCCCGTGTATTCAGCACATGGTCGGTGAAGAATCGCTTGCAGTTGCTCCATGACAGTTTACGGAGCAGGTTACGGGGAACAATCCAAAGGCAGGTAATCAGCACCAGCACCGTGTTCAGCACACTGATACGGGTAAAATCCCGGAACGGCCGGAAATGGGATACCCGTTCTGCTTGCGGGGGATAATACACGTGGATGGGAATGTTCTTCACCGCTACATCTCCCCATGCGGCAAAGACGATGGCTTCCAACTCAAATTCGTATTTGGCGGTGTACCAGCAGCTTTGCACATTCATTTTGCGCAGAGGGTAAAGGCGGTATCCCGATTGTGTATCTTCCAGTTTCAGCCCGGTTTCCAGTCTGAACCAGAAATTAGAGAATTTATTGGCAAAGGTATTCTTGCCCGGCATATTGTCGGAGGCTAAGTTTCGGGCGCCTACCAGCAGCGTGTCGGGCTCTTTTTCAATGGCTTCGATAAAACAGGGAATATCGGAAGCGAAATGCTGTCCGTCCGAATCGATGGTGATGGCATAGCGGAAACCTTCTTTTTTTGCTTGGGAAAGACCGTGCTTTAAAGCGGTTCCTTTTCCTTTATTGACAGGATGGGTAATGGTGCGGATAGCCGGATATTGTTCCAGAATGTTGGCCGTATCATCCGTAGAGCCGTCATTGACGACAATGATATCGTCTGCATACCTGCATACCTCCTCAATGACTGCCGCCAGTGTCTTCCCGTTGTTGTAGGTGGGAATAACGACGACAATCTCCAGTTCCTTTAGTTTCTTCCGCCAAACCGATGTTGTGTTTGTACTCATCTTGTTTTTCAGTCAAACTATTCAGATACGTTTGGGATGAATGTTTTCGTACCTGAACTTATGTGGTTTCTAATGGGTGACAAAGATAGTATATTTTCGGATGCGGGCATTCTGGCGTTAATTATTTATTTGGAGATGCATTTTTAATTTTAAAGCAGGTAAACACCAACTTGTTCTCGTCGAATTGCGGATTTTCCAGATTGTTCTCGGATATATACAGTCCTTCCCTTCCCACAAAACTCTTTTTATAGAAATATTTCTTTCCGGGGAATTTTGTTTCTCCGATGATTTCAAAATCCGCGTTCAGTACAATGACGGAGAACTCCTTTCCTTTGGGTTCGTCATAGGGGCTTTCGTTGGAAGCCAGTTTGTAAGGCATTTCAGCAAAACGGTAGTACACATTGCGGTATTTGTCATACATGATATGCCAATATCTAGGATTTTCATTGAGTTTTATAATAGCATTAATGCCTTCCATAGAATTACCCAGTTTGGGCTTCATGCTTTTCAGATATCTGCTTTTGGCGTTATACCATCGGATATGTTTCAAGTCATCTGTAACCATCAGGCTGTCATATCCGAAAAATCCACAGACCAAACGGCTCTCTTTGTAGTTGTAATCATAACTAAAACCGTATCCTCCTGCGATATTGTCATATTCCTCTTTAAAGATGGGTGGATAGAAAATAGGAATCCATTTAACTTCTCCTGTTCTCAGATCCTGTGAGGCGAACATATGGGTTCTAGGCCAGTCTTCCTTTTTCATATCGGGTTTTAAAATTTCTTGGCGTAGAAATATGCATGAGTCTTTGATAAAAGCAGGTGCATTGTAGTAACTGCCAAAAGACAAGGGTGTAAATCTGCCTTCAGGAGTTTGGAAATTATAGTTTCGTATTATTTCCCCTTGAGAGTTTATGGAACTGAGCCGACTGATATTATTCTGTGCAACTAATATATATTGAGAATCGGGGGAAGGTCTACTGCCGAATACAGCTGGTAGCCCGTTGGGACCTGTCTTGTGAAGAGGTATCCGTTTGGCTATCTGTTGATTCTCTATATCAAAAATGACAATGTCATATAATGATTTTTGTGTATTCTCAAAGTGAAGGTATTCTTTCCCGTTTTCTTCGAATTGGAACATGGATTTGCTTAAGTAATAGGTCTGTTCGTCTAAAGGGAAAGCCAGCTGTTTTTCTGCTACCAGTTCTACTTCGTTCTGTTTGCCAGCTTCGTTTTTTGGGGAGGACTGGCAAGATACGAGGATAAATATAGAAAAGAGTGATATAAAAAGGAGTGTTCGATTCATAATATTTTCGGTTTTATGATGTATGTAATTTATGTGACCGGATTTCTAACCGGCCACATAAATTGTTGGTTGTTAATTGGTAGGAGCACCATGATTCCCACCTTCTCCTGAACCTTCACCGGGGGCACCTACCTCTACTCCGGTGCCGCATTTACCATCTTCACTGATACACACAGTGCCTGTAGCAGCCATTTTGCAATTTTCCCATTCAGCTTCGAAAGCACAGTACTTTGGACCCCCTCGTGGCATTTGCACGGCAGGTGCTCCAAACACTACTTCCTCATTAGAAGAGTGGAGGTTCAAGCTTATTGCAAATGTTGCAATAACAGCCATAATCATTGTGAATTTTGTTTTCATAGGTGTCATATTTATAATTGTCTGAATATAAGATGTTTAATGGGTGTTGACAACTATAAATGGACTTATTGTTCTTGCTATTATGGATATTTAACAGAAGGACTTGCTTCATTGATACTTACTTGCCATCAGTACCGCTTTCAACTTGATAAATTCTTTTCCATTACAAATGCCTTCTGCCTGCAACTTGAAAAGATGCTCTTCCGTTTTTTCTAATCGGATAAACAGCTGTAGTAGCGGAGTTTCCAGCGGGTTGATGGCAGACAGGAATTTGGAAGAAGCAATCTGTACATACTGCAAAGGTTGGTTGGCGATCTGTTCGGCACTTTCTTTTATTATCTGTAAGGTACAGACGCCCGGAACCACCGGCTGTCCGGGGAAATGACCTTGATAGAGCACATGGCCGGGATTCAGCTCTATCTCTATTGCCTGTTTTCCGTCTTCTCTTTCCTTTATATGAATGATTTTATAAAAGTTCTCCAGCAGCATTTCAAGGGTTGTTTATGTTCAGTTTGTCCAATTGGATTCTTAACCGTATCAGCGGATGCTTGATTTGTACTTTCTCCGCCTGTCCGTTTACAAAGCCGGACAAGGTGAATACCGTCTTTCCAAATCCTTTGCCACTGATTCTTTGCTCAAAAGTACTACTTTTCTTTTTAATACGTGCTTTTTCACTCTTTAGAAATAGATTTTTGAAATCAGTTTCCAGTATTTTCAGCATCTTTTTCTTCCTCATCGGTTCAATGCAACTGTTTACTATGAAGGTGTCGCAGTGCAGGGAGAAGTCAAAAAGGCTGAGGCCAAAGTAAGTGGATCCCAGGATACGGATTTCGTTATCAGGCATTTGGCGGACAATGAGCATTCCGCTGAAATGATGTTTCATGAAATCCAGTTGCAAGTTGTACTTTTGCGACTGTGCTTCTGCCTGCAGGATGGGAGGCAGTGCCGTAGCTTCCCCTGTCACCCGGTGTGAGCAGGAGAGCAGGATAAACAGCAACAGCAGCCAGCTAGCGTATCGTAAACTTTGCCTCATCTTTCAAAGAATTGAATTTCTTGTCCGAGAATTCGTATTCGGTATAGTTGGTTGCGGTTTCCGATAAACGTAGTTTGTGGACAGACATGTCTTTTTTGTCTAAATAAATTTGAATCTGGTTGATATATGCCTGTATCGCTTTGCTGACGGGCTTGATTTGAATGAGATAGTAATGGGCGTCTTCAAAATATTCCAAAGCATAGCCGGGCGACATGTTGGACAGGTCGCCCACCATGCAGGCGGTAAGCATATCCTGCATTTGGTTCATCATCTTATTGGAGTGAAGGTCCATGATGCTTTTCTTTCCGTCCGATACTATTTTCAGTTGGTTGTTGTTGATCACGATAAGGTAGTTCATGGGCTGTGCGTAGTCCATGCATATCTTATTGCTCTTTTTATAATAGAACTTTCCTTTCGAGGTTATTTTCTCATCGAATACATCCAGATATTTTATCTGAGTGAAATTACTTTCGATGGACTCTATATTTTTAGCCTCTTGCAGCAGACGGGCTTCAAAATCTTTCAGATCAGTAAGTTTCTTCATCTGTTGGGCTTGCATCGGCAGGACTGTACAGAACATCAAGAGCAAAAGTATTTTCATGTAGGTCATACTTTATAGAGGTTTATCCGTTTGTAATGGGAAGCAAAGATAGTATATTTTGAGAAACCATTCATACCTTTATCGCTTATTTACGATTTTTACCTGTTTCTACAATCGTTCACATGGGCAATTATAATGAATAAAAAAGTTATATTTCTGCGTTGCAATATTTTTTTGTTTTATCACGGCATGTTATTGTTAATCAATAATTTATAGTGACGAATCCTCCTGTATCCCCCTCGAAACGGTTTATCCGTTTTCCCTGTCGGAGTCAGTTTGGCAGAAAGCGTCATTATGCAGGATGAAGGTCTGTTGGAATTCTTGTAAGGAGAACGGTAGGATATGATTTTCACTTAGGTGAAGATGGGTTTTCACCTGTGTGAAGAGCTGTTGTCACCAGTGTGAAACCACCGTTTCAAACTGGTGAAGCAACAGTATATATCGGAAGTTTACACACTGACATCCTATTAAGTTGAACGAAAGTACAGCATATCCTGTCAGATTTAATCTGATATCTGCGCTTCTCTTGCAAATAACGGGTGAATGTTCCACTCCATCGCTTACATACCGGTTTGGGGGTATTACAGACTTTTTTACACGGCAAGTTGTTGGTAATGAGTGGAATGAAGTGGCGGAAGAATTTTATGTTTTACGTAAGACGAAGTTATCTTTTTATCGGTTTGATCATGAAGGGTGAACCAGGTCTCGTTTCTGGAACTTGGTGATGTTGCTGTTGAAAATATAGAAGAAATTTATTTTGTCATGTCCTTTATCAGCCTATCTAACGCTACTACCGTATACCCCTCTTTTTCTATAAAGTCCAGAACTTGTACCAGCAGCCTGTCACTATCGGGCATCCGGTCATGTAGCAGAAGGATGGAGCCCGGAACGAGCCGTTTCTTGATGTGTTTGATAATTTTTTCAGGAGTGGGTTGCTGAGTGTCCAGTGTGCGGATGTTCCAACCAATGGGGATGTATCCCAGCCTGCGCACTGCTTTAGCCAGGGTAGGATTGGTCACTCCGAAAGGCGGCCGGAACCATCGGACCGGTTGGCCGGTCACTTTTTCCAATTCTTGCTGGCAGGTAATTAAATCATGGCACATCCGTTTGAAGGTATAGAGAGGAAAATAGCCGGAATGGGAGAAGGAATGATTCCCGATACGATGTCCTTCTTTGATGATTTGCCGGAGCAGTTCTTCATTGCCTTTTATCTTGTTTCCGATGCAAAAAAAGCAGGCCGGTATGTGTTTTTCTCTTAACACTTTCAGCACTTTGGGGGTCTGTATCGGATCGGGCCCGTCATCAAAAGTGATGGCTATGATTTTCTCTTCGGTTTTCTTGCAACAGAAGACACGCATGTAAATACAGGCACGGATGCTGTAAGAAGCGTAAAAGAAATAGGCCATGACGCTTACTATGATGACTACAGAAACTAGGATGTGCATTGCTTGATTAAGATGATTGAGTGATACTTTAATAAATGATCTTGTAGAGATTATTCTAATTGTTTGTCATTATCTGTCAGTATTCTGAACTTTTTTTCGGTATCAATCGTATTCAAGTGTGCTAATTGCTCTTTGGCCATCTGCCGAAGATGAGTAAACCTTTTAGACTTGTCCACCTTACGCTTGATTAACTCTGCATTGAAGGATTCCATATTCGATAATACGACTAATTCATTTATGCTTGCTACATCTCTGATATTGATATTCTTATCTGCGTATTGTGGATTTGCTTCACGCCATTGTCTTGCGGTACATCCCCATAATGCGAGATTTAACAAATCAGCTTCATCGGCATAAACAAGTTTTTGATTGAAATCTTCTACTTTAGGTATAATAAAGTCTTTGATTGCATCCGTATGTATGGAATAATTTACTTTACTAAGTATTCTTTTTACGTTCCATTCACTTAATAAAGGGTGTGATTCTGCTTCTTTAAGTCTTTGGTATTCTTTGATGAGATATAGTTTAAATTCAGGGCTGAGCCAAGTCCCGAATTCAAAAGCTATGTCTTTATGGGCAAAAGTTCCCCCATATCGCCCGGGCTTGGATATAATCCCTATTGCTTTAGTTTTTTCTATCCATTGTTTGGGGGTTAGGGTGAAACTGTTTGTTCCACTCTCCATTTTAAAAGCATCGAATTCGATGCCTTTAAAATTTGGATTATTTAGTTTTTCCCATAACCCTAGAAAATCAATCGTACTACGTAGACGCATCCAGTTTTGTATAATGTAGTTAGTACGTTCTCTGTCTTTGAAATGTGCCATGTCTGTCAGGCAGATATAATCATTATTATCAGGTCTTACAGATATGGATATATCAATATTCGTAACAGTTATTTTCTTCATTATTTCTACTACTTTTATTTTATGAGGGATAAAGTTAAGCATTATTCCTGTTTTCAGTATCTTAAAAGCATCTTTTTAATAGGCCATGACGCTTACTATGATGACTACAGAAACTAGGATGTGCATCGCTTGATTAAGATGATTGAGTGATTGATACCTTGATATTGGTTATAAATCAATGCGTAACGGGATGAAGCTTCTTCTTTCAAGGCTTTTGCCGCCATCCAGAGAGCATAGGATGAAGCAGTCTGATATTCTCCGCATTGTTCTTTAAAGTTGCTATGCAGGGCATGAGGGAACAGACTGTGTTCCAGATCCGTATAAACGGCATCTGTTGCTTCCTGCCCGTTCTTGCCACTGATAAACCAGTCAATGTCTTCGGGTGCAAGCCCGTGAGATTTTAGAAAATGATGCATCCTGTTACTGATTTCCGGAGCACTCATCCGGGTGATAAAAGTATCTACCCCTTTCAGTTCGGCAAAAGTCTGTTCCTCTTTTTGTGCGCTTAACAGGAAAAATTGTGCTCCCTCACCGGCTGTCGTTCCTTTCAACAGTCCTAAACGCTGCTGAATGATATGGCTGGTAGGGGTTATTTCATCCATAGCACCTGCCAGTACATGCTGTTTGCCTTCGGCAATGCTTATGATGCCATCTATCAGAGCACTTTCAAAACTTAAACCACGGTGTACATACGTAACATTATAAGCATGTATTTTGAGTAGCAAAGCTAGCTGTGCACCCACCGTATTAAAGGTGGACTGAATGAAAGCGGTGGGATTGAGCATCTGTTCCCGGTTGTCCATCAAGGCGTTCATAAACTTTTCCGTATCGGCCAGACAACCCAGTCCTGTAGCGGTGATAATGGCATCTACCTTTTCCGACGGGATATCTTTCAGACATTCCAGTCCGCAGGCTACTCCCATCTTGATCATGCGGCTCATGCGCCTCCGCAGATTGGCGTTGGTGATCATTTCTTTATAATCAGGTTCCTGTGCGGAGAAATAAGGCTTTTCATTTCTGCTTTCCGCATGGATAGAGGCGATACGGTTGATATATACTGGGCACATACGCTATTGGGTTAGAGTGGAAAATACGAGAGATGAGTTGTTGCCGCCGAATCCGAAGGAGTTGGATAATACATGCCGTATGGGAAGTCCCGACCGGAAAACCGTTTCAGGAATAAGGCCGCTTTCTTCATCGGACAGATGGAAGTTCAGATTAGGGTAAATCAGTCCGTGACGGATGGAGAGTACGGAATATACGGCTTCTATTCCTTCCGAGGCTCCCAGGGTGTGACCGATGAAAGCCTTGACCGAACTGAAAGGCGGAATACGGGTATCGAAGATACGCCGGATGGCTTTCCCTTCGGAAGCGTCGTTGCTGGGAGTGCCTGTACCATGTACATTGATATAGTCTATGGCTCCGGCTGTCAGCCCGGCAGAGGCTATGGCCTGACTCATGGAAAGGAAAGGCCCGTCTCCGTCGGGGGAACTTCCTGTCTGGTGGTAGGCTTCATTGGCATTGGCGTAACCGCTGAGTTCGCAATAAGGAGCTTTAGTAAGGGATTTATCAGATTGAAGAACAAGGTATCCGGCTCCTTCTCCCAGGTTTAGTCCGGCACGTGTGCGGTCGAAAGGGCGGCAGTGCTCTTTGTCCAGTATCATCAATGAATTGAAACCGTTGAGCGTGAAACGGCATAAGGCATCCGTTCCGCCTACAAGGACGGCGTCCAGCAGACCGTGCCGGATGAGGCGTGCCCCTAACATAATGGCATTTGCGGCGGAAGAACAGGCGGTGCTGAGGGTGGTCACCGTTCCTTTCACTCCCAAATAAGCGGCTATCATTTCGGTACTGGACCCACAGTCATGGGAGATAATGTCACGTAATCTCCCTTTCCGGTTATCTTCCCGGAAAGAGGCATAAAACCGCTCGCTTGCATCCATTCCTCCGATGGAAGTGGAAGAAATGAGCCCGATACGGGGAGAAGTGAAATCGAGTTCCGCATCACGGGCCGCTTCTTGGGCTGCCCACAAGCCCAGCAAGGCTGTACGTGAATACGTCTTGCCGGATGGAAGGGACAGGAGTTTCTTTAATTCTTCATTGCTCTGTTTTACTTCGGACACGGGTACGTCAAGTGCGGTGGGGAAAAGGGTGATTTTCCCCATACCGTGTTTTCCGGCTTTTAAGGAATCCAGGTTTTCTTCCACTCCTTTCCCTATGCCCGAAATCACTCCCAGACCGGTGACATAGATCTTCCTCATTTCTGATGGGCGGTGATGTAGTCTGCCAGGGTACGTACCGAATAGAATATTTCCTTGCCTTTGGCAGGATTCTCTATCTTGATTCCATAATTCCTTTCCAGAATCAGGATAATCTCTAATGCGTCAATCGAGTCAAGGCCCAGACCGTCATCTCCGAATAAAGGTGCTTCACTGTCAATGTCCTCCGGAGTGATTTCTTCCAGATTCAATGCTTCTATTAATTCAACTTTCAGTTTATCAATCAATTCTTCCATATTCTTTATTGTTTTTCAATCAGTTTAAATACTGCTTTATAGGTGTTCTTCCATAATTCACACCACCCGATGATGCAATAGTTCAGTTTCCCTTTTTGCATGACTATACGTGCGTATCTTTCCAGTTTTTCCGGCTGATAGGCTTCAGTGATGAAAAAGGTGTTTTCCCCTTGTATCTTGTGGCGGATGCAAATCTCGCCGGACACTACATTGGGTAGTGTGTAAACAAATACAGCCGGACTGGCTGCCTGGTCTCCTTCCCGGTCTATCAGTTGCTGGTGTCTGATGTCCGTATGCAGAGAGGAAGCGGCATTGGCAAGTAACATCCCCATTTCCAGTGGGGCGAATGTCTTACCTTCCAGCAAGTATTCGGCGGCCACATATCCCAATTTGCAAAGGTCATCCATTTTATAGAATTTCAGGTTGTTTCCGCATGTTTTTTTATAGGTATCACGTATAAATGTGCCGAAATCCGGTTCTTCGGAATGAAAAATAAGTTCGTTGTTTATGAAGACAGAACTGTTTTCAATACGAACCTCCCGTGTACATCGGATTTCGGGCAAGGTGTTGTCCTCATCCTTGAACGGAGTATATTCCGGTAAAGATAAGACAATGGCTGCGTTGCATCCGCCGAATCCCGAAGCGGTTTTTACGCAATGTTTCATCGGGATGCTCCGGTGGGTGGCATAGACCGGTATCGGCATAGGAATTCCCGGCGTTTCGTAACCCGGAGTGCCGAACAGGATGCCTTGTTTCAGTTCGTGCATACAGACAATGCTTTCAATGATTCCCGATGCTCCCAGGGTATGGCCGAAATAGGGCTTCAAACTATGGACGGGCACTTGTTCCAGATGAGCCAGTGTGAGGGCTTTGGATTCCATTTCATCATTATATAAGGTAGCAGTGCCGTGAGCATTCACAAAACTGATATCCTGAGGGGCTGTTCCTGCTTCCTGCATGGCTTGGCGGATGGCGAAATAGAGTCCGTCTCCCGTGCGGGAAGGACCGGAGATGTGGTTGGCATCGTTACTGACGGCTCCTCCCGAAAGGATAACATGTTCTTCTGTTCCTTCTGAACTGAGCAATACGGCTCCGCAGGCCTCTCCCAAGTTCAATCCGTCACGGCTGCTGTCATACGGACGGCATGGGCGGGAGCTGAGAGACCGGAAAGACCCGAAACCGCTGGTGATGAAATGAGAGAGAAGGTCACCTCCCGCTACGATTACCCGGCGGTAGATGCCGTTCTCTATCATGCGTTTTCCTGCTATGAGGGCTGACACTCCTGAAATGCAGGCATTGGAAATGACATGCACCCGTTCCTCGGCATGGAAATAACCGGCAATGTTTTCTGCCATTTTCCAAAGAAAGACCGCTTCATCGGGATGTTCCGTATGACGGGCCAGTAAATCGATGTTCCCTTTGGTGGTGGAGAGGATGAGTCCGCAGGTTTTGTCTTCCAAAGTTTGTCCGGACTGACGGATGAGTTCGTTGATAGTCAGTATGAACAGTTGTTCCATCCGGGGATAGCCACTTACTCCTATGGCCTCCGCCTGTTGTTGCAATCTCTCTTGCGAGAGAGTGGCTGCCAATAGGGGAGTGTCCGCAATCCGTTTGTCCGTCTGCAGGGTGATACCGCTGTGATAGCTCCGGATGGCTTCCAGATTTTCCTGTGTGCCGAAACCCAGCGCGCTGATCAGGGTATCATGGGTGATATAGGTAGTCAGATGATGTTCCATTTCTTTTTCCACTCTATGTAAAAGGCAGGATTAACCAGTTCCAGTTCTCTATTTGTATTCAGGAATACCTGTGTAGTGGTTCCTGTTGCCACAATGTTTTGGTCCGATGCCCGGTAGATGGTGTATTCAAAAAGGATTTTGGCAGCATCACTATGAATATACCGTGTCTCGACAATCGCTTCCTCGCCAAAAGACAGCGGTTGTTTGAATTGGCAGGTCAGGTCTACGATAGGAACTACATATCCTTCCCGGTAGATGCTCATATAGTCCAGACCGTACCGCTTTCCGAAAGCTTCGCGTCCGTCTTCGAAATAACGCACATATTCTCCATGCCATACTATCTGCATGGAATCTATCTCACTGAAGCGGACTTTGATGGTGGTCCGGTCCGTCAGTGCCGCCTGATGTGGACTTGTTTTTCGTTTCATTCTTTCTTCAGATATATTTTCATCCGGCATTCGGCCAGCAATTCATCGTTTTCTTTTACCTCGGCGGTAATCAGGGTGATATCAAATACTTCCTGAACGATGGTTATACCGGTATATAGTTCCGCTCCGGCAGAAGGAAGACGGAATAGTTTCATCTTTTCTACCGAACCGATAAAACCTAATGGTACAGGTTCTTTCCGCAGCATATAGATATAACCTACACGTGCCGCCGCCGACTGGGCGATATGCTCTATGATTCCCGTCTCCTGTAATACACCGTCCCGGCAGAACAGGTTGTCGGGAGTGACGGTCAGCCCTGACCAGGATGTATTTTCTTCTATCCCATAGAAGCGGTCTATCATTACCATGGGCGGGCGTTGGGGAATCAGCCGGAACAGCTCTTCTCCCTGACAGATGATTTCTTTGCTGCTCATTTCAGTCTGCATTGCAGGATACTGTGTCCCAGTCCTATGTTATCTTGAATTTCTTCCACTTCCAATCCGGCATTTTCAATGCAGCGGATCAGGTCATCCGAATGGAACATCTTACTGTTGCCGTTGGCCATTGCTGTAAAGTAGAGGCTGATTTGTGTCAGGCAATAAGATGCTGTTTCATACCGTTGGCGATCCCATAATGTTTCCATAATATAGACTTTGCTGTCTTTGCCGATGGATTGTGCCACACGGGTCAGGATGCTGATGACTTCTTCTTCCGAGAAGCAGTCCAGAAACTGGCTCATCCATACAGCGTCAAAACCCGTGGGAAAGGGCACGTCCCGATCCAGCAGATTGGCGCCGTGACCGTGTATGCGTTCACTACCGGACAAACCGGCCGTTTGCTTTCTCATCATTTCCAGTTGTTGAGGCAGGTCCACGATGGTTACTTCCACTTCCTTATTATATTGTACGCATTGTGTGGCCCATCTGCCGGTATTCCCGCCAATATCGAGCAAGCGTTTCGGGTGATGGCTGAACACGATTTCCAACGCTTTGCCGAATGACTGGTCCGAATAGAAATGATCAAAGCCGAACCAGCTTTTCTGTACCTGTTCCGGCAATTGGGACAGACCTTCGTAAATGGTAGGCCATTCTCCGAATACTTTCAATCCTTCCGGACGCCCGTTTAAAAGAGCTTCTTCCAAATGGAACAAGCCTTGATAGTTCACATCGTGATTGAATTCCATATTGACACGAGCCATTTTATCGTTCAGCAGAAACCAGCCTGCCTTGGCCAGTACATAACGGTCTTCTTCCAACAGGATGGTTCCGATGGTCAGCGATGCTTCCAGTAATACTTGTGCCGCATAGCGTGTCAGTCCGGTCTGCCCGCTGATTTCTTGCAGCGTATATCCTTCCCGTTTGCCGGACAATAATTGGAAAATTCCGAATTTCAACATCAGGCGCGATACTTGGAATACCACAGGACCGAAAGCTATCTCTTGTGCCAGTCTTTGCGCTTCGGCAGCCGTACATTGTTCTTTTGTATATCTTTTATGCATCATACCAGATTTATTTTTATGTCCAGAACGGGTAGTAATTGAACCATTGTTCCGGATACTGCCGGACAATCTTTTCCAGCGTTTGTGTATATTGCTCCAATAATGCCTGTTCGGCCCGTTTCTCTTTCGTCCGTACTACTGTCTCGGCTATAAAGAAATGGAAACGATACGTTCTTTGGGCTTCACGCATGGCAAAATAGAATACGACGGGTACTTTTAACTTCGAAGCCAGCAGGAAAGGGCCCATCGGAAATTTGGCTTCTTTTCCCATGAAAGAAGTCGTGAGTAATTTCTCTTTATTCAGATAGCGGTCTCCCTGAAAGCAGACATACTCCCGGCGGTCCAGCGCTTCCGTGATGCGGAATACATGTGTCAGGCTGTCTTCATTCACCGGAATTATTTTGTAGTCTCGCGTAGAGGCGTTCTTTTCCAAAATCTCCTTTATCCGTTCGTGTTCGGCGTCAAACATGACGATATTGATCTTTTTGCCATATTCATCGAAGAAAGGAGCGCCTATTTCCCAGTTGCCCACATGGGCGCCAATCATAATTACTCCGGTGTTTCCGTTTAGTACGTCTAAAAATGCCTGATAGTTCTCAAACTTGAAATGATACTTGCCGGTCATTCCGTTGCCGATGGCCACTTTGTCAATCAATATTTGTCCCAGCCGGTAATAGTTTTTCAGGAGCAGTGCGACGGATTTCAGCCGTCCGTATTTCAGCCTGTTCCGTGCGTAACTCCAAGTATTGCCCGTTGCTTTCGGTGCGAAAGGTATGAAGTAGAGGACGACCAATGCCAGGAAGCCGTAGGCCGCAGTTATCCCCAGACAGCGGATCATGTAGATAAAGAACATGTATCCGAATATGCCTCCTCTTGTCTTACCTTTCCATGTTTCGGACATCAGTCTTCTTTTTGCATATGTGAAATTACCAGATTATAGAAATCCTGGAAGGTTTTGATACCGGCAAAATCTTTGGCTGTAACGGTGAAACCGAAATTCTTGTCAATCAGTACTACCATATCCACCAGGTCAAGGCTATCCAATTCCAAGGTTTGCATCAAGGGTGCGTCCGGTTGGATCTGTTCTACATCAATCTCAAATTCTTCGGCCAGGGTGGTTCTGATCTTTTCGATGATTTCTTCGTTGGTCATAAATTTATATATTGGTTTGAATTAATTGTTTTCTTTAAATTTACGGATAATCAGTGAGGAATTGGTTCCTCCGAATCCGAATGAGTTGGACAAGAAGGTGTCAAATTCCGTTTCTATCCTCCGGGAGGGGATGTTCAGCAGAGCAGAGGCTTCATCGGGTTCTTCAAAATTGAGATTAGGAGCGATAAATCCGTTATTCATCATCAAGATGGAATAAATGACTTCACTGGCGCCTGCCATCCACATCTCATGTCCGGTTTGTGACTTGGTGGATGTGACATAGGGCCGATGGTTTCCAAACACTTCCGCTATGGCTTTTGCCTCATTCAAATCTCCCACGGGGGTGGAAGTGGCGTGTGCATTGATATATTGGATTTCTTCCAAGGGAATGCCCGCATCGTTGATTGCCATCTGTAAAGAGCGTCTGGGACCGTCCACATTCGGTACGGAAATATGATCTCCGTTGGATGAAAAACCGTATCCTATGACTTCTGCCAGAATAGTAGCTCCGCGCCTTACGGCTGATTCATAACTTTCGAGTACCAGGCTGGCGCCTCCTCCGCTGGGTACCAAACCGTCCCGTCCCTTGTCAAAGGGGCGCGATGCCTTTTCCGGTTCGTCCTCACGGGTGGAGAACGCGCCCAATCCGTCGAAACTACCCACGGAGTAAGGATTTACCTCTTGTGCCCCTCCGCACAGAATGCAATCCTGAAGTCCTGATTTAATAAGAAGATACGCCATGCCGATGGCGTGTGAACCGCTGGCACAAGCTCCCGATATGGTAAAATTAATTCCCTTCAAATGGAAAATAACCGAAAGGTTCATGGTAATCGTAGAGTTCATGGACTGGAAGATAGAACCGGAGCCCACCATAGCCGTATTCTTCTTGGCACGAATGACATCAATGGCCTCGATTACCGGAGCGGCGCTACTGTCATTTCCATACAATATGCCTACTTCATGATCCAATAAAAACTCCTCGTCTATTTGTGCCTGACGGAATGCCTCCAAGGTAGCCATATAGGCATATTCTCCCTGTTCGGCGAGGCTATGTCTCTTTTTGCGGTCCAATAACTTCTTTAAATCAGGACGTTCGACAAGTCCTGTCAATGCGGAAAAATACCCCATCTCTTTACGTGCCGGATCGATGCCGATGCCGGAACGCCCTTGGAACAAAGAGTCTTTCACCTCATCTTGGTTCTTGCCTATGCACGAATAAATACCCATGCCTGTAATCACTACTCTTCTCATCTTCTGCTTATGTATAGATTCCTCCATTGATGGAAATTACTTCTCCGGTGATATAGGAGGCTTGTTCCGATGCCAGGAAGCCTACCAGTGCGGCTACTTCTCCGGGTTCGCCGAACCGTCCTGCCGGTATCTGTTTTTTCCATTCATTTTCATCAATGCCGTTGGTCATATCCGTGCGGATAAATCCCGGTGCTACGGCGTTCACCGTCACGTGTTTTCTGGCCACTTCCTGTGCCAGTGCTTTGGTGGCGGCTATCATTCCGCCTTTGGCTGCCGAATAGTTGGTTTGTCCCGGCATTCCTTTGATACCCGACAGGGAAACGATGTTGATGATACGTCCGAATCGCTTTACCAGCATATTTTTCAGCAAGGGTTGGGTGACGTTAAAGAAACCGTTCAGGCTGATATCCAACACCCGGCTCCATTCATCCTGTTCCATCCACAGCATCAGGTTATCACGGCGTATACCGGCATTGTTCACCAGTACCTCAATGTAGGTATCGGGATGCTTCTCCATCCAGCCGTTCAGTGCGGCGTGTGTGGCTACTGCGTCTGTCACGTCAAATTTCATCAGTTCGCCGTCCGAGCCTTGTTCCCGTATCTGTTGCAGGGTGGCTTCGGCTTCCGTATCGTTGCTTTGGTAGTTTATCAGTATATGATATCCCATTTCGGCCAGTTTCAGACATACAGCCCGTCCGATGCCCCGGCTTCCTCCTGTTACTAATGCGTATTTCATTTTTCTTGAAACCTCCCTTTTTTAAGATATACCATCATTCTTTCTATCTCTTTATATTTAGGCGTATCTTCCCGGAATACAGGAAAAAATGCTCGTATCTCTTTATATACTTGTTGTGACCGGGGGCTTAGCCGACCGGCTATTTCCAAACAGTCTACAGCTTGTACAATACCCATCATCAGGATAGCCATCACCTGATAAGCATTTTCTATGACTGTTTTTGCCAGTAGTGCGGAATTGGTTCCCATGCTTACAATATCCTGATTGTCATTGTTGTTGGGGATGCTATGCACATACATCGGATTGGACAAAGTCTGGCACTCCGCTGTGGTAGAAGTCGCGGTAAATTGTGACGCCTGCAAACCATAGTTCAATCCCAGCACTCCCATATTGACAAAGGGGGGCAGAATGCCGTTGATGCGGTCGTGAAACAAGTAATTGATCTGCCGTTCGGCAAGCATGGCCAGTTTGGTGACCGCTATTTTCAGTTTATCCATTTCAAAAGAAACGTAATCTCCGTGAAAATTACCGCCATGATACACGTTTTGCGTGTCGGGGTCCACTATCGGGTTGTCACAGGCTGAATTTATTTCGTTTATCAATACTTTTTCGGCATTGAGCAATTCATCATAAACCGGTCCTAGAATCTGTGGGATGCAGCGCAACGAATAATAGGGTTGAACCTTATGGGTGAAGATTTTCTCTTCGTGTTTTCCGTTGTAAAGTTCATTCTCTCTTTTGCGTACACATTGGCTGCCTTCCACCCATTGGCGCATCATGCGGGCTATCTCTTGCTGTCCTTCATGCCGTTTGGCTTCGTTCAGCGGTTCGGACATGAAATCATCGTACGAGGCGGCAATTTCATTCATCATGACCGATGCGCCTACTGCCCAATGCATCAGTTGGCGGGCATAAATCAGGTTGACAATGCCTATACCTGTCATTACCGAAGTGCCGTTGGTCACTGAAAGCCCTTCGCGGATATGCATTTTGAAGGGTTGCAATCCGTTTTCCGCCAAAACGGATGCCGTATCTCTTTTCTTGCCTTGGTAAAAGACCTCTCCTTCTCCAATCAGGGTGAGGGCGATATGGGCAAGCTGTACCAAATCGCCACTGGCCCCTACACTGCCGTGTTCGGGTACGTATGGAGTAATCCCCCGGTTGATAAACTCGGTAATGAGCAATGCCAGTTCTTTATGTATGCCGGATTTTCCTTGCAGAAAAGTATAGAGACGCGCTATCATGGCAGCTTTGACATAGAGTTCCGGAAGGGGTTGCCCTGCTCCGGTGGCATGGCTGCGGATGATATTATACTGTAATTGTGACAAGGATTCATCTTCAATACGGTATTGGGCCATCGGTCCAAAGCCGGTATTGATGCCATAGATGATCTTGTCGTTGGAGAATGTTTTCAGAAAATGGAAACTCTCTTCCAATTTTTGCATACATTGGTCGGAGAGTGTCAGTGGCTCTTCTTCAAACAAAATCTTATACAGGGACGCTAAAGTTATCTTATTCTCAGCTAGCATTGGATTGGTGTGATAAGCAGTTTTGTATAATTTCCGCAAAAATAGTTATTTAAAAATAAGTATTACCATCCGAAGGGAGATTTTTCAGTTTTGATGGTTATCTGAAAGGTTCACCACAGATTATACAAATAAACGCAGATGCTTCTTAAGTCATTGATTGTCAGGTGGGTAATCTGTGTGAATCTGTATAGTCTGTGGTGAAAAATATAGTGTCGCTCTATGTATCCTATTTATTCAGTTTCCATGTGAAACCGTCTTTGGTATCTTTCACTTCAAAGCCAAGAGCGGCCAGCTCATCACGGATTTTATCGCTTGTAGCCCAGTCTTTATTGGCTTTGGCTTTCATACGTTGTTCCAGCAGCATATCTACTACTTTGCCGTATGCCTCTTCACGTGCCTCGTTATTGGCGGCTTCTTCTTTCAGACCCAGGATTTCGTACATAAAGAGATGGAACACACTTTTCAGTTCTTCCAGATCTTCTGCGGAAATAGTGGCTTTCTTGTCCAGAACCGTATTAATCATACGGGCGCCGTCAAACAGATGGGCAATGACAATCGGTGAGTTCAAGTCATCATTCATGGCTGTATAACACTTTTCACGCAAGTCTTTTACCCCCTCTATGCCGGTGGTTTGTGTTGCCGGAGTGATGCGTTCAAGACCTTTCACAGCTTCTGTCAGCCGTTCCAATCCTTTTTCGGCTGCTTGTAATGCTTCGTTACTGAAGTCCACTGTACTGCGGTAATGTGCCTGAAGGATGAAGAAACGGATGGTCATGGGGCTGTAGGCTTGGGTCAGTAACTTGTGGGTACCGTGGAAGAACTCATCCAAGTTAATGAAGTTGCCGTATGATTTTCCCATCTTCTGTCCATTAATGGTAATCATGTTGTTGTGCATCCAATAGTGAACCATGTCATCTCCTTGTGAAGCCACGCTTTGTGCGATTTCACATTCGTGGTGTGGGAAAATTAAGTCCATTCCCCCTCCGTGAATATCGAAATGCTCGCCCAGGTATTTCTTACCCATTGCGGTACATTCACAATGCCAACCGGGGAATCCGTTACTCCACGGGCTGGGCCAGCGCATGATATGTTCGGGTTGTGCACATTTCCACAGGGCGAAATCGGCAGGATTGCGCTTCTCGCTTTGACCGTCCAGTTCGCGGGTGGTGTTTAGCACATCGTCCAGGTTGCGGCCGGACAGTTTGCCGTAATGATGGTCTTTGTTGTATTTTGCTACATCGAAATAAACGGAACCTTCACTTTCATAAGCATAGCCGTTTTTCAGAATTTCTTCTACCAGTTCTATCTGTTCAATGATATGGCCTGATGCATGTGGCTCGATACTGGGTGGAAGTACATTCAAGGCTTCCATTGCCTTGTGGTAGCGATTGAGGTAATATTGCACTACTTCCATGGGTTCCAGTTGCTCCAGACGGGCCTTTTTGGCGATTTTATCTTCGCCTTCGTCTGCATCGTGTTCCAGATGACCGACATCGGTAATGTTACGGACATAACGTACCTTGTATCCCAGATGGGTAAGATAACGGAACAGGATATCGAACGTGATGGCGGGGCGTGCGTGTCCTAAATGGGCATCGCCATATACGGTAGGACCGCATACATACATACCTACATGAGGGGCATGCAAGGGAACGAAAAGTTCCTTTTGACGGCTTAATGTATTGTAAATGGTTAGTTTATTTTCCATAATTCATTCTATTAGAATTGCAAAGTTATAAATTAAAGTGTGTATTTGGCTAATAATTAACAAAAAATCTGATGCTGATGTCCTCTGCTTGTCTACAAATGGTGTTTGTTGGTTTAAAGGATAGAGATTTATGGTAATAAATAAAAGTAGGTTGTCTTTGAATGTAAAAGAACAGAATGATGATTTTTTGTATGGAGATTAGGGAACCTAACTCTTTTTCCTTTTCATGAAATAGGTTTCTCTTGTTTCTGTTTATGCTCTTTAATCTCTGCTATTGATTTGTAAAACAGGACCACTGCCTCATAAACCTTGGTGTTGTTTTACGGGGCAGTGGTGGTGTTTCTATATGAAGTTTGCGTGCGGAGCGGGAATGTTTATTTGGACTTCTTTCCCCAATACGTCTTGTTGTTGGCATAGCCGGCATAGACGATGGTATGGGTGCGCGGACTGGCTTCCCAGTCGGTTTCGCGTTGCAGATAAAGTTCCACTCCGTTGACAGTCAGAATCTGTTGGGCGGCATCATAGCTCCACGTACTGCCTTTCCAGGTACCTTCGGTGATAGTGTGGTCGGCGGCGAGAGTCATTGTTGCTGAAGTTCTCTGCTCTCCATATTTGTATGTAAGGTCGATGTGTTCCCAATTGCCGGGCAATTCTTCTTCGGTGATGGCTACCTTGGGAACGGCTCCGTAGCGTTCAGGCATTACGAGAGGCCAACCGTCTTTCGTCCAGCGGATGCTGCGTACGTGCCCCATCATGATGGCGTTGCTGGCGTTGATGCCCGGAACATCCTTAGGCAGACGGCCTTGTGAGGCGTAGAACCAGTTGTCTTTGCCATCGTCGAAGATAGCGCAGTGGGCGATGCCTACCCAGCCGTAGCCTTTGCTGAACTTATAGGGATGAGTCACTATGGGCAGTGCATCGGCACCGGCGGTCACGTCTTTGCCGTCAATGCCCACGTAGGGACCGGTGATGCTTTTCGAGCGGACCACACGGGTGTTATAGGGCACGTCGAGAGCGTCGTAGGCCAGGAAGAGGTAGTAGTAGCCATCGCGGTAAATGACTTCGGGACCTTCACTGGCTTGCCAGCGGTTACCTGTCTGGCGGGTGGCGATCAACTGACCATACTCGGCAGGTGCTTGGCCTGTAGCCCAAGGTTGGCCCAAACTTTCGGCAGGCTTGCCTGTTTCGCTATTGAGCTTGAGAGCGGCTATGCCGCTATGCCATGAACCGTAGACCAACCAGTGCTCGCCTTCGGGCGTGATGACATAAGAGGGGTCGATGGCATTCCATTTATAATAGCAATTGGCCCAATCATCCGGCTTCACGTTGAAGTTAAGTCCTTTGTCGGAAGCATTGGTGATGACGTAGCCTTTGTCTACCCATCCGTCGTTGTTGGAGGGATCGTTGTTTTCCATCAGGCCGATAAAGGCGCGCTCCGACCAGGTGTTGGCACCGTTGAGTGTGCCGGGGCAGACAATGGAATAGTACATGCGATAGAGGCCGTTCTTTACCTTGCGTACTACGGGAGCCCAATAGCCGAAGTCATTAACATTAGGATTGATTTCGGCAAGTCCCATTTCTTTTCGTATTTCATTGAGCTTGGGCACTACCCATTCGGGCAGGTTCTTCATTGTACCGCCGAGGTATTCCCAGTTGACAAGGTCCTTGGAGCGACGACCGTGGAAGTGGCCGCCTGCGGTGTGGACGTTGCCGTATGAAGCATCCGTCTGATACATGTAATAATAACCATCTTCGGCCAATACAACCGAGGGGTCGTGTACGTTGGCAAGATTCCATTGAGAGCGTTTGCTCCAGTCACTTATCGAGGTATAGTCATCGGAGTAGGTGGGGGCCACGTAATTCTTGAGTTCATCGTCTAAGCTTAAGCTTTCTGTGGTGGCCGTGACCACCTCTGAATAGACATAACGGCTGTCACAGTAGACGTATGCACGGATATAGTAGGAGGTACCGGAGGTCAAGGTTGAGAGGGAAGCACTGAAATTCTCATCGGCATCCACCACGTGGTCTTTGATAGTCGGTACGGAAGCTGCTGCACTGTAACAGAAGCCTTTCTTGACTATTTGGTTCAGATCACCTGTAACCGATGCGGTGACGGTCAACGAGGTGGGTGTGGTTGTAGTTACTTTCGGAGTACTTACAGTTGCATAATAGCGGTCTATATCTTCGCTGTTGTCAGAACAAGCGGCTAAAACAAGGAATATTGGTAAGAACATCCACAATGGTAATAGTTTTTTCATCTGTTGATAGTTTAAAGACCATGCCGCTTCTTCCTGAGGAAAACGGCATGGCTTGTGTGATTACTGATTCGGATTAGAAGACGAGATGGCCGCCTTCAATCGTTAAAGCGAAGTTCAAGTCGTTCATATCCAATTTGTTGATCCCTAAATAGTATTGGGCATAGGAAGTACCTGAAGTGCCTTTCATTACTGCTTGAATGTCGGCTGTACCATTGCCGCAATTGGTCACGTAGACGGTGACTTTGGCTCCGTTCATATCGGCAAGCCAAGCAGCCCAGTCGCCTTGTGTACCGTTGTGAACGAGGCTGGCATTTCCATCGTATCCTGCACCCCATCCATAGTTGTCGGCGCGTACCACTGCATATTCGGCAAGATCGGCTTTGCGGAGAACGATAGCGAAGTTGCTCCAGTTATTAGCTTGGCTGGTGTAATTGGTGAAGCTGATGGATCTGGTTTCACCTGCCGGCACGTTGAAATTGTCAGAAAAGACAGTCCACCAACCCGTTGAATTGTCTTCGGCTCCTATGATACCGGCTGAGTTGCTCACAGCGGCAACCACAGATTCGGCAACTTTGACTTCTACGGTAGCGGTAACTTCGTCGGCAGTAATGGTTACGGTCTGCGTACCGGCTTTGGCAGGAATGGCAGAGAAATGGAGTTTGGCGTTGTCTACTACTCTTGTGCTTCCGTCGGCATAAGTAGCCGTTACTTCCAATCCTTCGGGAAGGAATGCCAGCGTACGGTCGGTCATCGTTTCCGTTGCTGCCGAAGTATAATAGTAATACTGCGTGTGCGCAGGTTGAGCCGTCACTTGGATGGATACAATCTTTTCCACTACTTCAAACGTAGCATTGGCCACCACCGGCTGGTTGCAATTCTCGCCCTTGAAGGTCTTGTTGTAGATGACTACCAGTGTCTTCGTGCCCAGTTCGTTCATATTGGGGATGGCAGTGAACTGGAGTTCTTCTGCGGTTACGGTCTTAGTCACCCCTTCTTCGAAGCTGACGATGGCAGTAATCCCGGCCACGGCTTCTTCGAGTGAGGTGCCGGCATTGACCTGATCGGGTACATTTTGCAGTACCATCGAGAGCGGATTCTTGTCTTCGGCAGAGGTAAGGCCGCCGATAGGAACGATGTTCGATTGCAAGAAGTTGATGTAAGAGCCTTCGGGTACCAGGAAGCAGCGGATGTTGGTATTGCTCGCGTCTGCATTCAGATTGGGTAACTTGTACGGCTGTTTGTAGGTTTTGGTTGCCGAGGCGTTCTGGATTTTGATAGAGAAGGCATTTTCATTGGTGCGGTCTACGGTGAGTGTTACTTTGCCGCCCAATTTCTGTACAGCTTCGTCCAGATTGTCAACGGGTGACAGCATCAGCGTGCTGGATGTGTATTTGAAGAAGAGATGGGAACCCCATTGGGAGTTATAGGCCAAAGTATCGTTTGTGGTATCAAAACGATAAGCGCCATATTCCGTGTATCCTTCACCTCCGCGGTCTGCGTCATTGGTAATGACTAGGGCGAAGTTTTTATAATAGGTATTGTCGGCAGGGTTGATGTTGAGGTTGAACACTCCATGCCACTTCTGACCATCGGGCACGACGTAATACTTGGAGAAAGCTGTCCAGAAACCGGAGGTGTAGTCCGTATTACCGAAGGAGTAGACATCTTCCTGCATGCCCTCCAGCACTTCTTCTTCCGGATCTTTCTTTGAATTTGCTATGGAGTCCACTTTCTCGGAAATCCAGTCAGGGGCGTTAACATCATACAGCTCGCCACCCTCGCAGCTTGGCAATGCCATCAACCCGAAGGCGATGGAACAGCAAGCGTATACTAATTTATTGAGTATTCTCATTGTCTTACATTTTAATAGGTTTGTTTATTTGCTTAAGTCAACCACCGGATGAACAGTCCATCCGTTCTCACTGAAATAAGTAGAGTTGTCCGTGCTAAAGTTGGCAGAGTTACCACTTAGGTTAGGGTTCTTGTTCAACAACTGTTGTACGATGGGCAGAAATTCGTGCCCGGGTAAGTAGGTGTCAAAAGAACTTTTTAGTTCGGAGTCGGTTGCGATATCATTGTAGTCTACAGGATCTTTGGTTCCGGTTACAGAACGGCGTACGACACTGTGCTCCTTAAGTTGTTGCAAACGATCATTCTTATAGAAGAATCCCCAGCGGATAAGATCGAATCCGCGTCCGAACTCACAACCAAATTCTTTCGGACGCTCCACATTGGCAATCTGCTCGAAGAGTTTGTCGGCTGTAGGGAAGTCAGCCAGTTCCAGATCGGGCAAGTCAGCGCGGTTGCGTACTTCGTTAATCCAGTCGATGGCCTGTTGTGTGGGGCCGTTGACTTCGTTTTCACATTCGGCAGCACGGAGCAGCACGTCGGAGTAGCGCATCAGACGCAAGTTGATTCCATCGTGTAAACCTGTAATAACGGTGCTATAGAGTCCGGTACGGAGGTTTGTGAACTTGGCGATGGGTAGACCACCGTATGTGTTGTTGGTTACGATGTTGTCGGTGGCTGTAAGTTTGCTCGTATAAGCTACATTGCCATATTCAAAGTCTTCCCAATCGGATTCGTAAGTACCGATGGTCCAGTACAGACGCGGGTCGAGTTTGCCGTCAGTAGTACGTTCTGCTTTGAAGAGATGGTAGAGCCAGGGGGAAGCCGAAATGTCGGCCCAACCGCCATAATTGCCGGGAGCGAAGTTACTCTCGATGGCCGAACCTTGGGTGGCATTCGGGCTGGTGTTCACCGGAGTCCACTCGTCGTCGGTTCCTTGTGATTCTAAGTCAAGGAATTGCACTTCGAAAAGGCTTTCCTTGTTGTTCTCATAGGCAGGACCTTCGCGAAAGTTGTCGCCATAGTTATCCATCAGTTCATAAGTACCATATTTTTTGCCGATAATGTCTTTCAGTACAGTAAGGGCGTCTTTGAATTTATGGCGTACCATGAGCGCACGGGCATAGTAACCGGCTGCGGCACCACAGGTGGCACGTCCTTTTTCCCATTCGCCACCTTGATCTCGTGAGGGTAACAATTCCATGGCTTCTTTGAAATCACTTTCCACTTGGTCCAGCACGGCATCATAGGTGCTGTTGCCGGTATAAAGCCCGTCCAATGAAGAGTAGGTGGCATAATCTGTGATGAGGGGCGGGTTCTGGTAATAACCAACCAGATTGTAGTATGACAGACCGCGCAGGAAGAGCACTTGTCCTTTGATGCGTTTCATTTTTTCGGAAAGCTGGCTGTTGTCTTCATCGCAACGGGAAATGGCAAAATTACATACATTAACGGTGTAGTACCATTCGCGCCAGGGCCACCACGTGATGTCCGAGGTTACTTCCGCATTCAGGTCATCGAAAGGCAGATACCATACTTGTGATGAATTCCAGGCTTCATCGCCACGACACACATCAATGGTGTAGCCTACACGGGCGTAAGAACCTTCCATACGGATATGGTTATAGGCGGCAATAACGCTCTCTTCCAAATCATCGGCATTGAAACCGAATGTGTTTGAGGTTTGCTGGTTGGGATTTAACAGCTCCAAATTATCATTGCAAGAAGTCAATGTGCCTAATCCCAAAAAGAGAACCAATGCATATTTATTGAGTTTCATATTGTTATGTTTTTAGTGATTAGAAAGTGAAATGAACGCCACACATGAAAGTACGTGCGGTAGGATAAGAACAGAAGTTATATCCCGGTGTGAAGGTACCTCCTGCATAGTCCACATTGTAACCTTTGTAGCCGGTAAAGGTGTGCAGGTTCTGTGCCGACACGTAGAAACGTACATCCGATACGTATTTGCCAAACCATTCGTTGGGGAAGTTGTAGCCCAGTTCTATATTGGCAATTTTCCAATAAGCTGCGTTCTGAATTTTGCGGTCGCTGAAGAGATCGTTCCAGGCCAGGCTGGCACTGTTGGTGACATAGGTACGTGGTACGCTGGAAAGATAGGTGCTGCCGTCTTCGCTGAAGCGATTGGCGTCGAGCATGGCTACGTCTTTGTTGCCCCAGCCATAGCAAGAGTTCAGAGAGTTGTGGATGTCGTCGCTAACGTGATAGTTGAGTGCACCGAACGTAGCGATGCTCAGGTCGAAACGTTTGTATTCGAAGCGGGCGTTCAAACCGAAATTGATCTTAGGCATACCGCTGCCCAATACTACCTGGTCATTGGCATCTACCTTTCCGTCAGGCTTTCCGTCGGGACCGCTTACGTCCTTATAGAGGCAGTCACCAATTTGGGCGCCTTCTTGTGTGGCATGGTTGTCCAAGTCAGCTTGTGTGCGGGCGATGCCATCATAAACCCATCCGTAGAATTTGCCGATCTCTTCACCTACGTTGGTGATGTAGGCGCCGGAGATGTATGAATCGGTACCGAAGCCCAATGAGGTTACGCGGTTACGGACAGTACTTAAGTTAGCCGACACTTCATACTTGAAGTCGTGGTCTCGGTTGCGGTAAGTAGCTGCAAATTCGAAACCTGAATTGTTCATCGAAGCGGCGTTCATTGTTACGGTGGTATTGGATACACCGGCTTGTTCGGGAACGGGAACAGCATAAAGCAGGTCTTCACTGGTGTTCTTGTACCATTCGGCAGTGAATTCCAGACGGTTGTTGAACAAGGCGAGGTCGATACCCACGTTGTAGCTTTTCTTCTTTTCCCAAGAAAGGTTGTTGTCTACGAAAGTGGAAATGGCAGAACCGGTGATGGGCGTGTTGCCAAAGCTATAAGTCATGTTATTACGTGCCATTACAGCCTGATACATGTATTCACCAATGTTTTCGTTACCGAGCTCGCCATAGCTGGCACGTACCTTGAACATGTTGACAATGTTTCTGTTGAAGGGGAAGAAAGACTCCTTGTCGAAACGCCATCCCACAGAAACAGAGGGGAAGGTGCCCCAACGGATATTTTGGGACAAGCGGGAACTGCCGTCGCGGCGCACGGTTGCCGAGAACAGATAACGCTCGTCGTAGTTGTAGTTGATACGCCCGATGTAGGATAGGAGGGTGTGTTTGTATTCGAAGCTTTCAGCGTAAGTGTTGGCGGCATTCTGGAGTTGCAGGAAGTAAGGCTCGGTGAAGTTGACGCCCCAGCCTGTCAGCAAGTCGGTGTTTTCTTCTTCGTAAGTCTGGCCGGCTACCAGGTTAAAATGGTGTTTGCCGACGGTGGCATCATAAGTCAGCACGTTTTCAATCAAAGCATCGGCATAAGAGCGGGTAGCTTTGGTGAGACGTTCGTTGCTTTTGGCCAGATAGACACGGTTGCTCTGTACCCATGCAGGAATCCAGGTGAAGTCCTTGCAATGGGTTTTGCTGTAAGAGAGATTGACTTTATAGTTGAGCTTGTGGTTTTTGCTGCCAATACCGATCATTTTCAGGAGATCCACATCGGCAGAGGCTGTTCCTACAAAGCGGTCTACACGGGTATTGCGCTTTAACAGGTTATTGACCAGCAAGGGGTTGGAAGCTGAAATGTCACCATGTACGGTGTCGTAGTAAACACCATAACCATAAGAGTCATAGTTGAAGTTATTGGCGATCCCTACCAGATTGTCAAGTACCCAAGTAGAGTTGTCGTAGGCTTTGATGGTGGGTTGCATCAGCAAAGTACCACGCAGTATGTTGGTTACGTCTCCATACAGACCTTGAACGTATTCGGAAGCGTTTGACAAACCCATGTTGTCTTGATCGGAGTGAGAGTAAACCAGGCTGGTATGGAACTTGATGAATTTGGTGTCCATCGTGTTGTTGACACGCGCCGTGTAACGTTCGTAGTTGGGACCGGCGCCTTCCAGTGTACCTTTCTGGTTGTAGTAATCTAATGAAACGTTATAAGTATTGTGGGCACCGCCACCGGAGAGGTTCACATTGTGATTTTGACGGATACCTGTTTTGAACACTTCTTTAAACCAGTTGGTATTGGTGTTATCCTGGAAATGATATTTTCCGGTGGTACTGTCCAGCTTGTAACCGCCGGGCAGCGGAGTGTTGGAGTTGGCGCATGCCTGACCGATGTACTGGCTGTATTGGTCGGCATCCATTACGTCATAGACACTACTGGGAATGTAGTCCATACCTACGTACCCATTGTAGTCTACTTTCAGCGGTTGGTCTTTCTGACCGCGTTTGGTAGTGATGATGACCACACCGTTGGCTGCACGCGAACCGTAAATGGCAGCAGCTGATGCATCCTTCAGAATTTGGATGGTTTCAATATCGTTTGAAGAGAAATCGCGGATGGAAGTACCCATGGGGACACCATCGATAACATAAAGAGGAGAAGTGTCACCAAAAGATCCGACGCCACGGATACGGACGGTAGGGTCGGCACCGGGCTGCCCGTCGGAAGTGACTTGTACGCCTGATACTTTACCTTCGAGCATGGTGGAGATATTGGAATGGGATGTCTGTTTCAAGGCTTCCGTGTCTACTACAGCTACAGAACCGGTCAAATCGGATTTCTTTTGTGTGCCATAACCTATGACAACAACTTGTTCCAGCATCTGGTTGTCGGGTTGCAATTGGATAGCTTCAATGATAGCGCGGTTACGAACAGCTACTTCGCGTTCCTTGTAGCCTACATAGCTTATCGAAAGGATAGCGTTTCCGGCAACCTCCAGTTGGAAGTTTCCGTCCACATCGGTAATGGTTCCACCTTGTCCTCCTTTAATTCTGACAGTAGCTCCAGTCAAGGGCTCACCTTGTTCATCGATAACTTGACCGCGAACCTTGATAGCCGGAGATTGTGCTACGGTAGCTATAGCAGGTGTGGGATACACCATCATGCCACCCATAGCACACAGACTAAGCATTACGGAAAATAATAAATGTTTCCTCATTTTTTTAAGTATTAAATTAGTAGATTAAATTGTTGCTGATGTATTGAATTGAGATGTTGGATTATTGTACAATCTAATGTTGAATACTCTAGGTAGACAAACCACAGAGTTTATAAATATGCTGGAGCTATTCTTCATAATATTTAAGATTAGGATTAGACTTTAAAAGCAGGGTTCTCTTCCGAAAGATTGAGCACCGATTGCATGACAAAAGTATAATTTACACCGTAAACAGGGGTGGACAAACGGTTTTATAGGGTGGACGAATGGATAATGGAAAAAAATGTATTTATTCCGCTTATAGTTTGCGTCTTTTGGAGGTGGTGAGATAGGCTTAGGAGAAGGCTTTTTTTATATAAAGTCATGTAGCCGGACAACCTGGTGAAGGACTGTCCGGCTACATGAGGGATAAAATACAAATAAAATTCTCTGAAAGGAATTATTTCACAAGTAAAAATCCTCCTTCCGCCTGCATCGTAATGCTGACTTCATCATTCTTTTTTAATGTTATCTCTTCAGCGTGAGGATTTAGTTTTTTATCGTCCTGATAAAGCATCACTTTATCTCCTTTAGTACACATAGATAAGTTCAACTTTAATTTCAGCGGTTCTTTTTGTGCATTGATTCCGGCTATGTACCATTTATCGGCATGCCGACGTGCCAGTACTACGTATTTGCCCGGATAGCCGTCAATGAATCTTGTTTCGTCCCATGTGGTGGGAACTTGCTTCATGAAATCCAAACAAACTTGGGGGGCATCGGTCAGGTTATTAGGCGCCAACGCAAAATTCTGAATAGGATTTTGGAATAAAACGGCTGTTGCCAGTTGGAATACATCAGTGGTCTTGCGTATGCTTCCGCCGTCATTGTTGCGGTTGAGGCGTTTGTTGAGGAATGTGCCACCAAACTCCATGCAACCGATGGTGTTGCGGATAAATGGATGCAGACAGGCATTAAATGCTTCTTCATCGCAAAAATGTTGTTGGAAAATCAGGTTTTCCGATGCGAGCACGGCTTCGCTTCCTACATAATTAGGATACATACGCTCCCATCCCCGAGGAAGGGTACAGCCGTGGAAAATGACCATCAGTCCATTATCATCCGCATCGCTCAGGATGGCTTCGTACAGACGCATGGTTTCCTGCTTGTCACCTCCGAAGAAGTCTACTTTGATTCCTTTTACTCCTATATTATGCAGCCATTTCATTTCCTTTTTACGGATAATGGGATTGTCCATGTAATTGGTAGGACCTTGCACTATATCATTCCAGTAGCCGCTGGAACTATACCATAAAAATACATCTACATTTTTACTGTGTGCATAGTCTATGAAGTCTTTCATACGTTCACGGCCGATGTTGGTATCCCACCAGTTGTCTATCAATACATATTCATATCCCATGGCGGCAGCAAGATCTACATATTTTTTCTGATCGTCGAAATTGATGCTGCCATCTTGCCAAAGTATCCAGCTCCAGGTTCCGCGTCCCATTTTGTATGTATGCTCCGTTGGGTAAAGAGGTTCCACGACATCCCATGGAATCGTTGTTTCTACAATGGGCTTCAGGTTTTCGCCTACAGTAATAGTACGCCAAGGAGTGGAACCGGGCAATGCAAGACCGGGAGATGCCGTACCGTTACCGTTGTTTTCTTCGGGCATGGGGAAAGCGAGGGTATAAAGTCCGTCGGCGGTGGCATCGCTCAGGTGTGAACCACAGTATTTGCTGTCTACTCCGGTTTCACTGATAAGTGCCCAGCCATTTTCTCCTACATGGAACAGACAAGGAAATGTGTAACCGTGCCCATATTGTGAACGTACATTCATAGGAGCGTCAGCCTTATATTCTTCCTCATAACTGGGCTTGGTACGTTTCCAACCTATCATGGCGTCACTTTGCGGGCACAGGAAAGTAGTGGTGAAGGAGGGGAAGTCAAAACCGGTAGTTTCTTTTTCTATCACGATGCTTCCCGTATCGCCATATTTGGGCATTTCGTAGCGGAAAGCAATATCGTTGTTGCTTACGCGGAATATTATATTTATATTTTTCTTTTCTTTATTGGTAAAGGTGCATGTAAGTTCATTGGCTTGATAATGAATTTGTGATTGTTTGATACGGTCTTGTGTATAGGTCTTATCTATTTTATTCTCTTTTTGTCCGGTGAAAGTCATATCCCGGCTGAAGTCCCCCACATTGGCAACAAAACCTAAAGGTGAATCTTCCAGGATGGTCTTGTCCTTATAGGTAACGGAATAAATGGGGATACCCTGTTTTACGGATACATTTACTTTCAAAAAGGAATCGGGTCCTGTAACTGTAGCTTGTTGGGCAAAAGCTGACATTGTAGTGATGGCAAGCAGCCAAGTCATAAATTGTTTTTTCATGGGTATTAAATATGCTATTATAATGTAGAGCAAAGATAATTTATTTAGCGAGACGAGAGCGTAGAAAAACGGAGCATTTATGGTATACAATCCGTTCATTTTACGCTCTGGAATAAGTCAGTCGGTTCCATTCTCCATCATCGAACTGGGTGTTGTTCCGAAATGTTTTGTAAAGCAGCGTGTGAAGTATTTGGGATCATTGAATCCCACTTCGTATGCTATCTCAGATATATTCATATTGTGCGTCAGCCGGTTACGGATAATAAGTTCCCGCGCAAGATTCAGCCGGTAGTTACGCATGAATTGTCCGGCAGACTGTCCCGTCAGATTTTGCATTTTTTTGTTCATCAAACTTTTGCTTACCCCCATTGCTTCGATGAAATCGCTTATTTCGTAATAGGAGTTCTTATAGTTTTCTTTCACAATCTGCATCGCCTTGTCCAGGAATTTCTTGTCACTGGATTCTTTTTCGATATTCAGTGCATCCACGTCCATACTGTATGAGAACTTTTGTTGGAAACGTTTGCGGTTTTCCAGTATATTGGATATCCGGGCCAGCAGCAAAGTATCATCAAATGGTTTCAGCAGGTATTCGTCTACACCTATACGGAAGCTTTCGATGCGCGATTCGTTGGATGTTTTGGCTGTGAGCATCAGGAAGGGGATATGTGAGATGGCGAAATTGGATTTTACCCGGCGGGACAGTTCCATACCATCCATGACAGGCATCATCAAGTCACTGACTATGAAATCCACGTTCTGGGATTGGAGCACAGTCAATGCTTCTTCACCTTGGGATGCTTCGAGCACGTTATAATATTCGGCCAGAATGGAACGGATATAGGCGCGCATATCTTTGTTGTCTTCTACTACCAGAATCGTCAGTTTTCCATTGGTGGCAGGTTGCAAGGCCAGCGGAGATTCTACCGGTTCTTTAACTTGCTCTGTTGGTGCGGGCAGACTGTTTGCATCGGCATATTGCAAAGGAAGTAAAATACGGAAAGAACATCCTTTGCTCTGATTATTCTTGGCACAAATTGAACCTCCATGCAACTGGACAATTCGTTTGCATAGATAGAGGCCGATTCCGGTCCCGCTTTGTCCGTTGATAGAGGAATGCGTCTTGTTTTGTGATTGGTAGAAGCGGTTGAATACTTTGTCTATCTCTTCTTCGGGCAGTCCTGGCCCCGTATCCCGGATACAGATGAACAACTTTTCCTGCTCTTCCTGGCGGAAGGGGGTGGCATAGATGGTAATTTGTCCTCCTTTGGGGGTAAATTTCAAAGCATTTCCTATCAAATTGACAATCACTTTATGCATGGCATCCTCATCGTACATGATTTCACATGAAGGAAGGCGGAAACGACGTTCGATGGTTATTCCTCTTTCGGATGCATATGCGTCGAAGGGAACCAGCAGTTCATTGAGTAACTTGGCAAAGTTGCCCGGGTTGCGGACAATTTCCATTTTCCCTGATTCTACTTTGCGGAAGTCCATTAATTGGTTGACCAGTGAGAGCAGATATTTTGAGTTGCGCTCCACAAAATGTAATTGTTCAATGACTTGAGGATTGTAGCTTAGTTTCAATGCCCTTTCTATAGGTCCTACGATTAATGTCAACGGAGTACGGAATTCATGGGTGATATTGGTGAAGAAGGCGAGTTTGTCAACCGTCAATTCCTGTACTTTCTTTGACATTTGTATCAATTGCCCTTTTTGTTTGGTTATTTTTTCGTTTTGCTGTTTCAATAGTTGGTTTTGACGATAGAGCTCGCTTGCCTGAGTGGAAAGCAGTTTTTTTTGTTCTTCCAGTTCACGGGTACGTTCCTCTACTTTGATGTGGAGCATTTCTTGTTGTTCTTTTAACGAACGAAGCCTCCATGATAATACCTTATATATAAGGAAAGATAGAAGAACCAATATGGACAGAATGAACCAGATGGTTTTATAGAAATAAGGTGATACGGCAATGTGGAGTTCTGCCATTTCTTCCAGCCATTGTTTGCCGTCGGGGGCATAACGCAGTTCGAAAGTATAGTTGCCGGGACGCAGGTTGGTATAGGCGGCTTGTCGCCTGTTGGCCGGCACTTTTATCCATTTGTCGTCAAATCCTTTCAAGCGGTAATAATAATTGGCGAATGTCGATGCATCATAATCCAGTGCGGCAAATTCAATATAGAGAGATTTGTCGCGTTCGTGTAACTGTAGGGTGCCGTTTGTGTACAATCGTTCTTCATTGGCCACACGAACATGGGTGAATGCCAGAGGAACAGCCTCCTTGGGATTTGTGTCTATGACTGGTTTGACTACAGACAGCCCTTTAGTACTTCCTACATACAAATCTCCATTGGCGGCACGGCATATTGCGTTCCAATAGAACTGGTTGGATAATAGTCCGTCTTTCCGGGTATAGTTGAAGAAGCTGTTGTTGTTAGGATTGAAGCGGGAGAGTCCGTTGGTGGTGGTAATCCAAAGATACCCTTCTTTATCTTCCGATATGCAGCGGACACTGTTGTTTATCAGTCCGTCTTCGGTGGTGAAGGAGCGGAAGGTATATTCTCCGTTTTCTGTTGGTGAGGATTTGTAGAAACCATATCCGTTGCTGCCTATCCATAGGGTTCCGTCTTTAGACTGGGTGATGTAGGTTACCCTTTCCTTCAACTTTGATTCCGGTTCGTCCAGCTTGATCCTCCAGAGTTGATAAATCAGTCTGGGGGCTTTCAAACTGCTTAGATCTATTCGGCAAAGTCCTTCTGTAAGTCCCAGCCACAGGTGGTTATCCTTATCTATATAGTATCCTGTACAGCCTTCAATTCCACCTAGGTTCATACCCTTGAATGGTTCGGTGAGCGTTTGTGTTTTCAAGTCGTAAACATAGATATTGGTACTGGTTCCCACCCAGATGGCATTATTCAAGTGGTCATAGCAGATACTTCCGGCCCATCCCCATGAGAAGTCTCCGTATTCGGGTATTTCTATGTGGTGGAATTGTTTGTTCTGCGGATTTTTCATGTCTATCCATCCTATGCCTCCTCCCCAGGTTCCTATCCAGAGCCTTCCATCGTTATCGCTGGTAAAACAACTGACGGTATTATGGCTTAGGTGGGCGGGTGCATCAGTGGTATAGTGTTCAAAAGTGTTGCTGCCGGGAGCCCGCCGGTTTAAACCTCCTTCTACGGTTCCTACCCATAAAACACCCGACGGGTCTTCATAAATGGCATTGACGGGATTTTGGGAAAGACTTCCGGGAATGGTGGGAATATGATAATAGTTTTGTACCAACAGCATCCGGCGGCTCATCTTGTTCAGCCCTCCCACTTCGGTTCCTACCCAGATAATGTCACCATCGGTCAGCAGACAGTTTACGAAGTCACAGTTCAATGTGTTTTGTACGATTTCTCCTTCTCCGGTATCTTTATTTATCCGCTCAAAATTGTCTGTCAACGCATTATAAAGGTTTATACCTTTTAGGGTGGCGACCAGCATGGTATGTTCTCCTGTTTCTGCTATGTCTGTGATAAAGTTTTGGGAAAGCGAGTTGTTGTCATTCGGATCGTACATATAATGCTTCATCAGTTCCGTATCCATATTGTATCGGAAAAGGCCTTGTGCGCTGCCAATCCAAATTTCATTTTCTTTCCGGCAGATTACTTGTATGGACACACCGGGTAATTGCAGGGCAGATGAAATGAATGTGGGTTCCTGTACTTCCATAGCCGATTCTTTGATGCGGTAGATACCGTCTTTGTAGTTTATCCAAAGATAGTCTTCCACCTCACAAATAGTCCGGACGGATTCTCCTGCCGGCACTTCGCATATTTTAATGATCTGTCTTATATTTCCTTGTTTGTCAAAGGTAATTTTGAATAAATTGTTTTCCGAACAAACCCAAATATTTCCCGCTTTGCTATGGAGAATGAGATGGGAGGGGCGGTTGCACAGTGAAATAAGTTTGTCTTTCGTATCAGCGACTTGTACAGTCTGCATGGTTTGTATATCCAATATGTCAATACCCATTTCACTGACAGCCCAAATACGCTTGAAGTTATCCTCACACAGTTTGTTTATGAAGTTGCTTCGTAGTTTGGTGTGGGTGCTTCCCATATTGAAGGCGGTAAATTCATAACCGTCATAACGGGCGATTCCTTCCCCACGGGTGGCAATCCATAAAAAGCCCTGGCTGTCTTTCAATATATCGTCCACGAAGTTGTGAGGCAGTCCTTCATCCATCGTAATAGCGGTGACGTTATAGCGTTCAGACCATTTTCCGGCGGTCCCTTCAGCTTGTATAGACAGGCTCGACAGAAAGATGAACAGAGCAAATAGCAAAGAATGTCTTTTCATAGTGTGTAGTTCATTAATGACGTAAGAATATACCATTATGGAAACAAAGATATACCTTTTCGTTTTTCCTTAAAAACAAACAAATCATTTTTATCCCTCTGCTGTACAAATGTCCACCCTTTAAGCGATATTGTCCACCTGGCGAGCTTTTGGTTGCAGCTATATTTGCATTAATAATAATTAGTCAATGTGTCAATATGCCAATGTGCCAATTGGCTGCGCTATATGCCACATGGCCATTGACAAATTAGTACATTAGCAAATGGTCATATAATAAACAAAATACTATGAAACAGCAATTTTTTCCTCAAAGATTATTCATGGACATGAAGAGGTTAATAATAAATAGGTTGGTTGGTTTAGGCCTGTTGGTCGTAGGGGCATTGGTATCATGCAATGCACCTACGGCTTTCGTGCCTGTTCCTTCACCGAATCCTTGGGTGGATGATTATACCGCCCTTTCGTCTATGGAAAATTACAAGCAGTGGGGAACGTATAATGTACACGATCCGGCCTGTAAAAAAATAGGGGATACCTATTATATGTATTCCACTGATGCTATCTTTGCCGAGAACCGGAAAGAGGCGGAAGAGAAGAATGTACCGTTAGGTTTTATCCAGGTACGCAAATCAAAAGATCTGGTACATTGGGATTTTGTGGGATGGGCCTTTCCCGAAATACCTGCTCCGGCTATAGAATGGGTCCATAGTCAGGCGGAAGGAAAAGGGGCGACTAACATTTGGGCTCCCTTCCTGATGCCTTATCAGGGTATTTATCGTTTGTATTATTGTGTATCGGCATTCGGCAGGAATACATCCTATATCGGTATGGCCGAGTCGGATTCTCCCGAAGGTCCCTGGATACAGAAAGGGTGTGTGGTCAAGACAGGGGAAGGGGATGCGATGAATGCCATAGACCCTTCTGTTATTGAGGACCCGGAAACCGGAAAGTGGTGGATGCATTATGGCTCTTATTTCGGCGGTCTGTACTGTGTGGAACTGAATCCCGAAACAGGAATGACTATGCAGCCGGAGGATCATGGGCACTTGATAGCACGTCGGGCCAATTACCGGAAAGACAATCTGGAAGCGCCGGAAATCATGTATCAGCCGGAACTTGGCAAATATTATCTGTTTACATCCTACGATCCGCTGATGACTACCTATAATGTACGTGTCGCTTATTCCGATTCTCCCGAAGGGCCTTTTGTGGATTTCTATGGAGAGGATATAAAAGATACAACGAATAATGTTCCCATTTTGACAGCTCCTTACCGCTTCGAAAATCATCCGGGATGGGCGGGAACGGCTCATTGCGGTCTTATTGACGCCGGTGACGGCCGTTATTTTATGACTCATCAGGGACGGCTCTCTCCTCAGAACCAGTTGATGGATCTGCATGTACGTGAAGTGTTCTTTACTGTAAACGGATGGCCTGTGGTTTCTCCCGAACGCTATGCAGGTACTGCTCCGCGCTCTTTCACTAAAGAAGATTTGGCAGGTGAGTGGGAAATTATCCGTCTTCAGGAGCCGCCTCTGGAACGTAGCTTGGAGGCCGGTCAGATAATGTGGGGCGAGGGAGACTTGCGAAATGGGGAGCAGGCATTGTCTGCCCGTGTCGTTTTGGAAGCAGATGGCAGTGTTGGAGATGCAACTTGGGATTTTAATGTTAAAAAACAACTTCTTACTATAAAAACAGCCACAGAAGATATTAACAATTTGATTATCTTTGCCGGACACGATTGGGAAAATGAAACAGAAACCATTCTCTTTACCGGCCTGGATGCTCAAGGGCATTCGGTATGGGGAAAGAGAATTAACTAATAAAAATTAATAATATTACTATCATGAAATTACACCGAACTCTATTCACAGCATGGGTATTTGCTGCCGGAGTAGCGCTACATGCACAGAATGCGCACAACATGGTCGTGCAGACCAATAAACTTGGTGCGGAAATACAACCAACCATGTATGGTTTGTTTTTTGAGGACATTAATTATGGAGCCGACGGAGGATTGTATGCCGAACTGGTAAAGAACCGTTCATTCGAATTCCCGCAACGTTTTATGGGGTGGAATGTTTTCGGTAACGTGACCTTGATGGATGACGGGCCGTTTGAACGAAATCCGCATTATGTCCGTCTGGGTAATTCCGGGCACAGGGAAAAACATACAGGGATTGAAAACGAAGGTTTCTTCGGTATAGGTGTCAAGGAAGGAGCCGAGTACCGTTTTTCCGTATGGGCACGTGGTGAGAACCAGAAACTTCGCATTGAATTGATCAAGAATGATACGATGGAGGAACGTCAGGCTTTTGAGTCAAAAGAACTGACAGTGAACTCGAAGGATTGGAAACAATATGAGGTGATATTGAAATCGCCGAGAACGGAACCCAAGGCTCATCTCCGTATTTTCCTTGAAAGTGCGGGAACGGTGGATCTGGAACATGTTTCTCTTTTCCCTGTGGATACTTGGAAAGAACGTAAGAACGGGCTTCGCAAGGACTTGGTGCAGGCTTTATATGATATCAAACCCGGTGTTTTCCGTTTTCCCGGCGGCTGTATTGTGGAAGGTACGGATGAGGCTACCCGTTACGAATGGAAAAAAACAGTAGGTGCGGTAGAGAATCGTCCGTTGAATGAAAACCGCTGGCATTATACGTTCAAGCATCGTTTCTTCCCCGATTATTTCCAGACTTACGGACTGGGCTTCTTTGAGTATTTCCAGTTGTCGGAGGATATAGGCGCCGAACCGTTGCCTATTCTGAACTGCGGACTGGTATGCCAGTATCAGAATGACCCCGACCAGCAGGTCAGCTTGTCCAAACTTGATTCGTATATACAGGATGCATTGGATCTGATTGAATTTGCCAATGGTGATGTTACGACTACTTGGGGAAAAGTTCGTGCGGATATGGGACATCCTGCTCCCTTCAACTTGAAGTTCTTGGGTATTGGTAACGAACAATGGGGACCGGAATATCCGGAACGTCTGAAACAGTTTGTCGAGGTGCTTCGTAAGGCGCATCCCGAAATCAAGATTGTCGGCAGTTCGGGACCTCAGTCTGAAGGTAAAGACTTTGATTACTTATGGCCGGAAATGAAAAATCTGAAAGTGGATTTGGTGGATGAGCATTTCTATCGTCCCGAAAGCTGGTTCCTGGCACAAGGTAACCGTTATGACAATTACGACCGCAAAGGTCCGAAGGTCTTTGCCGGAGAATATGCTTGTCATGGAAAAGGCAAGAAATGGAACCATTTTAATGCTGCTTTAATGGAAGCTGCGTTCATGACCGGACTGGAACGCAATGCCGATGTGGTACACATGGCTACTTATGCGCCTTTGTTTGCTCATGTGGAAGGGTGGCAGTGGCGTCCGGATTTGATTTGGTTTGATAATCTGAATTCCGTCCGTACTTGCAGTTACTATGTACAACAGTTGTACAGTCATAATAAAGGCACGCATGTATTGCCGTTGACAATGGATAAAAAAGCTGTGAGCGGTCAGGAAGGACAGGATGGTCTGTTTGCCAGTGCCGTATGGGATAAGGATGAAAAGGCTTGTATCGTGAAAATTGCCAATACTTCGGATAAGGCACAACCGGTATCAGTGACTTTCAACGGATTGAAGAAGAGTGATAAACTTGTGGAAGGTAAATGCATCACGCTCCAGTCTGCCGATTTGGATAAAGATAACACGGTAGAGCATCCGAATGTCATCACTCCGAAAGAAAGTGATGTTACGATTGAGGGTAATGTACTGAATGTAGAGATGGCGCCCAAGACTTTCGTGCTTTATAAGTTTGTTAAGGCAAGTAATAAGTAAAAGATGAATCATTCCTTTAAATGCTAACACAGAGGATAGAGAAACATAAAGCAGCCGAAGGGCTGCTTTATAATCCCAACTGCATCCGGAACTTTTAAAGGAAATGTATACCTGTCTCCCTTGGTTGTACCAAGGGAGTTTTTTTGATTATACGTATATTGTCATCTTGGATTTTTCACGTTATTTTGCTGTAAATCAGTAATGTACCGTGAAAATACATTCTAAATCCCCCCGAAACGGTTTGCCATTCTCCGCTGCCAAATTTGGTTTGACGGATATCGGTTGTTCTGATTCCTGTGTCATAGCTACGGTTGTTCCATTGCAGGGGAGCGTCATAAGGCGTATTTTTGTTCGGGTGCGTTCATTGCTTCACTAAGGTGAAGAGGCAGCTTCGCTTAGGTGAACAGCCGCTTTCACCCAAGTGGAATAACTGCTTCACCTGGGTGAAATATCAAATGGAGTGAGGTGAAGGGTAAGCATTCGGCCTCGTGCGTGTTTCTCTCCAAGTTATAATAAAGTCAAAAGCC